>NZ_JBIAWG010000020.1:0-182640 GCF_042895285.1 Streptomyces sp. NPDC001406
GTCGTACGCAACAGCGCCACGGGTGACCTGGAAGTCGTCACCGTCACCCCCGACAACGAGGACCGGATCCTCGTCCACGACGCCCACACGGCATCCCCCACCACCGCCTTCGCCCTCTCCCGCCTCGCCGACCCGGACACCCTGCACCACACCCCCATCGGGGTCTTCCGGTCCGTCGAGCGCCCGGTCTACGACACCGAGATGGCAGACCAGCTCGAAGCGGCCGTCGACCGGCACGGCAAGGGAGACCTCGCCGCGCTGCTGGCCGGCGGCGACACCTGGACGGTCCGCTGACCGGCCCGGCCTGTAACGTCTGCGACGACAGGCAGAGCGAGGGAAGCAGGGCGAGGCGATGGTCGGTATCGGGGACACGCTCGACGTGGCCGCCGCCGAGCACTTCACGCGCCCTGCTCCCAAGTCGGCGCAGGCCCAGATGCGTTTCCTGGTACGGCAGTTGAAGGGCACCCGGCAGGTGGCCGAGCTGCTGGGCGTCACGCAGCGCACGGTGGAGCGGTACGTCAAGGGCCAGCTGAAGCGCCCCCGCCATGACCTCGCCGAGAAGCTCGCGGCCGAGACCCGCAAGCGCTGGCAGCCGCGCGTGCGGGAACGGGCCCGTCGGCAGGCGGCCGCCACGGGCGGGATCTTCGTGTCGACACGCGCCCGCTTCGGCTTCACGGCGGCCCCCGGCACCAGCGACGACCCCCGGGTCCGCTACATCAACCAGGCCCTGCCCCCCGAGTACGCCTCCCGCCTCTTCGCCGCCCAGGACGCCGGCGCCCCCGAACGGCAGTTGCAGACCATCCTGGCCGAGGGCCTGGGCGAGATGTACTTCCGGGACCGCAACCGGCGCGCGGAGGGACTGTCGGTGGAGTTCACGGACATCCAGGAACTCGAACTGGGCTATTAGGGCCGCTACCGCGCTTCCGGAGCGGCGGCCGCGCCTGCCTCCGGAGCCGTATGGGGCACGAGGGATCCAGACGGAGTCCATTGCTCTGCTAGGCCGGGTTGTCACGATCTCCGGCAGTCCGTCGCACATCCGCGGCGGGATCCCACTGCCTGCTGGAGGCTGACATGGGCATTCGTGACACGAAGAACGCCATCGAGGGCAACTCCGAGAACCCGGAGGAGCTGGCGCAGACCCAGATCGCCGGCGAGGAGGAGGACGCCTTCGACTCGCCGAAGACGATCATGAACCAGATCTCCAACGCCTGACAGTCCAGACGGCTCCGCCGGCCGGGGAGCGATCCCGGAGCAAGCCGGGAGAACCTCACCGCGCCCTCCGGCCGGCGCCCGGACACGGAAGCCAACGGAGCCCTGGGGGTCGGGTTGAACACATCACTCGTAGAGACTCTGCGCGGCGAGGGCATCTTCGCCGACGCCTGGAACAAGGAATTCCGGATCCTCCGCGGCGCGGTCGATCCCGCCGGCTGCATCTCCTCCGCCTTCGTCGAGGACAGGCTGGAGGCCAGCCTGCTGCGCTGGCCGTACTTCTCCGTCCTGCGGCACGGAGCCGTTCCGCACGAGCGTGCCTACACCACGTCCCGCGACGTGATCGGGCACGAACGGCCCGGCTTCCCCGACCGCGCCGCGATCCACCGGCTCATGTCGGCCGGCGGCACCCTCAAGCTCAACCAGCTGTCCGACTGGCACCGGCCCACCCGCGCCCTCGTCGAGGAGTTCGAGGCGGCGGCCCCGGTCGCGGTGGCCTCGTACGTCTTCTGGACCCCGCCGGAGAGCCGAGGCATGCTGCCCCACCGCGACGCCTCGCACGTCGTGGCGGTCCAGCTGGAGGGCCGCAAGGAGTGGCAGCTGTACGCGCAGGAGGGCCAGGTGCGCGGCGGCGCGGGCCTCGACGTGGACGCGCAGGAGCCGACCCACACGTTCGTGCTCGAACCGGGTGACGTGCTCTACCTGCCGCACGGCTGGCCGCACGACGCGGTCGCCCGCGACGGTGACTCCTTCCACCTGACCTTCACCCTCACCGAGCCCACCCCCGACGATCTGCTCGAAGCACTCGCCACCCATCTCCTGGCGAACGACTGGGAGTTGGCCCACCGCTTCCACGCGACCACCCTGGAGGAGCGGACCGAGAACGTGCGCTCCGCGCTGCTCGGCTCCGCCCGCACACTCGACGACGACACCTGGGCGAACGCCGCCCTCACGGCCATGCGGGAGGTGACCGGATGACCATCACACTCGAGGACCTGGTCGGCGACACCGAGGTCTTCTTCCGGGACCACTGGGCGGCCCAGCCCGCGGTGTTCCGCTCCCGGGCCGACCTCACCGGTCTCATCACCGAGGAGGAGATGTGGGCGGAGGTGGACTGCGGGCTGCTGATCCGCCCGTACTTCACCTCGTTCGACGAGGGCGTGCGCACCGCGATCTCGGAGATGACCAAGCCGCGTACGATCGTCGGTCACAGCGTGCCCGGCTACATCAACCCCGAGCAGATCAAGCGGGACTTCGCGGCCGGCGGCACCTTCAAGTTCAGCCAGCCCGAGCACTGGCACCCCCGGCTGCGGGCGCTGGTCCGCTCCCTGGAGCCGGAGTTCCGGGCCGAGTTGGAGTCGTTCGTCTTCCTCTCCCCGCCCGGCAAGACCGCGATCGCGGCCCACATGGACGGCTCCCATGTGCTCGTCCTGCAGGTCGCGGGCGTCAAGGACTGGGTGGTGGGCCGGCTCGACGAGACGTCGACCAGCGACTCCGACCGTTATGCCGGCGGGGTGATCCCCTACGATCGCCGCATGGAGGTCACCCTGAGGCCCGGCGACGTGCTGTACATGCCGCACGGCACCCCGCACTCCGCCACCGCCCGGACCGGCAACTCCATCCACATCGCCGTCACCATCGAGGAGCCCAGCACCAAGGACCTCGCCAATGTGTTCCTCGCCGAACTGCTCGGGCACCCCGAGTACGAGGCGCTCACCGAGGAGCACCACAAGCTGTCCCTGGCCGAACGGCTGGCCCGGCTGCGCACGCTCGTGGCCGAGACCCTGGCGGCGGCGGACGCGGACCAGGTGCTCAAGCAGGCCGTACGACTGAAGGCCGAGCACCGCGGATGAGTGTGGCGCTGCGCCCGGTGACCGCGGCCGACCTGGACCGGTTCGACGCGGAGTTCGCCGGACCGGAAGGGCCCGGTGCTTACCAGTGGTTCGGCCACACGCCGACGGTACGGCTCCGGCGGCTGCTCGACGAGCGGGGACTGCTCGGCGGCGACGAGAACATGCTGTCCGTCACCGTCGACGACGTCCTCGCGGGGCGTGTCGAGTGGTTCCGCAGGGCGTGGGGCCGTGCGGACACCTCGTCCTGCTGGGAGATCGCCATCGGCCTCTTCGCGGCCCACCGCGGCCAGGGCGTCGGTACCCGGGCGCAGCGCTTCCTCGTCGACTACCTCTTCGAGCACACCCGCGTCGAACGCATCCAGGTGTGCACCGACGCCGACAACATCGCCGAGCAGCGCGCGGCGGAGAAGGCCGGCTTCGAGCTGGAGGGCCGCATCCGCCGCGCGCAGTGGCGCGCGGGGGCCTGGCACGACCAGCTCATCTACTCGGTCCTGCGCACCTCCTGAGAGGCCCGCGGCCTCGCCGAGGTGCCGCCACGTCTTTCCGACATCTTTCCGACATCTCTCCGACGTCTCTCCGAGCGGAGACACATCATGCGATCGCCCCTGCGTTCCCCCTTGCGTTCCCTGAACGCCCCCGCACGGCGGCTGGCCGTCCTGCACGGCATCGACGGGATCGGAGTCGGCCTCTATGTGGCCGGCTCCGCCGTCTATCTCACCCGGGTCACCGGCCTGACCGCGGCCCAGATCGGTCTCGCGCTCTCCGCCGCGGGGCTGACCGGCCTGCTCGCGTCGGTGCTCTTCGGCATCGTCGCCGACCGGATCGGCGCCCGCCCCCTGCTCAGCCGCCTACTGCTGCTGCTCGGCGTCGCGTACCTCCTCCTCCCCGCGGTCCACGCGGCCTGGGAGTTCGTCGCCCTCTCCGTGGTCATCGGCGCCCTGCAGTTCGGCACCGGCCCCTCCTTCATGTCCCTGGTCGCCGAACTGGTGCCGGAGAAGGACCGGGTGACGGCCCGCGCCGCGATCAGGTCGGTCGGCAACGCCAGCATGGGCCTGGGCACGCTGGCCGCCGCCGCGGTGATCGCGGTGGGCACGGACGGCGCCCTGCAGATCATCCCGCTCGCCAACGGAGTCACCTTCGTCGTGGCCGCCGTACTGGTGCACCGCCTGCCCGCCGTCGCCGCCCACCCCGCCCCACCGGCCGCGGGCCGCTTCACCGCCCTGCGTGACGTGCCGTTCCTGCGGGTCGTCGGGGTGAATGCCGTACTGGCCCTGCACGACTCGGTGCTGGCGGTCGGCATCCCCCTGTGGATCGTGGTGGGCACGGGCCTGCCCACGACCCTGACCCCGCTCCTCATCGGCCTCAACACCCTGCTGTGCGTACTGCTCCAGGTCCGCGCGGCCAAGGGCACCGACGACCTGCCCGGCGCCGCCCGCGTCGCCCGCCGCGCGGGCCTGGCCGGAGCCCTGGCCTGCCTCGTCCTCGTGCCGAGCGGCGACCTGACGCCCTGGGCCGCCGGAACCCTGGTGACCGCGGCCTTCCTGGTGATGACGGCCGCGGAGCTGTGGCACGCCGGCGCGTCCTACGGCCTCGCCTTCGCCCTGGCCCCCGACGACCGCCGCGGCGAGTACCTCGGCGCGTTCCAACTGCACCACGGGGTCCAGTCGATCGTGGGCCCGGCGGTCCTGACGTCGTTCATCGGCAGCGGCTCGGGCGCGGGCTGGACGGCGGTGGCGGCCCTCTTCGCAACGGCGGCCGTCCTGGCACCTCCGGCGGCTCGCAGGGCGGTCCCTCGTCCAGCTCCCGCGGCCGCCGCCGACGGCGAATCCGCCCCACAGGGGCCACCCGCACCCGACAACGAAAGCAGCACGAGCGGTGCGGATGGGAACCCACACCCGGCCGAAGGCCGGGTGCCCACCCACTGACCCGCACGGCACAACACCGCACCACGCCACACCGCACCCACCCCCGGAGGCCCCGCATGCTGCACCCCGCCGCCGGCCCACAAACCCCCGGCCCCTACAGCCGAGCCGACCTGACAGCAGGCCTCCGCTCCCTGGGAATCGCCGAAGGCGACACCGTACTGGTGCACACCGCGATCAGCGCCCTCGGCTGGACCGCCGGCGGCGGAGTCGCGCTCGCACGGGCGCTGCGCAACACCGTGGGTACGGCCGGCACCCTGGCCGTACCCACCTTCACCACCTATCTGACCGACCCCGCCACCTGGGTCCAGCGCCCGGTGCCCCGCACCTGGTGGCCCCGAGTCCGCGCGTCCCTGCCGGAGTTCGACCCGGCCGTGCACCCGGCCCAGCCCCGCCTCGGCCGCTTCCCCGAGGTCGTACGGTCCCTGCCCGGCGCCCGCCGCTCCGGACACCCGCTCTACTCCTTCGCCGCGGAGGGCCCGGCCGCGCGGGAGATCCTGGGCGCCCATCCCCTCCCCTACGGCCTGGGCGCGAACAGCCCCCTGGCGGGCCTGTGCCGGGCCGGCGCCAAGGTCCTCCTGCTCGGCGTCGGCTGGGACAAGGCGACGGTCCTCCATCTGGCCGAGCACCTCACGCCGTACCCCGGCCGCCGCAGCCACCGTATGGACGTACCACGTGAGACGGCGGACGGAGCCGTCCGCTGGGAGCCCAGCGACCAACTGGTCATGTACGAGGGCGACTACGAGCACATCGGCGCGGCCGCGGCCCGCGCGGGCCTGGTCACCGAGGGCCCGGTCGGCGCGGCCCGCGCCCTGCTCTGCCCCGCCGCCCAACTCGTGGACCTGGCCTGCGCCTGGCTGGCCCGCCACCGCGACCTGAGCGGCTGGCGCGTGGCCCCGAACATGACGGGAGTGACGCAGGCCCCGCCCACGGCCCTGTGAGTGAGAGAGGAACGACGAAGTCAGGACACGGATCGCCGGTGCTCGTGCCAGGCGAGGGCGGCGTGCTGCATGGGCTGTGCCCACGCGTCGCCACTCTCGGCGATCGACGCAGTCATGCGTCTACCTCTCTCGGTGTTGGCAGTAATTGACCAGTGGTGCCTTCGCTCGGCAGATCGAACTGCACCTCTACCGCCGGTACTTCGACTTCGTCGCTGCCGGTCGAAAGGGGGCTTCGAAGTTGGGCGGTGGTCTACGGTCGGCAAATGGCAGCTCTGGGCCACCGGCCGCCCCAGTGCGGCTTGGCAGACGCCGTCGGTTCTGGCCCGGATCCGCCAATCGACGACCGGCAGTGACGGCTGCGGTCGGCCGTTGGCTCCGCAGGCGCCTGGGGACGTCATCCGCTTCCGCGTCCAAGGCACCGATGAGACGTGTGACGTCCTGGTGAAGCGGGACTCCGCGGAGAAGGAAGCCCTCGCCGCTCCCGCAGCGTCGGTGAGACCGTGACGGGCAACTGACGCCCCAAGGTCAGCGGAACGCCCCGGAGTTGCGCGCCGCCCACGCCCCGAACGGAGCTGCCGCCCGCCCCAGCACCCGCTCCACGTCCCCGCTGATCCGCTGCTCCTCGGTGGTGGGCTCCCCGAGGATCGCCAGCGTGCCCTCCACGACGGGCGCCGGCAGGAACCGCGACATCTGGGCGTGCGCCTCCTCGCGGCTCTGCTCGACGAAGGCCACCGGCTCCCCGATCGCCTCCGCGACGGCCGCGGCCCGCTGCCGGGGCGTGGTCGCCTCGGGCCCGGTCAGCACATACGTGGCCCCGTCGTGCCCGTCCTCCCGCAGTACGGCGGCGGCCACCGCGGCCACGTCGTCCGGGTCGACGAAGGGCAGCCCCACCTCGGCGAACGGAGCGGCGGCAGTACGGTGCAGCCGTACCGGCTCTGCCCAGGCGAGGGTGTTGGAGGCCAGCCCGCCGGAGCGGAGCACCGTGTGTGCCAGCCCCGACGCGGCCACCGCGGCCTCGAACCCGGCGGCGTGCGCATAGACCCCCGGCCGTGTGCCGACGCCCTGCGAGGACAGCAGCACCACCTTGGTGACCCCGGCCGCGGCCGCCCGCTCCAGAATCCCGACCGGATCCTCCCCGGCGACGAGCAGGAACAGCGCCTTGGCCCCCTTCAACGCCGGCACCAGACTCTCCGGTTCACCGAGATCGGCGGCGGCGGCCCGCACTCCGTCCGGCACATCGGTCCGGGAGATCCGCCGGGCCACGGCGGTCACGGCCTCCCCGGACCCGGCCAGCATCCGGACCAGCGCCCGTCCGACGTTCCCGGTGGCACCCGTTACAACGATCACGGCCCCTCCATGTGAGTTAGTTGACTAACTAAGACGCTAGCCGCCCCCGCCCCCGCTGTCTATCCTCAGTCAGGTGACTGACTCAAAGCCGACCAAGCGTGAGCGCCTGGTGGCCGCCGCCGTCCAGGTGTTCCACGAGCAGGGCGTGGAGAAGACCACCCTCGGGGACATCGCCGGAGCCGCCGACGTCCCCCTCGGCAACGTCTACTACTACTTCAAGACCAAGAACCAGCTGGTCGAGGCCGCGGTGGACGCCCACTGCGCCCAACTGCACGCGCTCACGAGTCAGTTGGACGCCCTTCCCGACCCCGCCACCCGCCTCAAGTCGCTCATAGCCGGCTGGGTCGAACAGCGCGACGTCGCGGCCCGCTTCGGCTGCCCCTTCGGCACCCTGGCCACCGAGCTCGACAAGCGCGACGACGGCCTGGACCAGGCCGCCGCCAAGGTGATGCGGGCCCTGATCGACTGGGCCGAGTCCCAGTTCACCCTGCTCGGCCGCCCCGACGCCCACGACCTCGCGATCGAACTCGTCGCCGCCTACCAGGGCATGTCGGTCCTCACCAACACCCTGCGCGACCCGGACCTGATGGCCACCCAGGGCCGCCGCCTGCAGACGTGGATCGACACCCTCACCTGATCCAGAACGCCGGTACGGGCGCCGTACGTGCGTGGCCGAATCCCTTGCCACCACGTGCCGGTTGGTGCGCAAAGCAACGCCACCGGGCAGCACCGAGTGGGAGTATCGAGAGGCACTTGCGGCAGTCCTGTCACACCCGGCTGCCGTGGGGCAGGGCTGGGCGCATGAACGCCGAGGGGGAGCCCGCCTCACCTCCGCTCACTGACGACGGTCCTTCCTGTCCGCGTACGCATGGGGCCGTCGATGAGCTGGTATCAAGAGACATGGTGCACTGACTACGTGTTACCTGCCGCGGCCTGCGCTGTCATCGGCTGGCTGGGCATGCTGCGCCACTTCCACGGCAAGGGCAGACTTCTCGGCACAGCGAGATCCGCCGGCCTGTCCTTCGCCGTCCTGGCCCTGATGTGCGCGGCCGCCATCGGTACGGCCCATCTCCTGCCGCACCTCGCCTCGCTACCGCCGGTGACCGCGGGCGTGGCCACCGGAGCCGCCGCCGCGCCCCGCAAGAAGCAGGACGAGAACACCCAGCCGTACGTCAAGTTCCTGACGTTGGGCGTCGCCTGGCTGATGGAGCGGCTCGAATACCGGCTGCACAGTGACGGTCAGAGCTGGAGCGAGGCATTTTTGGCCGACTTCACGGAATCGGCGCCGCTGCGCATCTTCAACCACGACCTGATGCAGTACCTGCTGGACCGGCACCGCCAGCCGGCGCTCAGCAAGCAGATCACCGCCTGCTACGAGGACGCGAAGAAGGCGATCGACAGGGCCCTGGACGTCCGGGCGAGCACCGACATGGCGTGCCACGGCGACGGAACCTGGCTGTCACAACGGGAACCGACCGAGCAGGAGCGCTACGACTGCCGTTCGTCCTTCGGCGAGGCCCGGGCCCAGAGCGGGCACCTCCTCCTCATCGCCTATGTGCACGGCCGCCGCTCCGAGGCTCCCCAGCTGGAGGAACTGCGCGAGAAGGCCCTGCCGCAGGACGCCTACCACAGCGCCGCGCTGCCCGTGCAACGCCGCTACTTCGGTGGCCTGCGCGGCCTGCGCCGCAACCGCCGCTGAACCGTGAGGCACAGACAGGGACTAGGGTGCGGCGCGCCCCGGCCTACAGTCGTGACGTGATGCCGCTGTCGCGCACCGGCGATGTGCTGAGGCTGCTGTCGGCGGTCTTCGGGCGCGGGGAGAATCTGATCTCGACGTCGGCGCCGAGCGCTTCCGCGGCGGCAGCGAGTGTACGGACCGTCAGATTGGCGTCTCCGGACATGATCTGACTCACGCGTCCCGGACTCACGCCCATGGCCTTGGCCAGATCGGAGCGGGATTTGCCCAGGCCGGCCAGCAGGCCCGCCAGAGAAGCGGTCGCCTGACGCGCGAGCTGCGCACCGGCCAAGTCCGTTCGGTTCTCGCCTCCGGCGAAGAAGCCCATGGTGTCACCCCCAAGTCCCCGGACGGCAAGGTCTGTTGAGCCCGTCCGTGTTTCCAGGATGCCACCTTTAGCTCTAGCTAAAAACGCGGTTCCAGGAAAAAGTTCCGCAACCACCCTCCAGGGCACACTTTCAGACACCCTCTGACCTGCCCCGACCTCACCCACCGAACATTTCAGGCCGACCTCGGACATCACCCTGACGGCGGCTCGGGGCATGCGAAGAACCCCGGACCTGAAGGATCAGGGCCGGGGTTCTCGGTCGGAGCGCCGGGCAGGCCTTGCACCTGCATTTCCCCGCAGGAAGCGGGACGTCTTTCCTTGGACCACCAACGCATCGCGCGCTTCCCGGTTCGTCCGGGCGGCGAGCTCAAGATCGACTATACCGCACGTACGGCCATTCGATCTACAAGTCGCATGATCCGACCGCGATCGGCTCGGCTGCCGACCGGCCCGGCCCTCTCCGGCCTCTCTCGTGCACCTCTCTGGCCCGTCGGTGGTAACAGCTGTTACCATCCGGGTATGGCGAAGCCACAGCTCGGCGTACGCGTCGACCCCGAGGTCAAGCAGCTCGCCCAGGTCCGCGCCAAGGACCTCGGGCTGGACCTCGGCGACTACATCGCCCGTCTCGTCCGCGAGGACACCGAGGGCATCCGTGCCCGTGCCCTGGAGGCCGCCCGCCGCTTCCTGGACGAGCACCAGTCGGTCTTCGACGAGGCCGAGGACGCCGAGAGGGCCGGCGAGCCGGGCGCACCGGGGGCGCACGCCGCGTAATGGACCTGCACATCGACGTCCCCTGGATCCTTCAGGTAGCCGAGATCGCCGGCGCGGGCGACCCCGCCCCCGACGACTACGGCGTACCGGTCGCCGCCGTGGCCGCCCACAAGGCCGAACTCCTCCAACAGCCGGTCTACGACGGCCCGTACGCCCGGGCCGCCGCCCTGATCCACATCCTGGGCCGCTGCCGCTGGCTGGAGCGCTCCAACATGGCCGTGGCCGCGGCGACGGGAGTGATGTACCTGGAGGCGTCCGGCATCCCGGTCAAGCCCGCGCGAGAGGACGCGACGGCCCTGCGCGACCTCCTCCGCGACCCCACCTGCACCACCCGCAGAATTGCCACCCTGCTCCGCTCCTGGCCCGTGGTGACCTGACGGTGGCGATGAACCCAACGCATCCGCACCGCGCCCCGAGCTGGTGACTGTTACTCACTTTCGGGTGAGGGCCCGGATGGAGGAGGGCGGCCGGTGCCCGCGCGGTACCGGTCGAGTCCGGCGCTGACAAGGGACAACAACCAGCCAAAGCCCTAAACCGGACTATCGGCCACATAAATGAATATTACAGACAAACGTCACGGAACTGTGCGCGGTCTGTAACAGCCCTCGGGTCACCCGCCGACCGTGCCGCGCGGACCGGAAGGTGTGGATGTGCGGCCGCCCGGCCGCCACCCGCACCACGCACCCTGCAAAGGGGGACCCTGTGTCCGCTTCTGTTCTCGTGACCACGCGCCGTCTGACGGCGGCCGCTGCCGTGGCGGCCGCGGCCGTAGGCGCGGTGGCGCTGCCGGCGGCGGCAGCCGACCACTTGCCGAGGGGCTCGGCCGACCGAGTGGTCATCAGCCGTGTGCAGTACGACTCCGCGGGCCGTGGCGACCGCTCGAACCGCTCCCTGAACCGGGAATGGGTGGAGATCAGCAACAACAGCCGGTACGGCGTCGACCTCACCGGGTGGACGCTGTCGGACGAGGCCGGCCGCACCTACACGTTCCGTGGCTTCCGGCTGAACGGCCAGTCGACCGTGCGCGTCCACACCGGGTTCGGGTGGGACACCCAGAGCGACCTGTACCAGGGCCGGCGCTACGAGGTGTGGGACGACGACACCGACACCGCGACCCTGCGCAACGACCGCGGCCGCTTCATCAGCGCCGCCGCCTGGGGCGACCACCGCCGCCACATCGTCGACCACCGGCGTTACGACGACGACCGCCGCGACCGCCGCGACCACCGCCACTTCGAGGATCGCCGCATCGACGACCGCCGTCACGAGGGAGGCCGCGGCTGACGGTTCTTCTTCATCGGCTTCTTCATCGGCGGGGGGGGGGGGGCGCGCCGGGGGGGGGGGGGGGCCGCGCGGGGGGGGGGCGGCGCCCGGGGGGGGGGGGGGGGCGGGGGGGGGGGGGGGGCGCGGGGGGGGGGGGGCCCCCGGGGGGGGGGCGCCCCCCCCGGCCCCCCCCCCGGCCCCCCCCCCCCCCCCCCCGGCCCGGCCCCCCCCGCCGCCGTAATGCCCGGCCGGCCCTGCTGTCGGCCGTGGTGCCTGACGGGTGATCAGGCGACGACCTCCGTACGCGCTGCCCGCCGCGGCCGGCTGAACCGGCGCACCAGCGGAGCTTCGACCAGCCGGTAGAGCAGCCAGGACAGCACCACCGTGCCGACGGCCGCGCCGACCAGCATCGCGATGCCCTGCGTGGTGGAGTACATCTCCGTGCCGAGCTGCTTGCGCAGCCAGGACAGCGCTATGTAGTGCAGCAGGTAGAAGGCGAAGGAGATCTCGCCCAGCCAGACCATCGTGCGGTTGCGGAACAGGCTGAAGCGGCCCTCGATGTCCGCGGTCGCCGCGGCCGCGATCAGCAGCGCGATCGGGATGATCATCGCGGCGCGCTGCCCGTAGAGGTAGGGCACGTGGTAGGTGAGCCAGTACCCGCCGGCCAGCAGCACGAACGACGGGATCATGCCGATGTTGCGCCAGCGCCCGTGCTTGACCGCGAGTGCGACCAGGATGCCGAGGGCGAAGTCGACCATGCGGACCGGGGGCAGCACATAGCTGAACCAGTACGCGGAGACGGACAGGTCCTGGCCGCTGGGCACCAGCGGGGTCTTCGGGAACGCCGCGTACGCCACCGCCGGAGTGGCCCACACCGCGGCGATCGCCCCGATGATCCAGTACTTCAGGTGCCGGGCGTCGATGCGCCGGAAGACGGCCAGCAGCAGCGGGAAGCTCAGATAGAAGACCGCCTCCACGCCCAGCGACCAACTCGGCGAGTCCACACTGAAGTTGGTGAAGTACTTGGGCACCCACACCTGAACCATGAACAGGTTGGCGACGGCGATCCGGGTGGAGGTGTAGTCACTGGCGAACAGCACCATGGCGAGCACCCAGGCGACCACGTAGTTCGGGTAGATCTTGACGAACCTGCGGCGCCAGAACCCCGTCGTGGTGTCGTTGTCCCGCGCCGACCAGGTCAGTACGAACCCGCTGAGCACGAAGAAGAACGACACACCGAGCCCGCCGGCCTGGTCGAACCAGCGGAACAGCCGGAACTCGGTACGGTCGTCGGCCAGCAGCCGCAGCGGCGGTATCGGCAGGAAGGCGTGGTGGGCGAACACGGCCAGCGCGGCGAGGAACCGCAGGCCGGTCAGGGACGGCAGCCGGGAGATCTGGGCACGCTTCGGCTCGGCGGCTTCGGCGGCTTCAGCGGCCTGGGCACCCACACCGCTCTCTCCGGCCGGCGCGGAGCCGGTCAGTACTTGGTCTGTGGCCATGGGACTTCCGTTCTCGGGTGAGGTCCTGCAGCGATGTGGTCCTGCGTGGGGGGCGCGAACGGTGAGACTCGGCGGGATTGCATCGCTGTTTGTACAGACGCGCGCTCGTGGCTCACTCAAGGGTTGTTGAAGAGGGGACCTCGCACGGCCCGTGTTCGGCTCGACCGAATGGGGTTGACGGGACGCCAAAAATGGGTACTCTTCTGTTTCGCAAGGCTCCGAAGAAAAGCTTCGGAGGCCCCCGTTCCATCCTCGTAACGACGGCCTCGCCAAGAGGTTCGTCGCGTTGCCATTTCGGCGCGGAAATGATAGCATGGGACCACGAACAACGAAGAAACAAAGCGCCATGTGCGCATAGTCCTGGCGACCTGTGCCCGGGTGAGCGAAAGGCTCCGACCCGGGCTTATTTATGCCCAGAACAGGAATCTGATTGGAAGGTGATGAAGTGAAGAAGAAGCGCTGTGACCTGCAGAGACGAGCTGGAGGAGTCGCTGAACGTGTGGCGCGGATGAACTCGGTGACGGCATGGGTGGGGTTGATTGGAACACTGCTTGCCATTCTTGTGGGACTTTTTTCATCCGCTGGTCCGGTCGCTGTGAATGTGCGAGTCGACTCGCCCGTGGTAATTATTGACAATCAATTCACCCTGAAGAGGGAAAGTGTAATTCTGGATGTATCGCAGAAGAGGGGTGGATAGAGGATAGGGAATCTCCTCTCGAATATCTTCTCTCGATATGTCGCCGAGTTCCGCTCGGCGTTTTATTTTTGCCATTTTTCAGGCTGAGGTGGCCACTGGGGCAGCGCGAGCCCCTGGAGTCCGGTGTGACGTGAGTCACGGGAACCAGGGGCGCTCGCCCCAGCAGTTAAGGGGGGTGAGCACTCATATGCGTACCCGGGTACGGGCCGGGGATCCGAGCGCCTTCGCCGAACTGTTCGACAGCTACGCCCGGGCGGTCTACAACCATGCGTTCCGGCTGACCGCCGACTGGGCGGCGGCCGAGGACGTGATGGCGGAGACCTTCATGGAGGTCTGGCGGCTGCGCGACCGGGTCGAGGCCGGGGGCGGCTCCCTGCGGCCCTGGCTGCTCGGCGTCGCGACGAACGTCGCCCGCGGCCACTACCGGAGCAACCGGCGCTACCGGGCGGCAGCCATCTCCGCCGCCGAGGCCGAGACCGCGCTGCCCGACCACGCCGACGAGGTCGCGGGCCGGCTCGACGACCGCCGGCGCATCGCCGCCGCGCTCCGCGCACTCGCCCTGCTGCGCAGACCGGAGCGCGAGGTCCTGGCGCTGTGTCTGTGGGAGGGGCTGGAGTACACGGCGGCGGCCGAGGCGCTCGGGATTCCGGTCGGCACGGTCCGCTCCCGCCTCTCCCGGGCCCGCGTGAAGCTGCGCCGCCTCACCGAAGCCGAGCTGGCGGGACCGCCCGCCGAACTCGTGCGCGGAAAACGGGAACTCGGTCCGCCGGATCGCCAGACAAGAGGAGAACGTAACCACGCGATCCGGCCCGTATCGGAAGGAAACCGATGAAAGCGACCCCGTCCCGGCAGAGCCCGGCCGAGTGGGAAGAGAGCGCAACTCTCCTGCCTCCGACGGTGCGCGACCTGCCGACGGGCCGTCACCAGTTCCACAAGGAGCGTCTGATGGCTCGCATTCAGCAGGACATTCAGCAGGAAGACCAGCGGCAGGAGTGCACGACGACGGCGATGGCCACGGCCACCGCGCCGGGAGCCCGCCCGAAGACGGGCCGCTTCCGTCTGCCGCGCCCGGCGATCACGCTTCCCGCCCTGGCCTGCGTCCTGGCGGGCGCGGTGGTCGCCGTGTCGGTGATGAACGACGCCGACGGTGTCAGGACGGGCGGCGTCGCCGGCGGCCCGGCCCTCACCACCCAGCTCGGCACCCCGACCACCAAGGGCGTCCCGCAGTTGCTGGACCAGATCTCGCTGGCGGCGGCCGAGGTCCGTACCCCCGGCCTCAAGCCGGGACAGTACGTCTACATCGAGTCGAAGAGCGCCGATACCTATCCGCGGTACGACGGCGACAAGGTCTCCCTGGCCGGCCATGCGCTGCACAAGCGCCAGGTGTGGGAGTCCGCGGACGGCACCAAGGGCTGGCTGATCGACCCCGCCTCCAACGACGACCCCGCGGGCGAGACGCTGAGCCTGCCGGACGAGCTGGGCAACACTCCGCAGGCCACGCTCAACGCCCCGTCGTACGACTACCTGACCAAGCTCACCACGGACCCCGACAAGCTGCTGGCCATGATCTACAAGGCGTCCGAGGGGCACGGAAACAGCCTCGACCAGCAGGCGTTCACCACGATCGGTGACCTGCTGGGCGAGTCCTACCCGCCTGCCGAGCTCTACTCGGCGCTGTTCAAGGCCGCCGCGAAGATTCCCGGAGTCGTCGTCGTACCGGAGGTGAAGGACGCACTCGGCCGCCCCGGCGTGGCGGTGGCCCGGCTGGACGAGACCGGCGGCACCCGCGAGGAGTGGATCTTCGACAAGAAGACCCATGTCTTCCTCGGCAAGCGCGAGGTCCAGGTGAAGGCGACCAACGAGGACGGCGGCCTGATGAAGCCCGGCACCGTCAGGTACACCAGCGCCATCGTCAAGCGCGCGATCGTGGACGGCATGAAGCAGGTCCCCGGCGAGAACGGCTGACGCCCCCACCGCCCCATTGCTTCACCGCTGCCCCGGCCGCCCCGCAGAGGGCGTGCCGGGGCACCGGCGTTCCGGAAGGCGATTGCTTGTCAGATGCCGCCCGGCATGCCCTGGTTGTGTGAAGTTACCGGTGAGTTGTTTCACAGGCGGGTGACAGATCGTCAGCGCAACCGCAGGTGGGGTGCCCGACGTGGACTACTCACGTCGAAGACCACCGGCACTGTGCCGGACTGACCCAGGGGACAACCACTCATGCGTCTGCGTACCGCCACCCTCGCCACGGCCGCCGTATTCGTCGCCGGCCTCAGCCTCACTGCCTGCAACTCGGGCAATGACGACGCCAAGGCCAAGGACGGCTCCAGCCCGAGCGCCACGGCGTCGTCGACATCGACGGGCTCGACGGGCTCCGGCACCGGGGGCACGTCCACGGGCAAGCCGGGCGGCGCCAAGGCGTCGGCGACCGCGGCCGGCAAGGGGACCGGCTCCGGCGGAGGTGCCGTCGGCGCGTGCACCACCAAGACGACCACCGTCCAGTTCATCGCCTCGGCCTCGCACGCCAGCGAGTCGGAGCCGGCGGCCGCCACCGTCAAGGTCACCAACACCTCGGGCAGCACCTGCACCCTCGTGGGCGCGAGCACCCTGACCGCCAAGGACGACCAGGGCAAGGCCGCACCCATCGAGACCGACAACTCGGCCGCCGGCACCGACGCCGTCGACATCGCGGCCGGTGCCTCCGCCTCCGCCGAAGTCCTCTACACGGACCTCAACTTCGAGGGCAGCCAGTCCGCCCGCGAGGTCTGCGCCGTACAGGCCTCCAAGGTGGAGATCGCCCTCCCGAAGGACATCGCCCGCACCGTCAAGGTGACCAAGGCGAACGGCTCGGCCGGCGTCTTCAACGTCTGCACCAAGGACGTGAAGTTCGGGTCCTTCCACTCCTAGCCATGGAACGCCGACGACTGCTAGCCGCGATGGCCGCTCTGCCCACCGTGTTCGCCCTGCCCGCATGCTCGTCCGGCAACAGCGACACGGCCCGTCCACCGTCTTCCGGCCGGTCCTCGTCCAACGGCGCACGCGAGGCCGTCGAAGCGTATGTCGACGCGCTCAACAAGCGCAGCGCCGCCGCACTGATCGCGATCGGTGGCGTGCCGGACGGACAGTGGTCGCGGCGCGAAGCGGCGCAGATCCTCGCCGACAAGGGTGGCCGCGGTTGGACGATCAAGAACGTCCGGATCGAGTACGACATCAGCCCGGACGTCGGCTCCGCCCGCATCGAGGCCACGGACAAGGGCGGGAAGACCATGCGGGACACGCTCACCGTGATGCGGGAGAAGGGCGACTGGCACCTGGTCGTCTTCGAGCGAGCCCCCACCGCAACGGACAAGCCGACCTCATCCACAAAGAAACCGGCCTGACGGACCCTCGCCGACGGCGCCGGCCGGGCCCCGGTACCGTACGACGCGTACATGATCATGGGTGTGCCGGTGTCGGCGAGTGGGGAGCGGTGTCGTGGTCAGCGAGGTGCGGGGGACGTTCGCGGAGCGGATGGCGGAGGCCCGGCGGCTGAGGCCCGGCGCTTTCGCGCACCTCTTCGACGGCCGGCCACAGGTGGTGATCAAGACGACGCAGCTGCTGCCGGACCAGGCGATCCAGCTGGCCACCGCCTATGGATACCGCCATCTGGAGACGCTGGGCAGCAAGGCCGTACGGCGCCGGGTGTTCGTGCCGGATCCGGAGGCGGCGGCGCGCCAGGAAGCCCTGGCACCGGGCACGCCCTTCGAAGTCGCCGCGCGGCACCCCGCCTTCCACGGGGCCAGCGCCCGCGCCGCTCGCCATCACGCCGAGCTGGTCAGGAACGAGATGAACCTGCTCAAACTCGTTCCGGCCGCGGTGGTCATCTTCCTCGGGGCGATCGGCATGGCGGCACAGCTGATCAGCACCGGGAAGGGCGCCCTGGTCGTGCCGCTGTGCTTCGCCGTGCTGCTGGACACGGGCGTCGTATGGCTCACGTGGTCGCGCATGCGCAAGCGACGTGGGCTGCTGGCCCAGGCGGACCGGCTGACGCGGCAGTACCCGCCGTACGGCTTCAGAGCCTGGACGCCCTGAACGGTCGTGTCCTGCGGGAGCGGGAGCAGTGGCCGGCGGCTGGAGCGCGTCCGCCTCCATCTCTCCCGCTCCGCCGCCTGCTACGGCGTCGGCTGTGCCGGCTCGTCCTCGCGGACGTCCGGGGCGGGCAGCCACAGGGCGCGGGAGACGCCACGGCGTTCGTAGCGGGCGCGTTCCTTCTTCAGCTCGTCCCGGAAACGCCGCCCGTGGAGGCCGGAGGCGCGGGCGACCAGATGCTCGGCGTACCGGGTCCGGCCGGTCGCCTCGAACGCGCTGGCCAGAGCGGCCTGGTCGGCGGGGGAGCGCACGTCCACCACCCGGTCGAGGATCCGCTCCACGACGGGCCAGGCCACCGGGTCGCGCCGGCTGTCGAGGGACTCGACGTCCATCACCAGCGGAGGGAAGTTCGCCACCATGGCGCTACGGCACTGCACCTCCACCACGGCTTCGAGGTGCCGGTGCATCCCGACCGACTCCAGGGCCAGCAGCAGACGGGCCACCTTGGGCACCGCCGCGGTCCGGGCGCGCTCGGCCAGGGAGGTGGGGTCGGCGTAGCGGGAGCCGGCCCGGGCCAGGGCGTCGAGGAACTCGCCCAGCAGCCGGGGCTCGATGTCGTTCAGGGCGTGCTGGAAGATGGCTTCGGCGTGATCGTGCAGCTCGCACCGCTCCATACAGGTCAGCAGCGCGGCCACGGCCGGTGGCGTGCCGGTGCGGGCCGCGGTGCGCACCACGCCGCCCGCACCGGGGAACGTCTGGTCCAGGGCACCGAGCAGGGCCCGTACCTGGGCCGCCGATCGGGTTCGTACGGCCACGATCAGCAGCTCCGCCGCGTACTGGCGGCGTCCGGCACCGTAGAAGTCGCTGATCAGGGCTGCGAGATCGTCGACCGGCCGCGTCTTGGAGGCGTGGACCACCACCGACCAGGCGTCGTCGTAGCGGTGAGCCTGCAACAGGACGTAGACGAGCGCGATCAGATGCCCCACACCACGCTGCTGGGTGCTCTCGAAGACCTTGTCGGCGTCCCGGCCCAGGCCGGACAGCGCCAGCGAGTCCACGAAGTGGAGCACGTCCGACGCCGACCGCTGTCTGGCGGCCGCCGCCTGCAGGGCGTCGGCCAGCGAGGGCAGCTCGGGCGCGTCCGCCTCGCGCAGCCCGAGACTCAGCGCCACCAGATCGGGCACCGAACGCCGGGCGGCCGCGACGGACATCGCCGTGGTGACGGCGGGGTTGAGCTCGCCGCGGGCCAGGCACTCCGTGACCGTCACCAGGTCGCCGACCGGCCGGACCGCGGCCACCGCCCCCAGCAGGCTCTCGGCGTGCTCGTGCAGCCCGGCCGAGTCCAGGGCTCGTACGAACACCACCAGGTCCGCGCTGACGTGGAACTCCACCGACGCCTGCAGCAGGGTCAGGACGTAGTCGTCCAGGCCTTCCCGGTACAGCGCGTGGGCCAGGGCGCCGATGTCGGCGACCGGGCGGCCGGTGACCATGGTCGGCAGCGCGGTCTGGACATGGGCGTCGTACCCGGCCCGGCGCAGCGCGATCAGCAGGCCCGCCACCTCCGCCACGGTGCGCGAGCGGCTGACGGAGCGCACCAGTTCACCCGCCGTGGCCTTGCGGGTGTGCAGCTCCAGGTCGCCCACGACCCGGACCAGTTCGGGCACGGACGCCGTCCGGTCGGCTTCCTCCAGCATCACCATGAGCGAGCGGGGCCGGTCCGGCTCGTCGCCGTCCCCGGCGTGCAGTGTCTCCAGCCGTGCCTCCAGCCGGTGGCAGCGCTCCTCGGCCTCGATCAGCTCGGTCCGGGTGGTGGCCAGCACCTGGCGCAGGCAGTGGACCTCCTCCTGCAGGTCGCTGTACTCCTCCCGCCACACCTCCAGCTCCGCGTGATGCGCGAAGTGCTGCTGTTCGAGCCGCATCTCCAGGTTGCGGCACCGGCCCCGGAGCTCCGCCAGCCGTGTCTCCCGGTCCTGCAGCATCTCCTCCAGCGCCCGCTGCTGGATCCGCAGGCGCCGGGTCTTCTCGTCGGTCTCCGACAGCCGGTCCTGCAGCCGTTCCACCTCGCTGCGGCGGCCGTTGGACCTGAGCGCGGCCCGGTGCAGCTCGCGCAACGCCTCCTCGGCCTCGCCGGTCAGCGGGGCCTGTGTCTCGCCGAGGTCGGCCACGACACCGGCGATGAAGCTCCAGGGCGGGACCCGGTCGCCGTTGAGGTAGCGGGTCACCGAGCTGGCGTCCAGATGTCGGCGGGCCGCATAGCGCCGGACGCTGACACCGAGGGAGAGGAAGACGTGGCGCAGATCCTCCGCCAGCGCGCGTTTCTCCGGCGGCAGGTCTTCCTTCAGGGGCGCCAGACGTACCGGCCGGGCGGAGCTGTCCACGGCCGCATCGCTGCCCTGGGGCGCCTGTCCGTTGTGCATCCGGTCAGTATCACGGCTACCCCAACCGGTCGCAGTGCAACGGCTGTTGACGGCTCAGACGGCAACGCTCCGCGAGTGCTGCCACTTGGTGACGGCAACGCAGTGATCGACCCGGGGGAGCCTGCGCGTGGCCATGATGGCCGGCACGGGGCGCACATCGGCCCCAGAGCTGGAGGAAACGCATGACGACCCATGACGAGATCGAGCGGCGACCGCGTCGCGTACGGGCCGCGCTGTGCCGCCGCTTCGCCCTGCGGGCCGCGCTCGGGGCGGCCGGCGCGATCGGTTCGGCGCTGGTCCAGTGGCTGTGGTGGTGGCTGCGCGGGAGGTGACGGCCGGCCGTGGTCATGACACCGGGCCGCTATTACGCCGTAATGGCGGCGGCGTTGCGGTCCATGTCCATGGCCCTTGCCCACGTGCCCACTTGACGCGATCCTGCGGGGCGGAAATGCAAACACGGGTGGATTCTCAACGGGCCGATTCTTCATTCGTATGAATCGTCCGGGCTCCCGAATTACCAATGGAAGGGTGCGTCGTCCGGCGTCTTCGCGCTGGTTGTGACCTTAGCCTGGCCTGACGGACTTCGGCGGGGAAAACCGACCCGGCCGGATGGACCTCCGGAGAGCCAGTGGCCGCTTGGAAAAGCAGCAGTCTGACGGATGCTGAATTCACCGCCGATCTGATGACGCCCGAAGAACTCGAAAGGCGCGCCGATCGCGTTTTCCGATTGCTCGACGATTGCGCCTGGGCGGGCCCGGATCCCTATGACGGCCTAACAAGTCCCCTGGCGCGCCTGACCGTTCACCCCTTCCTGCGTCAGGCCCTCCTCCAGGCGGTGAAGAGAAGCCCGGCCGATCTCCGCCCCCTTCTGGCGATCCGCCCGCTGCGCACGGCGACCGCCTGCGGTGTCGGCGCGACCGCGTGCAGCCGCCTCGCCGACTCCCCGCTGTGGCACGGCAGGGCGCGCGAGCTCGGCCGGTGGACCGCCGCCCGGCAACTGCGGGGACGCCATGCGGGGCTGTGGAGCTACGAGTTCGATGTGCAGACCCGCTGGGGGTACTACCCGTCCTCCATGCCGAACATCGTGGCCACCACCTTCTGCGCCGACGGATGCCTCGACAGCGGAACGCTGAACGGCAGCGGTGCCGAAAGACTCGCCGCCGGACTGCTGGACGGTCTGTACACCGGCACGCACTTCGCCTACACGCCGGCGTCCGGCACGCTCATCCACAACGCGAACCTCATGGGCGCGGCACTGGCCACGCGACTCGCCCACCTGGACGGCATGCCCCGCCCGATTGCTGCCCGCCTGCTCGATGCGGCACGTACGGCGGTGTCCGCCACGGTGGCCGGGCAGCGCCCGGACGGCGCGTGGCCGTACGGTACGTCCGCGAGCCTCGGCTGGGTGGACGGCTTCCACACCGGCTATGTGCTGCTGCGGCTGGACGCGGCCGCGCGCGGACTCGGGCTCGAACACGACAAGGCGATCGACTCGGGAGTCCGCTACTACCTCGACCACTTGTTTGACGGCCCGGTGCCTCGCTACTACGCGGACGAGAAGCCGGGACGGCGCGGGCGCATGTGCACTGACCCCAACAACGACGCGACGGCCGTGCGCATGGCGACCTGGGCGGAGGAACACGGCTACGTGCGCCCCGGGTTCGCGGAGCGGGTCCTCGCGGCCGTCAGCCGCTTCGTGCCGGAGCAGCCCCGGCGGCCGGGGCCGCCGGTCCGCAGGTCGCCGCGGTGGAGTCTGGCGCCGCTCCTGGACGCGCTGACCGCACTCCAGACGGCGCGGAGCGCCTGATGAGCGCCTTGGTGAGGAGCCCGCTGCCGTCCTCGCCGCGGCCGGGTCAGGGCGCGGTCGCCCGGTAGTTCCGCAGGGCTTCGGCGATCCGCCCGTCCCCGGCACGGGCGCCGGCCGCGGCTCCCTCGACGTTCTGCTCCCACCACACCGCCGTACAGAAGAGACCGAACACGGCCAGCCCGCGCTCACGCTCTCCGGACACGTGCTCGGTCACGAACCGGTCGGCGGTCCGCCGGTCGAAGAGCTCGTCGAAGACGCCGGACTGCCGTACCCATGACCACAGGTGCTGTCCGTGCCGTCGCAGCAGGGAGCGGACCGGCGCCCCGAAGCCCGTCTTCGAACGGCGCGTGACGAAGTCGGGAACCCCCGCGGCCGACGCGGCGGCCCGGAACTGCGCCTTGCCGTTGCCCGTGCGGAGCTGGTCCTCCGCGCGGGCGGCGAGTGCCACGGCGACGACGGGTTCGCCGAGGAACGGCACCCGCAGTTCCACACTGGCCCGCATCGACGCGCGGTCCCCGTACAGGAGGTTGAGGCCCGGCAGGAACAGACGCCGGTCGCACTCCGCGACGGCGTGCAACGGGCTCGCTCCCGCCGCCAGCAGGGGGTCGGTGATGTCGCGGTGGGCGGCGGTGACCTCGTCCAGTTCGACCTTCGGGGACAGTTGCGCCCATTCCCCGGCCGTGAAATAGGACTGGCCGCCCCACGCCCAGTCGCGGGGACTTAGCCGGCACATCCGGCCGAGCTTGTCCGTCCGTTCGCGCAGCCTCCCGGGGACCGGGCCCCGGGCCGCACGCCCGAGCAGCCTTCGGCCGGGCGCGGGAATCCGCTGCAGCATCCGTACGGCCTGGTACCGCTCGTAGCCCAGGAACAGCTCCTCCACACCGAGCCCGGACAGCAGCACGGTCGCCTCGGCGCGCGCGGCCCGCGACAGGCGCATGAGCGCGATGGCCGCCGGGTCGCCGAAGGGCAACTCCATCACCCGCACCATCTCGGGCACTTGCCGCAGCACATCGACATCGAGGTCCACCCAGTGCAGCGGCACACCGAGGTGGCGGGCCGCCCGCTCGGCATAGGGCGCGTCCCCCTCGAAGGGTTCCGCCGGGTCCTGCCGCGGCGAGGCGTCACGTGCCGAGAAGACGGGGCCGGAGAACCCCGCCCGGCCCAGTTCCACGCCCAGCCAGGTGCTGTCGACGCCCCCGCTCAGCAGCAGCCCGACCGGCACGTCCGCCCTCACCTGGCGTCGTACCGACTCACGCACCGCCGCGCCGATGTCCTCGGCCGGCGCGGGGGCCTCGGCCTGCCAGACGAGCCGGGGGCGCGCGTACTCGGGCGGCAGGACGTGGTGCACGGTGCCGGCCTGCGCCGCGTGCACCCGGTGCCAGCCCGTGCGCGGGGGAGGCGTCCACAGGAACATCGCCCCCTGCGCGACGGCCACGGGATCGACGTGCTCGGCAAGACCCAGCGCGCGCAGCGGAGCGATCTCACTGGCCAGGGCGGTGACGCGGCCCGCCGTGTCCGTGGCGACGTAGAGGGGCTTGATGCCCAGCCGGTCGCGTCCGTACCGCACCTGCCCGTCGGGCAGGACCTGGACGAAGGCGAACATCCCGTCGACCTGCCCGAGCAGTTGTGCCGCGTCCGGCTGGAGCAGCAGCTCGTGCAGGACCTCGGTGTCGCCGTCGGTGGCGAACCGGACACCCCGGGAGCGCAGCGTCTCCCGCAGTTCGGGGACGTTGTAGAGCTCCCCGTTGTAGACGAGGAACCCGCGCTCGGCATGACCGAAGGGCTGGTCGCTGCGGGAGCCGACGTCGATGATCGCGAGCCGGCGGAAGTGCAGGGACGCATGCCAGTCGGCGCCCCGCAGGTCCTGGTGCCCGCACGAGTCGGGGCCCCGGTGCTCGATCGTCGTACACGGATCGCCGCCCCTGGCCGAGGCGCGGTTCAGGACCACCACGAAGCCGCACATCAGGCCTCCGCCGCCGTGCTCGGTGCCGTACTCGCCGGCCGGGCGGCCGTACCCGGAGCGCTCATGCGCCGGAACCTCCCGTCGTACCGGCCCCCTCGGGCGTGGCGAAGGTCTGCTCCGGCACCGCGCCCACCGGGCCGCCCGCCCCGGGTCCTGAGCGTGCGCAGCCGAGGACCTCGGCGAGCGCGGGGGTGGACGGCGCGGTGCCGCTCTGGCCGCCGTCGGCGAGGGCGGCAGCCGCGCGGCAGGCCACGAGCGAGCTCCACAGCGCCAGCCGGAAGTCCGCCTCGGCGACCTTCTCGCCCCGCAGCAGCCGGGTCAGGGCCCGCATCTCCTCGGCATGCCCCTTCGGCGCCCCGCGGTAGACCGACTCCGACTTCTTGCCCCGCTTCCACAGTTTCAGGGACCCGAAGTCCTCGATCCTGGCGGCGACACCGTCGCAGGCCACCTCGATGAGTTCCTTGGGCGCCCCGGGCGGGGTGAGTCCGCCGTACACGATGGAGGCGGTCGAGGAGTCCGAGTAGGTGATCTGCAGGGTGACGCTCTGGGCCGACGCCGGGTCCCTGCCGTCCACACCCGTCGCGGTCACGCTCACCGGCCTGCCCGGTACGAGGAAGTTCGCGGTGTCGATGAAGTGGCAGACCTCCCCGAGCAGCCGGCCGCCCTGCCGGTGGTCGAAGTACCAGTGGTCCTCGGGCAGCCGGCCGGCGAAGACCCGGTGGACGACCTGGAGCGGCGCCCCCGCGGGCAGGGCCGCCCGCAACTCCCGTACGGCCGGGGCGAACCGGCGGTTGAAACCGGCGAGCGCCGGGGCGCCGGACCGGGACCAGGCGGCCGCCACCTCCTCCAGCTCCCGCTCGGTGAGGCCCACGGGCTTCTCGCAGTACAGCGCCATCCCGCGGCTCAGCACCTCGGCCGCGTAGCGACCGTGGCTGTCGTGGCGGGACAGCACCATGACGCAGTCGGCGTCGCCCGAGGCGAGCCCGTGCTCGGCGCTCTCGGCGACCTCGCCGAATCCCCAGCGCCTGCTCTGCTGCACGGCCGACAGGCCGCGCGCGCTCGCCACCCAGGAGAAGGCCACGCCCGGGTCCCGGTGCAGCTGCGGGAACAGCATCTTGGTGGCGAAGTTCCCGGCCCCGATCGCGGCGATCCTCGCTCTCCCGGCGGGCGGTGACCAGGTGACGGCCTCGCCCCGGGGCCGCGGCGGCTCGCTCACCTTCGCGGTGCCGGGATAGCGCAGCAGCAGGGCGGGGCGGCGGCGCGGCCGTTCCGTGTTCAGCACGCGGTACGCCTCGGCGGCGTCCTCGACGGCGAAGACGCGGGGTTCGAGGCTCTCCAGGTCCAGGTTCGGCACCAGCCTGAGGACCTCGGCCAGATTGCGGCGTTCGGTCCAGGGCACATAGCCCTCCGGGTACTGCTGGCCGGCCTCCTCGTAGCGCGGGTCGTAGCGGCCCGGACCGTACGAGCGGGAGTAACGGATCGTCAGTTCCTTGTGGTAGTACGACGACCGGGGCGGGGCCACCTTGACGTCCCCCACGACGACCACGGTCGCCCGGTCCCGCGCCAGGCTCCCGGCCAGCTCGACCGGATCCGTGCTCGACGTCGCCGCGGTCACCAGCACCGCGTCCGCCCGCGCACCGCCCCAGTGCCGTGCGACGGTCCCGGGGAGGTCCTCCGTCTGGCGGGGGTGGGCGACGAACCCGGCCGCACGCGCCGCGTCGACGGCCGCCGGGTCCTGGTCGATGCCGACGGCGTCGTACCCGTAGGCCCGCAGGATCCGCAGGGTGAGCTGCCCCACCAGGCCGAGGCCGATCACCGCGACACGGGAGCCCGCGGGCGCCTCGGCCTGGTGGATTCCCTGGAGCGCGATGGCGCCCACGGTGGCGAACGCGGCCCACCGGTCCTCCACCCCGTCCGGTACGGGTACGACGAGGTTGCGGGGCACGGTCACGAGCTCGGCGTGGGAGGCGTGACCGGCTCCGCCCGCGGCCACGCGCATGCCGGGGGCGAGGTCGTCGACGCCCTCCCCGACCGAGACCACCACCCCGGCGCAGGAGTACCCGAGCGTCATGGGCCGGTCGAGCCGGTCCTGGACCATCCGATAGGTCTCCACGACACCCAGTTGCCGGGCCGTGTTGAGGACCTGCCGCACCTGGTCGGGACGTTGCCGCGCCTTGCCCAGGAGGCTGCTGGCCCCCGTCTCCACGGTCGCCCGCTCGGTGCCCGCGCTGATCAGCGAGTAGGTGTTGCGGATCAGCACCGTGCCCCACTGCACCACCGGGGGCGGCATCTCTCCCACACTGATCGAACCGTCCCGGGCCGACAGCAGTACTGCCTTCACGTCAATTGCCTTTCGGAAGACTGGAGGGAGCAGTAGCAGGTGAAATGGGAGTTCCCCGGTGACGTCAGCGCCAGAGACCGCGCGTGTCGAAGACGACCTTCCCGCGCAGCATCGTCCGCTTGACCCCGCGGAAGGCGTCGTGGTCGACGAGCAGGGCGATCACGTCCGACTCGTACAGGGCCGCTTCGAGGTCCACGAGCTTCGCCTGCCCGGTGTCCGCAAGGACGGACGGCAGCTCGGTGATGTGCGGCTCGACCACCAGCAGACGGCCCACTGCCTGCCGGGCGAGTTGCGCCGTGATGTGCAGCGCGGGACTCTCCCGCAGATCGTCCACGTTGGCCTTGAACGACAGTCCCAGGCACGCGATCACCGGGTCCTTGAAACGCGCCGCGGTCTTCGACACCTCCGCGATCACATGCGCGGGCTTGGCGTCGTTGACCTGCCGGGCGGTCCTGATCAGCCGCGCCTGCTCACCGGCCGCGCTGACGATGAACCACGGATCGACGGCGATGCAGTGCCCCCCGACCCCGGGGCCCGGCTGGAGGATGTTCACCCTCGGGTGCCGGTTGGCGAGCGCGATCACCTCGCCGGTGTCGATGCCCAGCTTGTCGCAGATCATCGAAAGCTCATTGGCGAAGGCGATGTTGACGTCGCGGAACGCGTTCTCGCTCAGCTTGGCCAGCTCGGCGGTGGTGGTGTCCGTGACATGGCACTGCCCCTGGGTGAACAGCTCGTACAGCTTCTTCGCCCGCGCGCCGCAGCATTCGCTCACCCCGCCGATCAGCCGGTCGTTGGTGACGATCTCGATCATGATCCGGCCCGGCAGGACACGCTCGGGGCAGTGCGCGACATGCACGTTGGCGGCCGCGCCCGCCGTGTGCGGGAAGGTCAGGTCCGGCCGCCGCTCGGCCAGCCACTGCGAGAGCCGCAGCGTCGTACCCGGTGGCGACGTCGACTCCAGCACCACCAGCGCGCCGGGCCTGAGCACCTCGGCCACCGAAGCCGCCGCGTCCCGCACATACGACAGATCCGGTTCGCGGTCCTCGCCCACGGGAGTGGGTACGGCGATGATGAACGCGTCGGCGGGTTCGGCCTCGGAGGCGGCACGCAGGCGCCCCATCGCCACCGCACCGCTCACCGCGACGGCCAGGTCCGGTTCCACGAAGGGCGCCTGCCCGGCGTTGATCAGATCGACCGTGGCCCGGTTGACGTCCACACCGACGACGTCCACTCCCTTGGTGGCCAGTGCGGCAGCGGTCGGCAGCCCGATGTATCCGAGCCCTACGACGGAGACAGTGCTGAACACGCGCGTTCCTTTCAGGGGTACGACACTTCGTCTCGGGCGGCACTATCCGCGTGGCCGGCGTCGCGCCAGGGCCTCACGCAGGACCAGCAGGACGAACGCGGTGTTGCCCACGAGATAGCGGGCGAACAGCCGCCGGGGCTCCTGCAGGAGCCGGAAGGCCCACTCCAGGCCGGCGCCGCGCATCCACCGGGGCGCACGCGCCCTGAGCCCGGCCACCACGTCGAAGGACCCGCCGACGCCCACCGCCAGACCGCAGTTCAGGTCGTCCAGATGCCCGGCGAGGAAGTACTCCTTGCGCGGCGTCGGCACCGCGAGGAAGAGGAGGTCGGGGCGGGCTTCGCGGACGGCGGCGACCACCTCCGGCTCCTGCTCGCGCGACCAGTAGCCGTCGCGGTATCCGACCACGTCCACTCCCCGGCGCGTGGCGATGGCCGCCACCTGGCGCACCACCGCGGGCTCGGCGCCGAGCAGGAAGACCCGGTAGCGCTCACGCGCCGCGCGGTCCCACAGCGCCAGCATGAGATCGATGCCGGTGACCCGTTCGGGAAGCGGCTGCCCGAGCACCCGGCCCGCCCACACAACGGCCTGCCCGTCGGCGTTGACGAGCGAGCAGGAACGGATGATGCGCGCCAATTCGGGATCCCGCCGGGCCCTGACGACCTTCGCCGCATTCACCGAGACATGTTGGTGAGGTCGCCCATCGGCGATCAGCTTCTCGGCCGCGGCGACACTTTCCGCCAGGGTGAGCGCGTGCACCGGAAGCCCGCAGAGAGGAACCGGTGCTGTCTCGCTCATACGGTTCGGCCGGTCCATCGGTGCAAGAACATTGTCTGGCCCCATAGCCTCCGCCTGACAGTGGACGTGTCCGTCACGCTAAGTGCCGTCCGGGCCCGGACGACCGCAATATGCGCAACCCGCCGACATCGCAACTCGAATGGGCCACGTGCACTCCGCGCCAAGCGGACACCACGCGGGGAGAAGCCAGGACGACCTGAAAGGGCGATTTCCTGCATCCGGCCGGCCGACCGGCGCGCCTGCCTGCACGGCGCCCGCCGCACCGCGCGATAGCCAGGTGCGCATGCACCAGTGCGGCGACCCCCGAGCCGGAGGCGAGACATGAAGCGGATCATGGCTGTCTACGGCACCCGCCCCGAGGCGATCAAGATGGCTCCCGTCGTCGCAGCACTGCGCGCATCCGCCCACTTCGAGCCGCTGGTCGCCGTCACCGGGCAGCACCGGTCCATGCTCGACCAGGTGAACCGGCTCTTCGGCATCGAACCCGACCACGACCTGGACATCCTCAGCGCCGGGCAGACCCTGACCGACATCACCACCCGCACGCTGGAACGGCTCCAGCCCGTGCTCGACAAGGAGCAGCCGGACGCGGTGCTGGTCCAGGGGGACACCACCACCACGCTCGCCGGGGCAATGGCCGCCTTCTACCAGAAGATCCCCGTCGTCCATCTGGAGGCGGGCCTGCGGACGCGCAGCACGTACTCGCCCTACCCCGAGGAGATGAACCGCCGCCTCACCACCCGGCTGGCGGACCTGCATCTGGCGCCGACCGGCGGCGCACGGCACAACCTGCTGTGCGAGGGCGTCGATCAGCACTCGGTCGTGGTCACCGGCAACACGGTCATCGACGCCCTGCTCACCACCCTGGACCGCACGGCCGGCCGGCTCTGCGACCCCACCCTGCGCCACCTGGAGACGGACCCCCGACGTGTCCTCCTGGTCACGGCACACCGCCGTGAGTCCTGGGGCAGGGGCATGCGGTCCATCGGTGACGCGCTCGCCCGGCTGGCCACGGCCCACCCCGACCTGCTGGTGGTCTTCCCCATCCACCGCAACCCCGCCGTACGGGCCGCCATCGCGCCCAAGGTCGAAGGACTGGAGAACGTCAGGGTCGTCGAGCCGCTGGACTACGAGGGCTTCGCCCACCTGATGAACCGCTCGCACCTCATCCTCACCGACAGCGGCGGCGTCCAGGAGGAGGGACCGAGCCTCGGCAAGCCGGTCCTCGTGATGCGCGAGACCACCGAGCGTCCCGAAGGGGTGGCCGCGGGCACCGTGGCCCTCGTCGGCACCGACACCGAGCGCATCGTCACCGCAGTGACCCGGCTGCTCCAGGACCCCACGGCGTACACGAAGATGGCGCAGGCCGTGAACCCCTACGGCGACGGCCTCGCGGCGGACCGCACCCTTAAGGCCCTCGGCCACTGGTTCGGCCTGTGCGACAGCCCGGCGGACTTCACCGGGACCACGGCCGCCCTGGCCGCGGAGGACCTGCCGACCCAGTGGCGGCCACACCCCTCGACGACGCCGACGAGCGGCAGGCAGCCGGCCGACGGCACCCAGTGACCCCCGTATGCGCATGCGAAACGGCAGGAGAATCCGTGATTGAGCCGGACATCAAGGAGTTCTGGTCCGACCACCCGTGCGGAGACAACATCTTCGGAGCACCGGGCGGCGACGAGCGGCAGGACTACGAGGAGTTCTTCTCGCGCTACGACGCCGCCAAGTACCTGCTCGAACCGCACATCCCGGGATGTCTGGACAGGCTGGGCGTCTCCGGCCGGCGCCTTCTGGAGATCGGGCTGGGACAGGGCTCCGAGGCCGAGCAGTTGATCCGCCGAGGCGCACGGTGGACGGGAGTCGACCTGACCGAGACGGCCGTCGGAAGAACCGGCACCCGCCTCGCCCTGCGCGAACTGCCGTACGAGGGACTGCACCGGGCCAGCGTTCTGGACCTGCCGTTCCCCGACCGGTCCTTCGACGTGGTGTTCAGCCACGGGGTGCTCCACCACGTCCCCGACATCCACCGGGCCCAGCAGGAGATCCATCGCGTCCTGAAGCCCGGCGGGGAACTGGTGGTCATGCTGTACGCCCGCTGGTCCCTCAACTACCTCGTCTCCATCGGGCTGTTGCGGCGGATGGTCCTCCTGGCGGCCCACCCCGTGGCACGGCTGGGCGGCCTGCCCCACCCCAAGGGGCTCATCGGCGCCCACCTGGACAACGCCCGCAGGCTCGGGCTCGCGCGGTATCTGCGCATGCGGACCTTCATCCACAGCAACACCGACGGGCCGCACAACCCGTACTCGCAGGTCTACGACGTCCGACGGGTCCGCCGGGACTTCCCGGACTTCGACGTCCGCCACGCCGAGAAGCACTTCCTGCATGCCCCGCCACTGCCCGTGCACGGCCTCGGCAGCGGGAAGGCACTGGGATGGCACCTGTGGGTCCGCATGACACCGCACGCCCGCTGACAGTGCTGGACTCTCCCACCGTGGGACGGTCCAGCATGATGGCGTGCAAGACGAACTTCTCACCATCGGGCGCTTCGCCCGCCTGTGCCGGCTCAGCGTCAAGCAGCTACGCCACTACGACGAGACGGGGCTGCTGGCCCCGGCCCGCGTAAACGCCGGCTCCGGCTACCGCTACTACGCACCTGAACAGGCCCGCGACGCGCTGACCATCGCCCTGCTCCGCGAGATGGACCTTCCCCTGGCGGTGATCGCCCAGGCGCTGGCCGCCGAACCCGAGCACCGGGCACAGATCCTGCGCGCCGAGCGGGACCGGCTGGCCGAACGGATCAGCAGGGACCGGGCACGAATGGAGCTGCTGGAGCGGCTGGCCGAGGGCGGTCTGCCCGGCTACGAGGTGACGCTGAGCAGGGAGCCGGAGCGACGGCTGGCAGTGGCGCGAGCGGTCTGCACCCCCGCGGAGATCGGGGCGAAGGTCGAGGAATGCGTGGGACGGCTGCTGTCCGCGCTCGGCAAGGCGGACATCGCGTGGGAACCGCCGTTGTGGGGGCTGTACCCGCTGGACCTGGACGAGCGGATGCGGATCGCCGTCGGAGCGCAGATGCCGCCGGGGGAGGGAACACCGGACCTGGAGTTGGAGACGCTGCCCGGCCAACTCGTCGCCGAGACCGTGCACATCGGGCCCTACAGCCAACTGCGCCTGGCCTACAACGCTCTCTTCGCCGCCGTCCACGAGCGCGGACTGCGCCCGCAGGCGCCCGTACGCGAGGCCTATCTCGTCGGACCGGCAGAGGCACCGCAGGAAGAACTCATGACCCGGCTGATCATCCCCGTCCAGGAGCACAAGGCATGACCACGGTGCCGGACATCGACGCCCGCGGTACGCAGCACTGCGAGACGACGGCTGTGGGGGTGCTGCTGCGCCACCAAGGACTCGATCTGTCCGAGCCCATGCTCTTCGGCCTCGGCTCGGGTCTGTCCTTCATCTACTGGGACAGCAGGAACCTGGGCTTTCCCTTCCTCGGCGGACGGGTCAAGCCGTTCGACCTCACGAGAAACCTGGCCGGTGGGCTCGACCTGGAGCTCCTGGTCCAGGAGACCACTTCGCCCCGCAGAGCATGGGAGAACGTGGTGGCCCCCATCGACGCGGGCCACCCCGTCGGACTGCAGCTCGACAGCTACTACCTGGACTACTTCACATCGAAGGTGCACTTCGGCGGTCATGTCGTCGCCATGTACGGCTACGACGACCGCGATGCCCACCTGGTGGACACCGACCAGCAGGGCGGAGCGGTGTCCACCAGCCTGGCCGGCCTCGCCGAGGCCAGGGCCGCGCGCGGCCCGATGACCGCCAGGAACCGGTCCTTCACCCTCACCGCTCCGGCGGAACTCCCCTCCCTGCCGAGCCGGATCATTCCCGCCATCACCGCCTGCGCCGACGCCTTCCTCAACCCGCCGATCGCCAACCTGGGCCACCGCGGCATCGAGAAGGCGGGGAAACTGGTACGCACCTGGCTCCAGCGCACCGACAACCCGCAACGGGACCTGCCGCACGCCGCCCTCATGATGGAGAAGGCCGGCACCGGCGGCGCCCTGTTCCGCAACCTCTACCGCGACTTCCTCGCCGAATGCGGCCAACTGCTCGACAGCGGCCACCTGCGCACCGGACACAGGCTGTACACGGAGGCGGCCGTCCTCTGGACGGAAGCCGCGGCACTGATCACAAAGGCCGGCGAATCAGCAGATGCGCAGTACCTCGAACAGGCAGGTACCGTCCTGTGCGACCTCTCCCGCATCGAGCGCGAGGCCATGCAGGCACTGAGCCGGCTGAGCGGTGAAGTCCTGCCTGCCGCTCATTGACCGGCTACGCGTCGCAGGAGGTCCGCGTATCTGGCCGCGACTGCCGACGGCGAGTAGACGGCTCTGAGCTTTTCCGCGGCTGCTTCGTCGGGACGCGCGATGTCGGGTTTGGCGAGTGCGGCTTCGACCGCCTCGGCCAACTCCTCAGGAGAGCGGGGATCGTCGACGTAGAGCGGATGGTCGGCTCCGATCTCGGGAATCGATCCGCAGCGGGTGGTGACGGTGGGCACCCTCAGCCCGAGGGCTTCGACGATGGGCAGGCCGAAGCCTTCGAACAGGGAAGGGAACACAAAGACGCTCGCGGAGCGGTAGAGGGCGCCAAGGACGGCGTCGGGAACGAAGCCCGTGAAACGGACGCCGGGGCGTGCCTCTTCGGACTCGATGCTGGGAGCACGGAAATGACCGCTGAGTTGTTCGAGGCGCTGGCCGACGAGTACGAGATCCACTTCATGTCGCTTCGCGATCAACTCGTACGCGGCGAGCAGTGTCTTGAGATTCTTGTGCCGGTAGTGCGCGGCGACCGCGAGCAGGAATGGTCTCCTGGGCACGAGATGGGGCGGTAGTTCTTCCGGTGCCGCCGCGATGAGGCGGTCGAAGGAAACCGCGTTCGGAATGACTTCGACCTTTCCGTCGACGGTCGAGCCGTGCAACCGGTACAGGTCCCGTGCGGTGAATTGTGAGATGGCGACGATCGCCTGTGCGCGACGCGCGGTCATGGCATGGGCTCGGATCAGCCAAGCTCGTTTCAGCGCGGGGACATTCTCGGGAAAGTACTTGTACTGAAGGTCATGAACGACCGTCACCGACGGCGCGCGCAGCCCGATGGGGGTGACGTAGCTGAGGTGGAGCCAGACGGACGGCTGACGCCTCAGGGAAAGCGCGATCGGCTCGTACACCATGCGGTTCACCGAAGCGACATCGCGCAGTGTGCGTTCACGGACCGGGGCGAGCGGGCCTCGTGTGACAAGCGGCTCGCGGTCGTAGACGACCCAGCGCTCATCTGTGGCGGTTTCGGAACGCAACCCCTGAAGAAGATTGACGGTTGCCTGCTCGGCGCCACCCACCCGGCCGTGTCGCACAAAGCATGCGTTCACACCGAATTCAAGTCTCTTCATGGTTTGTGCTCCCCAATCGAACCGCCACGGTGGCGCACTGTACGGAGGGCGGCTCACCGGCATGTGGGCCCTCTCCTGGGGAGCAGACCAGACGGACCAAGATGTCCATACGGCCGGGTGAAACACACTTACGGCCTGGCCGAGATCGTCGTGGCGCGCTGATTCACTGTGCAACTCGCACGCCGTGTGAACTGGCGTGCTGGACAAGCCCCTTTCCGTCGGCATCGGCATAGGAGTCGCGTGTGACAGCCAGAACGGCGCTCATCACAGGAATCACCGGCCAAGACGGTTCCTACCTTGCCGAGTTGCTCCTGGCAAAGGGATACACCGTCCACGGGATCGTCCGGCGTGCCTCCACATTCACCACGGGCCGTATTGAGCACCTGTACCAGGATCCCCATGACGCGGACACCCGGTTGTTCCTCCACTACGGTGATCTGACCGATGCCAGCAGGGTGGCCGGCCTCCTGGAGCGCGTACAGCCCGACGAGGTGTACAACTTGGCCGCGCAGTCGCATGTGCGCGTGTCCTTCGACGAGCCCTTGTTCACCGCGGACACCACGGCGCTGGGCACCACACGGCTCTTGGAGGGCATCCGCACCACCGGCCTGCCCTGCCGTTTCTACCAGGCGTCGAGTTCGGAGATGTTCGGCGCCTCGCCTCCGCCGCAGCACGAGCAGACGGAGTTCCACCCGCGTTCTCCCTACGGAGTGGCAAAGGTCTACGCGTACTGGATCACGCGCAACTACCGTGAGGCATACGGGCTCTACGCGGTCAACGGCATCCTCTTCAACCACGAATCGCCCCGCCGCGGGCCGACGTTCGTCACCCGCAAGGTGGCCATGGCGGCGGCCCGTATCAAGGCGGGCCTGCAGGACACCCTTTACCTCGGCAATCTGGAGGCGCGCCGCGACTGGGGGTATGCCGCGGAGTACGTCGATGCCATGTGGCGGATGCTGCAGCAGGACGAACCGGACGACTACGTCGTCGCCACCGGCACCAGCTACAGCGTGCAGGACTTCGTCGAGCACTGCTTCGCCCACGTCGGCCTCGACTGGCGCGACCATGTGCGCTTCGACGAGCGATACCTGCGCCCGGCCGAGGTCGACGACCTGGTGGGGGACGCGTCGAAGGCAGCCCGGGTCCTTGGCTGGCAGCCGACCGTGCTCACCCCGGAACTCGCCGGGTTGATGACCGACGCGGAGCTCCGGCAACTCCTCGGCTCGGACGGGGGCGCGGTGCCCGCCGTGCCCGCACCGGCGCACACTCTGGCCCCGCACTGACCGGTTCGCGCGGCGGCAGACGTCAACTCCCCCTTTTCCGAAGGTTGCCCTCATGATCAAGCTGATCAAGTCCAGCTTCCACCGCGAGGCGGACACCAAGCGAGCCCTGGCCGACTTCATCCTCAGCCACGACGTGTTCAGCATGACCGAACAGTGCGCGGCGTTCGAGACGGCGTTCGCCGCGAAGCAGGAGCGGGCGCACGCGGTGTTCGTCGCGAACGGAAGCGCGGCCAATCTGCTCCTCATCCAGGCACTGCTGAATCAGGGCAGGCTGCGGCGCGGCGACCGGGTCGGCTTCTCCGCCCTGACCTGGCCGACGAACGTCATGCCGCTGATCCAGCTAGGCCTGGAGCCGGTGGCGGTGGACTGCGAGCTGGACACCCTGAACGTCTCGCCCGAGACGTTCGACGCCCACATCTCACAGTGCAAGGCGTTGTGGCTGACGAACGTCCTGGGGTTCTGCGACGACCTCGTGGCGCTGCGGTCGAGGTGCGAGGAGCGCGGAATCCTCCTGCTCGAAGACAACTGCGAGGCGCTGGGCTCGCGCATGCACGGCACGCTGCTCGGCAACTTCGGGGCGGCATCGACCTTCTCGTTCTTCGTCGGCCACCACCTGTCCACCATCGAGGGCGGGATGGTGTGCACCGACGACGAGGAGCTGTACCACCAGCTGCTGATCGCGCGGGCGCACGGTTGGGACCGCAGCCTGCCCGCGACGGCGCGGGCCGCGCTGCGGGCCGAGGCGGGTGTGGACGACTTCTACGCCAAGTACACGTTCTACGACCTCGCCTACAACGTCCGGCCGACCGAGATCAACGGCTTCATCGGCAATCAGCAGATCCGCTACTGGGACGAGATCGTTCAGCGCCGCGCGTCCAACTTCGCCCTCTTCCACGCGGCGACGGCCGGCAACGACGACTTCCATCAGCTGGACGTGAGCCACATGGACTGCGTCTCCAACTTCGCGATGCCCGTCGTCTGCCGCACACCGCAGCTGGCGGAGAAGTACCGTGCCGCGTTCGAAGCCGCCGGCGTGGAGATCCGCCCGATCATCGCGGGGGACGTCACGCAACAGCCGTTCTACCGCAAGTACGTCAAGGACGACGCCAACCGGCCCCATGCGCGCCGTGTGCACTCGGGCGGCTTCTACTTCGGCAACAACCCCGAGCTGACCGAGGAAGAACTGGCCACCCTGCGTGCGCTGCTGCGCGGCTGACCGGCACGGACGGAAAACATCGGAAGAAGGGCGGCCGCACATGGACCGGCACGCGAAGATCTATGTCGCCGGCCACACCGGGATGGTGGGCGCGGCGATCGTACGGCACCTGAGAGCCGGCGGGCATGAGAACCTGCTCCTCGCCACGCGCGGCGAGCTCGACCTCACCGATCAACGTGCCGTGCGGGCCTTCATGTTGAGTGAGCGGCCCCGGTACGTCATCGACAGCGCGGCCCGGGTCGGCGGCATCCAGGCGAACATCAACCATCCGGCCGAGTTCCTGTACGAGAACCTCCAGATCCAGAACAACCTGATCTGGGCGGCCAAGGATGCGGCCGTGGAGACGTTCCTCTTCCTCGGCAGCTCCTGCATCTACCCCCGTATGTGCGCGCAGCCCATGCGGGAGGAGTACCTCATGGAGGGAAAGCCGGAACCCACCAACGAGGCCTACGCCTACGCGAAGATCGCCGGAATGAAGCTGTGCGAGTACATCCACGCCCAGTACGGCATGAACTTCATCTCCTGCATGCCGTCGAACATCTACGGCCAGAACGACAACTTCGATCCCGAGACCTCCCATGTGATCCCCTCGCTCCTGCACCGGGTCCACCAGGCCAAGGCGACGGGCCTGCCCGAGGTCGTGATCTGGGGGACCGGGGCGACGCGACGCGAGTTCTTGTACGTGGACGACCTGGCCGACGCCGTCGTCTGGCTCCTGGGCAGCTATACGCAGCGCCAGTTCCTGAACGTGGGAACGGGCGAGGACGTCTCGATCCGCGAGTTGGCCGAACTCGTCCGCGACGTGGTCGGCTACGAGGGATCGCTGCGCTTCGACGCCACCAAGCCCGAAGGCATGCCGAGGAAACTGCTGGACGTCAGCCGGCTGCACGCGGCCGGGTGGCGCCACCGCACCGGGCTCGCCGAAGGGCTCGGACGCACCTACGACTGGTACCTGGACCGGTATGCGGGCTCGGCGTTGCGGGAGCGCCGTACCGTCACTGCCGACCGGTGACCGTGCGTCGCCCTGCCGAGGTGACAAGGGCCAGCGCCCAACCGCCCACGAAGGCGATGTCCTGCAGACCCCGCATGCAGGAGACGGGGCGGGCCGTGACCGTACCCGACAGGACCCGGCACAGGCCGCGCGCGCCCTTGCCCGCTCTGCGGACGGCGCGACGGGGCACCGAGAGGTCTTCGATCGCGGCCTCGACGACGACCGCGGTACGTCCCGCGCGATAGGCACGGCGCACCACACCGGTCGGCGTCAGCCTTTCCGGGTCGGGGGTTTCCCACACCATGGCGGCACGGGTGAAGAACAGCCGCGCCCCTTGCCGGACAAGCTCGTTGAAGAACACCGCGTCCTCGCCGCCGGTCTCGTCGAAGGCGGAGTCGAAGCGCAGTTGCGTACGGTGGACCACCGACATGCGCACAAGTGTGTTGCCGGACTGGCCGAATCCCTGCAGGGGGCCGTCCTGCTGCGTCCGCACCTCGCGGATCAGCCGTCCCTCGTCCAGCCAACGCGGCGCCCCGGGCGGCAGACGTACCGCTACGGGGCCGATGACGACATCGGCGTCGTCGGCCTCGGCAGTGGCGACGAGGGCGTGCAGCCAGCCGGGGACCGGCTGCTCGTCGTCGTCGATGAACACCAGCGCGGCGTAGGTGTGGGCGGCCTCCAACGCCGCGTTGCGGACCTGGGCGAACCCCTTCCTCGCCACCCGCAGGCACTCGATGCCGCAGGCGTCGGCAGCCGCACGAGCGGATGCCGAGCCGGTTGCCGAGTTGTCCAGGAGCACCACCGAGACCGTATGTGTGCCGTCGCTCTCCACAGCGCGGGCCTGTTGGACAAGCTCACGGAGCAGGGGGCGCACCGATCGGGCCCCTGTCGTCGGTACGGCGACGAGAATGCTCTTCAGCGTGCTGGGCATCAAAGTGGCTGCCTGTCAGAGCGGAAAAGACGGGTGCTGCGCGGGAGATGCCGCCGAGCTTAGTGACACCGCCGCGGGCAGCTGTGGTCCGTCGTGCCGGACCCGTGGAATGTCACCCAACGAGCCTAGGAACGCCTTGTGGTGGGGGGCTCGGTGGGTGACCCGGTCGGGGCGCCGCCCGGCCCGCGCGAGCGGATCGTGCGCTGGCTGCACGCCATGGTCGGCGAAGTCATCGACCGGCGTGGGCGCCGGGCACGGAACGTTCACCGACCACCTCCTGGCCGCCGGGGCCGAGGTCGAGGTGACGGAGATGAGCGCGCCGAGCGCGCAGGCGCTGCGCCACAAGTTCCGCAACAACCCCAGGGTGTCCGTGGTCCACGACCCGGACGGCGGCGCGGCCCCGAGCGCCCTTCGCCGGCATCCGGTCGTCAAATGAGCCCGAGGGCACGCATGTTCGTCAGTGCCGCCCTTACGCGTGTGCTCAGGTCTCCGACCTCTTGAAGTCGGCTGAGCGCCCTGTCGGCGACGGGCTGGAACCTGTCCGGTGAGGCGAGGATGTCCAGTACCTGGCGGGCGGGGTCGTCCCAGTCGACCTCGATCACCGGGTTGAACCCCATGAGCTCCACCAGCTCCGCCGGCGCGTGCCCGAGCAGGAGGCAGCCTGAAGCCATGCTCTCCAGGTAGCGCTGTGTCATCGTCTCCACCCGGCCGGAGCGCTGGGGGTGGGTCAGCGAGGAGGGGAAGCAGACGGAGATCATCGCGTTCGACAGTCCGCGCCGCAAGGCGTGTTCGTCCGGGTACACCAGCCGGCCCGGTTCCGGCTCGTACAGGTGGGGAAGCGGTGAGTGCCTCTGGACGGGCCGCGTGATGGCGTCGTGCCATGTTCGGTGGCGTCGGCCGAGCTCCAGGACACCGACTGTTCTGTCGGCAAGGCGCAATCCGGCGTCGTGCCGGGAGATGCGCGTTGCCTCCGGGAGGTGGATCACCGTGGAGTCGGGCAGGGACTCCTCGAGGGCACGTGCCGCTTGTTGGGCGGTGACGAAGACGACCGGGGGACGCAGCGGCCGTAGCCCTGCTACCCACAGCTCCCATCCGGGTTCAAACACGTCCCAGCAGTAGGGCACGACGCTGCCGGCGAGGGCGGCCTCGTAGAGCTGGTCGAATCGGGCTCCCATCATGGGGACCACGATCGCTCCCCGGCCGCTGCGAGGAAGGGAAATGCGGGCCTTGGCCAGAGCTTTGCCGAACAGCGGGGGTTTTGTGATCGGTTGCGCAACGGCGCCTTGTCTGATGAATTCCTCGATGAGATCCCGCACCGCATAGTGCCTGGGATGTTTTTCTGACCGGGGGACCGCAACCCGAAGCCGCTTCGAAGAACGGTGACGAGAGTCGATGGCGGTGGCCACTCGTGGGCTCCTCACTACGAAGCGGACCGGGTGTGTACCGTACCCGAGTTTCAATTTTCGCGCCCGGCTGCGAATGTACCTCGACTATCACAGGCACTGTCGTAGCATGCTCAGGCACTTCACTTCGAAGGGAAGTCCGCGCGTGGAGCTTGGCATTCACCGTTCAGTAAAGCGGTTCGTGTCGTGACCGGTGAGAGAACCCCACGCGGAGGTGTCAAGGAAGTAGCCGTCCAACCGTCCTTGCCCGCGAAACCCGCACCCCGTCCCGCGCAGTCGTCACCGCACCCGAGTGACGTCCCCGGCGCCCGAGGTGCCGGCCTGGGCCTCCATCTGCGGTCCGCAGGGCGGGCATTGGGCGTCAAGGCGGTGAGTCTTCCCGTCACGGCCATGACGACGCTGGTCGGGACACGGGCCGTGGTGGACACGGTGGGCCCGGCCGGTTTCGCTTTCGTCGCGCTCGTCACCACCCTTCCCATGCTGTTGCCCCTCAATGACCTCGGTACCGGCGCAGCCATCGTGGACGCGATGGGAAAAAGACGCGGCGCCGAAGACGCCGCGTTGCGCAGCACCGTCATCACCAGCGCGCGGGTACTGACCTGCATGGGAATTGTGAGTTCCCTCGTGGGTGTCGTTCCGGCCTGTATGGGCGCCTGGGGAACCCTGCTCAATTCCGCGGCACAGCAGTCGGTCGAGTTCGCCGTTGCCGTCGCCTTCATCCTGTTCGGATGCAGCCTGCCGCTGAATCTGGGGAACTCGCTTCTCATTGCGCTGAATCGCTCCCATACCTCGCTGCTTTTTCAAATGCTGGGCAGTCTGCTCACGTTGGGGTTCATTCTGCTGGCGCAAGCGGTCCACGCACCGCCTGTTGCGTTCATCGCGGCGACTCTCGCCACGCAGTGCCTCATCGGCGGCGTCTCTTTGCTGTGGGCGGGACGGATCCTCACGCTGCCGCTGCTGGGCTGGATCCTGGGCAGTCTCAACCCGCGGCATGCCGCCAGGCGTATCTGGCACCTCGCCGGCCCCATGGCCGTCGTCAACGTCGCGCTGGCGGTGGCCTTCGCCACCGACCGGGTGGTCCTCGTCCATGTCGCCGACCCGTCGGCGGTCGCCGCGTACTCGGCCGGCGCGCGACTGTTCGCTCCCACACTCGCCCTGGCCAGCGCGACCGGCCTGCCTCTGTGGACCGTCTTCGCCCGGCATCGTGGTACGAGCGGTGGACCCGCCCCCCGGGACATCGCCCGGCTGACGGTGTACTTCGCCATGGGGGGTGCCCTGCTGGGCACCGGCCTGGTCCTCTTCGGCCCCGCGTTCGCCTCATGGATGCTGCACGGTCGGGTCGAGGTGGAAACCGGTCTCATGGCCGCGTTCGCGGTCCTGCTGCTGGTCCAGTCCGCGGCGTACCCGACCAGCATGTGGCTGACCGACGCCCAAGGGCTGAAGTTCCAGGCCAAGACATCCGTCGTCATGGCCGCGGTGAACCTTGCCCTGTCGATTCTCCTGGCGCGGCACCTCGGCGCCGCCGGGCCGGTCATCGCATCGGCCACCGCGGTTCTGACGTGCCTCTTCCTCCCCAACTTCAGGCGGTCCATGTCCCATGGCTGACACTCAGACGGCACCGGCTGCACCAGCGGCACCAGCGGCACCAGCGGCACCGGCGGCACCGGCAAAGGCTTTGCTCGCACCTGCGGTCGACCGGCCGCGTACCCCGGGCGGCGCCCTGCCGGCGGCGGTACTGGGTCTGGGGTGCGCCTGGAGCCCGTTCTCGCAGACCGGCCTGACGCTCGGCCATGCGCTCACCCTGCTGATCGCGCCCGTGTGCCTCGCCGCCGTGTGGCGGGTGAACGCGGCGCGGTGGTACATCGGCCTGCTGTGCCTGTGGCTGCTGGCCGCCGCCGTAGCCGAATTCGCTGCCGGCGACTCGCTTCACCAGATGCTGCTGGCCCTGTCGCGTCCCGTCGCCGTGTTGTTGAGCTTCTGCGGTGCGATGTGGGTGCTGCAGCACAAACCCGCCGTCGTCCGCGTCTATGTCGTGACGTTCACCATCGGGCTCCTGGCGAACATCGCCCTGTTCCTGCACCGCCATCCCAGCACGGACCCGTGGAAGTACGGCTATGGGCCCCTCGTCGGTCTGGCGGTCATCCTCATCTCGTTCCGCCTGGTCAGCCGGGGAAAGCACACAACCGCCTGTGTCCTCATCCTCTCGCTCGCCCTGGTCAACATCCTCCAGGGATTTCGCTCGGAGTTCCTGGTCGTCAGCCTGGCGGGAGCGATGGCGATGCTGGTCGGACGTCGTGTCCGCACGCCCGACAGGAAGAGGATCGTCCTGGTCGCGGCAGCCCTGGTGTGTCTGTTCACCGTAGTGGGGGCCGCCTACGGGCACCTCGCTTCCAGCGGGAGGCTGGGGGTGGAGCAGCAGATGCGATGGGAGCGGCAGAGCGGTGGGGACGGCGGCGTTCTGGTGGGCGCGCGGCCGGAGATCGCGGCGTCGTACGTGATCGTGAAGGACTCACCGCTGATCGGCCAGGGCTTCAAGCCCGCCGTTGGCTACCGCACCCGCAGCGCGTTCATGGAGAAACTGCGGGCCAAGGACGGCGACTTCAACCAGCTGCGGGAGAACTTCTACTTCGGCAACGGCCTGTATCTGCACTCGGTCCTCTTCCAGCTCTGGGCGGAGACGGGCGCCGGAGTCCTCCCCGGGATCGTGTTCCCCCTGGCCGTGGTCTTCCTCGCGCTGAGCCTCGCCGTCAAACGGGGCGCCAAACCGTACGCCCTGCTGTTCACGTTCCTGTGTGCGCAACTCGGCTGGGACATCCTGTTCTCGCCCTGGCCCAGGCTCGAAGGACTGTATCTCGGTACCGCCGCGGCAGCCGCCGTGCTCTACCGCCATGCGTGGTCGCAGTCGGCTGCTGTGGTGTCCCGTCAACCTCGATGAACCAGAAAGGCTTTCCCATGCAGGTCGGCATGGTGGTGCCCACACTCGGTGATCGTCCCGAGCTCCTCGCGGAATGTCTGCGGTCGCTGCTGGCCCAGACCTGCTCCGCAGTGCGCCTCGTCGTGGTGTCGACTCCCGCCGCGGTGGAGGAGGTGACGCGATGCGTACCCGCGGACGTGCCCGTACTCGCACAGGACGGGTCCGGCATCGTCGATGCCGTGATGACCGGCTGGCGGCACTTCGGCGACAGCGTCGACGTACTGGGGTGGCTCGGCGACGACGACCGCCTGCCCTCCGGGTCGGTCGCCGTGGCGCTGCGTACTCTCGAACGCCACCCCGAAGCAGCCATGGCCTACGGCCAGGTCCGCTACATCGACATCGACGGAAAAGCCATCAGGTGGGTACGGCCGGGACGGGTGGGCTCGTGGTGGTTGTATCTGGGCCACAACATGGTGCTTCAGCCCGGCTGCCTGTACCGGCGCTCCGCCGTGGAGGCCATCGGAGGACTGGACCACAGCCTTTCGCTGGCGTTCGACGTCGATCTGCATCGCAGGCTGGCCCAGCAGGGATCACTGCAGTATGTCGCCACGGTCCTCGGTGAAGCCCGATCGCACCCGGGTTCACTGACGGTCCAAAGACGAGCGGAGTCCTGCCGGGAAATGGACCTCGCTCTCAGCCGTCAGATGCCGGCCTGGCTGCGCCGGTCGAGGGGGCTGTGGCGGCCGACGGCCGCCTTCTTGGTCCGCGTCACGGCCAAAGTCGTCAGCCAACCGCTCACTACGTCGTGACGGGCGCTCCAAGCGTGCCTGCCGCGTTGCCGTTCCCAGCATGGACAGGAGTACTGCCGGGCACGAACCCGTAGCGGATCAGGTCTGCGCTGCGCCTGCTGAGAGCTGCCTTCGACTGGAGGAAGTCCACCAACCAGACCGGGAGCTCGCTGCCCACATCCATGGGCACCCCGCGGGTGAACGCTGCGCTGCCGCTTTCTTCCTCTTCTTTCCCGCCATCGGCGCTGGTCGGTCCCATCTGCCGTTCCGGCATTTGGGGCCGGAGGCTAAGAAGATCGCCATATTCCAACATATATGGTCGATACCATAGATAGGGCGCGTCGGACAGAAAAGCTGCCAGCATGGAGAACGTTGACACCGAGCAGACCAGCAGATCGGCGGACGTCATGATCGAGAGGTCCTCGAACATGCTCCGCGAACGAGCGGCGCAGAGGCTCCACTTCGGGAACGTACGGGCGGCCAGTTCGGGTTCGTCGCTCACGATGTCGATGTGAAGCATGTCCCCGAAACGTCGCTGCAGAGTGTTGAGCACGTCTTGGTACCAGTGCCAGGGGATTCGACGGTTACAGGCGCCGATCCGCGGTCCGACGGCATCGGGAGCGAAGTCACCCAGCCGGATGTGGACAGCGACGCGGAGTTGGCGGGCGCAGGAATCAGGACTCCAGGCACAGTCCTGTTCAGGAAGGTGCCCCAACAGTTCATTCCGGAGATAGTTGCGAGCCCGCTCGATGCCGAGATGACCTCCTGCCATTCCTTTGTGAAGCAGGATGAGCGAGCGCCGCTGAGACCATTTGTACTCGCTGTCGAGCACACGCACGGCGGTTCCGTAATCGGTTTCCCCAGTGGACTGGATCATCTCGTCGGTGACCGTCATGACCGGCATGGCCGCCCGTAGGACCATATAGCCAACCCAGTCCAGGCGAGATGTGTCGAAGTCCCGCCAGTAGCCCCTGGAGTTGAGACCCCAAGCAGGCCGGAAGTACCGGAAGCCCAGCTCGCGACTTGCGAGATATGCTTTCGCCCAAGGGAAGATCTCGTTCCCCAGACCCCCGCCTCTCCAACCCATGCGCTCCGGCATGCAAATTCGGAGTGATGGGGGAAGCAGCTGCGTCATCGGCGCTCCTATCGGACGTGGGAACGGCTCACTCTAGCCCGCGACATGGGTCCTTCCGCTTGGCACCACACGTGTCTTGGTCCATTCGACTGACTCCGTCGAGAACACGCGGGAACGCCGGTGCTGGACGCGGGAGTGGATTTCCTCCAGTGTCCTCAATGCCCCTGACGCGTACCAGAAGGGGCAGCCTTGCCTCTCGAGTCCCTTCGCCAGCTCTACCAGCGAGGAGTGTTCGTGCCGGAGAAGACGGCGCTCATTACCGGTATCACGGGCCAGGACGGTTCCTACCTCGCCGAATTGCTCCTGGCCAAGGGCTACACAGTGCATGGTATTGTCCGCCGGGCCTCGAAGATCAACACCAGTCGAATCAACCACCTCGACCGCGATCTGCACGATCCGGAGATGCGGCTTTTCCTGCATTACGGAGATCTCACCGACGGCAGCAGGATCGCCTGTCTGCTGGAGCGCGTGCAGCCGGACGAGGTCTACAACCTGGCGGCCCAGTCGCATGCAAGGGTGCCGTTCCGTGAGGCGTACGGCTTGTACACCGTCAACGGCATCCTCTTCAACCACGAGTCACCGCGTCACGGACCGACGTTCGTCACCCGCAAGGTGGCCGTGGCGGCGGCCCGGATCAAGGCCGGCCTGCAGGACACCCTTTACCTCGGTAACCTCGACGCGCGCCGTGACTGGGGCTACGCCGCGGAGTATGTCGAGGCCATGTGGCTGATGCTGCAGCAGGAAGAGCCGCGCGACCACGTGCGCTTCGACGAGAGATGTCCGCGCCCGTCCGAGGTGGACGACCTCGTGGGTGCCGCGTCCGAGGCCGCCCGGATCATGGACCGGCAACCGACCGTGCGCACACCCGAGTTGGCCGGTCTCGTGATCGATGCGGAACTCGAGGCGCTCCTGGGGAAGGGCGGGCCCACGGAGCCCGCCGTGCCCTCTCCCGCCCGCAGGTTCGAGACGGCGTGCCGTCCCACGGAAGAGGTGTGATGTGCATCAGCGGAGAATCACCATTGTGCAGCCGTATGTTGCGCACTACCGCGTGCCGTTCTTCCGTCGCCTCGCGGCAGATCTCCACAGGCAACTGGGAGCGGAGCTGGTTGTCGCACACAGTGCACCACCTCCGGAGGCGGCTGAGGGCCGCGATCGGGGAAGCGCCGAGTTGGGATGCGCCGTTCGATTGGTCCAGCACTCCTGGCGGATCGGCGGGTTTCCGGTCCGTGTGAAACGGCTCGGAGATCTTCCCCGTCGGTCGGACGCGGTGATCGTGCCGCAGGATCTCCACAACCTGGAGACGTTCCCCTTGGTGGCCAGAGCGATGTGGCGGGAGGCACGGGGCAGATCTGGCCCTGCCCTGGGAATGTGGGGCCACGGCCGGACTTACGACAAGCATGCAGGCCCTCTGCTACGGGCAGTGAAGCGTACCCTGACCCGGCAGGCGAACTGGTTCTTCGCCTATACGGCGGGTGGCGCCGACCACGTGGCTGCGCAGGGATTTCCGCGCGACCGCATCACCGTGGTACAGAATTCCACGGACACCACGGCCCTGGCAGAGGCCCGCAAGCAGGTCACGGATGAGCAGGTTGCCGAGTTCTCCTCCCGGCATGGGTTGGTACCCGGGCGTACCGGACTCTACCTCGGGCGCCTTCATACCACCAAGCGGCTTCCATTTCTCTTGGAAGCGGTTACTCACATCGTCAAGCGGATGCCCGAGTTCAAGCTTCTCGTTGCGGGTGACGGCGCTTGCCGGTCATTGATCGAGGCCTCGGCCGAGCGCGGAGAGGGAGTGGTGTACGTGGGACCCGTCCACGACGAGCGGCGCGCGCTGCTGGGGGCCGCATCACAGCTCATGCTCATGCCTGGGCTGGTTGGACTCTGCGCGGTTGATTCGTTCGCACTGCGCACCCCTTTGGTGACGACCGCCTGGCCTTATCACAGCCCGGAATTCGAGTACTTGGAGCATGGTCGCAACTCCATGACGGTTGAGGGTGGTCCGGAGGAGTATGCGAAAGTGGTGGTCCACACCCTGTCCAACCCCAGGCTGATGGCTCGCCTCAAGGATGCCTGCGCGTCGGATACCGACAGATACACAGTGGAAGCAATGAGCGCCCGATTCACCGAAGGTGTGGCGGGGTTGTTGGAGACGCGCCCTCCCATCATTTCAGGCGGCTGACTGCGAGGCGCGGCAAATCCTGCATTCCATTCCTTGTCTCGTCGGCCTGGTGGTCAGATCGTCAGTGACGGCGGGCAGGGCCGTCAGCCGGTGCCCGCGGGTGGTGAACGCCTTCGCCCAAGGCCAGGTCCGCTCGATCCCCAGCCAGCGGCGGCGGGCGTGGTCGGCGAGTCGGGCGGGCAGGTGGTAGAGGCGGAAACGCATGGTGTCCGGCACGGCCTCCGACAGGTTCGCCGCCCCCAGCACGATCGCGACCGCCAGGCGAACCAGCACTGCTGCACGGTCCCGCCGACCGGCCACCGAGGCAATCCGGCGGGACTTGTGGCGAGCCCGGTACTCGGTAACGGTCCCGCCGGGTTCGGGAGGCGGTGCGGGGAAACCCACCAGCAGCAATGCCGGCAGTGCGCGTCAACGTCCTCTGGGCCCTCCTACGCGACGAACGGCGCTTCGAACTCGCACCACTGGCCGCTCTCGCCGCTTGACAGACGCATGCGGCCAGTGCTGGGAGGATCTGGAGGTCCTACACCGGCAAAGGGCGCGAGGTGTTCACCTGGGACCCCTCAATGCGTCGCAGCTCAGGTAGTCCCTGCACCTCGGATCTGACGCTTGGGGCCACTAGGATCACGCAGCCGCGTCGGGCGCCACTTTCCTTGCCCGAAGGGCAGTTCGGCCAAAATGCCTCATAGCGTCCGATGGCCTTACTGCCCAGATAATCCATCGACAGCTCGTCATCGCCGTATGTGTCAAACCCGTAGCCGCTATCGTCGGGAACCTTGAAGTCGTCGATGACAATGATCGAGTCCGCCCACCGGCTGGTGATCATATCGACCTCGTCTCGCAGAGGAAGATCCGCTTCCCAGTGAGCGTCGAGGTAGAAGAGAGCACGCGAGGCAGGGAAATCGTTGGAATCTCTTAGTGATCTCAGCGCAGCTCGAGAATCACCCGACAGAACCCGAATCTCTGGAATGGTGCGGAATCGCCTCTTCGCGCAGTACGCCCAGCCACGATTTTTCTCGACGGTCCAGATCGGGCGACCGGACAGAGTCCAGAGAAAATGCGTTGAAGCTCCACCGTAGGTACCGGATTCGAAGATGGCTTCAGGATCAAACGCGCGGATCAGGGAACGGAACAACCTTTGACGGAAGCGCTGCCCATTGAGGGCGGAGGGATACCGTCCATAAATCCAGGGCTTCGCTGTAACAATAAGCCCCTGTGCCGATCGCCGAAGTAGATTGGGCATGCCTTGAGGAGGCCCGCTAATCGGGTCGCCACTCATGCTTGCCGGAGGCTGCAACATTTGGCTACTCCCATCGACGCGGCATTTACTTGAGGCTATTGCCTATCCACACCTGCCAAGTGCTGAATTCAGTGTGTCGACACGTTACTTCACCCATCTGACGCAACGTCAGCCTCGATTCTTCAGCGGTCGCGATTGCATGACCGTGCCATCGGTTCGCGCTGTGCCGCTGCGGCTCCCGGACGTCGCTGCCGGCCATTGGAGGACCAGCCGAGCTCCTGATCCTCGCCGTCTCCGCCGGGATCGACTCCGCCCCCGCGAACACGACCGGGACCCCGAAGCACGGCTGTGGGGCCGTATCGCCATGGTCGGCGAAGAGTCCGGTGGGCAGCCTGCTGGTGTGCGGCGGCTACGGCCGTCCGACCGCCATGCAGGTGAAGCCGAGCTCGCTCATCCGGCTCGGGTCCAGCAGGTTGCGGCCGTCGAAAAGGACCGGTTGCCGCATCCGCTCAACCGCCCGTGCCCAGTCCGCTTGCTTCAGCTCAGACCACTGCGTGACCACGACCGCCGCGTCCGCCGTCCATCGTCTCCTCCGGACTTGCGCATCGGGTCGCCGACGACCATGGCTCGCCGGCCGCCGGGCGGGCCGGCGGGTCCCAGCACCGCACGCTCGCGCCCTCAGTCGGCAGTCGCGACGCGAGCACCGTGGACGGTGCCTCGCACATGTCGTCCGTGCCCGGTGAACGCCATTCCCAGCAGGGCGATGTCCCGCCGGCCGGCGTGCCAAGTGGGGGCGGCGTACGCCGACGGAGTGTCGGTGTACGCCGCCCTCGGGTGGACGGTCTGCGGGAGGTGGCCCGCGCTGTCATGACGGCTATTTCGGGTCGTCGTCGAACTTCGAGGTCGACCAGAAGTAGCCGAGCACCGCGAGGCCCAGGCACCAGGCGACCGCGAGCCATCCGTTGTTGCCGATCCCGGTGCCGAGCAGCAGACCGCGCAGGGTCTCGATGGCGGGCGTGAACGGCTGGTACTCGGCGATCGGCTGGAACCAGCCCGGCATCGAGTGCAGGGGGACGAAGGCGCTGGAGAGGAGCGGCAGCAGGATCAGGGGCATGGCGTTGTTGCTTGCGGCCTCGGCGTTCGGGCTGACCAGGCCCATGCCGACCGCGATCCAGGTGAGCGCCGTGGCGAACAGCACGAGCAGTCCGAAGGCCGCGAGCCACTCCAGGACGGTGGCATCGGTGGAGCGGAAGCCGATGGCCACGGCGACGGCGCCGACGAGGACCACGCTCATGACCGACTGCAGCACACTGCCGACGACGTGCCCGACGAGCACCGAACCGCGGTGGATCGCCATCGTGCGGAAGCGGGCGATGATGCCCTCGGTCATGTCGTTGGAGACGGAGACCGCGGTCCCGATCGTGGTACTGCCGATGGTCATCAGCAGGAGTCCCGGGACGATGTAGGCGATGTACTCGGAGCGGTCCGGACCGCCGCCGCCGATGCCCGCGCTCATGGTGTCGCCGAAGATGTAGACGAAGAGCAGCAACAGCATGATCGGGGTGAGCAGCAGGTTCAGTGTGAGGGACGGATAGCGCCGGGCGTGCAGGAGGTTGCGGCGCAGCATCGTGGACGAATCGCGTACGGCGAGAGAGATCCGGGTCGGGCGGGCGGGAGCCAGGGGGGAGCTCATCGGACAGCCTCCTTGGGCTGGTTGGGGATGCCGCCGCCGGTCAGGGCGAAGAAGACGTCGTCGAGGTCGGGGGTGTGCACGGTCAGCTCGTCGGCCTCGACACCGGCCGAGTCCAGTCGGTCGAGTACGGTGCGCAGCTCGCGCTGGCTGCCGTCGCTCGGGATCCGCAGCGTGAGGGACTCGTCGTCCCGGGAGGCCGCGCGCAGTGCTCCGGTGGCGCTCTGGTAGGCGGCCGGGTCGGTGAAGCGGAGCCGGACGTGTCCGCCGGGGACGATCCGCTTCAGTTCTTCGGCGGTGCCTTCGGCGGCGATCCTGCCGTCGTTGAGCACGGCGATGTGGTCGGCGAGTTCGTCGGCCTCCTCCAGGTACTGGGTGGTGAGGAAGACGGTGACGCCGCCCGTGACGAGCTCGCGGATGATCTGCCACATGTTGTGCCGCGAGCGCGGGTCGAGGCCGGTGGTCGGCTCGTCGAGGAAAATGATCCGCGGGGTGCCGACCAGGGTCATGGCGATGTCGAGGCGGCGCTTCATACCGCCGGAGTAGGTGGCGGCGGGTTTCTTCGCGGCCTCGGTGAGGTCGAAGCGCTCCAGCAGCTCGGCGGTGACCCGCCGCCCCTCGCGCTTGGACAGGTGGTGCAGGTCCGCCATGAGGAGCATGTTCTCCTCGCCGGTGATCAGCCCGTCGACGGCGGAGAACTGCCCGGTGACACCGATCGCGGCCCGCACGGCCTGCGGGTCGGCGGCGAGGTCGTGACCGCCGACGCGGATCTGCCCACTGGCGGGGTCGGGGGAGATGAGGGTGGAGAGGATCTTCACGGCGGTGGTCTTGCCGGCGCCGTTCGGACCGAGCAGAGAAAAGACCGTTCCTTCCGGGACGGCCAGGTCGACGCCGTCGAGCACGACCTTGTCGCCGTAGGACTTGCGCAACCCGTTCGCCGCGATGGCCAGGTCGGTCATGAGTAGTGCCCCCTCTTACTGACTACGGATTCAGAGACTGCGGGCGGTGATGTCGCCGTGGGAGGTGGTGGCGCGGATGTCGAGTTCGGCGCTGCCGTCGTTCTTGAGGGCGTTGCTGATGCGGCCGTGGCCGGTGCCGGCGTCCAGGGCGGCCGAGACGCCGGCGGCGGCGCCGACCGAGATGCTGCCGGACTGGGTGCGGAGCACGACCGTGCCGCGCACGGCCTCGGCGATCCGGATGTCGCCCCGTGCGGTGCTGATCTCCGCGGGCCCGCCCAGCCGCCCGACCTCGACGTCGCCGTCGATCGCGGTGAGGCGGACGCTCGCGGCCTCGTCGATCTTGACCTGGCGGTACGCGCCTTCGAAGACGACGTCGCCGAGGCGCCCGACGCCGCGCAGCTCGGCGCAGGCGGCCTTGCCCTCGATGCGGGAGCCGGCGGGCAGCTGAATGGTCACCTCGACGGATCCGGAGTTGCCGAGGACCCGGTTCTTCGCAGCCGGCGCCTCGACCCGCAGGACGCCGTCGCCGTATGCGACCTCGATCTGCTCGGCCGCCTTCACGTCGCGGCTCTTGGAGGCATCCACGGGCAGGACCTCGACCGTGGTGTCGGCCCGGTCGGCGGCGATGAACCGGATGCGTCCCGCGGGGATGCCGAGGACGGCGGAGACCGGGGCGGGGGTGTCGTACTTCTGCATCGTGCGCTCCTTCGGCTCTTCGTTTCTGATGACAGAAACGCTACGTTGCATTCAAAGATCAGGCAACAGATTCGTTGCGCATATCTGCAAACTATGCAGGTCAAAGCCGAGAAAGTGTTGCAATGGCATTGAATCTAATGCAACAACACGCACCACGCACGTTGCAATGAATGAGAAGTGAACGCTATAGTGGAGACGCCACGGACGACCGAAGGAGGCCGCGATGCCGGGAGGCAGACTCACCCAGCAGGAGCGCCAGCAGATCGCGCTGGGACTGGCCGACGGCCTCGCCTACGCGGAGATCGCCAGACGCCTCGACCGCCCGACCTCGACCGTCACACGCGAGGTCATGCGCAACGGCGGCCCCACCGCCTACCGTGCCGACCTCGCCCACCGTGCCACCGAACGCCGCGCCCACCGCCGCAGGCAGACCACGCCCCGGGACTCGAACACCCCCGCGCAGGCCCATGGACGCGACGCCGACGCCGTGCGCGAGTACGAGGAGGCGTTCACCACCCTCCTCATGCAACAGGGCCTGCCCAAAATGATGTCCCGGGTGCTGACCTGCCTCTACACCACCGACGACGGCAGTCTCACCGCGTCCGAACTCGTCCAACGCCTCCAGGTCAGCCCGGCGTCCATCTCCAAAGCGATCACGTTCCTCGAAAGCCAGGGCCTCATCCGCCGGGAACGCGACGAACGCCGCCGCGAGCGCTACCTCGTCGACAACGACGTCTTCTACCAGTCGATGATCGCCGCCGCCCGCTCCAACGCCCAACTCGCCGAGACCGCACGGCAGGGCGTCGGCGTCCTCGGCCCCGGCACCCCGGCCGCCGTCCGCCTCGAAAACATCGCCCGCTTCGTCGACTTCGTCTCCGAGAGCCTCGCCCGAGCCGCGGAACAGGCCCGCGACGTCCTCTACACGAAACCCGAAACGACCTCGGACAGCACTGCCTGAGCCGGCCAGGGCTGGGAAACTGGACTCACACCCGGGGGACCTGGGCGACCCGGCGGGTTACGCCCGAGTCATGGACCAGGAACTGGCGGACATCGAATACGGGGGCGGCCCCTACAGCCACCCGCACGGCCACGCATGGACGTCGAAGGTGACCGTGCGGAAGGACGACGTGTGCAGAGCCGCCACGGACATCGGTCTTCTGTCGCGGCCGGCAGGGACGCGGATCGAGGGGATGGACCCGAAAGACCTCACCCGCACCGGAGTACAGAAGGCCCTCGACCCCACCGGAACGCTCCGTAGCTTCACCGTCAAGGGCGTGACGCGAGGAGACGGCAGGGTGACGGTCGCCGTCCTGCTCTCCAGCAACGACGGAACGGTCGGCCAGTGCTACCGCATCACCCGGCCCGCCACCGTCTTTGGCACAGGCCAGCCGCCTGTCACCTCGGCTCCCGCACCCTCCTGCTGAGTTACCGACGGCACGTCAGTGATCGTGGGGCTCCTCGAAGCCTTGGAAGTCCGCACTCCTGAAGTGGCCGGTGCCCGGCCCGGATCCCTAGCGTGACGCAGAGCGTCGTACACGTCGCCGCCCGGAGTCGGAGTCAGAGGAGTATCCCCATGGACCACGCGCACGGAGGCCACAGCATGGGAGGGATGGGAGGCATGGGAAGCACCGTTTCCTCCCTGGACACCTTGGGTGCTGTCCTCTTCATCGGATGGGCCGTCGCAATGTGGGCGGCCGTCGTCGTGCTCGCCCTCGGCAACCGGGGACAGGTCCGGCCGTGGCTGTACAAGACCGCGGTCGCCCTGATCGGGCTCGGTGTAATCGGGCAGATCGGTCACTTCCAGGAGCACGTGGCCCAGGTCGGCTACTGGGTGGCGCACCCGTACTCGCCGGCCTGGATGACTCCCTGGGCGAACGGTCTGTCACGTGGCATGGGGCAGGTCGACGCGAGCAAGCCCATGCTCGGTATGGAGATCCTCCATCTCACGGGCAACTTCATCTTCCTGGCGGGACTCGTCGGCATCGCACAGATCACCCGCCGGGCCGCCGGAGAGCTCAAGTCCCGCAAGTGGGCCAAGATGGGCGTGTGGATGCAGACCATCCACGGACTGGAGCACGTGGTGCTGACCCTGTCCGTCGCGCTTGGTGCCAGCCGTGCCATCGGGCTGTCCACCTGGTTCGGACTGATCGAACCGGGCCCTGCGCTCGTGACGTACCGGGTGTGGTGGCACTTCGTCGCCAATCTCATCGGCACGGCCATCCTCGCCGTCGCGGTCTACCACCTGTGGAAGGAGCGGCGCGCGGTCAAGGCCGGGTACGAGGCTCCTCTGGCCGAGGTGACCGAGGTGACCGAGGTGACCGAGGTGACCGAGGTGACCGAGGTGGTCGGGGTGGGTGACGTGACTGTGGTGGCCGCGGTGGCCGATGCGGGCAAGCCCGCGGCCGCTGTCGGGGCACGTCCCCTGTGGTGGTGCATCTGATCGTTCGCCGGTGCTGGGCAAGCTGGTGGTGTCGCCCGGACAGAGGTCACGCTCTTCTCCCGGTGTTCGTCGCGGCAGGCGGTGCGGGGGTCGGTGCGCCACCGCGTCTCGCATCCGACGCGATGCGGCACCGCCAGCACAGACCGTGCGGGGAGGGATGGCCGCAGGTGCCGTTGCTTTCCGAGCAGGGGCCGTCGCCGACTCGGAGGGCGGGAGCGGGGCCGGGGCCGGGGCGGCAGTCACGGCAGAGACCGGAGTGCCCCGGGCGGTGAGGGCGCTCACAGCTCGGGCAGCAGGTGACGGTGCGGGGCGCGGGGGGCGCGGGGGGCGAGGCAGGGGCCACGGCGCGGGGGACGCTCGGTCTGTCGGTCCCCTCGGCCGCTTCCCCGCCGGGCAGCGGCGCACCACCGCGGCGGGCCGCCGCACGCTGCGCGACCACCTCCCGGCAGACGGGGCAGCGTGCGCCGGTGGAGCAGAGCACGCCCGTTTCGCAGTCCGGATTCGCACAGCCCCAGCGGGGCAGTGCCACGCCCAGCAGCCAACGGCCCACGTCCCGGATGTCGGCGAGGACGGTTTGCGCGAGGCGTTGTCTGAGCCTGTCCCGCAGACGCGCGACGGTCATGCCGTCGCCGAGCTGCCGGGCGATCTCCTGGCCGATTCTGCGCTGCACGTAGGTGTTCACGTCGGCGAGCAGGAACCGGACCGGCTCCAGCACCACATGGAGCCTGCCGCTGAACGTCAGTGGGGGTCCGCTGTAGGGCGGCTCCTTGCGGACGGGGGCGGGGGCCGGGGCGGGTCTCTTCTCATCCGCGCGCAGCGCGAGCCCATCCGGTGTCCGATCCGGGCCCGGCTTTTCGCGCGGGGCTCCAACGCGCTTGTCCACCGGTACCTCGCCTACGGCGGATGAGACAAGCGCAGCGTCGATCTCCAGTCGGTCAATACTGAGGTCTTCCCTATACGCGAGCGAACGCGCATCAACGTCGTGACCCGATGGGTCATCAAGTACGGGAGTCGCACAGGTCGGTTGGTCGTTGACGACGAACTCGTGGCGCCCCTGGAAACCGGCTCGCCGCAGCACGCCGATCCAGCCCGAGGCGACCAGTTCATCGACGATGCGGCTTGCCGCCTCGGTGCTGATCGCCTCACCGGCCCGGGGGCCGGAATGATGACGCAGAAAGTCGGCGAGGTCGCGCTCGGCCAAGGGAATCTTCTGCACGACGGCGTGGGCGATGACCGCGTAGGCGCGCAGCAGACGGGGCCGCAGATGTTCACTCGCGGCGACGGGCAGCCAGATGAACGGCTCGGTGCGCTGCATGGGGCGGACCCGGCGGCATGCGGTGGTTCCCCGGCCGCCCGGCAAGGACCTGCGCGTGCTGAGGGGGAGTTCGACGACACCGTCGGGGGCCGGAGCACGCAGCTGCGCCAGGCCCCGTTGAACGGTCGATGCCGAGAAGCCGAGGTATCGGGCGAGAGTTGCGACGCCGGCGGTGCAGCCCTCCCGCCGCTGGGCGAGAGCCTTCACCTTCATGTAGACGCTGAGCGCCGCATCCGAGTAGTGGGGCGACTCGACGAGTCGCATCGGCACCTTCACCTGTCCACGCGGCATACGAACGGCGCTGCAGTACGCGGTTTCAGCCGAAGATTGGCTGGATCTCGAAGGTGAGGAGTCGGTACTTAAGTGGCTTACCGCCACATAAATCTGGTGGGGGGGCTGGAGAATCGTGGAGCTCTGGTTCATCATGGAGTGGTCTCTCTGGGGATTCATCATGGAGAGGTCTCTGTGGAGAGACATGAGCCGTCGTTCGACGGCTGAGCGGTTCTGGCTGGACCGTGCACTGCGCGTTTCTTGGGCTGGCACCCAGAAACGGGCCCGCGCCCGTCGAGTTGCTACCTCGGCGGGCGGAAATGAGAAGACCGTGAACCCCAGTGCTGGCGCACTGGGGGCCGGTCGGCGACTGACCCGTGGCAGGGCACGAGTCGCTCACGCAGGTTCTACACTTTCCTCCCCCCGTATGAGGTCACCGTATCCCGCGGGGGAGTGATGCCCCTCCGTAGCCAAGAACGTCATTCCTCAGAGTGAAGCGGCGTCAGCCAGCTCCGCAGTCGCGTTGAAGGCGAAGGAACCTTTCTGTCTGGCGTTGACCCGAATTGTGCGCCGTGCGCCGGACGACGGGGACATCGCGGGTATGGACTCCGCCTCGATCCAGCACGGTTCGTCGAACTCGACGTAGCGGTTGAACGAGACGTCCAGCGACACGGGCAGTGCCGCCCCGGCCTGCGCGGGATCCATGGCGTGGCCCGCCTGCCGGACGGCTTCGAGCAGGAGCATGCCCGGCACATGGTCGACGGGGTGGTCGAACAGCACGGGATGGCCTGTGTCGACGCGCAGTTGCCAGCGTCCGCTCTCCTCCGTCGGCGACAGGACGATGTCCTGCCGGCGCAGACGGCCGACGGCGGCCCGCGACACCGGCTCGATCGGCTCCGGAACGGCCGCGAAGATCTCCTCGACGTTGCGGCCCATCCGCAGGCGCCGGTAGACCGCGGGGGAGTGGTTGCTGAACCGGATGCTGGCCATGGCCAGCAGGGAGCCGGCGCGAATGGCCTCCAGGTGCATGACCATGGTGCGCGGTACGGTGCCGTGGTACTTGATGTCCGAGCAGGTCACGTGGAGTTCGATCTCGGCGGGCCTGGTTTCGATGCGCAACGCCTGCGGGTTGATCGCGTACTGAAGCCGCGACCAGCTGATCTGGTGCCCGAACGGCATGTCGTAGCCGACATGGGTGAGCAGCAGACCGCACTGCCGGACCGTCTCGCTCAGCAGAAGCGGGTCGTACAGGCCGTGCTCGGAGGTGTAGAAGCTGTGGCTGCGCGGCCACTGGGCGGTGACGGTGAACCTGTCGGCTCTCTCCTTGCGCCAGCCGGTCAGGAACACCTCCGACAGGGCCGCGCGATGCACGTACTCCCTCGCAACGGTCGTGGTCAGAGCAGGCTGGCTTGCCGCATTGGGCCGTTCCGTGGTTGTGAGCATGCCTATCCCCCTGGCGTGCGTATGTGGAGGCCCCTTCTCTGGTCGATTAAGGGGGCCGACCTGTAAAATAAGGGTGTTCGTTTTTTTTGTCGAGGGAGTCGCGAGTAATGGCCGAGCCGAAGCAAGAGAGGGCAGTACGGACGCGGGACACGATCCTGACTGCGGCCGCCGAGATCTTCGACGAGTACGGCTACAGCGGGGCGAGCATCAACAAGATCATGACCCGGGCCAACGTCACGCAGGGTGGGATGTACTTCCACTTCAAGTCGAAGCGTGAGCTGGCCCAGGCCGTTCTGACGCACCAGCAGGAGTTCGTGGACCCTCCGGCCGAAGGGTTCGGTCTGCAGGGGCTCGTCGACCTCACGTTTTTCACCGCGCACCAGTTGACCAGCAACGTGCTGTTCCGGGCGAGCGTCCGACTCGCCGTCGAACAGGGCGAGTTCGGGCAGCGGGACGACACGGCCTACCAGGAGTGGGTCGAGCAGTTGTACGTCCACCTGCGCGCCGCGCGCGAGCAGGGCGAGCTGCTACCCGAGGTCGATGAACGCGAGCTCGCCAACGTGCTGGTGGGCGCCTACACCGGGACGCAGATCTTCTCCAACGTCGCCAGCGGTCACGCGGACCTTCCGGAACGCCTGGTCTCGATGTGGCGGTACTTCCTGCCGGCCATCGCCACCCCGCACGGCCTGGCCCGGGTGGAGCTGCCCGCCGATGTCGCGAGACTCGCCGCATGAGACAGACCCGCGTCGTGCTGACCGGTGCCACCGGGTTCATCGGAGCGGCGGTGCTGCGACGACTGGCCCGGTTACGGGACGAGGCCGGCACGGCCGCGCCTCTTTCCGTCCATGCGGTGGGCAGACGGCTGCCCACGAGCACCGCGGTGCTGGTGGACGAGTGGACGCCGGCCGATCTCGGGGAGCCCGGCAGCCTGCGGGGCGTCTGCGAGGGGGCGGACGTGCTGCTGCACCTCGCGGCCTCGCAGAGCTCCGACGAACAGCACGGCACGGCGGTCAACGTCCACGGGACCGCCGCGCTGATGCGTGAGGCCTTACGGTCCGGGGTCGGGCGGATCATGCATCTGTCGACGGCGGCGGTCTACGGGCCGGGTCCGCACCGCGGGATAGGCGTGGACGAAGTCGCGCCCGCCCCCCTGTCCGTCCCCAGCCGCACCCGGCTGGCCGGTGAGAAGCACGCCCTGGCGGCCGGGGCGTGCGTCCTGCGGCCCGGCCTCGTGCTGGGACGGGGGGACCGGTGGGTCGTACCCGCTCTCGCCGAACTCGTCACCGCCGTACCGGCGTTGTGGGACGGGGGGCGCGCACGTGTCTCCATGGTCGCCGTGGAGGACCTCTCGCGCCTCATCGTGCACCTCGCGACGGAGTTCCCGCTGGCCGGGCCCCGGGTCTGGCACGCCAGCCATCCCGCCCCGGTGACCACCCGCGAACTGCTGGCGGCGCTGACCCGCCACCTCGGCCTGCCGGCGATCTCCGCCGAACTGGCCTGGGACGAGTGCCGGGCCCGGCTGCGCGCGTCGGCCTGCGAACTGAGCGAGCGTCAGTTCGCCCTGGTGGCCCGCGACCACTGGTACGACAGCCGGGAGATCTGGCGCGGCACGAACTGCGACCCCGGCCCCGGTCCGCTGACCGGGGTGGTGGAGGCCGTCCCGTGGTACCGCTCCCTACTGGCGCTCGGCCCCGGGCACCGCGGCTGACGGATCGAGGACGACCCGCTCGACGGTGGTGACGGGCAAGGGGGCGCCGGGTGCGTTCGCCCCCGTGTCGACCGCGACTCCCGCGATGGCCACGTGCCAGAGCCGCTTGAGCTGCGCCACCGCGCTCTCGAACGCCACGTCCGAGCCCATACGGCTGCGCAGATAGGCCTCCGCGCCGCTGGTCAGGTACTCGACCAGCGTCGTCACGTCCGCGGGCAGGGCAGCCGCATGAAGTTGACCTGTTTCGTGTGCCTCGTCCAGGAGGTCGCGCACCGTCGGCAGCCAGACCTCCGACCACGGGACGGCGTCCGGACGCTCGCGGCTGAGGCGGATGGCGGCACGGACGGACGGCTCCCGCTCCATCAACTGGGCGAGTATCAGCGTCAGATCGACCACCACGCGCAGCGCCGACCGGTTCTCGGCGAGGACGCCCTCCACTGCCTCCCGGGTCACCGACCGCCCCACCTGCTGGACCGCGTCGGCCAGTTCGCTCTTGGTCGAGAAGTGGAAGGTGACGGCGCCTATGGACATGCCGACCGACTTGCTGATGCGCGACAGTGACGTGCCTTCGTAGCCGGCACGGTCGAACTCCGACGCTGCCGCCTTGACCAGGGCCTCGCGCGTACGCATGGCCCTCTCCTGCTTCACCATGCTGTCTCCTGAAGAGGGCTGCCGGCCGCCGGTGTACGCCAGGGCGGACTCCCCGGGCATCGCACCGCCGTGCTGTCCGTAGCCAAGTCGAAGATCGCCTCAGACCACCACCTTTGCGTCATCTTCCTGCCACCGGCAACCCGGAGTTGCACAAGATGCGCTAGCCGGCGGCCGTGCCCGGGGCGAGGACTGCTTCGCAGGTGAGAGCCGCCGGCCGCGGTGCGAGCAGGGTGCTGCCACGGTGTTCGCGCGACGACCGTGTGACTGGGCCCGGCGAGGGCCGACTTGGCGAAGTGCATCCGGCAACTCTCCTTAGTCGCGAAAAAAAGAGGGCGTTCGCTATTATTTTAGCGTGGCCAGCAGTCGCCGGCCGATGACGGGGAGGAACTTGCCATGGTCACGCACGCTTTGATGGACTCACGGGCCTCGCTACCGGTGTTCGCGGAGAGTGTCTTCGAGTGCCTGCCGCGCAGCGACCAGCGCCGCTGGGCGCAGGCCTACGTGCAGGGGCTGCTCGTCACTCCGGGCAAGAAGTCGGTCCGCCGACTGGCCGCGGCCGTCTCCGGATCGCCCGCCGCCTCGCAGTCACTGCACCAGTTCGTCAGCGCCAGCCCCTGGGACTGGATGCCGGTCCGGGCCGAGCTCACCCGGTGGGTGGAGCCGCGCCTCGCCCCGCCGCGCGCCTGCGTGGTCAGCCCGGCGATGCTGCGCAAGCGCGGCGAGCACTCCTGCGGAGTGCACCGCCGCTTCCTGGCCTCCACCGGCCGTTCGGTGACCTGCCAGGTGGGCATAGGCATGTTCCTGTCCTCCTACGAACGGGCCGTGCCGGTCGACTGGCGCCTGCTGCTTCCCGGTTCCTGGGTGAAGGACCACGAGCGCCGCGTCCGGACCCGGATCCCGGCCGAGGTGGGCCCCCGCTCCGTCGAGCAGCACGCCCTCGACCTCGTCGACACGCTCGCCGGCAACAGCCGCACCACGCCCCTGCCGGTCGTCGTCGACCTGGAGGCCGCCGGCGGGACCCACGCGACCTCCCTGATCAACGGACTCGCCCTGCGCGGGCGGGACTTCGTGGTCGCCGTCCCGGACCGGCTCCAGGTCGCCGTGGGCCGGCGCCTGCGGATGCAGAACCCGAACGGCGAGGACGGGCAGGGCCTGGTGCTCGCGGCCCGCAGTCTGTTCGAGTTCGACGCGGGCACCCTCACCCGGATGGAGAGCGTGGCCCCGTGGGACGGGCGCGGCCGGCACACCACCGTCATGTCCGCCTTCGTACGGCTGCCCAGGAGGGGACAGGGCGGCGAGCGCATCGACCGCACGTACCGGCTCTTCGCCGTCCGTCCGGAGGGAGGACGGCGCCCCCTGCAGCTGTGGCTGACCAGCCTGACCCACGCCCGTATGGAGTCGGTGCTGGCTCTGACGCGGACGCTCGCACAGGCGGAACGGTCCGTGCGCGCGATGACGGACGGCTTCGGGCTGCTCGACTTCGAGGGGCGCTCCTACCCCGGCTGGCACCATCACATGACGCTGGTGTCCGCCGCGTATGCCTACAGCCGCTTCGACCAGCGCCCCACCGGTGGCGGAGAGCGCATGCTCATGGCGGCCTGAGCGCCCCGGCAAACCCGTGACGGCTTCGCCAAGTCGGGTACCTTCACACAACTCACCCCTGCCTAGAGTGATCGCATGCTGAGACACACGTACGAGGGACAGGACTGCAGCCTCGCCCGTTCCCTGGAGGTGATCGGCGAGCGCTGGACCCTGCTGATCATCCGCTCGGCCCTCCTCGGCACCACGCGCTTCGACGGGTTCCTGTCCCATCTGGACATCGCACGCAACGTGCTCTCCTCGCGGCTGAACAGGCTGGTCGAACACGGCATCATGGAACGCCTGCCCTACCAGGACAAGCCGGTGCGCCACGAGTACCGGCTCACCCCGTCGGGCCGGGACCTCACCCGGGCGGTCGTGGCCCTGATGCAGTGGGGGGACCGCAACCTGCCGCAGGAGCTGGGCCCGCCGCGCCGCGCCGACCACCTCGGCTGCGAGGGCAGCGTCCAGGTCGAGCTGCACTGCTCGCACTGCGGGCGTGCCGTGCACGACGAGGAGGTGGACGTCCGCCGCATCCGCTGACCGCGGCGCGCAGCGCACGGACGAAGATGCAGCCTAGCCGCCGGGTCGACCACCATGACAGCCCCGCCGCCGGTAAGGGAGCGGCGCTTACGAGGAGGCGTCCGTGCCGGCACTGGGAGCGCTGCGCAGGCTCATCATGGCTCCGTCCCTGGACGAAGTGGGCTTCGCGCGGCGAGGATTCCGCGTCGAACCCACCGGGCTCACACGCCAGTTGGAAGCCGTACCACAGGCAGTGGTGACCGGCTTCGAATGGGGCATCGAGGACCGGGACACAACCACCACCGAGCGCAGGCTGGCGCTCGTCGACCCGCTCAACCGGGGCTTCGCCTACGAGGGCGCCACCATGGCCTGCGCGATCCGCGACACGATGGGCCCGAAGGGCCACCGCACCGCCGATCTGCTGCGCGGCGGCGGCAGGCCGCACATCTTCCTCAACTACATCGGCATCGGCTTCGCCATGGCCAAGCTGCCCAGGCCGCTGTGGAAGAAGCTCGTCCCGGACCTGAACGAGCCCGACCTGTATCCGGCGATGAGCTGGCTGTGCGTCGACGGCTACGGCTTCGACCGCGCCTACTTCGACACCGACACCTGGGTGGGCGGACAGCGCCTCGACGCCCCCTACGCCTGGGACGGCGACCCCTCCTACTGGCAGCGCGCCTTCGACCAGGGCGTCGGCCGCGCGCTGTGGTTCATCCACGGCGGGCACGTGGGCAACGTGTCCGCGGCCGTGGGGGCGTTCGCCGCCGACCGGCGCGCGGATCTGTGGAGCGGCGTCGGTCTCGCCGCCACCTTCGCGGGCGGCAGCACGGCGGCCGGCCTGAGCGCGCTGCACGCGGAGGCGGGCGACTTCGCCGACCACCTCGCGCAGGGCGCGGTGTTCGCCGCCAAGGCCCGCCACCACGCCGGGTACGTCCCGGAGCACAGCGCCGCCGCCGTGCACGCGTTCACCGGACGCACCGTCGAGGCCGTCGCGCGCCTCGCCGACGACTGCGCCGCCGCCGCACCCCAGGACGGGGTCGGACCGGCCTACGAGGTCTGGCGCCGCAATGTGCGCCGGCAATTGAGCGCCGCCGTTGTTTGAGCACATCTGAAGTAGACGCCCCTCCGAGGCCCCTGACTACATTCGATTCGCTGGGGATTCAAGGGATTCGAGAGGGGCGGTTTACTGCTGTGTCCAGTTCATTTGGAGCGTTCAGGCGCCGATTGCTCACACCTCCGGTTTCCGAGACGACCATGGAGGTGCGCGGTTTTCATGTGAAGAACGCGGAAGCAAAGGAACGCCTTGAGTACATCGGTGAGGTGTTCCTCAGGGGGTACGCCTACGCGGTGGAGGCTTCCTCGCCCGCCGAGGCCGAGGAACTGCTGGAGACGGTCCCGCGGGACATGCGCGGCTTCGCGTACGAGGGCGCCGGCATGGGCGCGGCGGTGTACGACTCGCTGCCCGGACACGGCGGCCGGCTGCAGGGACTGCTGGCCGGGCGGGGCCGTGACCACGACTACATGATCTACGTCGGCATCGGCTGGGCGATGGCCCGCCTGCCCAAGCCCCTGTGGCCCGACATCCGGTCCACCGACCCGCTGCTGCGCTGGCTGGCGCTGGACGGATACGGATTCCACCAGGCGTACTTCAAGACCGACGCGTATGTGCGCAACCCGCACGTCCAGCACCCCTTCCGCTGGCGCGGCGGTCACAACCACTACACGGCCAACGCCATCGACCAGGGCATCGGCCGCGCCCTGTGGTTCGTCGGCGGCACCGACCCCGACGTCGTCACCGACCTGATCCGCGCCTATCCCGAGCGCCGCCACTCCGACCTCTACGCGGGCGCCGGACTCGCCTGCGCCTATGCCGGCGGGGTCAGCGAGGAGGAACTCGCCCACTTCGTCGAGGGCGCCGGCGAGCACCGCTGGGCGCTCGCCCAGGGATCCGCCTTCGCCACCGAGGCGCGCGTCAAGGCCGGCACGGTCATCGACCACACCCACCTCGCGGCCCGCGTGGTGTGCGGCACGACGGCCGAAGGGGCCTCGCAGGTGTGTCGTGACGCCCGGCCCCAGGCGCCCGAGACCGTCGGCCCGTTCCCGGCCTATGAGGCCTGGCGCCACGACATCGCCGCGCAACTCGCTTCCTCGTCGCTCGTTTTGAAAGGTGCTGACCAGTGACGGTCGCAAAGAACTGGCTTCGCAGAAATTCACCGGGAATAGTCGCCCTGGCCCTGATGGTGGGCACGTTCTACGCTGTTCGGCTGCCTGAGTCGTCGGCCGCCGAGATCGACAGCCTGGCAAAGAATTACTCGTTCGAGCCGATGTCCATCGCCGAGCCCGCCGGATTCAAGAAGCAGGAGGTCCGGCAGGTCAACAAGGCGTACAAGCACATCGAGGCCTGGATTTCGTCGGTCGGTGCGGGTATTGCCGTGAACGACTTGGACGGGGACGGCCTGCCCAACGACCTGTGCGTCGTCGACCCGCGCATCGACCAGGCCTTCGTCACCCCGGCACCGACGCGAGGGGAGGCCTACGCGCCGTTCGCGCTGAACCCGGCGCCGCTGGGCACCAGCAAGACGATGGCGCCGATGGGCTGTGTGCCCGGCGACTACAACGAGGACGGCAAGATCGACCTCCTCGTCTACTACTGGGGCCGTACGCCGGTCATCTTCCTGAACCAGGGTCAGAAGGGGCAGCCGCTGACGGCCCGCTCCTTCCGGCCGACCGAGCTGCTGCCCGGCAAGTCCGGCGCGACGTACACCGGCCCGCTGTGGAACTCCAACGCCGCCGCCGTCGCCGACTTTGACGGTGACGGCCACGACGACATCTTCATCGGCAACTACTTCCCCGACAGCCCCGTCCTGGACCCGACCAAGGACGGCGACGTCACCATGAACGCCTCGCTGTCGCACGCCACCAACGGCGGCGGAGGCCACTTCTTCCGCTGGACGAAGAACGGCTACGAGAAGGTCGACGACGCCATCCCGCAGGGCCTCAACCACGGCTGGACGCTCGGCGCCTCCGCCGCCGACCTGGACGGCGACCACCTGCCGGAGATGTTCCTCGCCCACGACTTCGGCACCTCCGCGCTGCTCTACAACAAGTCCAAGCCGGGCACGATCAAGTTCGCCGAGGTCAAGGCCGTACACAACGGCACGGTGCCCAAGTCCAAGCAACTGGGCCGCAGTTCGTTCAAGGGCATGGGCGTCGACTTCGGCGACCTGAACCACGACGGCCTGTACGACATGTTCGTCAGCAACATCACGACGTCGTTCGGTATCCAGGAGTCGAACTTCGCGTTCTTCGACCAGGCCAAGAGCAAGGCCGATCTGCGCAAGAGCTTCCAGAACGGCGAAGCGCCGTTCAAGGACAAGTCCTCCGGTCTCAACCTCGCCTGGTCCGGCTGGGGCTGGGACGTGAAGATGGGCGACTTCGACAACAACGGCGACCTGGAGATCACCCAGGCCAACGGCTTCGTCAAGGGCAAGACCAACCGCTGGCCGCAGCTTCAGGAGCTCGCCACCGCCAACGACGCGCTCGTCCCCAACCCGCAGTGGTGGCCCAACGTCCGCCACGGTGACGACCTGGCCGGCAACCAGCGCATGCGCTTCTACGCCAAGGACCCCTCGACCGGCAAGTACGTCAACCTGTCCGAGGCCCTCGGCATCGGCGAGCCGATGCCCACCCGGGGCATCGCCACCGCCGACGTCGACGGTGACGGCCGCCTGGACCTGGCGGTGGCCCGCCAGTGGGGCGAGCCGGTCTTCTACCACAACATCAGCCGGCACACCGGTGCGTACCTGGGCCTGCAGCTGACCCACCCCGACGGTGCGCCCGTCGTGGGCGCGGAGGTCTGTGTCCAGCTGCCCGACGGCACCAAGCGGATCGACCGCATCGACGGCGGCGGCGGCCACTCCGGCAAGCGCAGCACCGACATCCACATCGGCCTCGGCAAGGGGATCAAGGGCCCGCTGCCCACCCAGATCACCTGGCGCGACCGCAACGGTGACGTCCACGAGCAGGAACTGACGCTGAAGCCGGGCCGGCACAGCATCGAACTCGGCGACCGGGCCAAGGAGAAGTGACCATGTCCGCCCAGACCAACGCACCACGCCACAACCCGAAGGTCGTCACGGCCCTGCGCCGGTTCGCGATCTCCATCTCCGTACTGAACATCTTCGGCTACACGGTGCTGGGCTTCGAGCAGCCCTGGACCTGGCCGCTGATAGCCCTGGCCACCGCCTACTCGCTCGAAATCGTCCTGGAGATCATCGGCTCCCGCGCCGAGGGCCGCACGGCACGCTTCCGCGGCAACGGCCCGCGCGGTGTGATGGAGTTCCTCTACCCGGCCCACATCACCGGTCTCGCGGTGAACATGCTGTCGTACGTCAACGACATCGTGTGGGTCATGATGTTCGGCGTCATCGTCGCCGTCGGCACCAAGTGGGTGCTGCGTGCCCCGGTCAAGGGCCGCCTGCGGCACTTCATGAACCCCTCGAACTTCGGCATCGCCGTCATCCTGGTGCTCTTCCCGTGGGCGTCGATCGCGCCGCCGTACCAGTTCACCGAGTACCTCGACGGCGGCTTCGACTGGCTCGTGCCGGCCATCATCATCTCGCTCGGCACGATGCTGAACGCCAAGCTCACCGAGCGGATGTGGCTGATCCTCGCCTGGCTCGGCGGCTTCGCCCTCCAGGCGGTCGTCCGCGGCCTGCTGTACGACACCTCCATCCCCGCGGCCCTCGCGATGATGACGGGCGTGGCGTTCGTGCTCTTCACCAACTACATGATCACGGACCCGGGTACGACGCCGTCCTCGAAGTGGGGCCAGATCGCCTTCGGCGGCGGTGTCGCCACCCTGTACGGCGTGGTGACCGCGCTGGGCATCGCCTACGGCCTGTTCTTCGCCACCGCGCTCGCCTGCGCCATCCGCGGCGCGTTCCTGTGGACCGCCGACATCGTGGCGAAGAAGCGGACCGAGGAGGCCCTCGCACTCGCCGCCGTCACCCGGTCCGTCACCGCCCCGGCGCCCGCCGAGGCTCCGGCGTGCGCCTGCCCGGACGGCGCCTGCTCCTGCCCCGCCCCGGCCGACGCCGAGGCCGAGACCCTGAAGACACCGGTGGTCGCATGACCAGAATCGCCATCGTCGGCATGGCCTGCCGCTATCCCGACGCAACCGACCCGAAGCAACTGTGGGACAACGCCGTCGCCGGGCGGCGTGCGTTCCGCCGCCTGCCCGACGTCCGGATGAACCTGGACGACTACTGGGACGCGGACCCGACCACCCCCGACACCTTCTACGCCCGCAACGCCGCGGTCATCGAGGGCTACGCGTTCGACCGGATCGCCCACCGCATCGCGGGCAGCACCTTCCGGTCGACCGACCTGACCCACTGGCTCGCCCTGGACACCGCGGGACGCGCCCTCGCCGACGCCGGATTCCCGGCCGGCGAGGGCCTGCCCCGCGAACGCACCGGCGTCATCGTCGGCAACACCCTCACCGGCGAGTTCTCCCGCGCCAACGTCATGCGGCTGCGCTGGCCGTACGTACGGCGGGTGATGGCCGCGGCCCTCAAGGGCGAACAGGACTGGGACGAGGACCGCATCGCGCAGTTCCTCGACGACGTCGAGACCGCCTACAAGGAGCCGTTCCCCGCCATCGACGAGGACACCCTCGCCGGGGGGCTCGCCAACACCATCGCCGGCCGGATCTGCAACCACTTCGACCTCAACGGCGGCGGATACACCGTCGACGGTGCCTGCTCCTCCTCGCTGCTGTCGGTCACCACCGCCGGCACCGCGCTGGTCAACGGCGACATCGACGTCGCCGTGGCCGGCGGGGTGGACCTGTCGATCGACCCCTTCGAGATCATCGGCTTCGCCAAGACCGGCGCGCTGGCCAAGGGCGAGATGCGGCTCTACGACCGCGGCTCCAACGGCTTCTGGCCGGGTGAGGGCTGCGGCATGATCGTCCTGATGCGGGAGGAGGACGCCCTCGCCGCGGGCCACCGCATCTACGCCACCATCGCGGGCTGGGGCGTGTCCTCCGACGGCCAGGGCGGCATCACCCGCCCCGAGGTGAGCGGATACCAGCTGGCCCTCAAGCGGGCCTACGAGCGTGCCGGGTTCGGCATCGAGACGGTCCGGCTCTTCGAGGGCCACGGCACCGGCACCGCCGTCGGCGACGCCACCGAGCTGACCGCTCTCATGGGAGCGCGCCGCCAGGCCGACCCCGACGCACCGCCCGCGGCCATCACGTCCATCAAGGGCATGATCGGCCACACCAAGGCCGCCGCCGGCGTCGCCGGTCTGATCAAGGCGGCCATGGCCGTCGACCACCAGACCCTCCCGCCGGCCATCGGCACCGTCGACCCGCACGAACTGCTCGCCGACGACAAGGCCAACCTCAAGGCCCTGCGCAAGGCCGAGGCATGGCCCGAGGAAGCGCCGCGCCGGGCCGGCGTCACCGCCATGGGCTTCGGCGGCATCAACACCCACATCGTCCTCGACGAGCCCGCCGGCCGGCGCCGCACGGCCCGCAGCCGGCGCTCCGGCACCCTCGCGCACGCGCCGCAGGACTGCGAACTCCTCGTCCTGGACGGCGAGTCCCCGAAGGCGCTGCGCGCCCGGCTCACCGAGGTCGCCGCCTTCGCGGGCCAGGTCTCCTACGGCCAGGTCGCCGACCTCGCCGCCACGCTCCAGCGCGAACTGCGCGGCCTGCCGCACCGCGCGGCCGTCGTCGTCTCCTCCCCGCAGGACGCCGAACGCCGCCTGACCAACCTGGCCGGCCTGCTGGAGGCCGGGGACACGTCGTACACCGCCGCCGACGGCCGAGTCTTCCTCGGCCGGGCCACCGGGCGCGCCCGGATCGGCTTCCTCTTCCCGGGCCAGGGGTCCGGCCACGGCGCCGACGGAGGGGCGCTGTGCCGCCGCTTCCCCGAGGCCGCCGAGGTCTTCGCCCGGGCCGCGCTCCCCACCACCGGGGACATGGTCGCCACCGACGTGGCACAGCCGCGCATCGCCACCGGTTCCGCGGCGGGCCTGCGCGTCCTGGACGCGCTGCGCCTGGAGGCGTCGGTCGCCGTCGGACACAGCCTCGGCGAGCTGTCCGCCCTGCACTGGGCGCAGGCCCTCGACGAGGAGACCCTCCTGGAGGCGGCGCGGGTGCGCGGCCGGGCCATGGCCCGGCACGGCGCCTCGGGCACGATGGCCTCGCTCGGCGCGACCCCCGAGCGGGCCGCGGAACTCCTCGCGGGCCTCGACGCCGTCATCTCCGGGTACAACGGCCCGGAGCAGACGGTGATCGCCGGATCGCCGGCGGACATCGAGGAAGTGCAGCGCCGCGCCGAACGCGCCGAGGTCGCCTGCACCCGCCTCAACGTCTCGCACGCCTTCCACTCGCCGCTCGTCGCCGACTCCGCCGCGACCTTCGGCGCCTGGCTGGCCACCACCCCGCTGGGCGTCCCGGCCGACGGGATCGTCTCCACCGTCACCGGTGCGGCACTGACACGTGATACGGACCTGGCCGCGCTGCTCACCGAGCAGATCACCGGCCCCGTCCGCTTCACCCAGGCGGTGAGCGAGGCCGCCCGGAACGTCGACCTGTTCATCGAGGTCGGGCCCGGACGGGTGCTCACCGGCCTCGCCGGGGCCACCACCGGCGTCCCCGCCGTCGCCCTCAACACCGACGACGAGTCGCTGCGCAGTCTGCTCAGTGTCACCGGTGCCGCGTTCGTCGCCGGAGCACCCGTCGCCCTGGAGCGGCTCTTCGAGGACCGGCTCATTCGGCCGCTCCAGGTCGGACAGGAGTTCTCCTTCCTCGCCAGCCCCTGCGAGCAGGCGCCCCGCGAGGACGTACCGGCCGGGCGCCGCCCGCGGGCCGCCGCCCCCGTGGCGCAGGCCCCGCGGCAGGAGCAGACGGCACCGGCACCGGCTCCCAAGGCCGCCGAACCGGCTCCCACGGCTGCCGAATCGGCTCCCGCCGCCGAGGAGACGGCCGAGGACGGCGTCGACGCACTGGAGGTGCTGTGCGCCCTCGTCGCCGAACGCGCCGAACTGCCCGCCGAGTTGCTCGACCCCGACAGCCGGCTGCTGGACGACCTCCACATGAGCTCGATCACCGTGGGCCAGATCGTCAACCAGGCGGCGTCCCGCCTCGGGATCGCCGCCGCGCAGGTGCCGACCAACTTCGCCACCGCCACCCTGGCCGAACTGGCCGAGGCGCTGGAGACCGTGGTCAGCACCGGCGGTGCCGTGGACTCCGGCACCCCCGTCGTCGCGGGCGCCGCCCCCTGGGCCCGCCCCTTCGCCGTGGACCTGGACGAGGTCGCCCGGCCGCACACCGCCGCCGCCGACGGCGCCGACGGCGACTGGGAACTGTTCACCACCGACGGCCACCCGTACGCCGAACAACTGCGCCAGAAGCTGGCGGGGTCCGGCGTCGGATCCGGCGTCCTCGCCGTGCTGGCCAAGGGCTGCGCACGGCAGGAGGTGGAACGGGTACTGGCCGCCGCGCACAGCGCGCTCGCCGGTGACCGCGCACGGCGCTTCGTCCTCGTCCAGGACGGGCGCGGCGCCGCCGGCCTGGCCAAGACCCTCTACCTGGAGGCCCCGCACCTGCGCACCACCGTCGTCCACACCCCGGCGTCGCCGGACGTGGTGGAACGGGTCGTGGGCGAGGTCGCGGCGACCACCCGGTTCGCCGAGGTCCACTACGACGACGCCGGTGTGCGCCGCGTGCCGACCCTACGGGCCCTGCCCGTCGCCCCGCAGCGCACCACGTCCCCGCTGGACGCCTCGGACGTACTGCTGGTGACGGGCGGCGGCAAGGGCATCTCCGCCGAGTGCGCGCTCGCCGTGGCCCAGCGGACCGGCGCCAAGCTGGCCGTCCTCGGCCGGTCCGACCCCGCCGAGGACCGCGAACTCGCCGACAACCTGGAGCGGATGCGCGCCGACGGAGTCCGTGTGCACTACGCGCGCGCCGACGTCACCGTCCCCGAGCAGGTCACCGCGGCCGTCACCGAACTGACGGGGGAGCTGGGCGCGATCACCGGCCTGCTGCACGGCGCCGGCCGCAACGAGCCGAACCCGCTGGCGCGGCTCGCCCCGCAGGACTTCGAGCGGACCTTCGCCCCGAAGGTCGACGGACTGCGCACCGTCCTGGACGCGGTGGGCACCGCCGGCCTCAAGCTGCTGGTCACCTTCGGCAGCATCATCGGCCGGGCCGGTCTGCGCGGAGAGGGCCACTACGCCACCGCCAACGAGTGGCTGGCCGACCTCACCGAGGAGGTCGCCCGCACCCACCCGGACCTGCGCGCCCGCTGCATGGAATGGTCGGTGTGGTCCGGCGTCGGCATGGGCGAGAAGCTCTCCGTCGTCGAGACCCTCTCCCGCGAGGGCATCACCCCGGTCTCCCCGGACCAGGGCGTGGAGATCCTGCTGCGCCTGATCGAGGACCCGGACGCCCCCGTCGTCACGGTCATCAGCGGCCGTACCGAGGGCATCGACACCGTCCGCCGCGACCTGCCCGCACTGCCGATGCTGCGCTTCACCGGCAACCCGCTGGTGCGCTACCACGGCGTCGAGCTGGTCACCGAGGCCGAGCTGAACTCCGGCACCGACCCCTATCTGTCCGACCACCTGCTCGACGGCAACCTGCTGCTGCCCGCCGTCATCGGCATGGAGGCCATGACCCAGGTCGCCTCCGCGGTGACCGGGCACAGCGGCACCCCGGTCATCGAGGGCGCGAAGTTCCTGCGGCCCATCGTCGTACCGCCGAACGGCAGCACCCGGATCCGGATCGCGGCGACCGTCACCGGCACCGACACCGTCGACGTCGCGATCCACGCCGAGGACACCGGATTCGTCGCCGAGCACTTCCGTGCCCGGCTGGTCTTCACCGAGACCGCGGTGCCGGACGGCCCGCCGCTGCAGGTGCCGGACGACACCCCGGTCGTCCCCCTGGATCCGGCAGCCGATCTGTACGGCAGCATCCTGTTCCAGGGCGCCCGCTTCCAGCGGCTGCGCCGCTTCCACCGGGCCGCCGCCCGGCACGTGGACGCCGAAGTGGCCGTGCAGCAGCGACCCGAGGGCTGGTTCGCCGGCTTCCTGCCCGGTGAGTTGCTGCTGGCCGACCCGGGCATGCGCGACGCGCTCATGCACGGCAACCAGGTGTGCGTCCCCGACGCCACCCTGCTGCCGTCCGGCGTGGAGCGGATCCACGCGCTCGGCTCCGGCGACCATGTGCCCGACCGGCTGCGGTACACCGCCGTCGAGCGCAGCCGCGACGGAGACACCTATGTGTACGACATCGCGGTGCGCGACGAGAACGGCACCGTCGTCGAACGCTGGGACGGCCTGACCCTGCACGCCGTGCGCAAGAACGACGGCTCCGGCCCGTGGGTCGCCCCGCTGCTCGGCCCGTACCTGGAGCGCTCGCTGGAGGACGTCGTCGGCAGCCGGATCGCCGTCGCCGTCGAGCCGCACGGTCAGACCCCGGCCGGCTCCGTCGCCCAGCGCCGCAGCTTCACCGCGGACGCGGCGGCCCGGGCCCTGGGCAGCCCGGTCGCGGTCCGGCACCGCCCGGACGGGCGACCGGAACTGGAGCCGGAACGGCACATGTCGATGTCGGCGGCACACGGTCTGGGGGTCACCCTCAGCGCCGTCTGCGACACCGAGGTGGCCTGCGACATCGAGGCGGTCAGCATGCGCTCGGCCGACGAGTGGCGCGGGCTGCTCGGGGAGCACGCGGCCGTCGCCGAACTGGTCGCCAGGGAGACGGGCGAGGCGCCGGACACCGCGGCCACCCGGGTCTGGGGCGCCGTGGAGTGCCTGCGCAAGGCCGGCATCATGGCCGGCGCTCCGCTGACGGTGCTGCCGCGCCGCAAGGACGCCTGGGTGGTCTTCGCCGCCGGCGACCTCAGGATCGCGACCTTCGTCACCGCGCTGCGCGACGCCCTGGAACCGGCCGTCTTCGCGTTCCTCACGCACGAGACGCAACTCACCGAAGGGAGGCTCTGAGACATGACGGACGACTACTTCGAGTACCGGCACACGGTCGGATTCGAGGAGACCAACCTCGTCGGCAACGTGTACTACGTGAACTACCTGCGCTGGCAGGGCCGGTGCCGGGAACTGTTCCTGCAGCAGAAGGCGCCGGCGGTACTGGCCGAGGTGCAGGACGACCTGAAGCTGTTCACGCTGAAGGTCGACTGCGAGTTCTTCGCGGAGATCACCGCCTTCGACGAGCTGTCCATCCGGATGCGGCTGTCCGAACTGGGCCAGACGCAGCTGGAGTTCACCTTCGACTACGTCAAGGTGACCGGCGGCGTCGAGGTGTTGATCGCACGTGGGCGCCAGCGGATCGCGTGCATGCGCGGCCCCAACACCAACACGGTGCCCTCGCTCATCCCCGAGGCCCTGGCCCACGCCCTCGAGCCGTACGCCGCCCACGGCCGGGCGCTGACGGGGCGGGCGGCATGAGCACCCTGGCCGCCGCGCCGCCGCGGGACGCCGTCACCGGCGATCCCGCGCGGCTGCGGCGGGCCTTCGGGTCCTTCACCACCGGGGTGACGGTCGTGACCGTCGGCGGGGCGAGCCCGCACGGCATGACCGCCAACTCCTTCACCTCGGTGTCGCTGGATCCCGCCCTGGTGCTGCTGTGCGTCGGCAACGACGCCGTCATGAACCGGGTCCTCACCGAGGCCGGCACCTTCGCGGTGTCGGTCCTCGGCGCCGGGCAGGAGGACGTGGCCCGGCACTTCGCCGACCGCTCCCGGCCCCTGGGCGCCGCCCAGTTCGACGCCGTGGACTGGCTGCCCGGCAAGGCCGGCGGCGCCCCGCTGATCGCGGGGGCGGCCGCCCACTTCGAGTGCGCCCGGTGGCGGGCGTACGACGGCGGCGACCACACCGTCCACCTCGGCCGGGTGCTGGCCCTGGACGAACTGCCCGGCCGGGAGCCGCTCGTCTTCCACAAAGGCCGCTTCCGGCGGCTCGCCGAGCCCGCGGAAGGAGAGCGCACATGAGCGTCCATCCGCCCGGCCCGCCCGTGTGGGCACTGCCCGGACTGCTGCGCAAACTGGCCGTCGACCGGCTCGGCATGATGCGGGACGCGGCCGAGCTCTCCGACGCCGTCCGCGTCTCCATGGGGCCGAAGAAGCTCTACATCTTCAACCGGCCGGACTACGCCAAGCACGTGCTGGCCGACAACGCCGCCAACTACCACAAGGGCATCGGCCTGGTGGAGTCCCGCAAGGTGCTCGGCGACGGCCTGCTCACCAGCGAGGGCGAGCTGTGGCGCGTCCAGCGCCGCAATGTGCAGCCCGCGTTCAGGCCCGGGCGGATCGCCGCCCAGGCCGGGGCCGTGGCCGAGGAGTCCGCCCGCCTGGTGGAGCTGCTGCGCCGGCGCGCCGGGGACACGCCCGTCGACATCCTGAGCGAGGTCACCGGGCTCACCCTCGGCGTGCTCGGGCGCACCCTCATGGACACCTCCCTGGACGCGCACGGCGGCATCGCGCACGCCTTCGAGGCGGTCCAGGACCAGGCCATGTTCGACATGGTCACCCAGGGCCTGGTCCCGACCTGGGTGCCGCTCGCCACCCAGCGGCGGTTCCGCCGCGCACGTCGCGAACTCACCCGGATCGTCGACGAGCTGGTCGCCGACCGCAGCGCCCGCCTCACGGACGGGGAGGGCGCCGACGACGCGTTCGCCCGGATGATCCTCGCCGCCCGCGAACGCGAGGACGCGGCACGGGGACGCCGGCTGCTCCAGGAGGAGCTGGTCACGCTGCTGCTGGCCGGCCACGAGACGACGGCGAGCACACTCGGCTGGACCCTGCTGCTGCTCGCCCGCCATCCGCACGTGCGCGACCTGGTGCGCGAGGAGGCGCGTGCCGTGCTGGCCGGCGGCCGCCTGCCGGACGCCGAGGACCTGCACAAGCTGACGTACACGATGCAGGTCGTGCAGGAGGCCATGCGGCTGTATCCGCCGGTGTGGATCCTGCCGCGCATCGCCCAGGGACCCGACCGGGTCGGCGGGTTCGACGTGCCGGCCAAGGCCGATGTGCTGGTGTGCCCGTACACCCTGCACCGCCATCCGGACCTGTGGGAGGACCCCGAGCGGTTCGACCCGGGCCGCTTCGACCCGGCGCGCGTCGCGCACCGACACCGCTACGCGTACATCCCGTTCGGCGCGGGGCCGCGGTTCTGCGTGGGCAGCAACCTCGGGATGATGGAGGCGGTGTTCGTCACCGCGCTCGTCAGCCGCGACCTGGACCTGGCCGTGGTGCCGGGGCACCAGGGCGTTGCCGAGCCGATGATGTCGCTGCGGATGCGGGGCGGGCTGCCGATGACGGTTCGTGTGGTGGACTGAGGAACCGCGCGCGGGAACGCGTGAAGGGGCGGGCACGGTCGAATCCGTGCCCGCCCCTTCGTCGTCGGTCCGGGCGGTCAGCCGGCGATGCGGTCCAGGGCGTCGGTGCGCAGGTCGAGCAGCGCCATCAGTACCGGCGGGTCCAGGGCGTCCAGCGGACGCAGGACGATCTCGGCCGGCATCAACAGGGTGTCCTCGTGCGCGGTCACCGGTCCGTAGCTGCCGACGGAGACGACGTCCTGGCCGCCGGTGCCGGACGGTATGTGCTCGCAGCCGTACGGGACGGAGTGCACCAGCACGTGCCAGGTGCCGTCCGGGACGTCGCGCAGCTCGAAGGACCCGGGGCCGTCCAGGACGGCGCAGCGCACCGGCTGTCCCTGCGGGACGGGCGTGGGGAAGAGGCCCACGAAGCAGTGGCCGGGCGCGCGGTCCTCGGGCAGGTGCACCCGGCCGCGCAGCGTCCCGCGAGAGTGGTCGGCCACCGTTTCCGTCTGTTCACCCGGACCGATTTCCGGGGTGAATCCGTCCAATTCCCGGAACATGCTCGGTGAGACACCGACACAGGACTTGAAACGGGAACTGAAGGTGCCGACGCTGCTGTATCCGACCTGACTGCTGATGTCGGCGACGCTGAAATCCGTCTGGAGCAGCAGCCGCTTTGCCTCCTGCAGCCGCAGGGCGGAGAGAAAGCGTCCGGGAGACGTGCCGGTCACATCCCGGAAAACCCGCGTGAAATGGAACTTGCTGAACATGGCGGTGCGGGCCATGTCGTCGATCGTGAGTTCCTGGCCGAGATTCGCGTGCATTTCGTCGATGACTCGAAGGACAGCGGCTTCGATGGCGGTGGTGGTCACCGTTTCTCCCTGTCTTTGCATCATGCTCCCTGCCGAGCTTCGGAGGCCGCGTGCCGTACTGGAGCGGGGGTCGTTTGGGTCAGCCGCCGACGGTCGAGGTCCTCGGCGAACCGCTGCCAGGCGCCCGCGCACTGGAGGGCCAGGTCCGCGACGGTGCCCGCGCAGTGCATGGGCACCGCGTCGGCCTGCTGCCGCCAGGCCTCGTCGAGAACGAAGTGGACGTGCAGCCAGCGCAGGAACTGGCGCCCGGACTCGGAGTGCCGCAGGGACGGGTCGCCGGCGAGCCGCCGCAGGGTCTCCAGCGAACCGCGGGTGCGACTGGAACCCGCGGGGACGTGCGCGTCGGACGGGCCGGCGGTGTCGGCGGTAGGGGGCGCGGCCGGCGGGCCGGGTCGGTCCACCGCGGCTGCCGGCCCCTGCCGGGCGGACGTCCGGCGGCCGTTGGGCACCGGGGCCTCGCCGCGCAGCAGCCGCTGGCGCACGTCGTGGGCCGTGCCCAGCGACAGGCCGGTCTCCTTGACGATCGCCCGCAGCGGCAGGTCGGGCCTGCGCGTCATGATCTCGGCGGCCCGGATCCGCTCGGCCGTGCGGTCGAGCGGATGGGCCCGGCCGTCGGCTCCGATCCGGATGTTCGACCGAGGAGAATCCGCGGTCGAACGCGGACGGATCGTCGCGACCGTCTTCGCGTCGAGTCCGGTGCAGTCGGCGACGGCCCGGTCGGACAGGTCGGAACGGGCGCGCAGGATGCGCTCGGCAGCCGCCTTGCGATCCGCCACGGAGAGCGGAAGTCCGTGCGCGATGTTGGCCGTCACCGACCGGAGAAACGCTTCCTCGTCGGCGCCGTCGAAATATTGCACCTCCACGGAGGTGAGCCCTTTCGCGGCGGCCGCGGCGACGCGGTGCATCCCGTCGACGACCCGCATGGTCCTGCGGTGCACGAGTATCGGAGGCAGCGTGGCGTAGATGTCGGTGAGACGTCGTACGTGATTCTCGTCGACGCCGTTCAGGCGTGGCGAATCGGCCGGAAGGAGCGTCTCGATCCGCACCCGGTGAGTGAAGCCGGCGGGCAGCGTCAGAGAACTGTCGTTGCTGTTCACCTCTCCTCATCCCCCTCGGCGAGATCCAGGCGTACCCGGAATTCCCCTCAAATCGCGTGAGACGGACCCGGGCGCCACGGAGAACAACGCATCCGGAGAGAGCATATAGAACGACCTCTTTTTTTCCGGGGCCCGCGGCCGGGGATAGTGCGACTTTGGCTGGTCGGGTGTGCGCACCCGTGTTCGGGCGAACGCCCGGTGGTTGGTTGTTTGAAAAGACCCAGCACTTCTAGCTTTCTCTCACACCACCAGGAACCTCAAAGACCTGACCGGAGGCCCCAGTTGCCTGCAGTGAGAAGAATTCCTGAGCGCAGGGTCGACATCGGGCCCGACGCCACCCTGACGCTAGAGGCCTACGCGGACACGATCGTCCCGGGTGAGAAGCGCTGGCCCGGTGACCGGGCGATCGCCGGAGTCAGCACCGGCGGCGGTGCGGTCGTCTGCGGAGCCATCGACCTGCTCCGCTGGGACGCCACCGGAATCCACGACGGCCTCGAGGACCTGGCCGACCGGGTCAACGGCCACGCCCGGGCCCATGCCGACAAGGCCGGCCTCACCCTCGACCCGACCGTGCCGCCGTTCGTCTCCCTCGACTACGACGAGCGGGTCCGCCTCATCCAGGAACTCACCACGCCGGGCCACCCCGAGAAGGACTTCTGGGTCCTGCTCTCCCTCTTCTGCAACATGGCCTTCGACTCGGCGGCCCACCTGCACACCGCCGAGGCCCTGGCGGACGGCCACCCGGGTCTGACGGCCATGGGCATCACCCGGCCCGACGCCGACGGACTGTGGCGCTTCGCGAGCTCCGGCTACGGCAGGCAACTGGCCGACATCCACCCCGACACCACCCCCACCGGGAGCCCCGCATGAGCAACGCGACCGAGAAGACCGACGTGCTGGTCGTCGGCAGCGGCTTCGGCGGAGCGATCGCCGCCTACCACCTGGCCGCAGGCGGCGCCAAGGTCACCGTCCTGGAGCGCGGGCCCTGGCTGAAGAACGACGAGTTCGAGCACGACTACAAGCTCGGCTCCTCCTACACGCGCATCTTCGACTTCGTCGTCGGCGACGGCATGAGCGTGCTGGGCGGCAACTGCGTCGGCGGCGGCAGCGTCGTCTACTTCGCGGCCATGCCGCGGGCCCCCCGGTTCGTCTTCGACCGGCACGGCAGCATCGGCCGCAGGATGTGGCCGCAGTCCGTCAGCCGTCACACGCTCGACCCCTGGTACGACCGGATCGAGGAGTCCCTGTCGGTCAGCAAGCCGGACTGGAGCGAGGCCTCCTACGCGGGCGGCCTGTGGGCCGCGGCCTGCGACCACGCCGGGCGCACCGCCAACCCGCTCGCGGCGGCCGTCGACAACTCCAAGTGCGTCAACTGCAACTTCATGATGGCCGGCTGCCGGTTCGAGGCGAAGCAGTCGCTCACCGTCAACTACCTGCCCGCCGCCCTCGCCCACGGCGCGGAGATCCGCCCCCTGCACGAGGTGCAGCACCTGGCGCGGACCGCCGACGGCGGCTACCGCGTCCACTACAACATCGTCGACGACGAGGACTACCGGCTGCAGAGCGGTTCCGGCGTCATCGAGGCCAAGATCGTCGTGCTGGCGGCCGGCGCCGGCGCCACCCCGGTCATCCTGCAGCGCAGTGAGGGTCATCTGGGCACGATGCCGCACGCGGTCGGCCGCTACTTCTCCGGCAACGGCGAGCGCCTCAACACGGCCATCCTCGACGAGGACAAGGTCGCCGAGATCCTCGGCCTGAGCCGCGGCGACGGCAACCTGCCCTACGGCGCCAACGCGATCGGCAAGGGCCCGACCGTGGCCAGCTGGGACAAGCTCGACGGCTCCCTGCCGGAGTACTCCCGCTACTCGCTGGAGCAGCTCTACTTCCCGCCGGGCCTCGGCACCATCCTCGCGCAGGTGCCCGACGCCACCGGGCCGAGCTGGTTCGGCAAGGAGAAGAAGGAGATCCTGAAGAACTGGAAGTCCTGGCTGACGATCTTCTGCATGACCGAGGACGACAACGAAGGGGTCTTCGGGCCGCCGCCGGCCACCGGCAACTCCCACCGCATCTCCCAGCAGATGCTCGGCCGCGGCAATCTGTCGTACAAGCCGACGAAGAACACCTGGCACGGCTGGAACCAGGCCGACGCCGACGTGAAGGAGATCCTGGAGAAGGACGGCCTCGCCAAGGTGATGCCCTGGACCAACGACCTGGTCGGCGCCTACACCGTCCACCCGCTGGCCTCCTGCCGCATGGGCGACGACCCGGCCACCTCGGCCCTCGACGACACCAACGAACTGCGCGGCCACTCCGGCATCTTCGTCACCGACGGCTCCGCCGTCCCCGGCGCCCTGACCGTCAACCCGGCCATGACCATCGCCGCCCTCGCCGAACGGGCCGTACCGCACATCGTGGCCGCCGCCCGGGCCAGGGGAGTGGAGGTCACCTACGGCGCACCGGCCCCCACCGGCTACAAGAGCGGACGCGCGGGCGTGCTGCCGCTGCTGAAGCGGAAGCCTCTGACCACGGTGTGAGCCCCGAACGGCTTCTCGTGGCCAGTGGGTTGCTTCACAAAACCATCCATCCGTCCAGTGGGTTGCTCCACACAACCCGAACCGAACCGGGAATCAGGAGGCGGCGGTGCGACCGCTCGTAAGAATCCTGCTGAAGGGCTCCCTGCAGCAGATCCGGCACATCACGGCCGTCCGGCACGCCGCGGCCCGCGGCCCGGTGGCCGAGGTCTACGCCCAGGCCCGGCGGGAGTTCGGCGTCGTAGCTCCGCCCCTCGCCCTGCACTCGCCGGCACCCGAGAGCCTCGCCGCCGCGTGGCTGCTGCTGCGCGAGACCCTCCTCGCCGAGGGCCGGGTCGGCCGGGCCGCCAAAGAGGCGGTGGCCACCGCCGTGTCCCGGGCCAACGACTGCCCCTACTGCGTCGAGGTCCACGAGGCCACGCTCGCCACCCTGGGCGGCACCGACGGCCACGGACCGCTCGCCGACTGGGTGCACGGCGCGAGCACGAGCCCGGCCGGGGAGCAGACACCGCCGCCCTTCGACGCGCAGGACGCCCCCGAGATCCTGGGCACCGCCGTCACCTTCCACTACCTCAACCGAATGGTCCGGCTCTTCCTGCCCGACTCGCCCGTCCCCGCCACCGCGCCGGCCGCGGGCCGCGGGCCGGCGATGCGGATGGTCGCCCGTGCCCTGCGCCCCGACCGGGGCCGGGCCGTGCTGCCCGGCGCCTCGCTCGGCCTGCTCCCCGCCGCTCCGCTGCCGGCCGGACTCGACTGGGCGAAGACCAACCCGGCCGTCGCCGGTGCCCTCTCCCGGGCCGTCGCGTCCGTCGACGCCGCCGCGGAGCGCTGGATCCCCGACGCCGTACGCGACCTGCTGCACGCCGAACTCGCCGTGCGCGACGGCGCGGTGCCCGGTCCCAGCCGTGCCTGGCTGACCGAAACCACCGCCGGCCTGCCGAAGGGGCACCTGCCCACCGCCCGGCTGGCCCTCCTCATCGCCCTCAACCCCCACCAGATCACCGACGCGGACATCGACGCGTTCCGCACGGTCCACCCGGGCGACCGGGAACTGGTGGAACTCGCGTCCTGGGCGGCGCTCAGCGCCGCCGTCCGAACCGGCGCCCGCCTCGGCGGGGCCGTCCGTCCCACGTCGTCCGCCGCCCGCTGACCGGCGGCAACCGCCCATCCCCCAGACCCGCTTCCCCATCAAGGAGACACATCATGAGCACGCTGAACGACGTCGTGAAGGCCCTCGCCACCGACATCGAGGAGACCGCCCGTCTCGTCGAGGGCCTCGACGAGCAGACCTGGCACACGGCGACCCCCGCCCCGGGCTGGACCATCGCCGACCAGATCGCCCACCTGACCTTCATCTTCCACCTGGCCGGCACCGCGGCGTCCGACCCCGAGGCCTTCGCCGAGCTCGCCGCCGGCGCCGCCGGCGACTTCGACGCCGCGGTCGACGCCGCCCTGCGGCAGTTCAACGCCTTCCCGCCCGCCCAACTGCTGGCCCGCTTCCGCGCCCTCGGCCGCAAGTCCGTCGACGCCCTCGCCGCCGTCCCCGAGAACCAGTTCGTGCCGTGGCTGGTCAACCCGCTGCCGCCGACCGTCCTCGCCTCCGCCGGAATCATGGAGATCTTCGGCCACGGCCAGGACATCGCCGATGCGCTCGGCGTGCGCCGCGAGCCCACCGAGCGGCTGCGCCACCTGGTCTTCTTCGCCTTCCTCACCCGGGACTTCGGCTACCTCTCCCGGGGTCTGACCCCGCCGGCCGAGCCGTTCCGCATCGAGGTGACCGCCCCGAACGGCGAGGTCTGGGGCTACGGCCCCGAGGACGCCGAGAACAAGATCACCGGACCCGCCGAGGACTTCTGCCTCCTGGTCACCCGCCGCCGCCACCGCGACGACCTCGCCCTCGTCGCCACCGGCGGCGAGGCCGACCGCTGGCTCGACATCGCGCAGGCCTACCGCGGTCCCGCCGGCGAGGGCCGCAAGCCGGGGCAGTTCGCGCACCCCGGCTGCGACCACTGAACGACCGCCGTACCGGCGGCCCCGGCCGGCCGGGGCCGCGCCCCCCACGCACCCGCAGCCCACCGGCCCGGCCGCCCCGCCGCAAGGAGCCCCCCATGACCACCACCCTGCGCACCGCCGTCGTCATCGGCTGCGGCACCACCGGCACCTCCGTCGCCCTCGCCCTCACCCTCGCCGGCGTCCAGGTCGCCCTCGTCGACGAGGACCCGCGGGCACTGCACGAAGCCGCCGCCCTCGGCGCCGGGACCGCCTGGACCCCCGGACTGCCGCCCGCCGATCTCGTCGTCGTCGCCACCGCCCCCTCGGCCGTCGCCGACGTCCTGCACGGCGCGCAGAGCCGGGGACTCGGGCACGTCTACACCGACACGGCCGGCACGAAGGACATCGTCTGCGCCGAGGCGGAGCTGCGCGGCTGCGACCTCAAGGGATACGTGCCCGGACATCCGCTGGCCGGCCCCGACGGGAGCGGCCAGGAGGCCGCCGCGGCAGACCGCTTCACCGGCCGGCCCTGGGCGGTGTGCCCCTACGAGACCACGCCCGAGTGGGCGCTGGAGACGGTCGACGCACTGATCGAGGCGTGCGGGGCCTACCGGATCGACCTCGCCTCCCATGTGCACGACCGGATCGTCGCCGAACTGTCCCACGGCCCGCACCTGATCGCGGCCGCCCTCGCCACCCGGTTCGCCGACAGCTCCGAGGCGTTCCTCGGGCTCGCCGAGGACCGGCTGCTCGACGCGGTCCGTACGGCGGGCGGCGACCCGTGGCTGTGGAGCGACGTCCTGGCGCACAACGCGGGCCCGGTGGCCGACGTCCTCGACCGGGTCGCCGACCAGCTCGCCCGAGCCGCCGCCATCCTGCGCGAGGGCGACTCCTGCGCACCCGTGGAACTCGCACCGACCCTGGAGGAGGGCCGGCGCGGACAGGCCGCGCTGCAGCAGGCCGGCGAGCGGCGCACGGTGCGAGATGCGCCGGCCGAGGACCGGGTGTGACGGTCGGCCCGTGACCACTTCCCCGACTCCGTTCCCGCACCCCGCCGGAGGCCGGCGGCCCGCCGCCCTGCACCTGGCCCGGCGGCTGCTGCGCTCCGCCTACTGGTCCCTGTCCGAGTTCGGCTGGACCTGGATCTGTGCCGTACCGGTCGCGCCCGGCGCCGACGTGGTGCACGAGCCCGCGCCCGGCCACCCGGAGCGGCTCACCGGCCTGTCGCTGACCGAGCTGGAGCGCGCCCTGGAGCGGGAACTGACGGGCTGACGGCCCCGCACACCGGCGCCGGGCCCGACCGGCGCGGCGGCACAGCAACGTCAAAGATGCCCCCTTCCGCCACCCGCTTGAAGCATGGAGCGAAGGGTGACAGACCCGTGGACCCTCCCAAGGACGAGGTGCTGAGCAGTGACTGTTGACATCGCACAGGGCAACGCGCGCGGCATTGCCTCCATCTACAACTCCGCCGTGGCGGCCTGGGCGATCGCCGCCGCCTGGGAGGTCGGTGCGCTGGACGAACTGCACCGGGCCAGGACGCTGGACACCGCGGACTTCGCCGCGCGCGCCGGACTCGACCCGCAGTCGACCACCGGCCTGTTCCGCGCCCTCGCGGCGGTCGGACTGGTACGGCGCGACGGTGCCGTCGTGTACACCCTCGACGGCTTCGACGACATGTACCGCAACAAGTCGTTCTTCCACTGGCTGACCCGGGGCAGTGCCGAACTGTTCCGGCAGATGCCCGCCGTGCTGCGCAACGAGAACCGCACCGGCGACTACTACCACCGCGACGCCGCCGCCATCGCCTACGCCTGCCGGGAGATCGACCAGGTCACCTACGCGCCCACCTTCTGGGCGGCCATGGACCGGGTGGACTTCCCCTTCACCCGCGTCGCCGACCTCGGCTGCGGCAGCGGCGCCCGCCTGATGCAGATCCTCGACCGCCACCCGGGCGCGACGGGCGTCGGCGTCGACATCGCCCGGCCCTCCCTCGACGTGGCGAGGAAGGAGGCGGCCGAGGCCGGGTTCGCGGACCGCGCCGACTTCGTGCAGGGCGACGTGCTGCGCCTGGAACCCCGTCCCGAGTACGCCGACATCGAACTGCTCACCTGTTTCATGATGGGCCACGACTTCTGGCCCCGGGAGAACTGCGTGGCCACCCTGCGCCGGCTGCGCGAGGTCTTCCCCGCGGCCCGGCGCCTGCTGATCGGCGATGCCACCCGCACCGCGCTGCCCGACACCGAACTGCCCGTCTTCACCCTCGGATTTGAGCTCGGCCACGACCTGATGGGCACCTTCCTGCCGACCGTCGAGAACTGGGAGTCGGTCTTCGAGGAGGGCGGCTGGGAGCTGGTACGCACCAACCGCATCGACATCACCGTCGGCGAGGTCATCTTCGAACTCGCCTGATCCGCACGGCACACCGGACCCCGGGCCACGGCGTCACCGCCGGCCGCCCGGGGACGCGCCATCCGGTGCGGCCCGCTCCGCACGACCGGTAAGTCGTTTGACGCAACCCATGGAGTCACGCATGACCACACTCGCGCAGGCCGTCGGGCAGACCCTCGCCGGCAGCGGCATCCGGCACGCGTTCGGGGTGGTGGGCGGCGGGAACATCCTGGCCACCGCCGCGCTCACCGCGGCGGGCGTGCGGTACACGGCGGCCCGGCACGAGGGCGGGGCCATGGCGATGGCCGACGCCTACTTCCGGGCGACCGGCGACGTCGCGATCTGCACCACCACCCACGGGCCCGGCATCGCCAACACCGTCACCGCGCTGGCGGACGCGGCCAAGAACCGCAGCGGGGTCGTCCTGTTGTGCGGCGACGCCCCGTCGAGCGGCTTGAGGCCGCACGACATCGACCAGAGCGCGCTCATGGCCGCGCTCGGGGTCCGTGTCGTCCGGCTCACCGAGCCACGAACGGCCCGCGCGGACACCGCCGACGCCGTACGCATCGCCCGCGAGGGACGCTGCCCCGTCGCCCTGTTCCTGCCGGGCGACCTGCTCGGCCTTCCGCTCCCCGACGAGCGCGACGCCGTGGCGCCGGGCGCGGCGAGCCTGCCGCCCGCCGTGGACGGCCCTGCCCTGGAGCCGGTCCTCGACGCCCTGGCCGGGGCGCGCCGCCCGCTGCTCATCGCCGGACTCGGCGCCTGGCACTCCGGCGCCGGAAAGATCCTCAGCGAGCTGGGCGACCGCCTCGGCGCACTGTTCGCGACCACCGTCATGGCGAGCGGACTGTTCCACGACAGCCCCTGGTCGCTGGGGGTCTGCGGCGGCTTCGCGGCACCGGAGGCGGCCGCGCTGATGGGCGAGGCCGACGTGGTCGTCGCCTTCGGCGCGAGCCTGGACACCTTCACCCTGCACGGCGGCCGGATCCTCGACCCGGCGGCCACCGTCGTCCAGGTCGACATCGCCGAGCGCAGGCGGGCGCAGCGGACCGACCTCCTGGTGCCCGGCGACGCCCACGCCGTCGCCGTACAGCTGCTCGACGCGGTCGAGAAGCGGGCGCTGCCCGTGCCGGACTGGCGCCACCGGCGCGTCGCACAGGTCGTCCGGGCGCGCGCCGGATGGGCGGCCCTCGCCCACGAGGACGCCTCCACCGCCGACCGGATCGACCCGCACACCCTGACCCGGTCCCTGGCCGCGCTGCTGCCCGAGGAACGCACGGTGGTGCTGGACGGCGGGCACTTCATCGCCTGGCCCGGGATGTACTGGCCCGTCCCCGACCCGGCGGGCTTCGTCTTCACCGGCGCCGCCTTCCAGAGCATCGGCCTGGGCCTGGCCGGCGCGGTCGGCGCGGCGGTGGGCCGCCCCGACCGGCTGACCGTGGCGGCGGTGGGCGACGGCGGCGCTCTGATGGGCCTGCCCGAGCTGGACACACTGGTGCGCTCGGGCCGGCCGGCGCTCGTCGTCGTCTACGACGACGCGGCCTACGGCTTCGAGGAGCACATGTACGCGCCGCAGGGCGCCGACCCGGCGACGCTGTCCTTCGCCGACACCGACTTCGCCGCGGTGGCCCGCGGGCTGGGCGCCACCGCGGTCACGGTACGGCGCCCCGACGACCTCGACGCCGTACGGCGCTGGCGTACGGCGGGCTGCCCGGGCACCCTGGTCCTGGACTGCAAGGTGGTGTCCGGAGTCATCGCGCCGTTCCTGGCCGACCTGCTGGACCGGACCTGAGGGCTCAGCCGCCGAGCAGGCCCCCGCGGGCCTCGCGCAGCCCCTCGAACGAGTCGAGATCGGGAACCGTCCAGCCGTCCAGGTCGTACTCGGACAGGCACTGGTCGACGAACGCCTTGTAGTCGTCGAGCTGCCCGCTCGCCGTCTGCGCGAACAGCAGCTCGGTGCGGACGTTCTCGTGGTTGCCCGAGTAGTTGCGCTCGTACAGCTCGTGCCGCCCGCCGAACTCGGTGCCCACCGCGTCCCACAGCAGCTTCAGGACCTTGACGCGCTGGACGGCGTCGATGCCGTCCGAACCGCGCACGTACTTGTCGAGGTAGGGACGGATCTGCGGGTTCTTGAAGTCCTCGGCGCTGGAGTTCAGATAGATCAGGCCGCTGGCCACGTCCTGCTGGATGATCTCCTTGATCCGGGGATAGCCGATCTGCATGAACCACCGGTAGGCCATGCCGTACTGCGGATTGGGCAGCACCGCCCCGCTGCGCCACTTCACCGGATTGCGCGCGGCCGCGTCCGACAGCCCCCAGAACAGGTTCCGCCAGGCGAGCACCTCGCCCAGGCGCGTCTGCACGCCCCGGAAGTCCTGCGTCCCCGTGATCTCCAGCGCCTTGGCCAGCGCCCCGGCGAGGAACTCCAGCTTCACGGCGAGGCGGATGCAGCCGTGGAAGGTGAACCGCTCCAGGAAGCCCGACTGCCCCGAGAACATCTGGATCTTGGCCATGTCGCCGTAGACGAAGACGTCCTCCCACGGGATCAGGACCTTGTCCAGGACGAGGATCGTGTCGTTCTCGTCCAGCCGCGACGACAGCGGATAGTCGAAGGGGCTGCCCATGACGGCGGACATCGCGGTGTAGGACGGGCGGCAGATCAGCTTCACCCCCGGCGCGCCCGTGGGCACCGTGGCGACCAGCGCGAACTCCTTCTTCCGCACCGGCAGGCCGTAGTGCGCGATGAAGTTGTGGTGGGTGAGCGCCGAGCCGGTGGCGACCACCTTGGCGCCGCTGACGACCAGGCCCGCGTCGGTCTCCTTCTCCACGTGGACGAAGACGTCCGAGACCTCGTCCGCCGGGCGGCTGCGGTCGACCGGCGGATGCACGATCGCGTGGTTCCAGTACAGGACCTTCTCCTGCGACTCGCGGTACCAGCGGCGCGCGTTGTCCGAGAAGGGGGCGTAGAAGTCGGCGTTGGCGCCGAGCGTGCCGAGGAAGGCGGCCTTGTAGTCGGGGCTGCGCCCCATCCAGCCGTAGCTCATCCGCGACCAGGCGGCGATCGCCTGCTGGTCGGCCACCAGGTCCTCGGCGCTGTGCGGGGTGGTGAAGAACCGGTGCGTGTAGCCGCCGCTGCCGGTGTCGGTCGCGGTGGTCAGCACCTCGCGGTGGGCCGGGTCGTGCAGCGCGTCGTACAGGCGGGCCGTCATCCGCACCGGGTTGCGGAAGGCCGGGTGCGCGGTGACGTCCTTGACGCGCTCCCCGTACAGATACACCTCGCGGTCGTCCCGCAGGCTCTCGACGTACTCCTCGCCCGTCAACGGACGGGCGGCGGAAGCCCTTTCGCGGCCGGCTCCGGCGTGCTGCTGATCGGTCATGCGCCTCATCGTGACAGCCGCCGGCCGGCCGAGGCTTCTTGCTGCGTGCGGGAGCCGGCCCCTCCCCGCGCCGACGTGCCGAAGTCGCGCCGAGCACCGCAACAGCGCACGGACGGAGGTGCCTCGAGGGCCTTAGCGGTGTGAGCGTCGGGTGCGCGAAACGGTCCCGCTTCGACGACCGACACCTCTGTACCTTCCGGGAGGACCCACGATGCTCACCGCCGACATCCCCACGCGAGCGCACCTGGTGCAGCGTGCCGGCGAACTCGCACCGCTGCTGAAGAAGAACGCCGCGCAGGCGGAGGAGGACCGGCGGCTGCAGGACGAGACGATCGAGGCACTGGCCGAGGCGGGACTGTTCAAGCTTCGCGTGCCCAAGCGCTACGGCGGCTACGAGGTCGACACCCGCACTCTGGTCGAGGTCGCCGCAGAGCTCGGCCGCGCCGACGGGGCGGCCTCCTGGACGACATCGGTCTACTGGATCCCCACCTTCATGGCGTGCCTGTTCCCCGACAGCGTCCAGGACGAGGTGTTCGCCACCCCCGACGTGCGCATCTGCGGCACGCTCAGCCCGTCGGCGCTGGCCGCCCCGGCCGAGGGCGGCATCGTCGTCAACGGCAAGTGGGGCTTCGTCAGCGGCGCCCGGCACGCCCACTGGCAGGAGATCATCGCCGTCCAGCCGACGCCCGACGGCCGGCACCTGCCGGTGATGGCCCTCGTCCCGATGTCGGACCTCCAGATCATCGACGACTGGGACACCTCGGGCCTGCGCGGCACCGGCAGCGTCAGCACCGTCGCCCAGGACGTCTTCGTACCGCAGGAGCGGGTGATCCCGCTCCCGGCGATCCTGCAGGGCCAGTACGCCTCCGAGCTGAACGCCGCGAGCCCGGTCTACCGCGTCCCGCTGCTGCCGGTCGCCGCCGCCTCCTCGGTCGGCACCGTCCTCGGCCTCGCCCGCGCCGCCCGCGACGTCTTCTTCGAGCGGCTGCCCGGCCGCACCCTCACCTACACCGCGTACGAGACCCAGGCCGAGGCGCCGCTGACCCACCACCAGGTCGCCACGGCCACCCTCAAGATCGACCAGGCCGAGTTCCACGCCCACCGCCTCGCCGACCTCGTCGACGCCAAGGGCCTGACCGGCGAGGAGTTCACCGTGGAGGAGCGGGCGCGCGCCCGCGCCGACATGGGCGCCGTGGTCCGCCTCGCCAAGGAGGCCGTCGACATCCTCGCCGCGGCCTCCGGCGGCTCCTCGATCTACCGCGACGTCCCGATCCAGCGGATCAGCCGCGACATCCAGGCCGTCAGCCTCCACGCGCTGATGAACCCGGACACCAACAACGAGCTGTACGGCCGGGTCCTGTGCGGCCTGGAGCCCAACACCCTCTACATCTGAGCCCCTTCACCGACCTACATCTGAGCCCCTTCACCGACCGAACGCCCCAGGAGCAGCACATGACCGCGCAGAGCACCGAGACCACCATCACCGTCACCGACGAGGACAAGGCCGCCATCGCCGCGCTGCCCCAGCGCATCGTCGAGGCATGGGCCGCGCACGACGCCGACGCCTTCGCCGGCGTCTTCACCCCCGACGGCACGATGATCATCCCCGGCGTCTTCCAGAAGGGCCGGGACGCCATCCGCGCCTTCATGGCCCAGGCGTTCGCGGGCCCGTTCAAGGGCACCCGCGTCACCGGCACCCCCGTCGACCTGCGCTTCGCCAACAGCGAGTCCGGCATCCTGATCACCCGGGGCGGCGTCCTCGCCCCCGGCGAGAGCGAGCCGAGCACCGAGCGCGCCGTCCACGCCTCCTGGGTCGTCGTCAAGCGCGAGGGGCAGTGGTTCCTCGCCGCCTACCAGAACACTCCGCGCCACGCCGCCTGACGGCGCCCGCATCGCTAGAGAGGTGAAGTCCATGACCGACAGGGTGGGCGAGCGCGCGGTGGTGCTCGGCGGCAGCATGGCGGGGCTCCTGGCCGCGCGGGTGCTCGCCGACTCCTACGACGAGGTGCTCGTCGTGGAGCGCGACACGATCAGCAAGGCGACCACGGCCCGCAAGGGCGTGGGGCAGGGACGCCACGTCCACGGGCTGCTCGCACGCGGGCAGCAGATCCTCGACGAGCTGTTTCCCGGGTTCACCCGCGACGCCGTCGAGGCCGGTGTCCCGACCGGCGACCTGGGCGAGCTGCGCTGGTTCTTCAACGGCCGTCGGCTCAGCCCCGGTACGACCGGTCTGATCTGCGTCTCGGCCACGCGCCCGGTGCTGGAGAGCCGGGTGCGCGAGCGGGTCGCGGCGCTGCCCGGCGTGACCCTGCTGGAGCGGCACGACATCGTCGGGCTGGTGGCCGACGACGCCCGCGACACCGTCACCGGTGTCCGCGTGCAGTCCCAGGAGCCGGGGGCGGGGGAGCGGACGATCGGGGCGGACCTCGTCGTCGACGCGACCGGACGCGGCTCGCGCACCCCGCTGTGGCTGGAGGAGTTCGGCTACGAGCGCCCCGAGGAGGCGCGCATCCGCATCGACCTCAGCTACACCACGCGCAAGTTCCGGCTGCGCGACGAGGCGGTGCTCGCCGGGGACCTGTCGATCAACCCCGTCTCCTCGCCGAGCCACCGGCGCGGCGCGTTCCTGTCCCGGATCGAGGACGGCCTCGTCGTCGTCTCCCTCACCGGCGTGCTCGGCGACAGCGCCCCCGCCGACCTGCCCGGCTTCCTGGAGTGGACGCGCACCCTGCCGGTGCCCGACATCCACGACGTCATCCATGACGCCGAGCCGGTCGACGACGGTGCGGTCTTCCGCTACCCGGCCAGCCAGCGCCGCCACTACGAGCGGCTGTCCCGCTTCCCGGGCCGCTTCCTGGTCCTGGGCGACGCAGCGTGCAGCTTCAACCCGGTGTACGGGCAGGGCATGACCGTCGCCGCGCTGGAGGCGCTGGTGCTGCGCGACCACCTGAGCCGGGGCGAGGTCGACCCGAAGGCGTTCCTGGCGGACATCGCGCAGGTCATCGAGGTGCCCTGGCAGTTCTCCGCCGGCGCCGACCTCGGTTACCCCGAGGTCGAGGGCGAGCGCACCCCCGAGTGGGAGGCGTCCGGTGCCTTCATGGCCGCGCTGCACGCCGCGGCCGTCGTCGACGGCGAGGTCACGGCCACGTTCATGCGTGTCGCGGGCCTGGTCGCCACACCGGACGCGCTGATGAGCCCCGACATGCTGCGGCGGGTCGAGGAGGGCGCACGCGAGTCCGCGGCGGCCCTCGCCGCGTAGCACCCGCGGGCGCTGCGGCCGCCCGTGCCGGCTCCCCGCCGGGAGCCGTGAGCCGTGAGCCGTGAGCCCGTCCCGCGCCAGGCGCGGGACGGGCTCACCCGTGTGCGGCCGCGGCCGAACCGACGGCCGCACCCCCACCGTTCACCCGGGCCCACGCCCGCCACCGGGCAAACCGAAGGGCCGTCCGGGACCTCGTGTCCCGGACGGCCCTTCGCGTGCGGGGCTCAGCGGGCGGCGGCGCCGGCCGGCACCTTCGCGTTCAGCCGCACCGGCAGGCCGCGGTGGCCGTTCATGATGAACGTCGGCAGCGGCTGGAGCTCGTCGCGGCCGACGGCCAGCTCCAGGTCCGGGAAGCGCTCGAACAGCCGGGACAGACCGGTCGTGGCCACCAGGCGGGCGATGCCCGCGCCCAGGCAGTAGTGCGGCCCGAACCCGAACGACAGATGGGACTTGTCGCTCCGCGTGAGGTCGAACGTCTCGGGCGCGGCGGCGTGCAGCTCGGGATCACGGCCCACCGCGGCGTAGTTGACCAGGATCGGGTCGCCCTTCGGGATGGTCACCCCGTCCAGCTCGATGTCCTGCGCCGCGTACCGCAGCGGCAGATGAGCCAGCGGCGACTCCACGCGCAGCGTCTCGTCGATCACGTCGTCCCAGGTGGCGCGCCCGGAACGGACCAGCTCCAGCTGCGAACGGTCGCTCAGCAGCGCGGTGATGGCGTTGTCGAAGAAGTTGATCGTGGTCTCCGAGCCGGCCCCGAGGATCGCGAAGATCGTGTCGGTCAGCTCGTCCTCGGACAGCCGCGAGCCGTCCTCGTCGCGGGCGGCGACCAGGTCGCTGGTGATGTCCTCGCCCGGCTCGCGCCGCTTGTCGGCGATCAGGTCGGCCATCGCGCCGCGCCAGCCCGCCAGCACGCCCTGGGCCTGCTCCGGGGTGATGGTGGTGTCCACCATCGCGTCGATGACCTTGGCGGTCTTGGCGCGGGCCTCCTCCGGCATGCCGATCAGGTCGGCCACCAGCCGGGCCGGCAGCGGGTAGGCGAACCGCTCGCGCAGGTCCACCGTCTCACCGGGTCCGGCCTGCTCCAGAGCGTCGAGCAGCTGGTCGGTCAGCTCCTCCACGCGGGGACGGAACGCCTCGGCGCGGCGCGGGGTGAACGCCTTGCCGACCAGCTTGCGCAGCCGCACGTGGTTCTTGCCGTAGGCCGTCACCATGTTGTCCATCGCGACCCAGCTGATCAGCTCCCAGTCCGGCGGCACCTCGCCGTTGACGAAGGCCGGCCAGTGGTTGCGGGCGCTCTTGGTCACGCGCGGGTCGGCGAGCACCTGCTTGATCACCGCGTGTCCGTTCAGCGACCAGGCGAGCACACCGCCCGGCAGCTCCACCTGGGTCGCCGGGCCCTTGGCCCGCAGAGCCGCGGCCTCGGCGTGGATGTCGCGGCCGGTGGTGTCGAGGGCGAAGGGGCAGCCTTGTTCCATGGGTTCATCCCGATCTGTCAAAAGTGAGGGCGTGGGCAAAGGCGGCGTCCAGGGGCGCAGCGCGGCGGCACTCACCGGCCGGCCGTACCGAAGTGCGCCTGGGCCAGCTCGCGGTTGGCGAGCGAGGAGAGGAAGACGCCGTTGCCGGCGTGACTGTGCAGCGTGGACAGGTCGCGCCAGACCCGCTCGATGCGCTCGCCGGCCCGCACCGAGCTGGACCCCGCGGTCGGGAACAGCTGCCCCTCGACCGCCCGCCAGGACAGCCGCACGGCCTCCCGGCTGATGGTGGCCAGCCGGAGTTCCTCCTCGCGCGTGAACGCCGCCGCCTCCTTGCGGCACAGCTCCTGCCACTGCTGCGTGGCGTGCAGCACCGCCGCCTCGGCCGCGGCGATCATGCCGGTGGCCTCGCCGTAGCGGAACTGGAAGTCGGGGTCCTCGGTGCGCGGGACGATCGGGAAGAACGTCGTCGTACGACTGCGCATCAGCTGCTCGTACGCGTCCAGGGCGCCCTTGGCCATGCCGACGGCGAGGACGCCCAGTTCCAGCAGCATGAAGCTGAGCGGACCGCCGCCGTACTCGGGGCCGTGCAGGCTTCGCCCCGGGGTCTGTTCGGTGACCGGCATCAGGCTCAGGTGCCCGCCGAGCGTGTAATGCCCGGGCACGCGGCCGCCCTCGATGCGGATGCTGTGCGAGCCGCTGCCCTTGAGGCCGAGCTGGGCACCCCAGTCGTCCAGGCGCTCGAACTGCTCGCGCGGGGCGACGAACAGCATCGGCGCGGGAGGCTCGCCCTCGCCCTGGGCGACCAGGGTGTGGCCGATGAAGTGGGTGGCATAGGGGGCGCCGGAGCAGTAGCTCCAGGTGCCGTCGAGCACCCAGCCGCCCTCGCCGTCGGGCCGCGCCGAGCCCGCCGGGGCGACGGTCGCGGGACAGATGAAGTCGCCGCCGGCGAACAGCTCCGCCTGCGTGGCCTCGTCGAAGAGGGTGCCCACGACCAGCGCGTGCGCGGCGCCGAAGAGGTACATCCAGCCGGTCGAGGGGCAGCCGCGGGCCAGCGCCATGGAGACCTTCATGAAGGTCTCGGGGCCGAACTCGTAGCCGCCGTAACGGCGCGGTACGAGGATGCGGTAGAAGCCGGCGCGGGCGAAGGCCTCGTGGGTGTCCTCGGCGTAGAAGCCGCGCCGCTCGGTCTCGGCCTGCCGCTCGACCAGGGTCGCGGCCAGGGCCTCGGCCCGGGCGACGATCTCCTCGGGGGTCAGGCCGGGCTCCGGGGGAGTCACGGGGGCGAAGGGGGCCAGGGTTGTCATCGTCGATGGATCCTCTTGGCGTCGAAGGGGGCTCGGCTCCCGCGGGTCAGTCCAGCGGGGTGTGGGGCGCGTCGGCCAGCGTGCTCAGCAGTTCGCGGAAGCGGGCCACCAGTTCGGCCGCGGTGGACTCGTCGAAGCGGTTGTGGTCGAACTTCAGGCTTCCGGCGAGCTGCCCGTTCGGCAGCACGTCCATCGCCCACAGACCGCCGTCCGGGATCGCCGAACTGACCCGCTGCGACAGGGTCCTGTGCCGGATCTCCGCGAACCGCAGGCCGCCGGCCGGCGTTCCCTCCATCGGGAACGCGGTCTGCAGCACCTCGAACGCGACGACGGCGAGGGAGCCGTTGGCGAACGGGGCGAGCAGCGCGGGGCTGTCCTCGGCGATCCGGGCGAAGGGGATCTCGTGCTGGTAGGCGCCGACACAGGCGGCGCGCGCCCGCTCCAGCACCTCGGCCAGGGTCTCGCAGCCGGTGGTGTCGATCCGTACGGGCATGAAGTTGAAGAACGGGCCGACCGCGTCCATGAACCGCTCCTCGTAGCGGCCGGAGGAGAAGGTCGGGAAGACCACGTCGGGGGTGCCGGTGCGCTCGCGCAGCAGCACGCCGTAGGCGGCGGCCATCACCATGAACGGCGTGCAGCGCGTATCCCTGGCGGACCTCAGGACGGCCGAGGACAGCTGCGCGTCGAAGACGAACCGGTGTACGCCGTACGCGCTCGCCAGGTTCTCGTCCCGCGGCCGGTCCGAGGTGATCCCGGTGATCTGCGCCCCCGCCAGCCGCTCGCGCCAGTAGCCGCGCGCACGGTCCACGCGTCCGCTCGCGGCGGTGTCCTGCTGCCGGCGGGCGAACTCCTGGTACTGCGCGGGTACGGCCTGGTCGGCCGGCTGGTGCGTCACGCGCGCCGCGTAGGCGGCGGCCAGGTCGCGCATGATCACCTGCAGCGACCAGGCGTCGGTGGAGGTGTGGTGGGTGGCCAGCACCAGGACCGCGTCCGTGGCGTCGAAGCGGCCCACGGCGGCGCGCAGATGCGGCAGTTCGCGCACCCCGAACGGGCGGGCGTCCAGCTCGTTCAGGAACTCCTCGGCACGCACGTCACGCGACGTCGCCGCGTCGGCGCCCAGCTCGCGGACCTCCAGCGGGACCGGCGACGGCGGCTCGACCACCTGGTGGCCGCCCTGCTCGTCGCCGCGCACGGAGGTGCGCAGCACCTCGTGGCGGACCACGACGTCGTCGAGGGCCAGCTGGAGGGCGGTCAGGTCGATCTCGCCGGTGACCCGCCAGCCGCACACCAGGGTGTGGCGGTGACCGAAGGCACCGTCCGTCTCGCCCTTGTCGAACGCGCGCAGGAACTCCTGGTTGTACGACAGCGGGATGCGCTGGGCAATACCCTCCGCCTTTGGCGGTACGGCGGTGATGCTCACGTGATCCAGTCCTCTCCGGGTGGTGGGGCGGTGCGCCCGCGGGCGCGGCCGCCGGGGTTCAGGCGGCGGCCGCCTCGGCCGCCTCATGGCGGTGGTTCGAGGCCCGGTCGATGAAGTCGAGGCACTGCGCGCGGGCGGCCGGGCCGTGGGCGACCGGCCAGCCGGCCGGGGTCTTGAGCTCGGCGGGCCACAGCGAGTGCCGGCCCAGGGTGTTGACGAGGACGACACACTCGCGCCCGGCGGTGCCCCCGGCGGCGGGCCGGCCGGTCATCGCGCGGCCCCCGCGAGTCCGGCCTCCTCGGCGAGTTCCTCCAGGCGGCGGTCCAGTTCGGCGACCGTCGGATGGTTCAGCACATCGCCGACGGAGATCTCGTACCCCAGCTCGGCCTCGATGCGGGAGGCCAGGCGCACGGCCTGCAGCGACTCACCGCCGAGCGCGAAGAAGCTGTCGTCCACGCCCACTTCGGGCACACCGAGCACGCGGGAGAACAGCGCGCACAGAACGTCCTGCCGTTCGCCGGCCGCCGGGGCGGAGCCGGTGCCGTGCCGCGGTGCGGGCGCGGGCAGCGCCGCGCGGTCCAGCTTCCCGTTGGCCGTCAGGGGCAGCTCGGCGAGCTCGACGAACGCGGCGGGCACCATGTAGTCGGGCAGCACCTGGGCGACGGCGGTCCGCAGCGCCGCCAGGTCCAGACCCGGTGCCTTGGGCACGAGGTAGGCGACCAGGCGCCGCTCGCCGCCCTCCTGCTCCAGGGCGACGACGGCGGCGTGGGCCACACCCTCGCGCCCCGCCAGCACGTGCTCCACCTCGGCCGGCTCCACGCGGAAACCCCGGATCTTGACCTGGTCGCCGACGCGGCCGGCGAACTCCAGGCCGCGCGGGCCGCGCCGCATGAGGTCGCCGGTGCGGTACATCCGGGACCCCGGAGCCTCGGGGTCCTCGACGAAGCGTTCGGCCGTCAGGTCCGGCCGCCGGTAGTAGCCGAGGGCGAGCCGCTCGCCCGCGATGTACAGCTCCCCCGTCCCGCCGTCCGCCACCGGCCGCAGCCGCTCGTCCAGCAGCCGCGCGTCGACGGTGTCCAGCGGCCGGCCGACGGGTATCACCGCGGTCGGCTCGTAGGGCGCGGTCAGCGTCGCGGAGGCGGCGAACGAGGACACCTCGGTGGCGCCGTACATGGCGCGCACGACCAGGCCCGGGCAGGCGTCCAGGACGCGCCCGACGGCGGCCGGGGAGGTGACGTCCCCTCCGGTCAGGACCTCGCGCACGGTGGCGAAGCTGTCCGGGGCCTCGTCGGCGAAGAGCCGGAACAGACCGGCGGTGACGTGCAGCGCGGTGATGCCGTGCGCCGTGATGAGCCCGCGCACCGCGCGCACGTCCAGGTCGCCGGGCGGCGGCAGCACGATCTCGCCGCCGCGCAGCAGCGGGACCCACAGCTCGTAGGTGGAGACACCGAAGGCGTACGGGGCGAGCGCCAGGATCCGCCGGTGTGCGTCACCGTCCCAGCAGGAGTCGTCGACCAGGCCGAGCACACCGCGGTGGGGGACCGTGACGCCCTTCGGCTCACCGGTGGAGCCCGAGGTGTGGATGACGTACGCCGGCGCCTCGGGCCCCGCCGGGACACCCGGGTCGGTGGCGGGGGCCGCGGCCGTGGCGTCGTCGCCGGCGGGCAGGACGACCTGGCGGGTGCGGGGCAGCCCGCGTGACCGGCTCGCCCGGTCCGTGAGCAGCACCGGGGAGCCGGCCCGGTCCATGATCTGCTGCATCCGCGGCAGCGGATAGGCGCTGTGCAGCGGCAGGTAGAAGGCACCGGCCTTGAGGGTGGCGAGGATCGCGACCACCAGGTCGGCGGAGCGCTCCATCAGCACCGCGACCGGATCCTGCGGCTCGACGCCCGCCCCGAGCAGCCGGTGGGCGAGGCGGTTGGCCCGCTCGTCCAGCTGACGGTAGGTCAGTGTCTCGTCGCCCGCCGACACCGCCACCGCGTCCGGCGTCCGGCGTGCCTGCGCGGCGAAGCGTTCGTGAATCGAGGTGGAGACCATCGCTTACGTCCAATCGCTCGTCCCTGCCGAGGGCAGCCCGCACGCAGGCGGCCTGACGGGTCAGCCGGAACGGTCACACAGGGCCGCCGGGCGCTGCATCTCCTGGATTGCCGTGCGTCATACGGCAGTTGGCGGCCGACCGCCGGGTCGCGGCGGCCCGCGGCAACACCGCACGGCAGAAGATGGCGCCGCAATCACGCCATGCCCATGCTGAACAAGCCATCGAGACACAGAGGAGCTCTGACGCAGTGAATGCCAATCGGGCCGCGGCACCGGCCCCACAGACCAAGCGCGTCGGGGGACTCGACGGTGTCCGCGCGCTGTGTGCCCTCGGAGTGGCGGCCGTCCACACGTCCTTCGCCGCCGGAGTCATGGGTGCCTACACGGCACGGCCCGGCAACCAGGCCCTCGCCGACCTGCTGGCCGGTATGCGCCCGCTGGCGCTGGGTCCCTTCTTCGTCCTGTCCGGCATGCTGTTGTACCGGCCCTTCGCCCGCTGGACACTCGGCGGCGGCGAGCGCCCCAAGGTCGGGCCGTTCCTCGCCAAGCGCCTGGCCCGGCTGTGGCCCGCCTACATACTGCTGTCGCTGGTCTGCGTGTTCCTGCTCAACTTCGACGCGGTCGACGGAGTCTGGTACGTGCTGCGGCCGATCCTGATGCTCCAGGTCTACGACTACACGTGGATCGCCGGCATGGACCCGGCCTGGACCGTCCCGGCCGAGATGCAGTACTACCTGGCCCTCCCGCTGCTGGCCGTACTGATGCACTGGCTGGCCCGGGGCACGGACGACCCGGTGCGCAAGGTGCGCCGCATGATGGTGCCGCTGGCGCTCATCACCGTCGGATCAGCGGTGTGGACGTACTACATCCACCGCCCGCAGATGGGCATCTACCCCACCAAGTACTGGTGGCCGCTGGGGGTGGGCGGTGCCTTCGCCCTCGGTATGGCGATGGCCCTCCTGCACGTCCTCGCCGAGCTGCGGCCCGACCGCAAGCCCGCCCTGTACCGGATCGCCGCCAACCACCCGCTGCTGTTCTGGATCGGTGCCCTGGCCGTCTACGCCTTCAACTGCACCCAGCCCTTCGGCCGCCCCGGCTACGGCGACTACGAGGGCGTCGGCCTCGCTCTGACCCAGTACTTCCTGCTGCTGGTCTTCTCCTACCTGATGGTGATGCCGCTCTCGATCCCCGGCACCAAGTCCCGGGTCGTCGACGCGATCGTCGCCAACCCCGTCTCGCGCTACCTGGGACGCATCTCCTACGGCATCTACCTGTGGCACTTCGCCATCATGTACTTCTGGTTCCAGACCGGCAGCGTCTTCGGCACCCAGCCGGGCCTGATGAACCAGCTGCGCGGCACGATCGGCTTCCCGGAGCTGATGACCGCGGTGCTCGTCGGCAGCATCCTGGCCGCCAGCGCGAGCCACTACCTCGTCGAACGCCCCATCGTGAAGGCCGTCGGACGCTGGGCCGCCCGCAAGGACGGCGCCGACCGGACCGCCACCCCGGCGCAGGAGGCGTACACCGTCGCCGGACCCCGCTGACCCGCGCCCGACCACGCACGACCACGCACCACCCGCCCCGAAGGCCTCCCGGCCCTCGGGGCTTCGTGCGCCCTGTGCGCGGACGCAGCAATTCCGAAGATGCGCCGCGCCCCTCGCCGTCAGCAGGCTGGACCAGGACACCACCCGACATCCGCTTGCGCAGCCCGGCGCTTGACGTCTCAGGAGAACAATGAACACAGTTCAGTCCGCCGACGGCACCACGATCGCCTACGACCGCCTCGGCGAGGGCGAACCGCTGATCCTCGTGGGCGGTTCCTTCAGCGAGCGGGCGCATCCGACCATGACGCAGCTGGCCGAGGAACTGGCCCCCCACTTCACTGTCTTCAACTACGACCGCCGCGGCCGCGGGGACAGCGGCGACGCCGCCGAGTACGCCGTGGAGCGCGAGATCGAGGACCTCGCGGCACTGATCGCCGAGGCCGGCGGCTCGGCCAGGGTGTTCGGCCTGTCGGCCGGCGGCGCCCTGGCGTTCAAGGCCGCGGCCGCCGGTCTGGACATCACGCAGATCGCCGTCTACGACCCGCCGTACGTCGTCGACGAGTCCGGCCCGCGGCCCCCGGCCGGCTTCACCGCCCGCCTCGTGGAACTGAGCGCGTCCGGCAAGCGTGCCGAGGCCGTCGAGTTCTTCATGACCGAGGGCATGGGGGCGCCGGCCGAGGCCGTCGCCGGAATGAAGTTCGCCCCGTTCTGGGCGGGCCTCGAAGCCCTGGCGCACACGCTGCCGTACGACACGACCATCGTCGGCGACGACTTCGCCCTGCCGGCCGAGGAACTGGCATCCGTCACCGCCCCGGTGTTCGTGGTGCACGGCGGTGAGGCGGACGCGTGGCTGAAGGCCTCCGCGCAGGCGGTCACCGACGCCCTGCCGGACGCCCGCCGGCACGCCCTGGCCGGCCAGGGCATCGCCGTCGACCCGGCCGTCCTCGCGCCCGAGCTGAAGAACTTCTTCGCCAACTGAGGCCACCGGCACCGGGCTTCGGCCCGACCCGCCGGGCGGCACCGCGCAGCGCCCGTGGAGCGTGGCTCCACGGGCGCTGCCGCATGCGCGCATTCAGCAATACGGAAGATGCGGCCCCGATTGAACGCCCGGGACGATGAAACGTCCCCGCCGTGCGGCCGCAGCGCGCCCGGCCGCGGAACGTCCCCCTTGAAGGAGAGAACTCCATGCGAGCATGGTTCGAGCGAGCTGCCGGCGTGCCCGGCAGCCGTCGCGGAAAATGGCTCGTCCTCGTGACCTGGCTGATCGCGGTGATGGCGCTCGGCGCGCTCGCCGGGAAGCTCGGCGAGGTCCAGGACACCAGCGCCAACGCCTTCCTGCCGCGCGGCGCCGAGTCGGCCAAGGTGAACACGGAGCTGGAGAAGTTCCGCACCGACGACCTGACCTCGGCCGTCGTGGTCTACAGCGACACGGGCACACTGAGCGACGAGGCCCGCGCCAAGGTCCGGGCCGACCACGCCGCCTTCGCGAAGGTCGCCGCCGAGGGACGGCAGGTGCCGCCGGTCGTCGAGTCGAAGGACGGCAAGGCCCTCATGGTGGTCGTGCCGCTGCCCGGCAAGGAGCAGTCGGTCGTCGCCGACAAGATCGCCGAGCTGCGCCGCATCGCGGACGCCCATGCCCCGCCCGGGCTCGACGCCCGCGTCGGCGGCCCCGCCGGCTCGCTCGCCGACGCCTTCACCGTCTTCGACAGCCTCGACGGCACGCTGATGATGGCCACCGGCCTCATCGTCGTCGTCCTGCTGCTGCTCACCTACCGCAGCCCCGTCCTGTGGCTCTTCCCCGCGCTCGCCGTCGCCTTCGCCTCCGTGCTGACCCAGGCCGGCACCTACCTCCTCGCCAAGGGAGCGGGCCTCCAGGTCGACCCGCAGAGCTCGGGCGTGCTGATGGTCCTCGTCTTCGGCATCGGAACGGACTACGCGCTGCTGCTCATCGCCCGCTACCGCGAGGAACTGCACCGCCACGCGGACCGGCACACGGCCATGCAGGCCGCCCTGCGCCGCAGCGGACCCGCCGTGCTCGCCTCCGCGGGCACCGTCGCGATCGGCCTGGCCTGCCTCTCCTTCGCCGAGATCAACTCCTCCCGCTCCATAGGCCTGGTCGGCGTCATCGGCGTCCTGTGCGGCTTCCTCGCGATGGTCACGATCCTGCCGGCCCTGCTCGTCATCGCCGGCCGCTGGGTGTTCTGGCCGCTCGTGCCGCGCGAGGACGCGCCCGTGCGCGCCGCCCGCCCGCTGTGGGAGCGCGTCGGCCAGGCCGTCGCGGCCCGGCCCCGCGCCTCGTGGATCACCTCGCTCGCCGTCACCGGAGCCCTCGCGCTGGGTGCCCTGGGCCTGAACATGGGGCTGAGCCAGACCGACTGGTTCCAGAACAAGCCGGAGTCGGTCGTCGCCCAGGAGAAGCTCTCCCAGCACTTCCCGTCCGGCTCCGCCGACCCGGCGACGATCGTCGTCAAGACGCCGGACGCGGCCGAGGCCGCCCGCGCCGCCCGCGGCACGAAGGGCGTCGTCGAGGTCAGCACCGTCGGCCGCACCCCCGACGGCACCCTCACCCAGCTGGCCGCCGTGCTGCCCGGCACACCCGACAGCGACGCGGCCAAGCACACCGTCGAGGCCCTGCGGGACCGGGTCGACGGACTCGTCGGCGGCACCGCCGCCCAGGCCCTGGACAAGGAGAACGCCGCCGCACGCGACCTGGACGTCGTGGTGCCGCTGGTCCTGCTCGTCGTCCTGCTCGTGCTGGTGTGGCTGCTGCGCGCGCTGGTCGCGCCGCTCGTCCTGCTGGCGACGGTCGTCGTGTCCTACTTCGCCGCCCTCGGCGCCTCGAACCTCCTGTTCGACCACGTCATGGGCTACCCCGGCGTCGACTGGACGGTGCCGCTGCTGGGCTTCGTCTTCCTCGTCGCGCTCGGCATCGACTACAACATCTTCCTGATGCACCGGGTGAAGCAGGAGACCGCCCTGCACGGTCACACCAAGGGCGTCCTGATCGGACTGAGCAGCACCGGCGGCGTCATCAGCTCGGCCGGCCTCGTGCTCGCCGCGACGTTCGCCGTGTTCGCCGGGCTGCCGCTGGTGGCGATGGCCCAGATGGGCTTCGTCGTCTGCATCGGCGTCCTGATCGACACCTTCCTCGTCCGTACGGTCCTGGTGCCGGCGCTCGCCCTGGACCTCGGCCCGCGCTTCTGGGCACCGGGCCGGCTGTCCGCGGACCGTGCGGCACCCGCGGCGGCGGCGTCCGAGCCGGAGCGCCGGCAGACGCTCGAAAGCGTCTGACGACAAGCGCCGCTCCGTCCGTCTGCGACCCCCAAGTCAGCAGCGCAACAAGGGAGATGGCCCCCGACCGCCCGTGCGCCACGATGAAGGCCACGGCTCCGGGAGGGGGCCGCCGACCAAGGGAGGACATGCCGTGTTGGGTGACGGGGACGGATCGGCCGCCAAGCTGTGGGCGATGGCGAGTCTGGGCACGCCGATGGCCGTGCGCGTGGCGGCGACGCTGCGGATCGCCGACCACATCGCCGCGGGGCGCCGCACCGCGGCCGAGCTCGCCGAGGCCGCGGGCGCGCACACCGATGCGCTCGACCGCCTGCTGCGCTACCTCGCTGTCCGGGGCGTCCTGGAACGCGACGAGACCGGGCACTACGCCCTGACCGCCCTCGGCGAACCACTGCGCGAGGACCACCCGGCCGGCATCCGGGCCTGGTTCGACATCGACGGCGCGGGCCGCGGCGAGCTGTCGTTCGTCGAGCTGCTGCACAGCGTCCGCACCGGCGAGGCCGCCTTCCCGGTCCGCTACGGACGCGAGTACTGGGAGGACCTGACCGCCGACCCCGACCGCGTCGCCTCCTTCAACAAGCTGCTCGGGGCCGACGTCGCCGAGCGCGCCCCAGGTGTCGTCGCCGGGTTCGACTGGGCGTCCCTGGGCCATGTCGTCGACGTCGGCGGCGGCGACGGCTCGCTGCTGGCCGAACTGCTGCACGCCAACCCGGCCCTGCGGGGCACGGTCGTCGATCTGCCCGACGCCACCCACACCGCCAAGGAGCGGTTCGCCGCCGCCGGGCTGGGGGACCGCGCCGACACCGTCGCCGGAAGCTTCTTCGACCCGCTGCCCCCGGGCGCGGGCGGCTATGTGCTCTCCCTGGTCCTGCACGACTGGCACGACGAGCCCGCCACCGCCATCCTGCGGCGCTGCGCCGAGGCGGCTGGCGAGAACGGCTCGGTCTTCGTCATCGAGACGGTCGGCTCCGCCGGAGAAACGCCGCACACCGGCATGGACCTGCGCATGCTGTGCGTGTACGGCGCCAAGGAACGGGGCGTCGCCGAGTTCTCCGCGCTGGGCGCCGCCGCCGGACTCGACGTCGTGGCGGTCCACCCCGCGGGCCCGTCGGTCATCATCCAACTGGCCGCGGCCCGATGAGGCCCCGGACGGCCACCGGGACGACAACGGCCGAGGAGGCCTGGGCGGCGCTGACGACGGTCAGCGGCCGCCAGGACCCCTACCCCTGGTACGAGGCGGTCCGAGCCCATGGCGAGGCCGCCTGGCTCGGGCCCGGCAAACTGGTCGTCGTCGGGTACGAGGAGTGCGACCGCGCACTGCGGGACACCCGCCTCCACGTCCAGGACGCCGCGCGGTACGACGCGTCGGCACCCCTCTGGCGGGACCACTCCTCGCTGCGCGCCTTCACCAGCTCGATGCTGTACAGCAATCCGCCCGACCACACCCGGCTGCGTGCCGTGGCCGGCTTCGCCTTCACCCCGCCGAGGATCCGCCAACTGCGCTCGGTGATCGAGGAGATGACCGAGCGGCTGCTGGACCGCATGGCCGGTCTCGGCGCCACGGGGTCGGCCGTCGATCTCATCGCCGAGTTCGCCTCCCGGCTGCCCGTCGCCGTCATCAGCGCCATGCTCGGCTTCCCCGAGCAGGACCAGGTGTGGTTCCGCGACATGGCCTCGACCATCGCCGTCTCCACGGACGGCTTCCGCGACGCCGCGGCCCTGGAGCGCGCCGATTGCGCGATGGACGAGATGACCGCCTACTTCGCCGACCTCGCCGGCCGGCGCCGCCGCGAGCCCCGCGACGACCTCGTCACCCACCTGGTGAACACCCACGACGAGGACCCGCACCGGCTCGGCCACGACGAGTTGATGGGCACCTTGATGGTGCTGCTCACGGCCGGGTTCGAGACGACGAGCTTCCTCATCGGCCACGGCGCCCTGCTCGCCCTGCAACGGCCCGCCTTCGCCGAACGGCTGTGCGCGGACCCGGACTTCGTCACGGGATACGTCGAGGAGATCCTGCGCTTCGAGCCGCCCGTGCACGTCACCAGCCGCTGGGCGGCCGCCGACACCGAGCTGCCCGGCACCGCCGTGCCCGCCGGGAGCCGGCTGACGCTGATCCTGGCCGCCGCCAACCGCGACGCGCGGCGCTTCGCGGACCCGGCCCGCTTCGATCCGGACCGGCGCGACAACCGGCCCCTGAGCTTCGGCGCCGGCGGGCACTTCTGCCTGGGCGCCCCGCTCGCCCGCCTGGAGGCGCAGATCGCGCTGCCCCGGCTGTTCGCCCGCTTCCCCCGCCTGAGGGCGACAGAGCCGCCCGTCTACCGCGACCGCTGGGTCGTACGCGGCCTGGACACCTTCCCCGTCGCCGTGACCGCCTGAGCACCACCCGCGCGACGCGCCTCCTCCACCGCCGACGGCCCCGAACCACTACCAGGTTCGGGGCCGTCGGTCCATCCAGCATTTACGAAGATGCCCGGATCGGTGCGGAGACATGACGATTTCAGGGAGTCAACGGGCCGACAACGGCAGGGAATGTGCTCGCCGGGCACCGGCGCCGTCCGGATCCTCCGAAGGAGACACCTCGTGACAACACGTCTGAAGATCCTCGCCATCAACGGATCGGAGCGGGACGGCAACACCGCCGACGTCCTCCGGCACGCGGCCGCGATCGCCGAGCAGCGTGGTGTCGAGTTCGAGACCGTCGACCTGCGCAACATCCGGATGGAACGGTGCGGCCCCTGCGGCGACTGCAACGACCGTCCCGTCCCCTGCGCACTGGCCGACGGCGTGCCCGGCGTCGTGCAGAAGATGATCGACGCGGACGGCATCGTCTTCGCCGCGCCGGTGCACGGATTCGGCACCGCGAACCTGATGCAGACCTTCATCGAGCGGGCCGGCGTCGGCTATCTGCGCTTCGACCGGCCGCTGAGCAACAAGGTCGCCGGCATCATCTCCGTCGCCCGCCGCTACAGCGCCGGCGAGGTGTGGGCCCAGCTCACCGTCAACGCCCTGCTCAACCGCATGATCGTGGTGGGCAGCGGGTTCCCGGCCACGGTGCACGCGCTGCACCGGGGCGACGCGCTCAAGGACGACGAGGGGCTGAAGAACGTGCAGCGCATGGTCGACCGCATGGTCGACATGATCCAGCTGCTCGACGAGCACCGCCGGCTGACCGGCCGTGACGACCTGCTGGTCTCCGGCGACGTCAACGAGCGCGTCGGCCTCGCCCTGAACGAGACGAAGGTGCCGGCGTGACCACCGCGCTGCAGACCCTGCGGGCCCCCGCGCGCGGCCAGAACCTCGACGACTTCCTCGCCGCCTACCGCAACGTCAGCCGGGCCTTCTACGACTCCACCCTCACCGACGCCCGACTGGCCGACTGGCGCCAGGACCAGCTGACCACGGTGCTGCACCACGTCACCGAACGCTCCCCGTTCTACCGCTGCCACCTGGCGGGCGTGGACATCGACGCCGTCACCCCCGAGAACCTGTCGGCGCTGCCCTTCACCACCAAGGACGACCTGCGGCGCGAGATGTACGACGTGCTGTCCGGACGGGTCGGCGAGGCGAGCATCTACTACGAGACCAACGGCACCACCGGCGCCGCCACACCGTGCCCGCGCGGCCCCAGGGACATCGCCACCTCCAACGCGGCCGTCGAGGAGTCCTGGCGGCGGCTGTTCCGCTCCCGCTTCGGCGACCGCATGCCGGTCGTCGGCCTCATGGGCCCCTCGGAGCTGTACGCGTTCGGCGACGTGTTCAGCGCCGTCACCGCCTCGCTCGGCGCCTGCCACGTCAAGATCTGGCCCGAGTCGCCCCGGGTCGGCTTCAAGAAGGCGCTGCGCCTGATCGAGGAACTGGGCGTCGAGGTCGTGGTCTGCGCGCCCGCCCTGTGCCTGAGCCTCGCCAAGGCCGCGCTGCACTACGGCTACGACCTCGCCGAACTGCCGGTGAAGCTGTTCCTGGTGCTCGGCGAGATCTGCACACCGCAGTTCGCCGCCAATGTGTCGACCGTGTGGCCCCAGGCCGTCGTACGCCCCGCGCTGTACGGCTCCCAGGAGGCACTGTGCATCGCCACGGGCGCCGACGACGGCCGGCTGCACCTGTCGGCGCCCAACTACCTGACCGAGCTGATCGACCCGGACAGCGGGGCCGTGCTCGACGACACCGCAGAGGGCGAGCTGGTGCTGACCATGCTCGTCGACGGCATCAAGCCGCTGATCCGCTACCGCACCGGGGACCTGGTCCGCATCACCCCCGCACCGGCCGGCGCACCGCTGCCCGGCCCCGTCGTCGAGGTCGTCGGCCGGGCCGCCGACCGCATCGCGCTCGGCCGGGCCCGGCTCCACCCCGGACAGCTGGAGACGGCAGTCCTCGACGGGGTGCGCGGCTGCCTGGGCTACCAGGTCGTCATCGACCGGACCGGCGACGGCGAGGACGAGATCACCGTCCACATGGACCTGCTGCCCCGGGCCGCGGACCCGGACGCCGTCGCCGATGCCGTGGCCGGGCGGCTACGCGCGCTGACCGGCGCCCGGGCCAGGGTCGTCATCGAGACCGACCTCGACCCGGTGACCCACACCGGCTCCTTCGTGAGCTGGAAGGCGGCCCGGGTGCTCGATCTGCGCTCCGCCCCCGACAGTGCGGCCGTCACCGCCCGGCAGGTCGCGCACCGCTACGCGATCACCACGTGAACCGAAGGAACCCGCGATGACCGAGCCATGCCCGGCACCGGCCGCGGTCCGGGTGACCACCCGGACGTGCCGGCTCCCCCAGCTGCCGATGCTGCCCGCCTACCGCGCGCTGGCCGCGCGCTTCGGCGCCGACAGCGTCTATCTGCTCGAATCGGCGGCGGGCCCGATCCGTGAGTGCCGCTTCCAGTTCGTCGGCTTCGGCGCACTGCTGTCCGTGGCGGTCAGAGGCGGAGCCGTCCGTGTCGAGGGCATCCCCGCGCTGCGCGATCCGCTGCTGGAGCGCATCCGGCCGCTGGTGGCCGAGGGCGCCGACGGCACCCTGCGGCTGCGGACCCTGGCCGGCCTGTGGCCGCTGCTGCGCACCGCCCAGGCGCTGTTCGACGCCCCCGGCTCGGCGACCCGCTTCCGCTTCGGCTTCCTCGGCTACTTCGGCTACGACACCGTGCGCTACGTCGAGGACCTGCCCCACCTCATCGAGCAGGGGCCCGACCTGCCGGACGTGGAACTCGTCCTGCACCAGGGCCTGGTGGTGCGGGACGTCGGCGAGGACCGGACCGAGCTGCTGCTGCACGAGTCCGACGCCTGGCCGGCGTTCGACCCGCGGGAGATCACCGCGCTGCTGGAGGACGCCGAGAGCGCCTGGCCCGAACCCGCCGCGGACGACGTGCCCGAGGCGCTCGTCAGCGACGACACCGACCCCGAGGCGTTCCGCCGCGACGTGGAACGCTGCCTGGAACACATCGCGGTCGGCGACATCTACCAGGTGCAGATCGGCCACGAACTGACCATCCGCTCCGGCGCCGACCCCGTCGACGTCTACCAGCGGCTGCGCCGCCGCAACGCCTCCCCGTACATGTATCTGGCGAGCGTCGGCGGCCAGTGCGTCATCGGCGCGAGCCCGGAGCTGTTCGTACGGATCGAGCAGGGCGCCGTCACCATGCGGCCGATCGCCGGGACGCTGCCGCGCACCGGCGACGACGAGGCGGGCGCCCGGCGGCTGCGCTCGGACCCCAAGGAGATCGCCGAGCACACCATGCTGGTGGACCTGTGCCGCAACGACATCGGACGGATCGCCGAGGCCGACTCCCTGGACGTCCCCGACGAGTTCGCCGTCGAACGGTACTCCCACGTCCTGCACCTGGTCTCGACCGTGTCCGGACAGGCGGAGGCGGACAAGGACGTCTACGACGCGATCGCCGCCCTGTTCCCCGCCGGCACCATGACCGGCACGCCCAAGATCCGGGCCATGGAGATCATCGAGTCCCTCGAACGCAGCCGCCGCGGCCTGTACGCCGGTGCGCTCGGCGTGATCGACATCGGCGGATACACCAACCTCGCGCTGTGCATCCGCACCCTCTTCCACCAAGGCGGCGTCTACCGCACACGCGCCTCGGCGGGGATCGTCGCCGACTCCGAACCGGCGAAAGAGTGGCGCGAGACGCTGGCCAAGATGAGTGCCGCCCACTGGGCGGTCACCGGAAAGGAGCTGCTGTGACGACACCCTCGCCCGCCGCCACGGCCGGGCACCCAGGCCCACGACCGCGCATCCTGGTGGTCGACGCCTTCGACAGCTTCGTCGACATCCTGCGCCAGTACCTGATGTCCGCCGGGGCCGAGCCGCTGATGGTGCGCTCCAACGCCCTGCGGCTGACGGAGGTCGAACGGCGCCGCCCCGACGCGATCCTGCTCGGCCCGGGCCCCGGTCACCCGGACGACTCCGGGCACGTCGAGATCGTGCAGTCCTTCGCCGGCCGGCTGCCGCTGTTCGGCGTCTGCCTCGGCCACCAGGCCATCGGGCGCGCCTACGGGGCCCGGGTGGTACCGGCGGGGCGGCTGATGCACGGCAAGGCGAGCCACGTCGAGCACGACGGACGCGGGCTGTTCGCCGGAGTGCCGGACCGCTTCTCGGCCACCCGCTACCACTCGCTGATCGTGCCCGAGACGACCGTGCCGGCGACCCTGGAGGTCACCGCCCGCTCCGCCGAGGACGGTTATGTCATGGGACTGCGCCATCGCACGCTGCCCATCGAGTCCGTCCAGTTCCACCCGGAGAGCTTCCGCACCGAACACGGCATGCGCATGATCTCCAACTTCCTGCGCGGCGTCCGGGAGTTCGCCGCCGAGCGGGGCCACGTCCTGGCGGCGTGAGGCCCACGGCCTCGAAGAGGGCACGGATCGAGATGCGCCGCCGTCCGACCGCATGATGGGCTCGCCGAGTCGGAGTCACGCACCCCGGAGGCGACGTGGAGTACTGGAACGGCACAGCGGAGACCATGCCCCGCGAGGAACTCGAACAGTGGCAGTGGCGCCGCCTTCAGCGCGCCCTGGACCACGCCCGGCACAACTCCCCCTTCTGGGCCGAGCGGATCCCCGACGGCATCACCTCGATGGCCGCGTACACCGAGCGCATGCCCCTGCTGTACAAGGCGGACCTCCTCGCCTCCCAGCAGGCCGCGCCGCCGTACGGCACCTGGCCCTCGCTCGACCCGGTGCACGGGGTGCGCCACCACCAGACCAGCGGCACCAGCGGCAACCCCCCGGTGCGCACGTTCGACACCGAACGCGACTGGAAGTGGATCACCGACACGTTCTGCACCGCCCTGTACAGCAACGGTGTGCGCGCCCATCACAAGGCCCTGGTGTCCTTCGGATACGGCCTGTTCGCCGGCTTCTGGGGCATGCACTACGCGCTGGAGCGCATGGGCTGCACCGTCGTACCGGCCGGCAGCCTGGACTCGAAGACGGTGGTCCGGCTGCTGGTCGACTACCGGATCGAGGTCCTCGGCCTCACCCCCAGCTACGCCATGCGGCTGATCGAGACCGCGGGCGAGATGGGCGTCGACCTCGCCCGGGACGCCAACGTGCAGGTGATGCTGGCGGGCGCGGAGCCGCGCTCCGACTTCACGACCCGCACCATCGAGCAGGCCTTCGGCGCGCGTGTCTTCAACGCCGCCGGGACGACCGAGTTCGGCGCGGTGTTCATGTTCGAGTGCCCCACGCGCCGCGGCGCCTGCCACATCAACGAGCCGACCGTCATCGAGGAGGTGCTGCACCCCGAGACGCGGCAGCCGGTGGGCTACGGCGAGGAAGGCGTCCGCGTCACCACCGGCCTGTACCGCGAGGGCATGCAGCTCTTCCGCCACTGGACCGAGGACATCGTGGTCAAGCGGCCCTACAGCGAATGCGGTTGCGGCCGGACCTGGGACTTCCTCGACGGCGGCATCCTGCGGCGCGTCGACGACATGCGCAAGATCCGGGGCGTCTCGGTCACCCCGGTGATGATCGAGGACGTACTGCGTTCCTTCACCGAGGTCAACGAGTTCCGCTCGTCCATCCGCACGGTGCGCGGACTCGACACCATCCATGTCCGGGCCGAGGCGGGCGAGATCACCGGCGAGGCGGCGGCGGACCTGTGCGCGCGCATCGCCGCGGAGTTCAAGCGCGAGATCGGCATCCGGCCCCAGGTGGAGCTCGCCCCGCAGGGCAGCCTGCCCCGAACCAAGTGGAAGGCGGCACGACTTCATGACGAACGACACCTCGCTCACGCCTGAGCAGCGGGACCGTCTGCTGGAGAGCTACCGCGCCCTGACGGACCTCGCCGGCACCTGCCGGGTGCCGGCCGTCCAGGCCGCCCTGCGCGGCGCCCTCGCCGAACTCCGCGTCGCCCTCGACGGCCAGGCCGTGGACCTGGACGACTACTACCGCCCCGCGCCGCCCGAGCGGCACGGGACAGCACCGAGTGCCGCGGGCCTCGCGGCCTGAGCCACCGGCACACCGAGGAGGGGGCGGACCGGCCGGTCCGCCCCCTCCTCGGTGTGCCGGTGGCTACTTCGTCGTGCCCTTCACCGCGTTCTCCAGCTGGGCTCCGGTGTAGGCCTCCGCGTCGCGGAAGTACTCCACGCGCAGGCTCTGGGGGTTGCGTACGCCGTTGTCGACGCGGTCCTTCTCGTAGGCGTCGAGGAGTTCCTGCGCCTCCGTGGTGGCCTCGGCGAAGCGCTCGGCGGGCTCCGCGCCCCGCTGGAGCACGTCGTCCATGGCCCGGGTCATGACGTCCTGGGCGCCGGCGAAGTCGCCGAACAGGGCGCCGCGGCACGGCGGCACGCCCTCGCCCTGGCCCTCGGCGTAGGAGCCGAGCTGTCCGCTGGCCAGGCGGTGGTACGGATTGGCCTCGAACCAGCCCTCGTCCTCCAGGAGCTGGTAGGAGGAGCGGGTGACCGGCACGAAGCTGGAGGCGATGTGCCGGTCGGCGGCGTTGCGCGGGTTGTTCAGGAACTGCATGAAGGCCAGCGCGCCGTCCTGGGTGACCTCGTCCAGGCCGTCGGCCAGCCACAGCGACGTGCCCGCGATGATGTTGCCGCCGTACGCCTCGCCGTCGCGGCCCGGGAAGCGGCCGACACTCATCTCGAAGCCGGCGTTCTCGGCGGCCATCGCCATGTAGTTGAGGTCGTTGGACGAGGTGATGCGCAGCGCCACGTCCTGGTCGGCGAACGCCTTGATGTTGCCCTCCCAGTCCGGGATCTTCCCGGTGTAGAGGTAGTGGCCCCGGCGGTGCAGCTCCCGCCACCACTCGGCCCAGGTGAGCATCTCCTTCGACGACAGGTCCAGGCGGCTCGCCCGGCCCGCGCGGCCGTTGGCGTTGTCGGCCAGCTCACCGCCCTGCACGGCGAGCGCCTGCTGGAAGAACAGCCCGTGGTTGGACCAGGTGACACCGTGCGAGGGACCGCCCTGAAGGGCCGCCACCGCTTCGCAGGCCGCTTCTATCTCGCCCCACGTCGTGGGCAGCGAGCCGATGCCCGCCTTGTCCAGGACCGACTGGTTGCCGTAGATCAGCATGGCGGTGACGACAGCGGGCATCGAGGTGAGGTCCCCGTCGACCGAGTAGTACTCGCGCACGGCCGGGACGAGGTCGTCGATGACGACCGGCTCGCCGAGGATCTCGTCGCGGCCCGCGATCGCCTTCTGCACCGAGGTGAACAGCGGCTTCCCGTCGCGGGCGCGCGAGTCGCGGGCCGCCTGGGTGACCGCGAAGTAGTACTCCGCGACCGCCGGGGGACGGCCGGCCTGCGCGGCCTCGGCGATCTGCTGCGACAGCAGCCGGAAGTCGCGGCCCTCGATGTTGATCCGGTACTCGGGGTGCGCCTTCTCGAACTCCGCTCCGAGCCGGTGGAGCCGGTCCATGTAGCCGGGGAACGTCAGGTCGGCCACCCAGACGTCGATCACGGTCCTGGCGGTCATGCGATGCCTCGTTTCTCTTGGTCTGTCTTGTCGAACCGGGTCGGGGCGTTCGCGCCGCGCCGTCAGGCCGTCACGGCCACGGGGCGCAGGCTGCGGGCGAAGGCCCGGATGTCGCCGGTGAGGGCGGCGGGCTGCTCCAGCGCGGCGAAGTGGCCGCCCTGCTCGAACTCCGTCCAGTGCGTGATGGTGGGGATGTCCCGGTCGGCGAGGCTGCGGACGGGCACGAAGATGTCGTCCGGGAAGACGGCGACACCCACCGGCACGGTCAGCGGCGGTGGTACGGACCCGGCCGCCGCGGCGCGCACACCGGCAGCGCCCTCGTAGTAGAACTGCGCGGACGAACCCGCGGTGGCCGTCAGCCAGTAGATCGTCACGTTCGTCAGCAGCCGGTCGCGGTCGACCGCGTCCTCGGGCAGGGCCGTCGCACCCGTCCAGTCCAGGAACTTCTCGACGATCCAGGCCAGTTGGCCGACCGGCGAGTCGGTGAGCGCGTACGCCAGCGTCTGCGGGCGGGTCTGCTGGAGCTTCATGTAGCCGGACAGCTCCGCGTCGAAGCGGGCCAGCTTGCCCAGCCGCGCCTGGTCGCGCTCGTCGAGAGCGGCCAGCTCGGCGGGGTCGCCGGAGGGGAAGGTCATCAGCATGTTCACGTGCACGCCGGCGACGTGCTCGGGATCGATGCGGCCGAGCTCCAGGGAGATCACCGCTCCGGCGTCGCCGCCCTGTGCGACATAACGGTCGTAGCCCAGACGCGCCATCAGCTCGGCCCAGGCGCGGGCGATGCGCGCGGTGTCCCACCCGGTCTCGGTCAGCGAGGAGAACCCGTAGCCGGGAATCGACGGGATCACCAGGTGGAAGGCGTCCGCCGGGTCGCCGCCGTGCGCACGCGGGTCGGTCAGCGGACCGATCACGTCCAGGAACTCGGCGACGGAGCCCGGCCAGCCGTGCGTGAGCAGCAGCGGCGTGGCGTCCGGCTCGGTGGAGCGCACGTGCAGGAAGTGCACACGGGCGCCGTCGATCTCCTCGGTGAACTGCGGGTGCGCGTTCAGCTGGGCCTCCGCGGCCCGCCAGTCGAACGAGGTGCGCCAGTACTCGGCGAGCTCCTTGAGGTAACCCAGTGGCACGCCGCGGTCCCAGCCCACACCGGGCAGCTCGTCGGGCCAGCGCGTCGCGTCCAGGCGGCGGTGCAGGTCGTCGAGCTGGGCCTGCGGGATGTCGATGCGGAAGGGATGCATGAGCGCTCCGTCAGTGGCTGACCGCCAGGCGGTCGTCGGTCGAGGGGACACGGGCGCGCTCGCACAGGGCGGGGATCGGCTCCCGGACCACCCGGGGCGCCCAGCCGTATCGTCCGCCGCCCCAACAGCCCTCCGCATCTTGCGGATTGCTGCACCCGCCCGCCCGCGGCGGCGGGGACGCAGGAGCGCAGCCAGGAAGATGCGGCGCTGCCGCGGCCGCTGGCAGCGTGGCGCATCGCGCGCGGCGCCGGCGCCTGCCGCACCGACCCAGGAAGGACACGCCAGATGACCGTTTCCCCCGCCCCCGCCGCCGTCGGCCTCGCCGAGGCGTTCGTACGCACCGTGCCGGACGACGTGCCCGCGGCCTTCCGCGCGCTGGTGGACGCCCTGTGGGACGACGGCGCGGCGAGCGCGGACGCCCTCGCCGCGGTGCCCTCGCTCGTCGCCGCCCTGGAGCACGCCGGTACCGACCGCAAGGGTCACCTGGCCGTCCTGCTGGGCCTGCTCGCCGAGACCGACTACCCGGACCTGGACGGCGAGCTCATGCGCGCCGTACGCGCCCACCTGGACCTCTACCTCGACCTGCTGGGCACCGAGGGCATCGGCACACCGCTCACCCTCGCCCTGCTCTATCTGCTCTCCCACTTCCCCGGCGACCGCGAGCGCGTCCTCGCCGTGGCCTCCGGGCTCGGTCTTGAGGCGGAGGACCTCTCCCGCCTGGACCGGTCGCTGAGCACGCTCGACGTGGACCGCCCGGACCTCGGCCGGGTGTGGCCGTCCCCCTCGGCGTGGACCCTCAACGCGGACGAGCGTGCCTTCGACCAGAGCTGGATCAAGGAACTGACGCCGCAGCAGCTGGCGGCGAACTGGGAGAACGACACCCGTACGGTCCTCGGCTGCACCGGCGCCCGCGCGTACTGGGCGGTGTGCCACGGCGAGCCGCGCAACCTGCCCGAGGCCCCCCTGCCCGAGAGCCGCGACGTCAGCGCCCCCGTCGCCGACGCGGCCCTGTTCGCCCGGCACCTCGGCGCCCTGCGCTGCCCCGCCTGCCGGGGCTCTCTGGCCTCCCACGACGGTGTCGCGCGCTGCGCCGACTGCGCGGCTCGCTACCCCGTGGCCGGCGGCATCCTCGACCTGACCGCGCCCGCCACGGAGCAACCGGGCGACGCCTCAGCCGACTTCCTGGAGAAGCTGTCCCGGGTGCCCAGCATGGGCCTGTTCTACGAGGCCGTCGCCCGCCCCGCCTTCCTGCGGGTCTCCGGCTCCAACTGGGGCGGCGCCGTCACCCCGCAGGACGAGGACCGCTACATCGCCGACCATGTGCGTCCCGTCGACGGGCCCGTCCTCGACCTGGGCGCCGGCGCCGGCCGGTGGACCGCCGTCATCGCCGAGACCGTCGGCGCCGAGCGGCTCATCGCCCTCGACAGCGCGCTGCCCATGCTCAACGTGCTGCGCGGGCGGCTGCCCGAGGTGCCGTCCGTGCTGGCCTCCGCCGCCGAACTCCCCTTCGACGACGCCTCCTTGGGGGCGGTCGTGTGCTGGAACGCCCTCCAGGCCTTCTACGCCGACGCCGGCGCGGCGATCGCCGAGGTGAGCCGGGTGCTGCGGCCGGGCGGCACCTTCACCCTGATGACCTTCCGCCGCTCCGACGACCCGGTCTACGGCTACTTCCAGTCCGCCCACCGCTTCCCCCAGCACCAGGGTGGCCTCCAGCTGTTCGACCTCGACCGGCTGAGGCGCTGGCTGGCCGACGCCGGCCTCACGGTGCGCGAGGAGAGCGGCCCGGGAACCTTCGTGTTCATCACGGCCGTACGCGAGCACTGACGCACGGCGAGCCCGACGCGGCACAGACGCAGCATCGACGCACAGAAGGAAGACCGCTCTCATGAATCAGCAGCACGACGTCCTGCGGACGGTCCTCGCGGCACCCGGCACGGCGGAGTACGACGAGGCCACGGCCGTCTTCAACCTCGCCGCACCGGCGCGGCCCGACACCGCCGTGACCGCCCGCAGCGTGGCCGAGGTCCGCGCCGCCGTGCGTGCGGCCGCCGACCGGGACCTGCCCGTCCGCGTGCACACCACCGGTCACGCCTCCGGCGCCCGGCCGGCCGTCGACGGCGGCCTGCTCGTCCGCACCCGGCTGGCGGGCGGTGTCGTCGTCGACGCGGAACGCCGGATCGCCCGGGTACCGGCCGGCACGACATGGGGCGAGGTCGTCGCAGCGGCCGCGCCCCACGGCCTGACCGCCCCGCACGGCTCGGCGGCCCACGTCGGCGTGGTCGGCTATCTGCTCGGCGGAGGCGTCAGCTTCTACGGCCGCCACACCGGACTGGCCGCCAACAGCGTGCGCGCGGTCGAACTCGTCACCGCCGACGGGGCGTGGGTCCGCGCGGACGCCGGGAACGACCCCGAGCTGCTGTGGGCCCTGCGCGGCGGGGGAGGCGGCTTCGGCGTCGTCACCGCCGTCGAGGTCGAGCTGTTCCCGGTGGCGAAGGTGGTCACCGGAGGCACCTACTGGTCCGCGACCCACGCCCGTCCGCTGCTCACCGCCTGGCGCGACTGGGCCGCGCAGGCGCCCCGCCGGGCGACCACCTCGCTGCGCGTGATGAACCTGCCCCCGGTCCCCGGTGTCCCGCCCGAGCTGGCGGCCGGCCCGGTGATCTGCGTCGACGGCGCGGTGTTCGCCGCCTCCCCGGACGACGTGGCCGACGCCCGGCGCCAGGCCGAGGACCTGCTCGCACCGCTGCGGGGCATCGCCGAACCACTCATGGACACCTGGGCGCTCACCGACGCCGCCGGTGTCCTCGACGCCCACATGGACCCGGCGGATCCGGTGCCGTTCATCGGCGACCACCTGCTTCTGGCGGAACTCGGCGACGACACGGTGGAGGCGTTCCTGAGCGTGCTCGGCGAGGGCTCCGGTTCGCCGCTCGTCGTGGCGACGCTACGTCAGCTCGGCGGCGCGTTCGCCGACGCCGACCCCCGCGGCGGCGTACTGAACCAGGTGGACGCGGCCTACGCGTACATGGGTTCGGGCCCGCCGTTCGGGCCCGTCACCCCGGCGGACCTGGAGGCGCACTGCGCCACCGTCCGGGCCGCGCTGGAGCCCTGGAACACGGGCCGCACGGTGCCGTCCCTGGTCGAGGGCGCGGACCGGCCGCAGTGCCATCTCGACCCGGAGGCCGTGGCCGCCGTGGACCGGGTACGGGCCCGGATCGACCCGCACCGGCGCTTCGCCGGTGACATCGCGCCCGGGGCGAGCGCGGCCGGCTGACACCCCGTAAGGACCGACGGCGCGGGCCCCCGTGGGCCCGCGCCGTCGTGCTGTCCCGGCCCAGCATCCCGGACACGCCCGGGACTCCGGACACGCCCGAGCCCTTGGACACGCCCGAGCCCCCGACAGGCCGGCGGGCGGCCGGCATGCCAGGGGCTTCGGAGGGGGATGCGGGAGCGGGGAGCGGACTACTTGAAGCTGATCACCTGGCCGCCGCCCTCACCCGTGTTGCTGCCCAGGCCGACCTGGGTCTGGGTGGTCTTGGCGTCGACCGTGCCCCAGACCTGGCCGTCGGCCGTCACCACGGCCTGGAAGGAGCTGTGCACCACCAGCGTGGTGTTCACCTTGCCCTGGGCGTCCGAGACGACGTCCTTGGAAGTGGTCGCGTCACAGCCGTACTTGGTCGGCTCCACGAACGCGCACTGACCGACGTGGAAGACCGTGTTCGGGGTCAGTCCGGACGCGGTGAGGGTGACCTGCTGCCCGTCCGCGAGGCCCGTCGCCGGCGAGACCGAGACGACCGGCGAGGCGGCCATGGCGGCGGGCTGGACGGCGACGGCCAGACCGGCGGCGATGGCGGCGGCGGCGCCGAGACGGGTGACGAGGCCGAGCTTGTTCTTGACGGTCATGTTCTTGACTCCATGTCATGTGTGAGGGGAAGCAGAAGGACGGGGGGATCGGGGCTTTTCTCGGGGCCGCATCCCGGTGTCCGCCAATGACGTTAGGGGCCGGTGATCACCCCGGGCATCTTCCAGGTTGCTTCATGAAACCCACTCGGTTCCCGGCGCAGAAGGGCATTCTGCGAGATGCGGCCCACCCGCCCGGAGCGAGACGCTCGGGGGCGGCCTCGCGTGTCCCAGGGCAGCGACGCCAACGCCCCCACCACACTCGACGACGGGAAGAACAGGCACATGACTGCAGGCGCTGCTCCCAAGGCCGGGCGGAAGGAGTGGATCGGGCTGGGAATCCTCGCCCTGCCCACCCTGCTCGTGGCCCTCGACGTTTTCGTACTGCTCCTCGCCCTGCCGCATCTGAGTGCGGACCTCGGCGCGAACAGCAACCAGCAGCTGTGGATCATGGACATCTACGGCTTCATGGTCGCCGGTTTCCTGGTGCCCATGGGCACCCTCGGCGACCGCATCGGCCGCCGCAAGCTGCTCCTGATGGGCGGCGCGGCCTTCGGCGCCGCCTCCCTGCTCGCCGCGTTCGCCACCAGCCCCGGCATGCTGATCGCCGCCCGGGTGCTGCTGGGCGTCGCCGGCGCCGCGATCAGCCCGTCCACGCTGGCCCTGATCTCCACCATGTTCAAGGACGAGAAGCAGCGGGCCACCGCCATCGGCCTGTGGGCCAGCTGCTTCACCCTCGGCGCCATCATCGGCCCCATGCTGGGCGGCGTCATGCTGGAGCACTTCTGGTGGGGCTCGCTCTTCCTCATGGGCGTGCCGGTGATGGTCCTGCTGCTGATCACCGGACCGAAGGTGCTGCCCGAGTCCGCCAACCCGGAGGCGGGCGGCATCGACCTGCCGAGCGTCGCCCTCAACCTGGGCACCACCATCCCGGTCATCTACGGCATCAAGGACCTGGCCCGCAACGGCTGGCACCCGCTGCCCGTCGCCGCCATCGTCCTCGGCGTCGTCCTCGGCACGCTCTTCGTCCGCCGCCAGCGCACGCTGACCTCCCCGCTGCTCGACGTGACCCTCTTCCGCCACGGCCGCTTCAACGCCTCGCTGCTCGGCCTGCTCGCCTACAGCCTCATCGGCGGCACGGTCATGCTCCTGATGACCCAGTACTTCCAGGCCGCCCAGCGCATGAGCCCGATCGACTCCGGTCTCGGCCTGCTGCCGGGCATGGCGGCGGCGACCGTCTCCTTCATGGTCTGCCCGATCATCGCGCGCAAGGTGCGCCCCGCCTACGTCATCGGCGCGGGCCTGGTCGGCGTGGTCACCGTCCTGCTGGTCTTCTCCCAGCTGAGCGCCGACTCGGGTACGACCACCCTCGTCGTCGGCTTCGCGGTGTTCTCCTTCTGCGGCGCCCCGCTGGTCGCCCTCGGCACCAACATGGTCGTCGGCACCGTCCCGCCGGAGAAGGCCGGTTCGGCCGGCGCGCTCTCCCAGATCAGCAACGAGTTCGGTGCCGCCCTCGGCGTCGCGACGCTGGGCACCCTGGGTCTCGCCGTCTACCGCGACCAGATCCACTCCACCGTCCCGGCCGGCGTTCCCGCCGGTGCGGCCGACGCCGCACGCGACAGCGTCTCCGGCGCCGCGGCCGCCTCGCACAGCCTGCCCGGGCAGGTGGCCGACGCACTGATGGAGCCGGTCCGCGCCGCCTTCACCGGCGGCATCCACACCGTCGCGGCCGTCGCCGCCGGACTGATCGCCGTAGCGGGCGTGTTCTTCGTGGCGCTGATGCGCCACATCCCGCCGATCGGCCAGGAGCAGGCCGCCCCGGCCGAGGCCGGGGCCGAGTCGACGGAGGAGAAGATCCTCGCCGCCTGACGCCCCCCGCTCCGCCCGCACGCCAAGCGCCGCCGGACGGCCCCACGAGGCCATCCGGCGGCGCTTGGCGTTCCGGCCGCGTCAGCGCAGCTCGATCCCGGTGTACTTGCCGAGCGCGGTGAGGAATTCGCCGCGCGAGAGCGCGGCCGCGACGAGTTCGATGTCGTCGGCCATGTACCGGTCCACGCCCAGCGTGGGCACCAGCGACCGCACCGCGTCGTACGTCGCCTGCGAGGCCGGGCTCAGCTCGTCGTAGCGGCGGGAGACGTCGACCGCCTGGGCGGCGGCGAGGAACTCCACCGCGAGGATCCGGTTGTTGTTGCCCAGCACCCGGCGGGCGTTGCGGCCCGCAATCAGGCCCATGCTCACCACGTCCTGGTTGTCGCCGTTGGACGGCACCGACTGGGTGGAGGCCGGCCCGATCGTCCGGTTCTCCGCGACCAGCGCCGTCGCCGGGTACTGGGCGCCGGCGAAGCCGCAGTTCAGACCGGGGTTCGCGGCCACCAAGAACTCGGGCAGGCCATAGCTGAGATGACGGTTCAGCAGTCGGTTGAGCTGCCGCTCGGCGAGCACACCGAGCTGGGTGAGCGCGATGGTGACGAAGTCCAGGACGAAGGCGATCGGCTGGCCGTGGAAGTTCGCGCCGTGGAAGATCTCCTGGCCCTCGAAGAACAGCGGGTTGTCGTTGGCCGAGTTGAGCTCGATCTCCAGCTTGTCCTGCGCGTGGTAGAGGGTGTCGCGCACCGCGCCGAGGATCTGCGGGACGGCCCGCAGCGTGTAGGCCTTCTGGAGGTAGGTGTCGGTGCGCTGGACGTCCCGGCCGTCCTCCTTGACGTCCTGCACCTGCCGGCGCAGCTCCGCGTGCTCCGCGATCAGCCGGCTGCCGGCCAGCAGGGCCCGTATGTTGGCGGCCGAGTCGATCTGCCCGCGGTGCGGACGGGCCACGTCGTGACCCTCGGCGAGGAACGGGCTGGCCGAGCCGCGCAGCACGTCGTTGAGCAGGGCCGAGACCAGCTCGGCCTGCCGGGTCTGGGCCAGGGCGCGCTGGACGACCAGCGAGCCGAGACCCGTCATCGCCGACGTGCCGTTGATCAGCGCGAGCCCCTCCTTGAACCTCAGCCGCAGCGGCTCGATGCCCTCCTCGCGCAGCACCGTCGCCGTCTCCACCCGCCGGCCGTCCCGGAGCACGTACCCCTCGCCGATCAGCGTGCTCGCCAGGTGCGACAGGGGTACGAGGTCACCGCTGGCGCCCAGCGAGCCGATCTCCGGAATCGCCGGGACGATACCCCGGTTCAGATACAGGGCCAGGCGCTCCAGGATCTCCGGGCGCACCGCTGAGTGCCCCTTGGCCAGGGTGTTGAGGCGGGCCGCCACGATGGCCCGGGCCTCGTCCTCGGCGAACAGCGGCCCCACCCCGGCACTGTGACTGCGCACCAGGTTGGTCTGGAGCTCGACCTCCTTCGACTTGTCGACCTGCATGTAGATCATCTCGCCGTACCCGGTGGTGACGCCGTAGATGGGGACGTTCTGCCCGGCCAGCTCATTGAGCATCGCCCGGCTGCGCAGGGTCCTGTCGACCGCCTCGGGGGCGACGGCTGCCCGTGCCCCTTCTTCGGCGATGCGCCGGACGGCGTCGATGGTGAGGGTCTGGCCGTCGAAGGCGACGGCGGCGGAAGTCTCGACTGAGGTCAACGCTTTCACTCCAGGCATAGGCGGGGTGATGGAAAAGGTGGGACGAACAGGGGAGCGCGTCCGGGATCAGCTCAGGGCGTCCTCGGCGGCGAGCGCGCGGATGGTGCGGCGCAGCAGCTTCCCGGTCGGATTGCGCGGGAGCCGGGCCGTGAAGGTGATGTCCTCCGGCACCTTGTACCAGGTCAGCGAGGCGCGGCAGGCGTCGAGGAGTTCCGCGCGCAGCGCCTGGGCGGCGGTGCCGTCCACCGCGTCGCGCAGGACGGCGTAGGCGCGCAGCACCGAGACGCCCGTGCCGCGCCGCACCGCGCACACCGCGGCCTCCTCGACGGCCGGGTGCGCCATCAGCCGGTCCTCGATCTCCGCCGGGTGCACGTTGATGCCGGCGACGATCTCCACGTCGTCGAGCCGTCCGTAGACCCGGACGAACCCGTCGGCGTCCATCGTGGCGGCGTCATTGGTGGTGAACCAGGCGTCCGTGCCGAGCCGGACGGGGGTGTCCCCACCGCGCGGGACCGGGAGCCCGATGGTCGGCCCCGACACCTCCACCCGGCCCTCGACACCCGCCGGGACCGGCCGGCCGGCCTCGTCGACTATCCGCAGCCGGTACGGAGCCAGGACCCTGCCGAGGGTGAACTCCCGCACTGCCTCGGGCCCGTTGGCCAGTACGGCGTGCCCGATCTCGGTCGTGCCGTACACGTTCAGCAGCCGCGGCCCGAGCACATCGCGCAGCTGCTGCTCCAGGGACTCGGGCAGCACCTCCCCGGCCACCACCGCCACCCGCAGGCCGCCCAGGACCCGCGGGGCGTCGGGGTGGCCCAGCATGTGCGCGAAGAAGGTCGGCTGGCTGTAGAACACGCTCACGCCGTGCTTCTCCAGAACGGCCAGCGCGTCGCCCGGTGCGAGCCGCCGGGGAGTGAGGACGGTGGCGCCGCCGGTCAGCAGCGGAAAGAACAGCGAATTGCCGAGCCCGTAGGCGAAGTTCATGCGGGGCACCGAATAGCTCACGTCGGCGGCGCTCACCCGCACGGCACCGCCGGCCGCCCGCACCAGGACCTCCGGATCGCCATGGGTGTGGAAGCACAGCTTGGGACCGCCGGTCGTGCCGGAGGTGAACGCCGCGAACGCCGGGGTGTCCCGCGAGACCGGGGCGTACGGCGGCGGCGCCACGGCGTCGCCGTACAGGGCGTCCGGCGTGAGCACCGGCGCCGTGAACCGGTCCGCGAACCCGGCGTCCGCCACGACGGCCGCGGGCTCGGCGACGAGTGCCGCGCGCCGCATCTCCTCCGGGTGGAACATGGAGTTGACCGGCACGGCCACGGCCCCGATGCGCAGCGCACCGAGGAACGCCCACACGAACTCGATGCCGTCCGGCAGGGCGATCAGGATCCGGTCGCCACGCCCCAGTCCACGGGAGACGAACGCGGCGGCGGCCCGGGCCGCGCCCGCGTACACGTCCTCGAAGCGGTACACGCTGTCGCCGACGTGGTACGCGGGCCGTTCCAGCCAGCCCCGGGACAGGGCGGTGTCCGCCAGCCGCTGCGCGAAGTTGGTCATCGGCATATCCCTTCGATCTCCACCAGCAGGTCGGGGCGGCACACGTCGACGTTGAAGAAGGCGATGTCCCGGCCCGCCCCCAGCGCCTTCGCGCAGTGGGCGCGGACCGCGGGCAGGTGGCCGGCGTCGCGGACGTAGACCTTGACGCAGTCCAGGTCGGTCAGGCGGAAACCGCCCGCCAGTTCGTGCCGGCCGAGGTTCTCGGGCGCGATGAGCGCCTCGATGTTGGCGAGGGTGACGGCGCACTGCCGCTCCACGTCGCCGGGATGGACGGTGTCGTCGCCGATGATGCTGGCCGTACCCGACACATAGAGCACCGGCCGGCTGCCGTCGGCCGGTTCCAGGAGGGTGGCGCGGGCGAAGCTGGGCGACTTCGGCCCGTACCGGTCCGGATACCGGTGCGCCGGGGTCTGGCGCGGATTCTCCAGGTGCCGGGTCCGGCCGTCGCGGCAGGCCAGGAAGTACATGTCGATGCCGGGGCGCAGGGAGCCGATGCCGGTGGCCGCCGGCATGCCCGCGATCCGCCCCGACCAGGACTCGAACGCCTGGGCGCGGCCCACGCAGAAGTCCCGGTAGTTCTCCATGCCCTCGCCGTTGGGGCCGGTGATGGCTCCCACGAGGTTCCACATGCGCAGCAGTTCCGTGTAGCCGAGCCGCCACATGAGCGTGAACGCCGCCTCGTACACCGCGCGCACCGTGTCGCGGTAGACGTCTTGCTCCTCGATGCGTACCGCGCACAGGAAGTGCTCGCCGTCCTCGGCGTACACCAGGTCGCCGTCCCGGCCGCGGCGCACCGGCCGGTCGGTGGTCCACACCTCGGTGATCCGTTCGTCGCCCGCGGCGGCCATGGCCAACCGGGCCAGGGGGGCGCCGTCGTGCAGCTGCGGGGGTTTGCCGCCATGGCCGTAGGTCACCCTGCCGAGCACGTGCCGGCCGGCGGTGTGGGCCCGTTGGTCGTCGCCGGGCCTGACGAAGAGGCAGTCCAGGGCGGCCGTCCGGGTCGTGTCCGGGTGCGTGACTGTCACGATGTCCTTCCCGCCGCGTCGCGCGCGGCATGGGCGGGTGGTCGAAGGTCCGGCACCTGGCCGTCGGCAGGCTGCCAGGGCAGGTCCCGGGCGGCGAAGCCGTCCGCGTCCACCCACAGCGCCCGCAGCCCGCGCAGTGCGACGGAGGGCCGGTAGGACGTGCTGCCGAGGGCGAACCGCGCGCCGGTGACGCGCTGGACGAAGCGCACGAGCACGGTCCGCGCGATCAACCGGGCCAGCGGCGCCCCGGGGCAGTGGTGCGGGTCCGCGCCGAACGCCAGGTGCGGCGGGGCGCCTTCCGGGGCGAAGACGTCGGGGGCCGGGGTGAGCGCCGGGTCGCGATGGGCCGCCGCGAGCAGCAGCACCATCACGGTGCCGCGCGGGACGCGCGTCCCGCACAGGTCGAGGTCGGTGCCGGCCAGGCGCTGCAGGACCTGCACCGGCGGGTCGACGCGGAGGGTCTCCTCCACCAGGCGGTGCGCGCGCCGGGGGTCGCGGCGCAGTGCGTCGATCTCGTGCGGGGCGCGCAGCAGCGCCAGCACGCCGCACGAGACGAGGGCGGCGGTGGTCTCGTACCCGGAGGCGAGCAGGAGCCGGCCGGCCGACGTGGCCTCGGCATCGGTGAGCCGTTCCCCGTCTCCGTCGGCCCGGACCAGCCGGGACAGCAGGTCGTCACCGTCGGCCCGGCCGCGCCGGTCGCGGACCGCCTCGGCGAGGTAGGTCTCCAGCTCGGCCTCGGCAAAGCGGCGCTCGGCCAGGCGCGCGGGGTTCCGGGCGCCGGTGAGCGGCAGGTCGTGAGCCGCGCCGAGTGCGGCGAGCCGCCGGTGCAGCCACTGGGCGTCACCGGCCGGAAGGCCCAGCAGCCGGGACAGGACGGCCATGGGCACCGGGTGGGCCAGGTCGCTGACCACCTCGAGACGGCCACGGGCCGCCACCGAGTCCAGGCGGTCGTCGACGAGGGAGCGCACGAGGGGCGCGAGGTCCGCCACCGCGTCCGCGCCCAGGACGCGGTCCAGCACACGGTGCGACCGGGCCATGGGGACCGGGCAGACGCCGACGGGGGCCGGCGTACGGTCGGCCGCGCGCAGGGCGGCGGCGCAGTGTGCGTAGGAGGACAGGACGACCACGTCGTCACCGAGCCACACCGGTCCCGCCTCGCGGATGCGGTTCAGCACGGGATACGGGTCGACGTGGACGTCACCGCTCAGGAACCGCAGCACGAGGGAGCGGGCCTCGTCATGGCCGGCTTCGCCTTCGAAGGACAGGTGCATCGCCGAACGACCGCTTTTCATCGCACAGCCTTTCTGCGTCTGCTTGCGTCGGCAGAATGTGCGGCCCGTCCGGACCGTGTCCACGGCGAGTTGCGCAAGCCTGCGCGGCCCTCGGCGGCCCGCGGCGACTCCGCCATGTCCGCTTGCCGTCCGCCGCGCGCAGCTCGTGGGATGTCCCGCAGGACACGCGTGGAGGGGACAGGCACACATGACGGAACTCGTCGACCGGCAGCCCGCGGCACGGTTCGAGAGGCACGAGCACGGGGGCGGGGGGCACAGCCCCGCCCCGCCACCGCCCAACCCGCGCCGTCGCCTGGCGCTGGTACTCCTGCTGGTCGGACCCTTCCTGTCGCTGTTCGACCAGTTCTGCGTCAATCTCGCGGCGCCGTCCATCAACCAGTCGTTCCGGCTGACGCCGTTCGAGTTCCAGGCCGTGGTGGGCGGATACGGGCTGGTCTACGGACTCGGGCTGATCACCGGCGGCCGGCTCGGCGACCTGTTCGGACGGCGGCGCATGTACCGGGCCGGCATCGCGGTGTTCGCGCTGACCACGCTGGCCTGTGCGCTCGCCTACTCGCCCGGCTCGCTCATCGCGGCCCGGCTCGCCCAGGGCGCGGCCGCCGCGGTCCTGCAGCCGCAGGTACTGGCCCTGATCCGGACCCAGTTCCCGCCCGCCGAACAGCCCAGGGCGCTGTCCTGGTTCGCGGTGTCGATGAGCCTCGGCATGGTGCTCGGCCAGATCCTCGGCGGCGCCCTGCCCGCCTGGGACGTGTTCGGTCTCGGCTGGCGCCCGGTCTTCCTGGTGGCCGTGCCGCTCTGCCTGGCGGTGTTCCTGCTGCTGCCTCTCACCCTGGACGCCGACCGGCCCGCCCTGGCCGGGAAGGGCGCCGACGCGACCGGCGCGGTGCTCAGCGCGGTGTCGGTGGCGCTGGTCCTGCTGCCGCTCGCCGCGGTCCGGCAGTGGCCGTTCCTGCCCACCGGGCTGGCGCTGTGCGCATCGGGCTGCGTCCTGGCGGCCGTGTTCGTACGCAACCAGCGCGCCAGGGTGCGCCGGGGACGGCCGGCGCTGCTGCCGGTGGACCTGTTCTCCGTACCCGTCTTCGTGCACGGGGTCCTGCTCAACTTCCTGCTCTACATGGCGAGCGTGCCCTTCGCCGTCGTCCTCGCCCTGTACCTGCAGGACGAGGCCGGGCTCAGCTCCGCCGAGGCCGGGCTGACGTTCACCCCCGCGGCCGTCGCCATCGCCGTCGGCTCACGGTTCGCCGTTCCGCTGCGGGCGCGGTTCGGCGAGCGCGTCCTCGTCCTCGCGGCCGCTTTGATCGCGCTCGGTCTCGCCGCGGCGCCGGCCGCCGCCGGCCTCACGTCCGACGGCGCCTCCATGGCCGTACTGCTCACCGGCATGGCCGTGTACGGGCTCGGCAACGGCATGATCGTGCCGCTGCTGACCGGCGCCGTGATGAGCAGGGTGCCGCCGAAGGACGCGGGAGCCGGGGCCGGCGTCCTGGCGACCACGCAGCAGCTCGCCGCGGCGCTCGGCATCGCCGTCGTCGGCATCGTCCTCTACCCGTCGTCGGCCGCACTGCCGTTGCGGTACACACCGGCGATGGTCGCCGAGGTCGCGATCGCCGCGCTCGCCGTGGTCCTCGCCGGCCGGCTGGTCACCGTACTGCGCCGGCACGGCGGGAGCTGAGCCGGGCCTCAGCCGATGTCGAGACCGGCCCTGAACCACGCCTCCGCGACCCGGATCCGGGCCTCCGTCCGGGCCCGGTCCGCGCCGGTGACGACGAACGCGGCGAGGAAGTCCCCGGAGTGCGTGGCGTCCTGGACGGTCTGTCCCACCTCGGCGTACGTCGTGTACTTCACGACACCCGGCGGCAGGGTCGCCGGGTCCGGCAGCGACCGCAGCACACCGGGCCGCTTCGTGAACAGCAGCTGACCGGCGAGGCGTTCGGGGTCCCGGCGCTCGCCGGCCGCCACGGGCAGGCCGAGCTGGCGGCGGACCGGGTACTCCATCGGGTCGAAGCCGAACAGCACCCGCTGCACGTCCCGCACCCCGGCACCGCCCGCCCGGGAGGCCGCCTCGCACAGCACCAGTTCGCCGTCGGTGGTGTGGAACACCTCGATGTGGAAGGCGAAGTGCTCCGGCCCGCCGAACGCCTCCAGCACCCGCTCGCCGAACGCGACCAGCCGGCGGGCCAGCGGGTCGGCGACGTCCAGGGCGATGTCCACCCGGCCCTTGCGGTCCCGGAAGTCGGCCAGGGCGTACTGGTACTGCGAGGGCCACAGCGTGGCGATCCGCCCGTCCAGGACCGTGCCGTCGATGTGGCACATGGAGCCCTCGACGAACGCCTCGGCCAGCCACTGCGGGGTGCCGTCCGCGTCGAACAGCTCCACCTCCCGCAGCCGGGCCCGCAGTTCCTCCCGGGTGCGCAGCACGGACACCCCGACGGACAACGCGCCCTTGCGGGGCTTGAGCACGACGGGGAAGCCGTGCCGGTCGGCGAAGGCGTCGAGGTCCCCGGCCGAACGCAGCAGCACATGGTCGGCGACGGGTATCCCGGCGCGCGTCGCGGCTTGCTTCATCTCCCACTTGTCGCGGTACACCCGCGCGGAGCCGGGCCGCTGGCCGGGCAGGCCGTAGCGCTCGCGCAGGACCGCCGCCCGCTCGATGTCGAACTCCTGGCAGGCGACGACGTCGGTGACGCCGAACTCCTCGACGAGTTCGGCGGCCCGCGCGAGGACGTGCGCTCCGGTGTCGTAGTCCGCCAGCACCTCGGCGTGCAGATACGGCGCCCCGGCGGGCAACTCCTCACCGAACAGGGCCAGTTGCTCGGCCGAGCCCAGCAGGACGAGCTTCTCGCCGTGGTCGGCCAGCCACCGCTCGTAAGGGTTGGCGCGCAGCGAACCGCGGTGCAGGACGAGCGTGGTCATGCGGAGGTCCCTTCGTTCCAGATGCTGACGTACCGCTCCCCGGTGTCGGGCAGCACGGTGACGATCGTGCGGCCGGCGTAGGCGGGGTCCCGGGCCAGCACCGTCGCCGCGTGCACGGCGGCACCGGAGGAGAGCCCGGCGAAGACGGCCTGCTCCCGGGTCAGCGCGCGGGCGGTGGTCAGGGCCGCCTCGTCGGAGCAGGTGAGCACCCGGTCGATGAGCGAGACGTCCGTGGTGGGGGAGACGAAGCCGCCGTTCAGACCGGGGATGCGATGGGTGCCGGCGTGGCCGAGGGAGAGGACGGGCGAGCCCTCCGGCTCCACGGCGACGATCTCCAGCGCGGGATTGTGTTCCCTCAGGCAGCGGCCGGCACCGGTGAGGGTGCCGCCGGTGCCGACGCCCGCGACCAGGACGTCCACCCGGCCGCCGGTGTCCGCCCAGATCTCCGGTCCGGTGCTCTCGTAGTGGGCCCGGACGTTGTCGGGGTTCTCGTGCTGGCGCACGTACCAGGATCCGGGGGTGGCGGCCTGGATCTCCGCGGCCTTGGCGATGGCGCCGGCGAACCCCTCGGCGCTGGGCGTCTGCACGATCTGTGCGCCGAGCGCCGTCAGCAGCCCGATCCGCTCGGGTGTGGCGCTGTCGGGCAGCACGACCACGCAGTGGTAGCCGCGCCGGGCGCACAGCGCGGCCAGGGCGATGCCGGTGTTGCCGGAGGTGGACTCCACCACGGTGCCGCCGGGCCCGAGGTCGCCGCGCAGCTCGGCGCCGCTGAGCATGGCGAGCGCGGCGCGGTCCTTGCTGCTGGCGAAGGGGTTGGCGGACTCCAGCTTGGCGAGGACCTCGACGCCGGGGGCGGCGCCGGGGACGGTGAGGCGGACCAGGGGGGTGCGTCCGATGAGTTCTTCGAGGTCGGCGGCGACGCGCCGGACGGCGGTCGCCGGGGGTAGGGCGGTGGTCATGGCCAACTCCTGCTTCGGGAAGGGCGTACGGGGCGAACGGGGCGTACGGTCACCAGGAACCCGCCGAGGCGAGCAGGCGCACGGCGTCGGGCTGTGGGCCGCTCACCTCGTGGGCGGCGGGCGCGGTGTCCGGCACCGGTCGCAGCCCGGGGCCGGGACGGACCACGGAGCGCGGGGCGTACACCCGCGCCCCGGGCGGCAGATCCTCGGTGACGGTGGCCATCGCGCCGATCAGAGCCCGGTCGCCGATGGTCACGGGACCCAGCACGGTCGCGTTCGCGCCGAGCACCACCCCGTCGCCGACGACCGGGTGCCGACGGGCGCCCGGCGGGCGGAGGTTGTCGGTCCACCACCCCACCGCGCCCAGTGTCACCTGCTGATAGATGGTCACATCGTCGCCGACGACGGCGGTCTGCCCGATCACCACGGACGCGCCGTGATCGATGAAGACACGGCGGCCCAGCACCGCACCGGGATGGATCTCGACACCCGTGCGGCGGCGGGCGGTCCGCGCAATGAGGCTCGCGGCCGTCCGCAGCCGCCGCCGGTACAACCGGTGCGCCACCCGGTGCGCCCACACGGCGGACAGCCCGGTGTGGCCGACGGCCGCCAGGCGGCTGGACAGGGACGGGTCGCGGGCTACGACGACGGCGAGATCCTCGCCCAGAGTGCGCAGCAGCGAGAGTTCCTCGGGCATGCGGCCGACTCCTTCCGGCGGACCCGCCGCTCAGGCGGCCCGGGCCGGCACGGGTGCCGCCGCGGGCTCGACGTGGATACGGATCTCCTCGCGCACCAGGCGCTCGCACAGCTCCACCGCACCGTCGGTGTCGGCGGCGGTGACGACGACGCTGCCGAGCCGGTCCCAGTTGTCGCCCAGCGGCCGTACGGTGTCGCCCGGGCGCACGGAGACCTGCGCGGCCAGCACGTCCGGCCGGGCCCGGACCCGCTCCACGCCGCTCACCGCGGTGACGGTGCCCGGCTCGCGCACCACGGCCCGCATGACGGCCGCGGCCTTCGGCTCCGGCGGCGCGGCGAGCGGCTCGGTGAGCCCGAGGGGCCAGGCGGCGCCGTAGGCGATCATGTCGATGCCGTAGGCCGCCTCGACCAGTTCGACGATGTGGTCGCCGCCGAGCCGGTTGTGGGACTCGATGACCACCGGACCGCGCGAGGACAGCCGGATCTCGGTGTGGCTGGGGCCGTCGGTGACACCCATGGCGGTCAGGAACTCCTCCACCGCGCCGGTCAGCCGCTGCCGGTCGGTGTCGGCCAGCCGGGCGGGCACCGCGTGCCCCAGCTCCGCGAAGTGTTCCTCGGCGGTCAGCTTCTCGGTGACGGCGACGACGACGTGCCGGCCGGCGAAGCTGAGCGCCTCGACGCTGAACTCGGGACCGTCGATGTAGGACTCCATCAGGAAGCCGTCGACGGTGAACATGGTCGAACCGCGGTCCGTGCGGCCGCCGTCCAGCTCCCGGACGCGTGCCCACACCCGCTCCAGGTCCTGCGGGCTCTCGGCCCGGAGCAGGCCGAACCCCGCCGTCGTGGAGACCGGTTTGACGATGAAGGGGTAGCCGGCCCGCTCGCCGAAGGCGTCGAGCGAGGCCCGGTCGGACACCCGGGCGGCGTGCGGCACCGGCAGGCCCCGCTCGGCGAGATGGCGGCGCATCAGCCACTTGTCGCGCATCCGGCGGCTCACCTCGTGCCGGCGGCCGTCGGTCAGCCCGAACTGGTCGCCGAGCCGGCTCGCCGGGTTCAGTCCCGGCTCGGTGAGCGAGACCACGGCGTCCACGCCGTGGACGGCATGCGCCGCCTCGGCGTACGGCCGCACGGTGTCCCAGTCGGTGTAGTCGACGACGAGCAGCACGTCGACGGCGCGCATCTGGTGCTCGGTGACCTTGTCGGGGTGCTGGATCAGGACGACCTTGACGCCGAGCGCCGTGAAACGGTCCACGTGGGCGTCGACGCCGCCGATCAGCAGCACGGTCTTGCGGGTGCTCATCGAAGGGCTCCCTTCGGGGTGGTCAGGGCGGCTTCGCGGACGTCGGCGCGCAGCAGCCCGCGGACCCGGGCGATACGGGCCCGGGCCTCGGCGGGCGACTCGGCGTCGACGACGACGTAGCCGTGGCGGGTGAACGAGTTGGTGGTGGGCGGCAGTTCGTCGCCCGGCTGGAAGGGGAAGTGCAGCGCCTGGACGAAGGGCAGCGCACGGATGGCGTCGAGCCCCGCGACGGACTCCAGCCGTCCGGCGGGCAGGAAGAAGAAGCCGACGGAGGCGGTGTGCCGCGGGGACGGCGGCTCGACGGGAGCCCCGGCCAGCGTGCGGAAGATCGCGGCCTCGATGTCGTAGTCGGACGCGGTCTCGATGAGCAGCGGTATGCGGTCACCGCCCAGCCGGGTCTGCGACTCCACGATGCGCGGGCCGTGCGCGGTCAGGACGACCTCGGTGTGCGCGGGCCCGAAGCGGTAGCCGGCCAGGTCGAGCAGTCCGATCACGACCGCGTGCAGGGCGGCCCGTTCGCCGGGGCCGAGCGGGGCCGGGTGGACGTGCGCGGTCTCGATGAAGAAGGGCGCGCCCGTGGTCTGCTTCGCGGTGATGCCGATGACATGGTGCTCGCCGTCGGCGGAAAGGGTCTCCACGCTGTACTCGGGGCCCTCGAGGTACTCCTCGACCAGGTAGGGGCCGGCGAGAGCGGCCTCGGTGACGCGGGCGGTCCACTCCTGGAGGTCGTCGGCGTCGCGGATCAGCGCGATGCCGCGACTGCCGGACGCGCGGGCCGGCTTGACGACGACGGGCAGCGGGAGCCCGGCCACGGCCGCGGCGACCTCCTCGGCGGTCTGCGCCGCCTGCGCGCGCACCGGCGACAGACCGTGGGCGGCGAGCAGCTCCCGCATCGCGGCCTTGTCGTTGAGGGCGCCGACCGCGGCGGCCGGGTTGGGGCAGACACCGAGCGCCTCGGCCTCCGCGAGGGCCGGTGGCATCGACTCCTCCGCGCCCAGGTGCAGCACGGTGCCGATGTCGTGGGTGCGGACCGTCTCGGCGATCAGGGCGCGCAGGCCGGCCTCGTCACCGAAGTCGGTCAGCAGCAACTCCTGTGCGTGCGTGGCGACTTCGTCGAGGTACTGCTGTTCGCGCAGGGAGGGGTCCCAGATCGCCCAGACCTCGAAGCCCGCCTCGGCGGCCTTGCGGACGAACTGGCTGTAGGGCATCACCATCAGCAGGCGCCGGGATGCGGCGGTGCGGTTCATCAGGGGCTCCGTTCGGATACGGGGAGGCCGGTGGGCGGGCGGGGCGGGGCTTCACCGAGCCGGATACGGCGGCGACTTCACGAAGAAGCACCGAACGTCCGGCGAGTGCTTCGGGGGCGGGGGCGGATCGGTATCGTTGCGGTCAGACGTCGGGACGGACTCGGTCGGGAGCGCCGTCCCTGTCAGGCACGGTCCTGCACGGTCAGGCGCGGCACGCGGCCCGGAACCCGGGTGCGGCCGCGGCCGGGTCAGTCGCCGATGCGGTGGAAACGGGTGACGGTACGTGCCGCCTGCACGGTGAGGACACGACCGAGCGCCTCGGGGTCGTGCAGGTCGCTCGTGTCCAGCAGGACCCGGGCGCGGGCCGTACCCAGGGCGCGCAGTTCGGCGAGCCCCGCGGTGAGCAGGGCGTAGCCGATGCCCAGTCCGCGGAAGGCGGGGGCGACCGCGAGTTCCAGGACGCGTCCCTCCTTGCCGTCGGCGGCCTGGGTCAGGACGTAGCCGGTCGGACGGCCGGTGACCTCCATCAGCAGTACCGCACCACCCGCCTCCCCCAACCGCCGCAGGCGGGCGTCGAAGAGAACCGGATCCTCGGTCTTGGGGCCCTTGCCGCGGCTGGTCAGATGGATCGTGTGCAGGGCGCCGAGATCGTCCGGGCCGGCCTGCCGGATGGTTCCCCCGTCGGGGAGCGCGGGCGGCAGCGGCGGCACCGTCAGGTCGATCGTGTACTGGCCGGCGGTGGCACCGGGGATGAACCCGGCCTCCTGCAGGATCGACGGAACCACCTCGTCGCCGCTCAGCACGCCGCTGACGGTGAGGGCATACCGGATGCCCTGCCGGGCGGCGAGTTCGTCGGCCCGGTCCAGGAGCCGGGCCAGCAGGGTGCGGGCCGCGCTCTCGGCGTGCCGGCCCGGCCGCACGGTCAGCGCGGCGTCCAGGGTGTCGCCGTGCGCGGTCAGCGCCGCCCAGGCGAACACCTGGCCGTGGGGGCCGGTCAGGCACCAGCTGTTGTCCTCGTAACCGGGATGGCCGGTCTCCAGGAGGATGTCCTCCCGGGTGTAGGTGGCCACTCCCGTGGCGTGCTCCTCGTAGGAGCGCACCAGGTCGACCAGGCTGTCAAGCGATACCTCGCTCGGCGGTCTGACGGTGAAGCGTTCCTGCTGGGTCATGGATCGTGTCCCCCTTCCTGGGAGAGTCGCATCCGGCGGTCGGGCCGGAGCGTTCGGGTCGCCGGCGCCCGGTCGGCGGCGCCGGCGTGGGCCGGGAGTGGACGAGGTCGGGCAGGGAAAGGGCGCCGGGCGCGGAGGTGTTCCGGAACCAGGCGACGGTGCGTGCGAGGCCGTCGGCGAGGGGAGTCCGGGGCGCCCAGCCCAGCTCCCGGCGGGCGGCCGAGATGTCCGGCCGGCGCAGCCGCGGGTCGTCCTGCGGTCGGGCGACGAAGGTCACCGGGCTCGACGACCCGCAGATCCCGCGGATCGCGAGCGCGAGCCGGCGCATGGTCACCTCCTCGGGGTTGCCGAGGTTGACCGGACCGGGAACGCCCGCCTCCAGGGCCCTCACGAGCCCCGTCACCAGGTCGTCCACGTAGCACAGGGAGCGGGTCTGGCTTCCGTCGCCGGTGACCGTCAGCGGCAGGCCGGCCAGCGACTGCGTGACGAAGGCGGGCACGGCCCGGCCGTCGTCGGCGCGCATCCGCGGACCGTAGGTGTTGAAGATCCGCACGATGGTGGTGCGCACACCGCGGGCGCGCCGGTAGGCCATGGTCAGCGCCTCGCCGAAGCGCTTGGCCTCGTCGTAGACGGAGCGCGGGCCGACCGGGTTGACGTTGCCCCAGTAGCTCTCGGGCTGCGGGTGCACCTGGGGATCGCCGTACACCTCGGAGGTGGACGTCAGCAGGAACGCGGCGCCGTCGCGGCGGGCCAGCTCCAGAGCGTTGCGGGTGCCGTACGAGCCCACCAGCAGCGTCTCCACCGGCAGCCGCAGATAGTCACGGGGTGAGGCGGGGGAGGCCAGGTGGTACACGGCGTCGACCCGGCCGGAGACCTCCAGGCCCGCTGTCACGTCCTGGTGCACGAAGCGGAAACCGGGGTGGTCGAGCAGGTGCGCGATGTTCCCGGCGCTGCCGGTGGACAGGTCGTCCACGCAGACGACCTCGTCGCCGCGGGACAGAAGCCGCTCGCACAGGTGCGATCCGACGAACCCCGCGCCCCCGGTGACCACTGCTCGCACGGTTCTCCCCCTCCTGATGACTGTCTCGGTCTGCTGCCGCGGTGCCCTGCCGGCGCCGCTCACGGCCCGCCCGTGCGGGCCGTGGCCGGGGCCGCGGACAGCACGGCCACCGGCAGGGCGGACAGCTCCGGCAGCCGGCCGGGATCGGCCAGCACCTGCAGGCCGTCGTCGCCCCGCACCTCGAACCCGGCGTTCAGGAACAGCTCCCGCGCAGGGGTGTTGCGGTCCGTGACGACGATCCTGCCGACGAGCCCTGCCAGCAGCGCGCGCCGCCCGCCGACGCCGTCCTCGAGGGCGGCGACCAGGAACGGCACGGCGACGTCGAGGCCGATGACCCGGCAGCTCAGCGCGAACGCCGTCACCACCCCGCCCCGCACCAGGCAGGCACCGGTCAGGCCGTAGTCACCGAACCGGTCGGAGACATAGGCGACGTGCAGCCGCGTTTCCGGTTCGGCGAGGACACGCCGCAGTTCCTCCGGGCCGGTGCGCCAGGCCGTCGTCGTGAACTGGTTGGTCCGGTTGAACAGTTCGGCCGCCCGCGCCAGATGCTCCGGGCCCGCCTCCGCCACCCGCACCCGGACGTCCAGGGAACGCAGGAACGCGTCCCGGTCCAGGTCGGCCCGCAGCTCCTCGCGGCGCAGCATCGCCCGGGTGGTGTCGGTGCGCCGCGCCGCCTCCGCGGTGCGCCGGCCCGCCTCCAGAGCGGGGCTGGACAGCAGCAGCTCGCGGAAGCCGTGCACGGGCCCCTCGGCGATGTGCAGGCCGGGCAGCGCGGCGGCCGTCTCGGCCCGCTCGACGGGGTTGTCGTCCAGGAACAGGACCTGGTCGGGGGTGAATCCCAGCCGAGCGCAGAGGTCGGCGATGTTCTCCGGCTTGGGCCGCCAGTTGATGCGGTGCAGGACGAAGTCGTCGGGACCGAGCAGCGGCCGCCCGCCCGCCTCCTCCCACACGCCCAGGGTGGCGTGCGCGTCGCCCTTGCTGCACGTGGCGAGGAGTACGCCGCGGCTCTTGAGCACGGACAGGGCCTGGTGCAGGCCGAGGTGCAGCCAGCGGCTGGTGGCGTCGCCGTCGACCCAGTCGAAGCCGTCGTCGGCGGCGATGCCCGGCCACAGCGTGCCGTCCAGATCGGTCACGACCAGTTTGATCCGGCCGGTGCCGCGGTGGGCGCGCAGACAGGCCAGGTACTCGCCGGCCAGGGCACGGCCGAGCGCGGGCAGCTGGTGCGGGCGCTCGTCGCCGGGATCGACCGAGCCGCCGTGGTGGCCGAAGGGGAACACGAGGTCGTCGAAGAGCGCGGCGGCGCCGTACCGGGCGACCAGCCGTTCCTCGTCGACCACCATCAGATCGGGGTGGCTGCGCACGCACCGGTCGATGTGCTGGTTCAGCTCGGCGACCAGGCGCCGCAGACCGTACTCCTCGGCGAAGTCGTACCGGCCGAACGGGGACAGCGCCGGCGGGGCGATGTTGTGGACCAGACCCAGGGAGCCCTCCAGCGCCTGCGCCAGGGCCCCGACGGCCAGGGTCAGCGCGTTCTTCATCAGCGCCAGCCGGTGCGCCCGCTCCTCGTCGTCGCAGGTGTGCGCGCCGTCGAACAGGCCCGTCAGGAACGGCTGGACACCGGGCTGGTAGACCGTGACATCGGGGCGCAACCGCCGCACCGCACGCGCGAGACCCGCGGAGGGCCCCGGCCACAGGTGTTCGGTGCGCACGTCGAGGCCGAGTTCGCGGCCCAGGGCGTGCAGCGGCTCCTCGGTGAACTGTGTGACGCAGCCGCCGATCAGCAGCACCCGCACCGCCTCCCCGGCGCCCGAGGCGGCCGCGGCGGTGTCGGACAGGTGCTGGGGCAGTCCGTAACGGGTGGCCGGCCACGACCCGGCAGGGTCCACTGCCGGGTCATGGCCGGAGTTCTCGGGCCGGTTGGCGAACGAGGCCCGCAGCGCGGCCTCCTCGTCGCAGTCCTCCGGCACGATCAGGTGCCGCTCCATGAGCGCCCGCAGGACGCCCGGGGCGGCCGCACGGTCCGGCGCCAGCTCCGCGAACGCCTCCGGCCCGAACGCCACGCCCGACAGGGCACGCACGCACCGCTCCCACGCCGCGTCCAGCACGATCCGCTGCTGGCGCGGTCCATGGGCGAGCAGAATTCCTGAATCAACAACAACCGTGGAGAGGAAAGAGCTGAAACGCAATTCATGGGCGGCGGACACAGCGTTTCTCCTTCCTCTTCACAGAATGTTTTCGAGGCCTATGTGCAAACGGCGGAATTCGGCACCATGGGCCGTGCGCCGGTGCAGTTGTGAATGTTAGTGGCCGCTCAGCCGCGTTCGTTCTCCGAGAATGCTCAGTGGGTTCGCGGCCTTTGAAAGAGAGCACGAACCGAGATGCGCGACGGCGTCCGGGCGGGAGACGCTTCCTGATCGAGCCCGAAGGTCACGGGCGAGTGCAAGGGGGTACGCGCATGCACAGCAGCGTCATCGAGGCGGGGCGCGACACGTCGTCGACCGCGGCCGTGGCGGACACGGTCGTTCCCGGATTTGTCGACACACTCCTGCGACACCGGGACGAATTGCACGACGTCCTCACCCGCGTGGCCACCGCCCAGGCCGCGAGCGACGAACTCTTCCGCTCGCTGCGTGCTCTGTCCGGGGCGCCGTGGGAAGTGCTGCGCAATGCGCCGCGACGGCTCGGCCGGCTCGCGACCTTCCTGCCGTCGAACAACCTGCTCTACTCCTACGTCCTGTTCGGCGTCATCCCCTCGCTGTACACCGACGAGGTCCGCATCCGGCCCTCGGCACGGGTCGCGCCGGCGGCCATGGCCGTCCACGAGATCCTCGGCCCGCACCTGCGCGGCCCGGGCGGCGGACGGATCGTCATGGAGCCGGTCTCGCAACGGCGGTTCCTCGCCGACTGCGCCCGCTCCGACGCCGTCGTCTTCACCGGGCAGCCGGACAACGGCCGCGCGGTCGCCGCCGAACTGCCCGGCGACGCGCTGCTGCTCACCTTCGGCTCCGGGCCCAACCCGCTGGTCGTCGGACCCGAGGCGGACCCCGACGCGGTCTGCCGCACCGTGCTCGCCGCCCGGCTGTACAACTCGGGCCAGGACTGCCTGTGCACCGACATCGTCTTCGTCCACCGCTCGCTCGTCCGCGAGGTCGTGCCCCGGCTCGCCGGGGCGCTCGCCTCGATCCGCGTGGGCGAGCGCGCCGATCCCGCCACCCGGGTGGCGCCGCTGGTCTATCCGGATGCGGTGCAGGAGGCGGCGGCGTTCCTGTCCGCGTACCGCGAGTTCACCGTCCACGGCGGCCGGGTGGACCTCGCCCGCCACGTCGTCGAGCCGACCCTGCTCCACCTGCCCTGGCAGGACGCCTTCCACCCGCCCGAGTTCTTCTCCCCGGTCGTGCTCACCATGGCGTACGACGACCCCCGGCAGATCACCCGCTGGCTGCACTCCGCCGAGGAACGGGCGCGCGGCATGTACGTCTCCGTCTTCGGCGAGCCCGCCCTCACGGGCGGCACCCGCATCGCGACCAGCGTGGTCTGCGAGGAGCGCATCACCTTCGACGTGGAGGACGGCAACCGTCCCTTCGGCGGCTACGGCCCCCTGGCCGGCAGCGTGCACCGCCACGGCACGGCCACCGGGCGCCCGCTGCTGCTGTCCGCCGAGGCCGCCACCGGGACCCGGCCGTGAGGTCGGCCCCGGCCCCAACGGCCGCCCGGGATCGTGTCGTACCGGCTCCGCCGGTCGTCCGGGAGCGCGTTGTCGTGGAGCCCCCGGTCGCCCGGGAGCGTGTCGTCCTGGACCCCCCGGTCGTCCGCGGGCGGGCCGTCGGTGATCCGCCCGCGCCGCCCGTCACCGGTGCCCGGCGGCTGGCCGCCGATCCGGAGGCCGTGGACGCGGTCGGTGAGGCCCTTGCGGCCCTGCACGACGGCGGCGCACCCGCCGCGGTGCCGGTCGTCCTCTCCGCCGGCGACTACTGCGTCCACGCCGCCGGCACCTTCGCCGCCCACTGCGACGACCCCGCCCGCCGGCTGCGCCCCGCCGACTCCGTCGGCCTCGAACCGGCCGGCCTGCTGCGCCGGTTCACCGAACTCACCGGCTGGCGCGGACCCGGCTACGTCATCGCCGAGCCCACCGGCGACGGCACCGCCGCCGTCCGCTTCGCCCGCGCCCTGACCGCCGCGGGCCGCGCCCCCGTCGTCTACCTCTGCGAGGTCCTGCGGCGCCCCGACACGGGCGCCTTCTGGGCCGTGGCCACCCGCGTCCGCCGCGCCACCGCGCAGCCCCTGCGGCCCGACGACGTACCGTCCTCGCCCGCCGGCACCCCCGCACCCCCGGACGCCGCCGCCGGACTCGATCCCGAAACCCGCCGCCGCAGCGCCGTCCTGCGCGCCCACCTCCGTCCGCGTCCCCACGACCTTGCCGAGGAGCAGCAGCAGTGAGCGCGACCCCCGACCACCACCCCTGGCACGTCGTCGCCGGCACCCTCGCGGACGCCGGCTGCGACATCGTCGTCGGGCTGCCCTCCGACGAACCCGGCCTGATGGACGCCGCGCGTACCACACCCGGGCTGCGCGTCCTGGGCGTGCGCGACCAGCGGGCCGGCGCCTGCGCCGCCATCGGCCACGCGGCCGTCTCCGGTCGGCCCGCCGTCCTCGCCGTCAACTCCGGACCGAGCTTCGCCAACGCCCTCACCGGCCTGCTGGAGGCCTCCTCGCTGGGCGCCCCCGTCGTCGTCGTGACCACCCGCGTACCCGCCCTCGGCATCGGCCGCGGCGGCTTCCAGCACACCGACCAGGCGGCCATGGCCCGGCCGCTGACGAAATGGGACTTCCTCGTCGAGGACCCGCGACAGCTGACCTGGGCACTGCGCCGCGCCGTCCACCTCGCCGTCAACGGCGGCCCCGGCGTGGTCCTGGTGGAGATCGCCGACGAGGTGCTGCGCGCTCCCGCCCCCGAACGGCGGCCCGCCCAGCCGGTACGCCGGCTGCGCTTCGCCGCCGACGCCGAGGAGGTGCGCCGCGCCGCCCGGCTGCTCACCGAGGCCCGCCTGCCCGTCGTCGTCGCGGGCGGCGGCTGCAAGCCCGCCGGCGCGGGCCCCGCCGTACGGCGGCTGGCGGAGCTGCTGGCCGCGCCGCTGTTCACCACCGCCGCCGGACGCGGCCTCGTCGACGAGGAACACCCGCTGGCCTGCGGCCTGGTGGGCCTGTACACCACACCCCCCGCCGACCGGCTGCTCGCCGAGGCCGACGTCGTCCTCGCGATCGGCTCCCGCCTGGAGGAGACCGCCCGCATGGGCTGGGACGGCCTCGAGGACAAGACGCTGGTGCACGTCGACGTCGACCCGGCCGTCTTCCACACCGCGTCGGAACCCGAGGTGGCCCTGCTCGGCGACGCCGCCCTGGTGGCCGGCCAGCTCGCCGACGCCGTCGTGGCCCAGGCGCCCGCGGTGACCGCCGCCGGCGCCGCCCGCGGGGCCGAGGTCGCCGCCGTACGCGCCCAGATGCGCGCCCGCCACCACCGAACCGCCGCGGACGGCCCCGAGCTGACCGTCAGCACGGCGCTGCGGCTGCTCCAGGAGTCGGTGACCCGCGGAGCGACGCTCGTGCAGGAGAACGGCCTGCACGACATGTGGGGCTACCACCACCCCGTGGTGTCCGTCGGCGACGGCGCCCGGGTCGTCACCCCCGGCGAACAGACGATGGTCGGCTTCGGCCTGCCGGCAGCCGTCGGCGCCGCCCTCGCCGACCGCACCCGGCGCACGGTCCTCGTCTGCGGCGACGGCGCCTTCGAGATGGGGCTGGCCGCCCTGCCGACGGCCGCCGAGCTGAACCTGGGCCTGACCGTGATGGTGCTCGACAACCGCGGCTACGGCTGGCCCCGCTTCGTACGCGCCGAGGAAGGGGCACCCGACACCCTCACCCGCTTCACCGCACCCGCGCACACCGACGCCGCCGTCCGCGCCCTCGGCGGTCTCACCGCGCGCTGCACCACCGCCGGCGAACTCGCCGCCGCCCTCGACGACGCGGCCAAGGCCCACGCCGAGGGCCGGACGACCGTCATCACCGTCCCGGTCCGCGACGACGACGTCCCCGTGGGCGTCCGCCGGGTGTTCGACGCCGGCCCGCCCGCCGGAGCCGCCGCATGACCGCCCGCCCCGGCGCGGCCGGAGCGCCGCGCCTGACCGTCGACGGGCAGCACGTCCCGCCCGGACACCTGGCCCGGCTCGTCGCCCGCACCGCGCGCAGCCTCACCGCGGCGGGAGTTGGACCCGGCCGGGCCGCCGCACTCGCCTCGGACCACCCGCTCACCGCCGTCGTCACCGCGCTCGCCGCCGAGGCCGCCGACGCGCCCCTGCTGCTCGACGGGGCGGCCCCCGCCCGGCGGATCGCCGCGGCCGCCGCCGTCCACGCCACCGCCTCGGGCGAACCCGTCGTCGAAGCGCGCACCCGCCCGCTGACCCTGCCCGAGGAGACCGCCGCCGTCTTCTGGACCTCCGGCAGCTCCGGCGACCCCAAGGCGGTCGCCGTCCCGGCCGGCGCCCTCGCCCACCAGGGCCGCGCCACCGCCGACCGGATGGGGATCACGGCACAGGACCGGCTGCTGCTCCCGCTGCCGCTGCGGCACGCCTACGGGCACAGCGTGCTGCGGGTGTGGCGCACCACCGGCGCCCATCTGTACGCCGAGTCGGGATTCCACCTGCGCGGCACACTGACCCGGCTCGCCACCGAGGGCATCACCTCCCTGGACGGCGTCCCCACCATGTACCGGATGCTCGCCAACGAGGCCGCCCGGGACGGCGAGTCCGCCCGGCTGCTCGCCGCGCTGCGGATCCGCGGCTGCGGGGGCGACGTCATGACCCCCGCGCTGTACGACGACTTCCTGGCGGTCACCGGGGCGCCGCTGCACGACGGCTACGGACTCAGCGAGGCCGGGCCCAACGTCGCCCTCAACGCTCCGGGCGACGTACGGCCCGGCACCGTGGGGCGCCTCCTCGACGGGGTCCGGGCCAGGGTCGCGGGACCGCTGCGCGAGATCGAGATCGCGAGCCCCGGCCTGATGCTGGGCTACCTCGACCCCGTCACCGGCGGCCTCGACCGCGGCGCGTTCACCGCCGACGGCTGGCTGCGCACCGGAGACACCGGCACGGTCACGGCCGACGGCCGGCTCACGGTCGGCGGACGGATCAAGGAGATCCTCGTGGTGCACGGCGAGACCGTGGCCCCCACCGTCGTCGAGGACGCGGTGCGTGCCGCGGCCGGGGTCGTGGACGCCGCCGTCGTCGGAGTCCGGCGCGGTGACCGCGGCGACGCCGTATGGGCGTTCGTGGAGAGCCCCGACACCGACCACGCGGCCGTGGCCGGCCGGGTCGCCGAGGTGTGCCGGCGCCGCCTGCCCCCGCACGCCCGCCCCCGCACCGTCCGCGTCCTGAACGCACTGCCCCGCACCGGCAGCGGCAAGCACGACCGGACGCGCCTGCGCGCCTGGGCCTCGGAGCCGGCGGCGGCCGCATGACCACCCCACCGCCCCGCCCCACCTCGCGCCCCTGGCCGGCGACACCCCTCGCACACGGCATGCAGGGCACGGGCCGGACCCGTACGGACGACACAGACGACATGGACGACACAGACGACATGGACGACACAGACGACATGGACGACACGGAGGGTGCCGCATGACCGCCGTGGCCCTGGCCGGCCTCGGCCTGATCAGCCCGCTCGGCCCCACCCCCGACGCGTTCTGGCGCGGGCTGCTGCGCGGACAGCGGGCCTTCGGCGAACTCGGCTGTCCGCAGGGCGACTTCCGCAGCCGAGTGGTGGCCGCCGTACCCCCAGGCGACTGCCCCGCCCCGGCCGGGCGGCGCAAGGAGGCCCTCGCCACGGCCGCCGCCCGCCAGGCCCTCGCCGCGGCCGGGCTCACCGGCCTGCCGGACGGCTCGCTGCTCGTCGTCGTCTCCCAGGCGCCCGCGCTCGGTGCCGCCCCGGCCGAGCACGACGGCGACTTCGCGGGTCCGCGCCCCGAGGCACTGCTCACCGCCTGCCGCGCCGACGCCCGCCGCACGAACGTCGTCCACCTCTCGCACGCGTGCGCCTCCGCCGCGTACGCCGCCGCCTTCGCCCGCGACTGGCTGCTGTCCGGTCTCGGCAGCACCGCCCTGGTCGCCGGGGCCAGCGCGCTCAACCGGTACGAGTACGCCAGCATGGACGTCGTCAGGACGCTCAGCCCGCACGGCGCCCGGCCCTTCGACACCGACCGCGACGGCATCACCGTCGGCGAGGGCGGCGGCGCGTTCGTCCTGGAGACGGCCGGGTCCGCCCGCGCCCGCGGGCACCGGCCCGAGGCCTGGCTCACCGGAGCCGCCTGCATGGTCGACACCTCCGAGCCCGTCGCCTCCGCACCCGCCGCGGTCCTCGACTGCATGCGGGCCGCACTCGACGACGCCGGCACCCGCCGCGTCGACTACATCCACGCGCACGCCACCGGCACCGTGCAGGGAGACGCAGCCGAGGCCGAGGCCGTCGCCGGACTCGCCCGCGCCCTCGACCACGGCCCGCTGCCGATGAGTTCGCACAAGGGCGCGGTCGGCCACCTGCTGCACGCCTCCGCCTTCCCCGGCCTCGTGGCCGCGGCCGGCTTCCTGCGCGAGGCACACATCCCCGGCACCCCGGGGCTGCGCCGTCCGGCGCCCCTGCCCGACGGCGTGCTCGCCCCGAACCGCCCGCGCCGCGCCGCCACGGCCGAGCACGCCCTGGTCAACAGCTTCGGCTTCGGCGGCAACAACGCGTCCCTGGTGCTGTCCACCACCGGCGACTGACCCACGAACCCGTACGAGGAGACCGCATGACCGTCACCGTCGTCACCCCGACCAAGGGGCGGCCCCGTTCGCTGAGGCGGGCGCTGGCCTCGGTCGCCGCGCAGGAAGGACTGAGGGCCGCCCAGGTGGTCGTCGGCGACGACTGCCCCCATCTCGGTGACGAGGCCAACTGCCGTGCCCTCAAGGAGGAGTTCCCGCACGCCAGGTTCGTCAACGTCGTGCCCGGCGACCACCCGGACATGCCCCGCGACTACCTGCCGGCCCGGCTGTCCTATCTGCGCAACCTCGGCGTCGGCCTCGCCCGCACCCCCTACGTCGCCCACCTCGACGACGACAACGCCTACGCCCCCGGCCATCTGCGTTCCCTGGTGGACCTGCTGGAGCGCAACCCGGAGGCCCAGGTCGCGCACAGCTGGCGCCGTCTGCTCACCGAGGACGGCGCCGAGTTCGTGCCGGACGGCGAGGATCCCTGGCACCCCATTGAGCGTCAGCGGGCCGCTTCCTACCGGTCGCTGGCCCGCCACGGCGTCTTCGTCCCGGGCTCGCCGGTCGTCCGCGACGTGATGCGGATGACGGACGAGGGGATGCTGAACCGGGTCGACACCAACGAGCTGCTGCTGCGCCGCGAGACACACGAACGCATTCCGTTCCCCACCGACTTCACCGTCTGGCAGCGCATCCTCGAAACGACGGAGGACATGGCGCTGTGCGAGCGGCTGCTGCGGGCCGGCGTCGTCGCGGTCTGCAGTGAACAGGACAGCGTCGACTACTACATGGGCGGCTTCTCCAACGCCGCCGCCCTCGGCTGACGCCCTGGCTCACACGAGGACGGCCAGCCGCTCCACGGCCTGTGCGTCGAGGTCGTGGATGCCTGCCACGCGCCGCCGGCACAGTTCGAGCGCCTCGGCGGACCAGGAGCGGCTGAGCAGGAACACCAGCCGGGCCAGGTCGACGAAGGCGGCCGACGAGGCGCGCAGCAGCCTGGCCGCCTCGACCGCCGCCCGGCGGCCGCCACCGGTCTGCTCCGGGACGTCCCGGAGCAGGGCCACGGCGAGCAGTTGGCGGTCGCCGGCGACCTGCCGCTGCAGCGGCCCCGACACGCGCATGCGCAGCACGGACGAGCGGGCGGGGTGCTCCTCCAGGCCGGCCAGCACGTCCGGCAGCCTGCGCAGCCCGGCGAGGCCCTCGTGCGGCGACTTCGGCTCCGTCAGGTTCCGCACGGAGCGGACCAGCAGGGCGTGGCGTTCCGCCGCCCAGTCCTCGGCGGGGGCACCGGTGTCCCACACCAGCACCGGCCGCCCGGCCAGGCCCCGGCGCAATTCCTCGGCGGGCACGGTGCCGCGGTTGTCCGCGAAGCCGCTGCCCCGGCGGGTGTTGCGGTCGGCGGCCCAGGCCGTGTCCCCGTCCAGACGGTGCACCAGGAAGGTGTGCGGATAGCCGGAGAACGGCACACGGTAGAACTCGGAGTGGCGCATGCCCCGCAGGTCCGGGGACACCGGTACGGCGTGCCCGCGGGCCAGCTCCCGCTCGACGACGTCGAACGCGTGCTCCGCGCTGTTGGGGCTGGTCTCCCAGCGGGCAAGGACGCCGCGCTGGAAGCGGGGCGCGTGGTAGTCGGTGTCCAGGCCGCCGTACAGGGTGAGGAGTTCACCGTCGGCGGTGCGCTCGACGGCGAAGTTGAGCGGCTGGGCCAGCGCCCGGGCGGTGTCCCGGAACCCGGCGGCGTACAGGCTGTCGCGCAGGCAGTGCACCCAGCAGGAGATCCGGGAGTGCGCGAGGCCCTCTACGGAGTCCAGCGAGGCACTCAGGTAGGGGAAGGAACCCGGGGCGTCCTCGGTCATGCCGCCGCGCTCTCGGCCACCGGCGCGGACCGCTCCGTCTCCGGGGCCGCCTCCTCCACCGCCGGCGCGGGCCGTTCCGGCACCAGCCGGGTCACCAGCACCAGGACCGGCAGGGCCATCGCGAGGCACACCAGGACGGCGCCGGTGGAGATGCCCGCCCGGTCGACGAGGACGCCGCCCGCGACGGTGCCCGCGACGAGGAACACGTCGGACAGCGGCACCAGGGTGGCGTAGTAGCGGCCCTGAAGGCCGGCCGGCAGGCGCTTTTGCACCTCGGCGAAGTAGACGACGGAGGCGATGGACTCGAAGACACCCGCGAGGAACAGCAGGGCGAGCGCCGCGTACCAGTCACCGGTCGCGATCAGCGCCACCCAGCACACGCCTTCCAGCACGTTGCCGAGGATGTAGACCCAGCCCTGGTTCCAGGAGCGGAAGGCCGCTGCCGCCATCCCGCCGAGCGCGCCGCCCAGCCCCATGGCCGCCAGCAGATAGCCGAGCATCCCGGGGACGTGCCCGAAGCCGTGCAGCGAGTACGCGGCGAGGAAGGTACGGCCCAGGCCCAGAGCCACCATGTACGTGAACGCCGTGATCGTCAGCGAGGACAGCCGCCCGTCACCGCGCACCATGCGCACCAGGTCGCGCGCGCCGCCCGCCACCGCCCGGGCCCAGCCGGCGAGCCGGCGGCCGACGGAGGAGGGAACCTGCCGCGCGCCGGTCGCCTCCCGTGCGGTCCCGTCCGCGCCCGGCGATCCGGCGGCGCCTGCCGTCCGCGGCAGGCGTGTCAGCAGCGCGGCCGCCACCAGCGCGGTCGCGGCCTCGGCGGTGAACAGCCAGTTGATGCCCGCCACGGCGGCGATCGGCCCGGCGACGGCCGGCCCGAGCAGCTTGGGCACCCGCTCCGCCGTCACGATCAGCCCGTTGCCCTCCAGTTCGCTGCCCTCGGGGATCACCTGCGGGCGCAGCGCCATGGTCGCGGGGAAGCCGAACATGTAGCCGATGCCGATGGCCAGGGCCAGCAGCTGGATCTGCCACATCGCCGTGGTGAGCGGGAACAGGACGGCGGCCAGGCCGCTGCCGAGCGCGGCGAGCGTCGCCACGCGGCGCGGATCGTGCCGGTCGACGACCTGGCCGGCGAGCGCGCCGAGCAGGATGTTGGGCAGGAACCGGGCGGCGAGGGTGAACCCGACCTCCAGGCCCAGGCCGTACCGCTGCATGACCAGCAGCGGCAGGCCCACCGTCGTCATGGCGGACCCGGTCTCCAGCACGAACAGCGAGCCCACCAGGCGCAGCGCGCCGGGGCTGCGCAGCACCCGGGCGAAGCCGCCGTCCTTCGTGGTGGACGTCTTCGTGTCGTCTGTCATGTCCCTCACCCGTTCGCGGCGGCGGTCACCGGAGCGCGCAGGGCGGCGTCCTGGGCCGCCCTGCACCTGCCGAGCACATGCTCGGTGAAGTCCTGGGGAAGATCGAGCTGGCGCAGCCGCACCGCGATCGTCGCGAGCAGGTCACGCGCCGAGGCGGCGGCCGCCGCCGCGTGCCCGGGAGTGCCGCCGGGGGAGATGCCGACGACGGCGGCCAGCGGCATCCCCGTCTCGATCATCTCGTGGATCGCCGGGGCATGACCCTCCAGCGCCCCGCGGCGCAGCGCGTGCAGCCCGAAGCTGACGTGCCGGGACTCGTCCCGGGTCATCGCCGTGAACCCGGCCTTCATCCCGGGCAGCAGCGGGATGCGCTGCAGGCCGCGCACCAGGCCGCGCTGGCCGTGCAGGGCGAGGACGCCCTCCGTGACGAGATGGAAGAAGGCGACGGCCCGCAGCCACCGTTCGTAGTCGCGCGGCGCGTCGTACAGCTCGCGCAGGACCGTGTTCTCCAGCGTGTGCACGGCGCGGTTCGCGGGGCTGAGCGTCGCCCATGAGGCGATCAGCTGGCCGCGCAGGGAGTCGGTGAGGCCGAGCAGTTCCTCGGCGAGGCGGCTGACGAACACGGTGTGCCGTGCCTCGTCGGCGGCCTGCGTGCCCAGGAACAGCAGGTACTCCTCGTCCGGGCAGGCCGCGAGGATCGGGCTCATCAGGTCCAGGCCCGTGTACTCGCCGACCAGGAAGCTGGTGACGAAGGAGGACAGGGACTCGCGGGTGCCGGGACCGAGCAGGCGGTGCCAGTGACGGCGGTCCCGCTCCAGGTCGATGTCGGACGCGAGCCACTGCTGGCGCTCCCAGCGGCGGTAGAGCTCACGGGGGTCGAACCGCCGCTCCAGGGTGTCCCCGGCGCCGCCCAGCAGGGCCTCGGAGTCGAGCCGGGACAGCTCGTCCAGACCGGCCTCGTCGAACAGCAGCGTCGTCCAGCGCACCCGCCGGTGTCCTTCCTCTCGTCCCCGTGATGCCTGTGCGGGGCGTGCCGCCCCGCGCGACCCGCCGGCCGGTGTTCCGCGACGCGACGTCGCGGTACCGGCCGGCAGGATCACTGCGCGCTGAATGGGTCAGTTGGGCAGCTTGGTCATCACGGCGGACTCGATCTCGGCCGCGACGCCGGCGTAGAGCTCCTCGTGCGAGTCCTTGATGCCGTCGAGCCACGCCTCGAACGCGGCGGCGTCGTCGGTGCTCGGAGCGGCGCTGCCGGTCTCCTCGACGATGCGCTGCTGGATCTCGGTGCTCAGTGCGGTGGCCATCTGCGCACACCTCTCTGTCGGGCGGGCGGCAGCCCGCGGGAGAAGAAGACGGAGACCGTACGGCCCCGGCTCCCTGGATGCTTTCAGCGCGCCGGACCACGGCGCATCTTCTGAACTGCTATGACGAGCCGGGACGTTGACCGGGATCGACGGTGACGGCGTGCGCCAGCAGCCCGGTCACCGTGACGGGTTCGAAGTTGACGGCACTGGACCAGCCGCCGCCCGCCAGCCGGAACCAGACGGAGCTGGTGATCACACCGTCCGGGTGCTGGTCCTCCACCACCTCGTCGCCCTCGGACCAGCCCTCGCACGCATGGGCCACCGCCGGGTCGGGCAGCACCACCCGGAGCACCGGGCTGTCCAGGGAGGGCCCGGACCGGATGTTGGCGTCACGCCACACGGGCCCGAGCCGGGCCCGAAGGACGTGGGGGCCGACAGAGGACACGGACATGGATGTCTCCTTCCGCCGCGCGCCCGTCGCACGCGGCCATGGGGTTGGCGGGACGGTGTGTGCGCTCAGGCGACGGCGCCGAGAACGGGCGGGTGGGCGTCCTCGGCCCGTATGCCGCCCAGCCACACCACCTGGGACACCATCTGCGTCAGGCGCTCCACGTCGGGCGCGGGCTCCCCGCCGTCCGCGGCGGGCTGCTCCGGCGCCTGCGACACGGCCACACCCACCGGCGTCGGCCAGCCGCGCAGCGCGTGCCCGATGGTGCGCAGTGTGGTGAGCGTCGAGACCGCGCCCTGGGCGGCGGAGCCCACCGCGACCGTACCGATCGGCCGTCCCTGGAGGTACGGCACCGGCCCGCCGATGTCGTTGACGTAGTCCAGGGCGTTCTTCAGCAGCCCCGACACGGTCGCGTGGTACGTTGGCGACACCAGGATCACGCCGTCGGCGGCGCGCAGTTCCTCCAGGAAACCGGTGACGGCCGCGTGCCGGCCGGCCAGCCCCGGCCGGTACGCCGGGAAGTCGATCTCCGTGCCGGTGAAGACGCGGGCGGACGCGCCGTGTTCGGCGCACCGCTGGGCGCACCACTCGGCCACCCGGTCGCAGGTCGAACCCGGGCGCAGCGATCCGCTGATCAGGACGATGTGCGGTGCCCCCATGACGATGGTCCCTTTCCTCGGACGGACGGTGGTCGTCGCGGCCGGTGCGCGGCCCGGTTCCGGACACTGCGGCCGGGGCCGCCAGCCGACGACGTCGGCGAGGTCCGCGTCCTTGCGGCCGGCGGACCTGATGTGCGCGTTGCGCCTCTCCTCACCCGCCCGGTCCGCGCCCTGGTCGAGTGCGCCCTGACGGCGGGAGGCGAGGACGACGGCCGCGGCCCGCTCCATGCGCTCACGGGCGTAGCCGGCGAGGGCGTCGGCCACCGGGGCGGGCGAGGCGAGCGCGTCGGCGAGCACGGCGGCGTCCTCCAGCGCCAGGTTGGCGCCCTGGCCGAGGGCCGGGACCATCGGATGCGCGGCGTCGCCCAGCAGCGCCACCCGGTCGTCCACCCAGCGCGGGGCGGGGTCGCGGTCGTGGATGTCGGTGACGACGACGTCCTCGGGGTCGGCGGTGCGCACCAGGTCGACGACGGGGGCGTACCAGCCTTCGAGGGCCTCCAGCAGCGCCAGCCGGGCCCCGGCCGGTCCCAGGGCGGGCCACACCCCGGCCGGTGCGGTGATCTTGGCGGTCCAGTACAGGGTGTCGTCGCCCACCGGGGCGATGAACATCTGGATGCCGCGTCCGTTGACGACGTGGCCGCGCTGCCCCAGAGCCGAGCCGGTGGTCCTGCCGCGCACCGAGGTGTAACCCCGGTACTGCGGCGGGCCGTCGGCGAGCATCCGGGCACGCACCGCCGAGTGGATGCCGTCCGCGCCGACGAGCGCGTCGCAGGCGGTGACGGATCCGTCCGACAGATGCACGGCGACCTGGCCGGTGCGCACGGTGTAGTCGGTGACGGCGGTCGCCAGGACGACGGCCGCCCCCGCGGTGAGCGCCTCGTCGAGCAGGGCCCGGTGCAGCGCGGAGCGCAGCACGGGAATCTGCGGAGTGCCGCCGGAACCGGCGCCACCGACGGGCTCCTCGGCGAGCACCGTGCCCCGCGCGTCCATCAGGACCCGCACCTCCCCGGGCCGGCCGGCCCGGCCCGCGGCCCGGATCCGGGCGCCGATGCGCGCGCCCAGGGCGTCGGCGGCCCGCAACCCGTTGGGGTAGAGCACGAGTCCCGAGCCGCCGGTGCCGATCCGCTCGGCCCGTTCCAGGACGGTCACGTCCAGGCCCCGCGCGGCCATGCTGGCGGCCGCCGCGAGCCCTCCGATGCCGCCGCCCGCCACCACCACCGACCGTTGTCTGGTCATGTCATTCCCCTCCTGGCGGCGACCGCCGCCGGCTGCGGTCCGTCCCCGGCCGCCGTCAGCAGACGGCCGTCGTACACGCCGAAGGTGCCCGAGGAGGCGTCCCAGACGGTGCGGCCCGCCCGCAGGGTGCGTTCGACGCGCCCGGTGAACGTCCAGCCCTCGTACGCCGACCAGCCGCACTTGCTCTCCACGTCGTGCGCCGAGAACATCCAGGGCGTGTCGGGCGCGAAGAAGACCAGGTCGGCGTCGGCGCCCGGGGCGATCCGCCCCTTGCCGGGCAGCCGGAACAACTCGGCGGGCGTCTGCGACAGATGCCGTACCAGACGCGTCACGGCGACGTCCGGGTCCTCCTCGGGCCACCTGCGGCGCATCCCCGTCCACACGGCGACGGCCAGCTCCTGCACACCGGGCAGCCCCGGTGGCGAGGCGGCGGCCGAGCGGGTCTTCTCGGCGACGGTGTGCGGGGCGTGGTCGCTGCCCAGGGTGGCGAGCTGACCCTGTGCCAGGGCCTGCCACAGCCGGTCCTGGTCCGCCCGGGCGCGGATGGACGGCGACAGCCGCGTCCGCGCGCCGAGGCGCCGGGTGTCCTCGTCGGTGAACGACAGGTGGTGGCCGGTGACCTCGAAGGTGACCGGATGCCCGGCGGCCTGCGCCGCGCACACCAGGTCGGCCTCCTCGGCGCTCGACAGGTGCAGGATGTGCGCCCGGGTGCCGTGCCGCCGCACCAGTTCGACGACCTTGGCGACGGCGACGATGCTGCCGGTGCGCGGCCTGCGCCGCTCGTAGTCGAGGTAGCCGGCCGGCTCCCCCCACCAGGCGTCGAGCAGCGCGAACAGCCCGTCGTCCTCGGCGTGCAGGACGAGCTGCAGACCCGCCTCGGCCGCCGCGGCGAACGTCTGCTCCAGCACCGCCGGATCGCGGACCACCGTCGGGGCCGTGTGGTGGCCCGCCATGAACACCTTCGCGCTGGTCGCCACCGACGGGTCGAGGTCCGCCAGCAGCCGCGGGCGCGCCGGGTCGACCCCGATGTGGAAGCGGAAGTCCACCAGCGAACGGCCCCGCACCAGCCGGGCCTTGTCGGACAGCGCCTGCGGGTCCAGCGTGGGCGGCACCGTGTTCGGCATGTCCAGCACCGTGGTCACGCCGCCGCGTACCGCCGCCCGGCTGCCGTGTTCCCAGTCCTCCTTGTGCGTCAGACCGGGCGTCCGGAAGTGCACATGGGAGTCGATGAGTCCGGGCAGCACGTAGTGGTGACCGGCGTCGAGGTGGCCGGCCGCGGCGGGTGCCGTGCCGGGGCCGGTGACGGCGGTGATCCGGCCGCCGCTGATCAGTACGTGCCCGGGCCGCACGCCGTACGGCGTCACCAGCCGGCGGCCGCTGACGACGAGTTCGGGCACGGGGGTCAGCCGGTCCATGCCGCCGCCACCAGATCACGGCACAGGTCGTTCGTCGGGCCCATGAAGGCGATGCCGCGCGCGTCGGCGAGCAGCCTGCCGATCGGTGCGCCCTCGCGGTATCCGGCCGAGCCCAGCATCCGGGCGACGTCGAGACAGATCTCCTCGGCGGCCACGGACGCGTGCAGCTTGCTGTGCAGCGTGGCCAGTCCCGGCTGCGCCGAACTGCGGGCACCGGCCCGGGCCACGACGGCCCGCGCCGCCTCCAGACGGGTCGCCAGATCCACCAGCCGGTGCCGCACCGTGGGCAGGTCCAGCAGCCCCTGTTGCTGCGCGTGACGCACGGCCAGGTCGAACGCGGCCCGTGCGATGCCCACGGACACCGCGCCCAGGCTGGCGCCCGACTCGCGCACACCCGCGATGACCGACGCGGCCCCGTCGGCCGGCCCCAGCCGGTCGGTGTCCGCCACGACGCAGCCGTCGAGGGCGAGGAGCCCGGTCGCCGAGCCGCGCATCCCGGCCAGGTCCAGGCCGAGGTCCGCGACCAGCCCCGGGGCGTCGGCCTCGACCAGGAAGAAGGTCTGCCCGTCCGACCCGTACCCCTGCGCGGAGCCGCCCGGCCGGCCGGTCTGCACCAGGACCAGGTACACATCGGCGACCCCGGCGCCGGTCGTGAACGTCTTCGCGCCGTCCAGACGCCAGCGGCCGTCCGCGAGACGCTCGCCGCGGCTGGCCAGATTCCGCTTGGCCGCCCCGGCACCCGACTCGCTCCACGCCGACGCGGCCAGCCAGGTGCCGTCGGCCAGCAGCGGCAGAAACCGCCGCTGCTGCTCCTCGGTGCCCCACTCGGCGATCCGGGCCGACACGGCGAAGTGCTGGAACGCGATGATGGCCACCGACGGGTCGACGGCGGCGATCTCCTCCACGACGTGGTTGACCGCGGCGGCGTCCCCGCCCGCGCCGCCGTGCCGGGCCGCGACGGCCGTGCCGAGCAGCCCGTCGGCGCGCAGCGCCGCCAGCGTCACGCGGTCGGGCACACCGGCCGGCCCGCTGTGTGCGGCGGACTCCGACAGCCGGGCGCGCAGCTCGGCCGTCAGCAGCGGTCTCACACCGCTCCGGACAGCGCCAGACATTGGGCGACCTCCTCGAACTGCAGGTGAGTCAGGGGTGTCAGGGCGAACGAGCCCTGGAAGGTGACGTGCTTGTGCGCGACGGTCGCCCACAGCAGGGCGCCCTCGTCGCGGGCCGTCCCGGCGGCCGAGGTGACCGCCGTGACCGCCGTCCGTCCGCCCGGCGTGGTGATGCCCACCAGGCCGTCGTCCGTGCCGTGTTCGCGGGCGATCCGCCAGGGCAGCGTGCCGGGGATCCGCATCGCCGACCCCAGGCAGACGGCACCGGTCAGGGCGATCGACGGGTGCCAGCCGGGCACCGTCACGGCGCGGGCCGCGATGCCGCCGTCCGCGCCGGGCAGCACCGCCGCGATCTTGGGGAAGGCCCCGCCGCGCGGCCAGCCGAGCAGGTCGGCCGCCGCGGCCCGGATCGACTCCAGCCGCTCCAGCAGCTCCCCGCCGGCGAGGAAGAGCGCCGCCTGGTCGGGTATGCCGAGCGTGCGGGCGTCAACGAACGCATAGGTGTTGGAGCTGGCGACGAGGGAGACCTCGACGTGTTCCCCGCCGTCCGCCAGTACGGTGCGCGGCTGCCCGGCCGGCAGCAGATCCGCGAAGGGCACCGGGGTGGGCTGGACGAAGGTGACCGTGAATCCCGCCCCGTCCCGTTCGACCCGCTCGGCCTCGCACACCACGCTGTCGCCGTTGTTGTGCACCCGCACCCGGATCCGGGCGCCCGGCACCAGCCGCGGCAGCATTCCCGAGCGGGAGGCCGCCAGCACCGACGCCAGCACCGAGTGACCGCACGAACCGCGTACGTCGAACCGGTCCGGGGCGCCGGGCAGCGCCTGCACGAACCGGTAGTCCAGGTCGAACATCGGATGCGCGGACGGCTCGATGAGAGCGATCTTCAGTACGTGCGCGCCCCCCGCCGACGCCAGATAGCGGCGCGCCTGCGCGAGATGGGCCAGCAACGTCTCGTCCTCGCGCGGCAACCGGCCGGCGTCCAGCACGAAGGTGGGGCAGGGGCTGCCCGCCGCGTACGCGAGGTGCCCGATCATGCCGCCACCGCCAGCGGTCTCGTGCCCCCGGGTGCCGTCGCGGCCGTACCCGAGCCGTCGAGCGAACGCCGGAACTGCCCGTCCCACACCTCGTGCACCAGCAGCGCCCACAGCGCCAGCGCCGTGGTGTCGCCGGGACTTTCGGCCTGCGCGGTGAACAGGGCGTCGACCGCCCGGCCGTCCAGCCGTCCCGCCGCGGCGGTCCGGTCCGGCGCCAGCAGGTCCCGCGCGTACTCCCACAGCGTGGTGCCCGGCCGCAGCATCGCCGTCACCGGCAGGGTGAACGGCTGCTTGGGCCGGGACAGCACCCGCTCGGGCAGCAGTCCGGCCGCCGCCGCGTACAGGGTGCGTTTGACCTGGCTGCCCTGGATACGCCGGTGGTCGGGCAGCGGCCGGCCGAGGGAGAGGACCGACCGCTGGCAGAACGGCAGCCGCGCCTCCACCGCGGAGGCCATGCTGAGGTGGTCGACCCGGCGCAGATGATAGGCGGGCAGCCGCTGCTCCAGCTCGAACCGGGTGATGCGGTCCAAGGCGGTGCCGGGGCCGTGCAGCAGATCCTCCCGGGCCGCCCCGGGCAGCGCCGGGTCGGCGGCGACATGGGCCCGGTAGGCGTCGGTGTACAGGCGGTCGCGCAGCGCGGCCGGTACGGCGGACAGCGCGTCCAGGTAGGCGGGCGCCCAGTCGGCGCCCGCCGCCGCGCGCCCGGCCGCCAGCCGCATCCGTTCGTACCCGCCGAACACCTCGTCCGCGCCGTCACCGGTGAGCGCCACCGTGAAGCCGGCCTCCCGGATCGCCCGGAACAGCGCGTACGTGCTCAGCGCGATCGGATCGGCGTTGGGCTGGCCCAGGTGCCAGACGGTCTCCTCCAGCAGCTCGGGGAAGGCGGCCGGGTCGATCTCCACCTCGTGGTGGACCGTACGGGCCCGGTCGGCCACCTCACGCGCGAAGTGCCGCTCGTCGAACGGCCAGGTGCCCCGGTAGGCGATGGTGAAGGTGTGCTGCGGCCCGTACTCGGCCGCCAGCGCCGTCACCAGGGAGGAGTCCAGGCCGCCGGAGGTGACCACGGCGACGGGCACGTCCGCCGCGAGCAGCCGGCCCACCTCGTGGCGCAGGGTGCGCCGCACCTGCCGTGCCGCGGTGAACCCGTCAGCGGCCGGCCCCTCGGCGCTGTTCGCCATGTGCGCGGCGCGCCGCCGCACCCGCGGCAGGCCGCCCAGCTCGCACACCCAGGTCGTGCCGGGCTCCAGCACCTCCACGTCCTCGTACATCGTCCGCGTGCCGAACGGCGTACGGGTCGTCAGAAGGGCGTCCAGCGCCGACTCGCGCACCCGCCCGCCGATGCCGCCGAACCCGAGCAGCGCGGGCAGCTCCGAGGAGAAGTACAGGGACCGGTCCGCCGGGTTCCACCGGTGGTACAGGGGTTTCATCCCGATGTGGTCGGTGGCGAGCAGCAGCCGCGCCGCCGCGCCCCGCGTGTCCAGCAACGCCAGCGCGTACATGCCGTCGAGGTGTTCGGTGAACTCCTCGCCGTACTCCAGGTACAGCGCGGGCAGCACCGATCCGTCACAGCGGTCGGGGACCACATGGCCGAGCGCCTCCAGGCGGCGGCGCAGCTCCTCGTGGTTGTAGATCTCCCCGTTGAAGACCACCTGCACCGGTCCGCCCCGCCCGTACGGCTGCTGTCCGCCGTCCAGGCCGACGACGGCGAGCCGGTTGTTGCCCAGGCCCCACCCGGCCCCCTGTGCGACGCCCGTCGCGTCCGGGCCGCCGTGCCGTTGCAGGGCGGCGACGGTCCGCATCGCGTGCGGCGTCGCCGCCGCGTTGAAGTAGCCGAAGATCCGGCACATCTCTGCCTGTCTTTCCGTGAGGACGGCGGATCAGCGGGCCGTCGACAGATAGCGCTCCCCGCTGTCGGGGAACACGGTGACGACCGTGGCACCCGCCCAGCGGGGCTGGGCCGCCACGGCACGACTCGCCCAGGCGGCGGCGCCCGACGAGATGCCGACCGGCAGACCGGTCGCGCGGGTCACTTCGTCCGTGGTGGCCGCGGCCGCCTCGTCCGTGACGGCCACCACCTCGTCCACCAGGGCGAGGTCGGTGATCGGTGAGACGTACCCGGCGCCGATGCCCGGAATGCCGTGCGGGCCGGCCTCGCCCCCGGACAGCACGGCGCTGCGCGCGGGTTCGACCGCCACGACGTGCAGCGCGGTGCGCTCCTTCAGATAGCGGGCGGTGCCCGTCAGCGTTCCGCCGGTGCCGACCCCGCACACCAGCACGTCGATCCGGCCCCGCGTGGCCTGCCAGATCTCCGGGCCCGTCGTCTCGTAGTGCGCCCGCACGTTGGCGGGATTGCGGTCCTGGTGCGGCACCCATGAGCCGGGCATGCCGCGCTGCAGCTCCTCCGCGTACGCCCAGGCGGCCAGAAGACCATCGCGGTGCGGCACGAGATGCACCTCGGCGCCCAGCCGGCGCAGGATCAGGCGGCGTTCCTCGGTGGCGTTGTCGGGCATCACGATGATGCACCGGTGGCCGCGGCGGGCGCACAGCGCGGCCAGCGAGATGCCGGTGCTGCCGGAGGAGCACTCGATGACGGTGCCCCCGCTCGCGGGCAGCAGCCCCGCCTCCTCGGCGGCCCGCACCATGAACAGCGCGGGCCGGTCCTTCACGCTGGAGAACGGGTTGGCCATCTCCAGCTTCGCCAGCAGCCGCACCGAGCCGACCAGTCCCGGCAGCGGGACCTCCAACAGCGGTGTCCCCCCGACCAGTTCCTCCACGGACCCAACCAGTTCCTCCGCGGACCCGGCCGGCTGCGCGGCGGTGTGTCCCACCTCTGTCGTCATGGTTCCCCCCTCCGCCGTGCTCAGACCGTGCTCAGGCCGCGCGCCGCGCGCAGGTGCGCGGTGGCCGCCTGCTGCAGGTGGGTGATGTCGCTGGAGACGGTGGCGAAGGTGAAGCCCTCGGCGAGCCGCTTCGCGGCGCTCTCGCCGTCCGGCACGTGGATGCCGCAGGCGATGCCGTGCCGGCGGGCGGTCTGCGTTATGCGCTCCAGCGCGTCCTCCAGCGCGTCGGCGGCCGCCGGGTCGCCGAACCAGCGCGCGCCGAGCGCGGCCGACAGATCGGCGGGCCCGACGTACACCGCGTCGAGGCCGTCCGTGCCGCAGATGGCCTCCAGGTCGTCCAGCGCGGCCGCGGTCTCGATCATCACGACGCACGCGACCCGGTCGTCGATCTCGGCCGGTACGGATCCCAGCCGCAGTTCCGCCCGGACCGGCCCGGCCAGACTGCGCGTCCCCGCCGGATGGTGCCGGCAGGCCCGCACGGCGTCGCGCGCCTGCCCGGCGCTCTCCACCATCGGGACGATCACACCGCGCGCCCCGGTGTCGAGCGCTACACCGATGGCGACCGGGTCCGGCGACGGCACCCGGATCACCCCGGCGGAGCGGCCGCGGGCGTCCACCGCCAGCATCGCGGCCTGCCACCCGGGCTGGTGCGGCACACCGTGCTGGCCGTCCACGCCGATGTAGTCGTAGCCGAGCCCGGCGACCCGCTCGGTCGCGACCGGACTGTCCAGGGAGATCCAGTAACCCACCAGGGGCTCCCGGCGGCGCAGCCGCGCCGCGAACCCCGGGTCCGGGTGCGAGACGGACGCCATGCTCATTCCCCTTCCTTCAGTGCGTAGCTCTGCTTGCCGTCGAGGCCGACGGGCACGTCGCCGGTGATGGACACCCGGTGCAGCACCCGCTGGTGGCGCCCGTAGTCGTTGACCGCGAAGTGCTGCGTGCTGCGGTTGTCGAAGATCAGCACGTCGCCGGGGCGCCAGCGCCAGCGCGCGACGTTCTCCGGCCGGCGCACATAGCCCTGGAGCACGTCGATGATCGGCCGGGACTCGCGCGGCTCCACGCCGAGCAGCCACTGGGCGAAACCGCCGAGGAACAGGCTCGGCTCACCGGACTCCGGGTGGACGCGCACCACCGGGTGGGCGGTCTCGAACCGGCGGGCCAGGAACGCCGCGCGCACCTTGTCGCCGCGCTCGGTGCCCAGCCGCGGCTGCTCGGCGTGGTTGGTGTGCACGGCCCACAACCGGTCGGCCACCGCGCGCAGTTCGGCCGGCAGGTCCTTGTAGCCCGCGGCCGCGTTCGCGACCAGGGTGTCCCCGCCGTACGGGGGCAGCACCACGCTGCGCAGGGTCGTACCCAGCGACGGGGCGGTGGTGAAACTGATGTCGGTGTGCCAGTGGTCGGCCCGCTGGTCCTCCCCGTCGACGGGAATCACCTGCGGGCAGCCGTCGACGGTGCGCATCATCGGGTGCGACTGGGTCAGCGGGCCGAAGCGGCTGGCGAAGGCGAGTTGGTGCTCGTCGGTGATGTCCTGGTCCCGGAAGAAGAGGACCTTGTACTCCAGGAATGCCTCGTGGATCTGCCGGAAATCGGAATCCGACAGCTCGGTGGACAGATCGACGCCTGTGACCTCCGCGCCGATCCTGCCGCCGATCCGGCGTATGTCGAACAGGGACACCAGCATTCCCTCCGAATATGTCAGGGACTCGCGTGGCCGAGCCGGCGGGGGAGCGCGGGCACGGCACCGCAAGTCCTTCCCGGCGTCCGATCACAGCACGTGGCTCAATCCGGCGGCAACGGAAGCCGAAAAGGCGATACGACTTCACCAACTCGCTCCCGTTCGGGTGCGGAAAACCCGCGGAAAAGGGTCGACTTGTTCAAGTCGTATTCCGTGTGCGGCCTTGGCTTGTCAACGTCGTGGCGCCGCGGGGATTCTCTAGCCGCCGCGCCCTTGAATCGTCCTCCGGAGCAAAGGACCGCTGACATGCCAGTGATCACCGTCAACTGGTGGCAGGGCAACGACCGGCAAGCGCGAAAGGAGTTGGTGGCGGGCATCACCGACGTGGTCACGCGCGTGTCCGGCTGCCCGGACGACGCCGTCACCGTCATCGTGCGGGACGTCGACCCCGACCACTGGGGCAACGGCGGCCACCTCGCCGACGAATCCCGCTCCTGGCGAGGCCGGCGATGACCCTGCGCTCCCTGCACCCCAACATCCGGCTGCGGATCGCGGTCGGCTTCGTCCAGCGGCTGCTGTCGGTCATGCTGATGCCGCTGCTCGTCATCCATCTGGCGGCCCTCTACGGCCCCGCCGTCGCAGGTGTCCTCACCGTCTGCGTGGCGGCGGCCGGCATCGCCGCCAACTTCCTCGGCGGCCACCTCGCCGACGTCCACGGCCGGCGCCCCGTGATGGTGGCCGGCGAACTCGGCGCCACCCTCACCTTCGGCCTGCTCGCCCTGGCCAACTCCCCGTGGTGGACCTCCGGGCCCGTCACCTTCGGCCTGTTCCTGCTCAACACCTGCTGCTCGCAACTGGCCACCCCGGCGGCCGACGCGATGATGGTCGACGTCTCCACCCCCGACAACCGCCCGCTCGTCTACACGATCAACTACTGGTCGATCAACCTGGCGTTCACCGTGGGCGCCCTGCTCGGCGGGTTCCTCTACGACGGCCACTTCCTCCAGCTGCTGACCGGCGCCGCCGCGCTGTGCCTGCTGACCACGTCGGTGATGTGGCGGTGGATCAGCGAGACCGCCCCGCAGACCGGCAGGGCGGCGGCCGGCCCCGGCGCCATGCTGCGCGGCTACCTCACCGTGGCCCGCGACCGTGTCTTCCTGCGCCAGCTGGCCGCGGCCGCGCTGATCGCCGCGGTGGAGATGCAGATCGGCTACTACATCGCCGTACGCCTGTCCCGCCAGTTCCCGCGGCAGACCCTGCTCGCGGTCGGCGGCCGGCGGCTGGACGTGGACGGCGTCGCCGTCCTCGGCATCCTGCGGGCGGTCAACGCCGCCCTGGTCGTCGCCCTCGTCCTCTTCGCCAAGACCCTGCTCGCGCGGGTCCCCGAGCGGCTCCGGCTGTACGGCGGGATCGCCGTCTTCACCGCCGGCTACATGGTCTGGGCCGTCAGCGACATCGGCTGGGTGCTCATCGCGGCGGCCGTCCTGCTCACCTTCGGGGAGATCGCCAGCGTCCCGGTGCGCCAGGCGCTCCTGGCCGACCTGATCGACCCCGAGGCCCGCACCAAATACATGGCGGCCTACGCGCTCAACGCCCGGATCGGGCTCCTCGTCGCCGCCCTGTGCGTCACGCTCGGCGCGTTCGTCCCCGCCCTCGGCATGAGCCTGCTGTACGGGACGGCCGGCTGCGCCGCGATCCTGCTGTACCGGTCCGTGGTCGGCGTGCGCGCCTCGCGCACCACGGAGGAGAAGGTTCCGGCCACTGCCTGACATGCCCAAGCGTCACGCATCCGCGGTACCGGCCGTGACTCGGGCAGGTCCGGTTGCGGGCCGGCCGCGGCCGCGGATCTGATGCGCCCATGACGAAACGGCTGTTCACCTCGGAGTCGGTCACCGAGGGCCATCCCGACAAGATCGCCGACCAGATCAGCGACACCCTGCTCGACGCGCTGCTCGGCCGGGACCCGGCCGCCCGCGTGGCCGTGGAGACCCTGATCACCACCGGCCAGGTGCACGTGGCCGGCGAAGTGACGACCACCGCCTACGTGCCGATCGCCGAGCTGGTCCGCGAGAAGATCCTGCAGATCGGCTACGACTCCTCGCGCAAGGGCTTCGACGGCGCCTCCTGCGGCGTGTCGGTGTCCATCGGCGCGCAGTCCCCGGACATCGCGCAGGGCGTGGACACCGGCGGCGCCGGCGACCAGGGCCTGATGTTCGGTTACGCGACCGACGAGACACCGGAACTGATGCCCCTGCCGATCCAGCTCGCCCACCGCCTGTCCAAGCGCCTTACGGACGTCCGCAAGAACGGCACGATCCCCTACCTGCGCCCGGACGGCAAGACGCAGGTCACCATCGAGTACGACGGCGACAGGGCGGTCCGCCTCGACACGGTGGTCGTCTCCTCGCAGCACGCGAGCGACATCGACCTGGAGTCGCTGCTGGCCCCGGACATCCGTGAGTTCGTCGTGGAGCCGGAGCTGAAGGCGCTGCTCGACGAGGGCATCAAGCTGGACACCGAGGGCTACCGCCTGCTGGTCAATCCGACCGGCCGCTTCGAGATCGGCGGCCCGATGGGTGACGCGGGTCTGACCGGCCGCAAGATCATCATCGACACGTACGGCGGTATGGCCCGTCACGGTGGCGGCGCGTTCTCCGGCAAGGACCCGTCCAAGGTGGACCGTTCGGCGGCGTACGCGATGCGCTGGGTCGCCAAGAACGTCGTCGCCGCGGGCCTTGCCTCGCGCTGCGAGGTCCAGGTCGCCTACGCGATCGGCAAGGCCGAGCCCGTCGGCCTCTTCGTCGAGACCTTCGGCACCGAGGAGATCCCCCTGCACCTCATCGAACAGGCCATCGGCGAGGTCTTCGACCTCCGCCCGGCCGCCATCATCCGCGACCTCGACCTGCTCCGCCCGATCTACGCCCAGACCGCGGCGTACGGCCACTTCGGCCGCGAGCTTCCCGACTTCACCTGGGAACGCACCGACCGCGCCGCCGCCCTGCGCGCCGCGGCCGGACTGGACTAGCCGGCCGCAACCCGCGAGAGGAACCACCCGTGTCCACGATCACCGCCCACCCCGGCACCGGTCTGCTCTGTGAGCCCGCCGCCACCGCACGCGCGCGTGGCAGCGTCGAAGGCCTTCTGGCGGACCTGCGCACCGGCAGTTGGCACCCGACGCCGCTCGAAGTCCGCGTCGCCGGGCTGCTGCTGACCTCCGTCGCCGGTGACGGCCTGCTCACCTCGCGCCGCATCCGGGCCGCGCTGTGGGAGGGGGCCGTCACGATGGTCCACGACAACGACGGCCGGTTCGCCCGCGCCCTCGCCGGCCTCGTCCCCGTCCTGGACGACCCGCAGCTCACCGCCCCCGGCATCCTCGACACGGCGGGCGAGCTGGTCGCCGCCGTGGCCGCCGCGGGCAGCTGAACCCCTCCCCGTACGACGTGGGGCCCGGCCGGAGGTTGCTCCGGCCGGGCCCCACCAGGTGATGCACGGTCACCTCACTTCGCCCAGGGCGCCATCGGGTACCAGATCAGATCGCGGACGGCCAGGATCCGCACGTCCCAGTACAGGACCAGGAACACGCCCGCCGCCAGGAAGCCCGCCGCCATCAGCGCCGACGCGCGGCTCGGCCGCAGCGCCGTCCACCGGTGCAGCCGCTCCCCGAACAGACCGGCCACCAGGAGGAACAGCACCGACATGACGGTGATGTTGCCGATGGACTGCAGGCCGAACGCGACCGCGCCGTACAGCGGGTTGTGGCTCTCGGCTGCGTCGCGGAACAGCTGGCGGAACAGCGGGAAGGGACGCCCGATCAGGAACGCCCCGATCAGGCCGCCCATCACCAGCATCGGCGCGCCCGGGAAGCGCCGCGACAGCCGCGCCAGCGGATCACGCACCACGCCCAGCGCGGCCAGGCCCAGATACGTCATCAGCAGACCGATCAGCCCGTAGACCACCATCGCCTGCACCAGACGCCCGGAGAATCCGCCGCCGCCCTGGCTGTCGTCGAACTGCGGCATGCCCGTACCGACGAGGGACACCACCGCCCCGTACGCGGCGGACACGACGACCGCACCGAGCGCGAGCCGGCTCAGCGGACGCAGCGCGGCGGCCATCCGGCCCCGCCGGGAGGTGGAAGGGCCGCCGGCCAGCGGCGCCAGCGCGCTGAAGACGGCCACGTTGCACGCGGTGAACGTGCCCGCGACCCCGGTGGCCAGCGCGAACGCCAGACCCGCGAGCACACCCGCGATCGGCGTGCCCTTGGCCGCATGGCCGAGCAGGGTGTCCGCGACGTTGTCGCCGATGGTCCGGTCCACGAACTGTGCGGACCACACCACCGTCAGGGCGAAACCGAAGACCGCGGCGACCGCGGCGACCAGCGCACGGCGGCGCGGCGCATGGCCGTTGAAGAAGAACGATGACGATGCGGGACCGGTGTCTGCGGCCCGCCGCGCCCGGGAGGGGGACGCGGCAGGCCGCTGCGCTGTCTGCGCCATGACAAGTCGCCTTTCGGGAGGGAGCGGGGGGATCTGCGGGGGATCTGCGGGAAATCTGCGGGCGATCGAACGCCACGCTAGGCCCGCGCGCACGCGCAGTGACGGTCCGAGCCCGCAGTGAGCACGGGGGAAGAAGAACCCGGACACACTTCGTGAAGTCGATGCCGCCCGCACCGTCGCGCGACCCGCCGTCAGGGGAGCGGCAGCCCCTCGTCCCCGACCCGGCCGGCCACCGCGAGCACGGTCGCCGGCCGCAGTGGGAGCGGCCGGCCCGACGCCGGAACTCGGTCCGCCCCGTCCTTCGTCGGCGGATCGCCGTCCGGCAGCACCGCGTCGAAGTTCCGCCACATCCACGCCCAGGCCGCCACCGGACGGAACCGGGCCTGACCGGCGATACCCGCACCCACACCGGCCGCGATGCTCTCCCCGGCCACGGCGCTCAGCCCCGCGATCCCATGACCGGGCACACACCCACGGCCTGCTCCGCCGGCCCCGGTGCCGGCGCGAACTCGTACCGCACCCCGGTCAGTTCCTCCGACAGCTCCCACAGCCGGGCCTGCGCCGCCGCATCGCGCGCCGCACGGCTGGACCGCGCGGGCACCGGCGCCCCGCGGCTCCCGAACCGCCGGGCAGGCCCCAGATAGGCGCCCTGCGGCACCTGCGGGTCCGTCGCCGCCCGCAGCGACGGCAGCGCCGCCGCCTGCGCCGGCTGGGCCAGCCAGCGCATCCCCGCCGCGACCACGGGCCGCAGCACAGCGGGAGGGTCGCCGTGCCACAGCCCGGTCGGCGAAAGACCCGGATGCGCGGCGAGCGACACGGTGGCGGCACCGGCCGCGGTGAGACGGCGCTGCAACTCCCGGGCGAACAGCAGATTCGCCAGCTTGGAGCGCCCGTACGCCGCCACCGACCGGCGCCCTGAGCCGGACCGGGCGCGGTCCGCGTCGAAACCGCCGAGGCCCGCACGGTGCGCGAGGCTCCCGACGGTGACCACCCGTGAGCCCGGCACCCCCGACATCAGACCGAGCAGCAGCCCCGTCAGCGCGAAGTGACCGAGGTGATTGACACCGAGATGGACCTCGAAGCCGTCCGCCGTACGCCCGTACGACGGGAACATCACCCCGGCGTTGTTGACCAGCAGGTCCAGACGGCCGTGCCGGTCGCGCACCCGCGCGGCGGCCCGGCGCACCGAGTCCAGTGACGCCAGGTCGAGTTCGACCACCTCGGTGCTGCCGCCGGCCCACTCGGCCACGGCCCGTGCCCGCTTTGCGCTGCGGCAGGCGAGGACGACATGCGCCCCGCGGGCCGCGAGGACCCGGGCCGTCTCCCGGCCGATGCCACCCGAGGCGCCGGTGACCAGGGCCGTACGGCCGCTCAGATCGGGAACATCTGCTGCGGACCACGTCATGTCGTCCTCCTCGGACGCCGGTTGGACGCCGGGTCAGTGCGCGGCGCCATAGCCGTGCTCGACGATGAGTTCGGCCGCCACGCCGTAGAACGCCGGGTCCGACGGAACCTCGGTGGCCAGGCCGTTGACGTACCGGTTGAACATCGCGAACGCGGCCGCGATCAGGACCGTGTCGTGGATGTGGGTATCGGTGGCGCCCTCGGCCCGGGCGGCGTCGATCGCCTTGTCGGACACGGGAGCGGCCTTCGCCTGCACCTCGGCGGCCACCGCGAGCAGCGCCCGCAGCAGCGGGGAGACCGGAGCCGTGCCGGGGTCGGTGAGCACCGCGGCGACCAGCTCGGCGCCTCCGTCGAGCTGCGCCGCCGCGAACGCGCTGTGCGAACCGGCGCAGAACTCGGTGCAGTTGAGGTGGGAGACGTAGGCGGCGATCAGCTCGCGTTCCCCCCGGCTCAGCGGCGAGGGGCCGCTGCGCAGCAGGGTCTCCGCGAGCTGCGACAGCACGCCCGCGGTGTCCGGGCGCTGGGCGAACAGCCCGCTGATGCCGGGAAGATCATGAGTCAGCTCGATGTGGGGCACGATGCGCGTCCTTTGTCTGCCGTGTTGCCGACGGGGCCCTCATCGTCGGAACCCGTGGGCGGCGCGGCCAACTCCCAGAATGCGGACTCCTGCCGGCCCGGCCGGCGCTCCCATCTGCGCACTCAGAGAGAAGCGTCCCGCCGCCCGCTAGTCCAAGAATGGGGTCGTGGCAAGCGACACCTCGCGGTACACCGAGACTTCGGCAGATGGCCGTGCCGGTACGGGCACGTCCGGCCGTTCGGCCTCATGCCTCGGCGGGACAGGTCAGCCGCCACGCGCTCAGGGCGCCGGTCACCGCCAGCGCCCGCCGGCACACCGCCCGGCACTGACGGACGGCGCTCGGCTCGTCCGGCGCCAGCAGGAACGCGGCACCCCGGGCACCGGCGCGGCTCACGTGCACCCGGATGTGCTCCATGCCGTCGTCCGGGCCGCACACCGCCCACAGGGCGGCGAGCAGGACGTCGCCGGGCAGCTCCGGCGCGTCGTGCGGCTTGGCGAAGGCGAACTCGACGAGGTGCACGCACCCGAGTGTGCCGCACGCCACCGGCCCCGTCCCAGTCCTGACGGGGCCACGAACATGCCGTGGCACGCATGTGCCCGGCACCCACACGATGCGGGGGGACGCTGATGCTGCGCGTACTCGGACTGGACTGCGGGACGGAGGCCGTCTACCGGCTCATGCTGGAGCAGCCCTCCTGGGGCGTGGACCGGCTGGCCCAGGAACTGGACCAGGACCGGTCCGCCGTCACCACGGCCCTCGACACGCTCGCCGACCTCGCGCTGCTGCGCAGGGCGGCCGCGCCGGAGGCCACCTGCGGCGCCCCGCTGCTCGTGCCGCCCCGGGCCGGACTCGGCGCACTCCTGGAACGCCGTCAGGACGAACTGGCCCGCACCCAGCTGGAGATCGACGCCAGCCGTGCCGCGGTCGCCGACCTGCTGGCCGGCTACACCGCGCTCGGCCGCACCGCCGGCGCCGGCGTGGAGCGCTTCACCGGCGCCGAGGCCGTCGGCCGCCTCCAGGCCGACCTGACCGCGCAGGCCCGCGGTGAACTCCTCGCGCTCGCCCCCTCCACCACGGCGGGCGACGGCCCCTGGGACCTCGACGTCCCCCTCCATCTCGACCTGCTGGACCGGGGCGTGCGCGTACGCATCCTCCACATGGACAGCACCACGGGCCCGGCCCGGCGCCGCGACGCCGTACGCCGGCTCACCCGGGCCGGCGCCGAGATCCGCACGCTGCCCGCGCTGCCGCTGCACCTGCGCCTCGTCGACGGCGCGAGCGCGGTCCTGCCCCTGGACCCCGACGAACCCGACGGCGGAGCCGTCCTGTTGGACGAGCCCGGAGCCCTGGCCGGACTGCGCGCCCTGTTCACACACCTGTGGGACACGGCGACCCCGGCCGGCGGCACGGACCCGACGGACGGCGCCGGTGACGGCGTCACGGACATGTACTCGCCGCGAGAACGCGCCCTGCTGCGCTTTCTCGCGGAGGGACTGACCGACGAGGCCGCGGCCCGAAAACTCGGTATCTCCCTGCGCAGCGAACGCCGCATGATCTCTCTTCTCTCCGACCGGACAGGCGCCCGCAGCCGTTTCCAACTCGGCCTGCAGGCCGCCCGAAGCGGCCTGGTGTGACACAACAGTGTCAAGGCATTCCTGTGCCGCCAAAAAATGCTGACAACCCCCTTGTGGGCATGTCAGAGTCATTCCAGAGAACGGGCCGGAAAGCACAAAGAACCCCGCTTGAAGGGCCGCTCAATTCCAACAGCAAGTCCCCGACTCGAATATCCGAATCCCCCGACGGAACGGGTCATTCAATCACTGTCAACCGGAAAGGAAAAGCATCATGGAGAACGAGAAGAACCTCGTCATGGAGATCCTCGAGGACGACAACTACGACTTCGAGGCCGAGTTCGGCCCCCGTCAGGACGTCGGCCACTGAGGCCCGCACCGTGACGCGGCCGGTCGTCCTCTCCCCGGACAACCGGCCGCGTCGGCCCTCTACTTCGAGCGAGTGGTGAGCTGGATGAGCATCGACCTCAAGACCTGGAAGGCGTTCGCGGCGGCCCACGCCCCCGACTTCACCCGCACCGTCTACCTGCCCGGCCTGGTCACCGACCCCGAGCACCTGCGCCGGCTGATCGACGACAGCCTGCGGACGGCGACCCGCAAGGCGCCCGGAGACCTGCGCCTGCGCGCCTTTTGCCCCGGTGCGTTCGACTACCGGCTCACCCAGAGGTTCGTGAACACGCCGCTCGACGACGGCGAGAGTGCCACCGACTGGCTGGCCCGCACCGCCGACAGCGACGAATCCTGTCTGGCAGTCAACGACATCGCCGCCTTCAGCCTCCCCCTCGGCACCGAGGTGGCCCGGATCGTGGCGGAGCTCGTCGCCGACGAGCGGCACGAACTGCCCTCCGGCACCGACGTGTACACCTTCGTCGCCCACTCCGGATGGACACCGTTCGGCATCCACAAGGACGGCGAACCCTCGCTCATCTTCCACCTCGGACCCTCCCCCAAAGAGGTGTGGGTCTGGCACGACCACCCCTTCGACGCCTCCGGCATCACCCCCAGCCCGTCCTTCGGCCGCATCACCTTCGACATCGAGGAGCACCTCGGCTCCGCCGAGCGTTACCTGCTGCGGCCCGGCGACTTCCTGCTGATCCCCCAGGACACGTACCACGTCTTCCGCAACCTCGGGCCCTCCACGTTCCTCGGGCTCACCCTCTACCCGGTACGGACCCGCTCCCTGATCACCGAAGCCCTGTGGCGCACCGCCGAGCCGGGCGAAGCGCTCGCCGCCTACCCGCCCGCCCGTCACGTCACCGACCGCGCCCGCACGCTCCTGCGCGACGACGGCACCCCGGGCACCGCCCTCGCCGACCGCGTCGCCCACCAACTGGCCCTCGCCCGGCTCCGGCTGCGCACCAACGGCTACCTGAGCCCGCCCCACCGCGCCGCCCTGCCCGCCACGGCACCCGTCCCCGGCACCCCGCTGCGCTGGGCCCGGCCCGGCGTCGTCGCCGCCGCCCCCCACCCCGACGGCACCGTCCTCGTCGCCCGCGGCCGCACCCTCACCATCCCCCACCGCGCCGACTTCAGCGCCCTGGAGAACGCCACCGCCTCCACCGCCTGCTTCACCCTCGAAGAGCTGGCCGCCGCCCTGCCCGACACCCTCCCGCCCGGCAGCCGCGCCGAACTCGCCCGCGCCCTGCACACCATGGGGGCGGTGACCGCCCCATGACCGCGTACGACGCCTTCGCCCACGCCCAGTCGCTCCTCGACGGCCTCGGCGACCAGCAGCCACCGGCCGGCGGAGTCCGCCTGTACGAACCCGGGAAGGCCGCGGACGCCGCCGCCCGCGAGGCCCTCCTCGCCGGAGTCTGGTCCGCGCTGGCCCGCCCCGGCGCGCTCGCCACCAACTTCCGACTCGTCGAGTCCGGCCGGCAGATCGACCGCAGCCGCTGGCTGCGCTCCCGCGTCGGCGACGGCGAGGTCCTGCACACCGCCCTCGTCCCCGCTTACCTGCACAGCGCCGTCGAACGCGGCGCCACCCTCGTCGTCAGCCACCTCGAAGCCCTCGACGAACGCGTCATGCTGCTCTGCGAGGCCCTGGAGTACCTGCTGCACGCCCGCGCCTGGGTCAACTGCTACGTCACCGCCGGCGACAACAGCGCCTTCGACGTGCACAGCGACGACCACGACGCGCTCATCCTGCAACTGCACGGACGCAAGCACTGGCAGGTGGACTCCCGCGTCGGCGCCCGCTCCCGCGACCTCGCCGACGACAGCCTGGACCGCGTCCTGACCCCCGGCATGTGCCTTGCCGTGCCGCGCGACACCGCCCACCGCGTCAGCGGAACCGGCGACCTCACCGTCCATCTCACCGTCGGATACGAGCCGTTCGCCGACGTACTGGAGGAGACGCGCGCCGCCCACGAACTCGCCGGCCGGCCCGCCCCCGACCCCGGCCGCGCATGGCTGGCCGCCCGCCTGGCACAGCGCCCCGACCGCCGCGCCGGCGCCTCCCTGCCCAGCGCGCTGACCGGGGAGGTCCAGCCCACCACCCGCATCCGCTGGGCCAGCCGCTTCCCCCCGTACATCACCACCGACGAGGACCACCTGAACGTCACCACCATGGGCCGGCGCATCCGCCTGGACACCCGGCTCGGGCACACGGTCGGCCTGCTGGCCCGCGGAGGTGCCCTGACCTTCGGCGAACTGGCCGTCCGCAGCGACCTGCCCACCGCCGACGTACGCGCCCTGGTCGCCTTCGGCGCCCGCAACGACTTCCTGATCTGCGAAGGATGAACCCGCCTGTGCTGACCGCCACGCTCAAGGACCAGGCCGCGATGCTCCGCGAGCGCCGCTTCGCCACGTTCTTCACGGGCCACGTCGTCTCCAAGCTCGGCGACGCCCCCGTCCCGGTCGCGTTCGCCCTGGCCGCCTACCAGATATCGCACTCGGCGGCCGCCCTCACCTGGGTCCTGCTGTCCCTGTGGGCGGCCCGCTTCCTCCTGGTCGCCACCGGCGGACGACTCGCCGACCGCCACAACCGGGTGACCGTGATGATCGGCGCCGACGTACTCCGCCTGCTCGCCCAGGGCGCACTGGCCGTCGTGGCGATCAGCCCGCTGCCCCTGCACAGCTGGCACCTGTGCCTGTCGGCAGCCCTCTACGGCGCGGGAACCGCCCTGTACAACCCCGCGCAGATCGGGCTGACCCCCGAACTCGTCCCGAGGGAGCAGCTCCAGCGGGCGAACGGCCTGCTCTCCCTCGTGGCCGACGTGAGCTTCCTGCTGGGCCCGATCCTCGCCGGAGTCCTCATGACCACGGCCGGCTTCTCCTGGATCCTCTGGCTCGACGTGGCGTCCTTCGCCGTCAACCTCGCCTGCCTGGCCCGCCTCACCCGCCTGTACACCCCCCTGCGCGACCGGACGACCTCGACCGCACAGCCCACCGCCACCCCCGACGCGGAGCCGGACACCCGGTTCCGCGCCGGGTTCGCGGTCATGGCCCGCTACCCGTGGTTCTCCTTCGGCATGGCCCTGTGGTTCGTGGTCTCCCTCGGCATCGGCCTGACCGCCGTCGCCGGCCCCGTGCTGGCCGTACGATCCCTCGGCGGCACCGGCGCCTGGTCGCTGCTGGCCACCTGCCTCGCCGTCGGCTCGCTGCTGGGCTCACTGGCCGTCATGGCGACCCAGAAGCACCGCTGGAAGCCCGCGGCCGTCGTCGTCACCGTAGGCGTCGTACTCCAGTTCACCGCGCTCGCCCTGCGCGACCAGCTGCCCACCGCCGTCGTCGCGGCGACCTTCGTCCTGTCCGCCCTGACCACCGCCGCCTGCGGAATCGTGTGGGACACCGCCTACCAGAGCGAGATCCCCGAGCGGTACCTCTCCCGCCTCGGCTCCGTGGACAACTTCGTCAACGCCGCGGGCATCCCCCTGGGCATGCTCCTGGGCGGGCTGACCGCCGACCACTACGACACCGTCTTCACCGGCATCGCCGTCGTACTCGTCCTGCTCTGCGTCCCCGCCGCATCCCTCGCCGGACACGGAAGGAAGGCAACCGCATGAACACCGCCACTCTGCTGGCCCCGCCCGCGACCGGCCCCGACGCCCGCGTCCACTCCCGCGGCGGCCGCTTCGTCGTCATCGACGACCTGCTGCCCCAGGCCGACTTCGACGACACCGCCGCCGCCTTCGAACGCATCCGCCTCAAGCCCGTCCTGAGCACCATCGACCCGGTCTACGACGGCTTCGCCTACCGAGGCGGCGAGGAGAAACAGCGCCTCGCCGACAGCCCCGACGACACACCCCGCTGGCAACGCGCCGTCAAGGAACAGATCACCGCACACCTGGACCTCCTCGGCGCCCCCGACCGCGCCGAACATCTCTCCCTCACCCTCAGCGCCTGGGGCTACCCCGCCGGCTCCCGCCTCAGCTGGCACAACGACGCCGGCGCCGGACGCGTCGGCGCCTACGTCTACTTCACCCACCGCGCCTGGGACACCGACTGGGGCGGCGGCCTGACCATGATCGACGAGCCCTCCCGCGCCGACGCCGCGGACGGCGCGGCACTGCTCCACACCACCACGCACCCGACGCTCATCCTGCCCCGCCCCAACCGCCTGGTCGTCTTCCGCGCCCACACCATGCACGCCGTCCAGCGCGTCGACGCCACCGCCGGCGACCGGCTGCGCCGCACCCACACCGGCTTCATCACCGAGGACACCCCATGACCGGCACCGCCGCGACCGCCTCCGCGACCGCCGAGACCCGTCTCGGCCACATGCCCGCCGGCACCGGCTGGGCGCGTGTCGTCGTCCACCACGGCACCGTCTGCGACGTACTGCGGCCCGCCGACGACGGCACCCTCAAAGCGCACACCGCCGCCGTCGCGCCCGCCCTGCCGGTCACCCCGGTCGCCGGCGACTGGATCCGGCTCGGCGACGACGGCCGCGTCCACGCCGTGGCCCCCCGCCGCACCGTCCTCGGCCGGGCCGGGGCCGCCGGACACGGCCGCCAGGTCCTCGCCGCGAACATCGACACCGTCCTGGTGGTGGTCCCGCTGGCCGGCGGGCTGAACACCACCATGGTCGAACGCCTCAGCGTCATGGCCTGGGACAGCGGCGCCCAGCCCGTACTCGTCCTCACCAAGAGCGACACCACCGACGACGCCGGCACCGAGGACGCCACCACCGCCGCGGCCCTCAGCCCCGGCGTCCCCGTGATACCGGTCAGCGTCCTGACCAAAGACGGCCTCGACGCCCTGTGCCCCCACCTGGGCCCGGGCACCACCGCGGTGCTGCTCGGCCCCTCCGGCGCGGGCAAGACCTCCCTGCTCAACGCCCTGGAAGGCACCGCCGAAGCGGTCGCCGCGCCGGGCCGGGCGGGCGGCCGCCACACCACCACCACGCGCCGTCTGCACCTGCTCTCCAGCGGCGGAGTCCTCCTGGACATCCCCGGCATCCGCTCCCTGGAAGTAGCCGCCGGCCGGGAGGCTGTCGACGACGTCTTCACCGACCTCGCCGCCCTCGCCGCCCACTGCCGGTACGCCGACTGCAGCCACGACGGCGACAGCGGCTGCGCCGTGGAGGAGGCCGTCCGCACCGGCACCCTGCCCACCACCCGACTGGCCACCTGGCGCAAGCTCCAGGGCGAGATCGCCCACCGCCGCCGCCGGGAGAACCCCGCCGAGATGGCCGACATGCGCCGCCAGTGGAAGGCCGTCAGCAAACAGGCCCGCCGCAACGGACGACGTTGAACACCAACTCAGGTGAGCACGCCGGAAGTTGGCCGCCCCACTCGGATGTCCCCACGATGAGGCACCGACACCCCACCAGCAAAGGACGGACCGGTGCCGCACATCAAGCTCACAAGCGACCTCCCGGGCATCAGGGGACTGATGACCGACCGCCCCGACACGGCCGCCCCGCTCAACGCCCTCGCCGATGTTCTTCTGCGCGGCGAGTCACCTCTCACCCGCGGCGAACGCGAACTGATCGCCGCCTACGTCTCCGAACTGAACGCCACCCGCTTCTGCGCCGACACCCACGGCGCGGCCGCCGCCACCCAGCTCGACGGCGGCACCGACCTCGTCAAAGCCGTGCGGCACGACCCGGAATCCGCCCCGCTCACCCCGCTCGTGCGGGCCCTGCTGCGCATCGCCGCCGAGGTCCAGGCCAAGGCCGCCCCCCTCTGCGACGAGACCGTGGCCGCCGCCCGCGCCGCGGGCGCCACCGACACCCACCTCCACGACACCGTGCTCATCGCCGCCGCGTTCTGCATGTACAACCGCTACGTCAGCGGCCTGGCCACCACCCTGCCCACCGAGCCCGGCTACTACGAGGAAGCCGGCCGGCGCATCACCGCGCACGGCTACGCCGCCGCCGTCTGAAGGAGAAACGGCCCACCATGTCCGCCCCCTCCCCGAAGAAGGCGCACCGCCGTGCGGTCACCGCCACCGTCGTCGGCAACTTCATCGAATCCTTCGACTGGCTCGGCTACGGCCTGTTCGCCCCCCTCTTCGCCGCCCAGTTCTTCCCCTCCGACAACTCCCTCACCTCCCTCCTCGGCGCCTTCGCCGTCCTCGGCGTCGGCGTCCTGATGCGCCCCCTCGGCGGCATCCTGCTCGGCCGCCACGCCGACCGGCGCGGCCGTCGGCCCGCCCTCATGCTCGCCATCTCCCTCATGGCAGGCGGCTCCTTCCTGATCGGCCTCACCCCCTCCTACGCGCACATCGGCCTGTTCGCCCCCCTCCTGCTGCTCCTGGCCCGCACGGCCCAGGGCATCTCCCACGGCGGCGAATGGCCCGCCGCCGCCGCGTACCTGATGGAGGTCGCCCCCAAGCGCCGCAAGGCCACCTACGGCAGCCTGTTCTCCCTCACCACGTGCGCCGGCGCCTTCACCGCCTCCCTCCTCGGCGGCGCCCTGACCACCGCCCTCGGCCCCGGCACCATGGCCGCCTGGGGCTGGCGCGTGCCGTTCCTCATCGGCGGCATCCTCGGCCTGATCCTGCTCGTCCTGCGCACCCGACTCGCCGAAACCGAGATCTACCGGCGCGAGGTCCGCACCCGCCGCGACCGCGGCTCGCTGCGGCAGCTCCTCGTGGCTCACCGGCGCAACGTCCTGATCGCCGTCCTGTTCGTGGCCGGCACCGGTGCCGTCGGCGGCACCTGGACCGCGGTCGTGCCCGCCCTCGGCGGCCGCCTCGCAGCGCCCGGCACCATGATGTGGGTCGTGGTCACCGCCACCGCCACGATGATGATGCTGAACGTGCCCATCGGCCTGCTCGCCGACAGGATCGGCGCTGCCCGGCTCCTCGTCGCCGCCAGCGCTCTCTTCGCCGTCACCGGCTCCGTGTCGTACCTCACGATGACCGGCACCTTCGCCAGCCTGCTGTTCACCTACGGCTCCGGCGTGGTCTACCTGGTCTGCGCGACCACGGTGCTGCCCAAGCTGCTCACCGACATCTTCCCCGCCAGGATCCGCGCCCTGGGCGTCGGCCTGCCCAACGCCGTCACCGGCGCCGTTCTCGGCGGTGTCGCCCCTGCCGGCGCGGCCTACGCCGCCGAACACCACGCCTCCGGCTGGTTCATCGCCGGCGTGATGACCGCGGTCCTGCTGTCCATCCCGGCATCCCTGCTGTCCCGGACCATGCCGGCCGACCCCGCGGCCGCGCCGGCTCGGCCCGCCGAGGCCCGCGAACCCGAGCAGGCCCTGGCCACCACCGGCAGCTGACGCAGAACGCCGGCTCCTCGAAGCAGGAGCCGGCGTTTCGCTGTTCTCGCCACCGACGGTCAGGGCCGGTTGTTCTTCCCCTCCAGCCACAGCGTGTCGGAGTCGTCGCGGTGCGAGCCGTCCGAACCGACGTGCTTCTCGGAGATCTTCGCGCCGTTCTTGAAAACGTGCACCAGAGCCATCCCATGACCCCGGCCCAGCCCGTAGTCCTCCTTGAGCCACTCCAGGACCGGGCCCGCCTTCAGCTCCGGCCCCTCGAAACCGCGCTCCTTCGCCAGCTCGATGAACTGACGAGGCGTCAGGCCAGTCTTGTCCTCGATGTTGTCCAGGTATGCCTGAAACGACATGTGCTCCTCGCTTTCCAAATCGTCCACGCCGACTACGGCCGACTACACCAGCTACACCAGCCTGCACGCGAGCAAGGCCCCAACCCGCCTCCTGTCCGGCACTCGAAGCGACTTCGCCACGTCGTCACCGGGCCGCTGCACCGCCCTGCGGCAGATACCCGTTCGCCACCAGGGCGGCACCGATCTCGTCGTACACCGCCGGATCCTCCGGAGCGATCGCCGCGAGGCCGTCGACATACCGGTTGAACATGCAGAACGCGGCGGCGATCAGCACCGTGTCGTGGATCGCCTCGTCATCCGCCCCCGCTGCCCGAGCGGCCGCCACGTCCTGCCCGGACACCGTCCGGGCATCGCCCCGCACCTTCCCCGCGAGGACCAGCAACGCCCGCAGCCGCTCGCTCACCGGAGCCGTCGCCGGATCCCGCTGCACGGCCTCGACCAGCGCGTAGTCGCCGCCGAGCGCGTGCGCCGCCGCGGCCGTGTGCGAGCCCGTGCAGTAGCGGGTCCCGTTGCGGTACGACACATACGCGGCGATCAACTCCCGCTCGGCCACCGACAGCGGCGAGGCGCCCCGCAGCAACTGCTCGGCCAATTCGCTGAGCCGGCGGCCCGAGGACGGCTTGACGGCCATCAGCCCGCGGATGCCCGGCACCGGCGCCGGGATCTCGATGTGCGGCATCGCGCTTCTCCCCGGCCGGCCGGCTACTTGTTGAACCACGGAGTAGAGGTCGGGTCGCTCGACAACTGCTTCAGGAGCATGCTGGCGACCTTCTGCTCACCGGTGGACGAGGGGTGGACACCGTCGGACTCCAGGTCCGAGCACTTCCACTCCAGACCGTCGCCGCGCCCGGGCGTGCCGCCGGCCACCCGGTCCGAGCCCAGCCCGTCCGCCCACATGTACGGACCCCACGAGATCCACGGCGCGACACCGCCCGTCCCGTACGTCAGGTCGGAGGCGCCGTTGATCTGGTCCTGGATCAGCTTCTTGACGGCCCAGCCCTGCTGATACGCACCCGCGCTGCGGGCCGGGTCGTAGGTGTAGATGCGGCTGGCGACGTAGCCCAGCGCCAGGTTCGAGTACTTCGAGCGGGCGTTGCGCAGGATCGAGGCGAGCGAGTTGCGCAGGTTCTGCGTCCCGGTCGGGAAGGAGCCGAGGCTGTCGCCCACGTACTGCTCCTTCAGCCACACCGCCTGCACCTGCGCGGCGGTCACGCCCGCGTTGGACAGCCGGCCGGCCAGCACCGACCAGGTGTTGTTCGACGGGTCCGCCCAGGCATTGGCGTCCTGGCCGCCCTGAGCGCCGTCGACGATCACGAGCCTGTCGTTCAGGTTGGCGTACGCCTTGGCCGTGGAGATGAACTTCTGGAACTCCTGCGTGGTGTTGGACATGCCGATCGAGATCAGCACCACCTTGCCGTTGACCAGGTCGACCTGACCGGAGGCGTTGCGCGGCAGCACCTGGTTCTGTGCGATGCTCACCCCGGCGTTCGTGTGCGCGGTCGGCCGGACATTGCTGCCACCCGGGTACAGGCCGCCCGTCAGACCGTTGTACGTCCCCGTGCCCAGGTCGTCCAACGGCACCTGCCCGCTGTAGGTGTACGTGCAGTCCGCCGCAGCCGATGCCGGCTGGGGGATCAGAGCGGCAACGAGAGCGGTCACCGCGACGGTCAGGCCGACGCCGAGACGTCCGGTCTTCATGGCTCCTCCTCAAGGAGACGAACGGCAAGGATCCGGTGGACCCGCGACCGATGCTCGCCGCCCCCCGACCCGCCCGGCACCTCCTGCCGTGCCCTCCCCGACCTCACGACGACTGCGCCATGTCGCCCCCGGACGCGGCCGGTACAACTCGCCGCCTGCCCGCCCGGCGTGCCGTGGACGTGGCGAAGTCGGACCCGAGTGTCCGCAGGCTCTCGGGTCGGGCCGACCGGTGGCCCATCGTGGTTCTGGCGAGGAGAACCGACAGGCGGAGAAAGGAACCAACAAATGACCTCCAGGAGCCGGCCCGAGGAACCCGAGGACACCACGACGGCCGACACCCCTCAAGCAAGCGCCAGGGCCCACGCCACCGAAAACCCCGACCACCCCTTCGGCTTCTACTCCCGATCACTCAAGGACAGCGTGTGGGACGCAACCCCCGAACGCTCCGGCCACATCGGAAAGCAACTGGCCGAGAAGTGGAGCACCCTGAACAACAACACCGAGACACCCCACACCAAGCACACAGAGCCGAACCAGGAGCACGAGAAGTGAACCCGGCCCAGCCGTGACACTGCCGGGCCGACTCCCGACGAAACCACGCGCCGTCATCGCCGCCCGCATCCTCACCGCCCGGCTGCGCACGTGCTGACCGCGGAACAACTCGACTACCTCGGCCGCGCCTCGTCGCACTGCGCAAGGACGCCAACCGGCGTGCGCACCGGGCCGCTGGCCGGCAGCGCACCGCACTGAGTGCACCCAGCATCGCGATCCACGACGCTCCCGTATTTCCCCTTGACCTCGGTTCCTGCTGACCGGGCGTGACTGGAACCAATGGGCCATCCGCGTCCCGTGTTTCCTCAGGCGAGGAGCTTTGGAGACGGCCCAAATCTTCCAACCACCACCGCTGACTGGCTGTGGCCCCGAGGCGGCGGTGTACCGCCGTCAGACGCCGTCCTCGGTGCGCAGCTGTTCGGCGGCGGCCTGGTAGGCAGTGGCGGCGCGGGTGAAGTAGTCGAAGAGGACGTCGAGTTGCTCGGGAGAGTAGTCGCCGAGGATCTCACCGATCTTCTGGCGGGCGGGAGCCATGACGCGGTCGAGGTCGGCGGGTTTGCCGACCGGTTCGACGATGACCTTGCGCCGGTCGTCGGGGGAGGGAACGCGGCGTACGTAGCCGGCTTGCTCCAGGCGGTCGATGAGGCGGGTGGTCGGTCCGGTGGTGAGCCCGGTGCGGGTGCCCAGTTCGCCGGGGGTCATGGGCCCGGTCAGCTGAAGGATGTTCAGCCCGTACAGGTCGGTGGCGCCGAGGTCGCAGGCCCTGGCGCTGGCGTGGCCGTGCAGCATCACGGCGCTGAGGTAGCGGCGGTAGATCTCGCTGGCGTCGGGTCGCATGGCAGGCGTTGACACGGGCTTCCTCACTCCATAATCTCTTCTTAAAGGAAGAGAAATCTTCAGCGCAGTTTCTTCTCTAGCGAAGTTATCACCATTGAACCGGAGGAACACACCATGACCGCGCACCTGAACCCCGCCACCCCCCTCGACCCGGCCCGCACCGCGGACGCCGCAGCTGTCCATGCCCTGCTGGAGCGCAGCTGCGCGGCCTGGGCGAACGGTGACGGCGCCGCGTACGGCGACCAGTTCACGGCGGACGCCACCGATGTCACCTACGTCGGCACCGCCTACCACGGCGGTACGGAGATCGGCCGCGCCCACCAGGCCCTGTTCGACAGCTTCCTCAAGGGCACCCGGCTGATCGTCGAGATCACCGACCTGCGTTTCTACGGCACCGACACCGCCGTGATCGTCACCCGCGGCGACGTGCGCAAGGGCGGCCCGAAAGCGGACGGCGACCTGGGCAAGCTCGGCAAGCTCGCCATGTACACGGTCGTCCGCGAGGCCGACGGATCCTGGCGCATCGCCGCCGTCCAGAAGACACAGCGCAAGCCGCTGATGGAGGCGGTCTCCTTCCGCTTCCAGCCCGCCACCCGCCCCGCCGCGCGCTGAACACCGGCGTGACCGCCCTGCCCGTCGCCGAGGAGATGGCCGCCTAGGCTTTCACCCGGCATTGGCACCGGCACCGGCACAACCCAAGGAGCGCGAACGTGTACGACCCCGCACCCGAGCACCCGTACCCCGACGCCCACCGGCCGGACGATGTGCCCGCACCGCACGCACTGCTCGCGCCGGTACTCGGTTTCCTGGGCACATGGCACGGCCAGGGCCAAGGGGGATACCCGACGCTCGCCGGGGACTTCACCTACGCACAGCAAGTCACCTTCAGCCACGACGGGCGCCCCTTCCTCCGCTACGAGGCCCGGGCCTGGTTGCTCGACGTCGACGGCGCGCCGCTGCGGCCAGCGGCTCGGGAGACTGGATGGTGGCGGCTACAGCCCGACGGCCGGGTGGAGGCACTGATCACCCAGCCCACCGGCATCGCCGAGATCGCGGTCGGCCGGGCGGCACAGGACACGGTCGATCTCTCCACTCGCGAAGTGGCCCTCACACCCACTGCCAAGGAAGTCAGCGCCACCCGCCGCCGTTACACCCTGACCGACAACGACACACTCACGTTCGTCCACGACCTTGCCGCGGTCGGCCGGCCGCTGCAGCACCATCTCTCGGCCACCCTGCGACGCACGCGGTAAGCCGTACCTTGCGGGCACCGTGACTTCACTGCCGGTCCGTGCGTTCCCCGACCGGACAGCACCACGAGGGCCGGAGAGCAGGGGGAGGGCACCCACGATGGCCGACATCGGCAACAGCCTCGACGATGCCGACGCCGAACACTTCACTCGCCCCGTCCCCAGGTCCGCGCAGGCTCAGATGCGTTTCCTGGTACGGCAGTTGAAGGGCACCAGGCCCGTGGCCGAGCTCCTGGGCGTCTCCCAGCGCACGGTGGAGCGCTACGTCAAGGGACAGCTGAAGACCCCCCGCCGAGACCTGGCGGCCCGCCTGTACCGCGAGGTACGCCGCCGCTGGCAGCCCCAGGTCCGCGCGCGGGCCCGGCAGCGGGCGGCGTCCACGGACGGCATCTTCACCTCCACCCGAGCCCGCTTCGGCTTCACCGCGGCGGTGGGTACCACGGACGACCCTCGCGTGCGTCACATCAACCAGGCCCTGCCTCCGGAGTACGCGGCCCGTCTCTTCGCCGCCCAGCAGGCTGGCGCAAGCGAGCAGCAGTTGCAGGCCATTCTGGCCGAGGGCTTGGGCGAGATGTATTTCCGCGATGCGGGCCGTCGGGCTCAGGGCCTGCTGGTGGAGTTGACGGACATCGAACAGCTGGAGCTGCACTACTGACCGGGACCTGCGCCAGCCAGGCCTGAGAGCGTTGAGCGGCGGAAGACGATGGCCGCCCGCACTCGCGGAACGCGCTGTGCGCGCCTCTGAGACCCTCTCAGGGCTCTGGTGTGGATGGAGCTGGTGAACGACGGCGAGGGGCTGCTCGGGGGCATCCGCGGGCTCTCGGGTCGGGCTGACCGTGGCCCCATAGTGGTTCTGGCGAGGAGAACTGACAGGCGGAGAGAGGAACCAGGAAATGACGTCCAGGAGCCGGCCCGAGGATCCCGAGGAGACCACGTCGGGCGACACCCCTCACGCAAGCGCCAAGGCCCATGCCACCGGAAAACCTGACCACCTTTTTCGGCTTCTACTCCCGATCACTCAGGGACAGCGTGTGGGACACCACCCTCGAACGCTCCGGCCACATCGGAAAGCAACTCGCCGAGAAGTGGAGCACCCTGAGCAAGAGCACCGAGACACCCCACGCCAAGCACACAGAGACGGACCAGGAGCACGGGAAGTGAACTCGTCCCGGCCGCGATGCTGCTGGGCGAACGCCCGACGAAACCACGCGCCGTCATAGCCGCTCGCGTCCTCACGGCTTCCCCGGCTGATGAGGTGGAGTGTTTGGTTGGGCAGTACGGGACAGTCGTGCGTTGGCAAGAATTCGAAGACGGCGAGGTTGAGGAGGACAGGGGCTTTCATCGTGTGGCCTCGTTCCTCCAAAACGACGGCACAGTGTACGTAGCCCAGGTCGGCAACCTCATACAGCCTTCCCGTGGCTGCTGAACGGGTATCCGTGCTTGACTTGGAATCAGAAGGGCACGCCTGCGCGCTTGGCCAGCCGTGTGAGCCTCGGGTTGCTGCGGCGGTGCAGTGAGGTCAGCACGCGCATTAGCTCCTGGCTCGTTGGGTGGATCCGGGCCATCTCGGGTGCGATGTTCCAGGCTTCTTCGAGGGCTTCGAGGGCGCCGTCCCGGTCGCCCAGGGCGAGCCGCGACCGGCCGACGTTCATGTGCAGTGGCCCGACCCTGGTCGCGGGAAGCGTCAGGCCATTGCGGATCAGGTCGTCGGCGGTGTTCAACGCCCCTCGATGGTCTTCCATGTCGGACGTTGTGGAAATGACGTGTACCGCTGTGTTCTCCGGCCCGAAGTGGATGCCGTGATCCTCGATGTCTTCGGGGAACTTGTCGGCGACCCGCCATGCCGCATCGATGTGCTGTTGTGCCGTGCGCTTGTCCTTGATCCGACCGGCGAGCGTCAGCCCGCGCAGGTGCAAGATGCCCAGGCCGTACGCCCGGTCACGCCCCTCAAGAGTTGACTCGGCCTCGACGACGGCTCGGTCCACGATGGCCAACCCTCCTGCGAAGTCGCCGGAGTTCAGAAACGCCCCGGCCTCGTCGCGGGCGGCCACCGTGGCGGCGATCGGGTGGGCGCGCTCTGAGGCCAGCTGCTGCTTCATGACGGCCAGTTCGGCAAGGTGCATCCACCGGAACCGGGCGGCCACCCAGTACACAACCGAGTACACGTCGGCCACCCGGGTCCATGCGTCCGGTGACTGCGTGGCGTGTGCATAGTTGGTCGACTTCGCCAGCACTCCGGGCAGCTTCTGCAGGACTGCCCCCAGCTCGGTGCGGTAGCGGTGCTCGTTCAACTCGGCGAGTTCGCACGGCAGGTCTTCGGGATGTGATGGCGGGGCGTCCGGGATGTCGAAGCGCCGGATGGCGTAGTTGAGCGCGGCCAGGCTCGCTTCGTCCGCCTTGGCGACGGGCTCCGTGCCCAACAGTTCGTCGAGTGTGAGCCCCATGGCCTGTGCGAGGGAGGCGGCGATGCCCTGGGTGAGGGCTCGGTCGCCGATCTCGATCTTGCTGAGCAGTGAAACCGACACACCGGCTCGCCGGGCAAGGGCGACCTGGCTGAGGTCGCGTGCCTTGCGGCAGACGGCCACGTTCGTACCGGGTCCGGGAATCCTGATCGCGCTCATTATGTGCGTCTTCCCCGCTCGACGTCCGTTACCTCCCATCGTCTCACTCCACACCTCCCGCGCCCGGCCGTTGTGCAAGAGCTGTGCAAGTTGGCTTCGCACAGCAGGAGTTCTCTTGGGTGACACACGTATGCCCAGGTGGGACGAGGACGCATGACACAGATTGTGAAGCCGGCGACGACGCTCTATCACGGCACCCTGCCGTACCCGCAGGGCACGTTCGTCGAGGACAGGGTCTCGGGGCGCACGGGTGAGTTCCAGGACGTGATCGAGGAACGCCTGAAGGAGACCGGACGGGTCATCAGTCAGACCGCGTACATCCGCCCGCGAGGGGGTGGCATCGAGTGGGACACCCCTTTGAAGCACGTCCGGCGCGTCGAGACCGATTAAGCGTCCCGACGAAGCGCGCAGCCCTCGTCGTCCCCGGTGACGTGATCGGCTACGAGGGCCAGCGGCGCAGGGTGAAGACGGTGAGGGCCGACCGGGGACCGATGGGCGGGTTGGCCGTCGTGGTCACCTGGGAGGAAGGCGGCACCGCTCGCTTTCCCACCGGGGACGAACTCCTCCTCGGCAAGCAGGACGCCGACTGACACGTCCTCTCCCCGATGAGCGGTGCAGGTGGGCACGTTGCCGGCCGCAGAGGCTATGCAGTTGCTGCCATGGGGTGAGTGAACGGGGGCCTTACGCTCGCCCGGCGCATCCGGCAGGTACTGGACCTGCCCGCTGATGCGCCCGATCGGCACCCTGTTCTTCGAGGTTCGCCCCTTGGCAGCTGCGTAAAGCCTCGGGGGCGAAGGAGGCCTATTCACCTACGTGCATACATCTCTCGCGTTTCCGCAGGTCAGATAGGTGCCGCATCTCTTAGAGAGAGCACCCCCTCGGTGGCGGGCCATTCACCCGTTTGAAGCAGGCCGAGGGGACATCTGGCATGTCTACTGATGGCCAACCCCGTTCCAAGCACGGGGGAATGACACATGATCAAGTTGGCGGCACCGTGCTTGTGCTGGTTTCTGTCACTGGTGTGGGTTATGGCGTGGGTAGGTTGTGGGTGCGTATGGTTCATCGACGGCTGGTTGTCTTGTCTGCACGTTCGTGTGCTGGCCCCTTGACGCATCGCTGGTTGTGAGGCGGGTCTGCATCCCGGGGCACGCGGTTCGGTTGGTGTCATGTCGGTGCGAATCTGCGGTTTGGTGTCGGTGGTGGTGTGCGTGTGTTGTTATCGGTGTCTAGGTCTTTGACTTGGTGTGATGTGGTGTTGGGTGGCGTTCTGCTGGTGTCACTCCGCTGGTTTCGGCTGGGGTGTGGTGGTGCAGATTCCTGAGTCGGGGGAGTGTATGCCGGGTGGTGATCCGTCTCGTCTTCTTCGGTGAGCTGCTTTGTTCTGTGTGTTGGTTGGGGGACCGTGCCTGTAGCGGGGGTCAGTTTTCTTGCTGGGCGGTGCGGTGTGAGTGGTGTGCAGCGGAGCGGGGGTGGCGAGGCGGTCACGGGGCCGGTGGCTGGTGTGCCGGGGTTGTTGGGGCGGGAGCAGGCGGTGTCTCGTCTGCTGGTGTTGGACGGGCGTGGGGAGTTGACCACGGAGCATGTCCGGCTGGTGGCGGGGTCGGTGGGGGTGTCGCTCAGGTCGGTGTGGCGGTGGCTTGAGGTTGCTCGGCGGGAGGGGCGTACAGGGCCGCGTGGGCGGGAGCGGTTCACTCTCACGCCGGAGTTGCATGCGCGTCTTCTCGCCTGGTGTGGGAACGCGGCTGCGGTTCACCGGGAGCTGGTGGCCGAGCATGCCGCGGCTGTTGCTGAGGGCGGCTGCGCCTCGCCGGTGCCGTCGTTGGCGACGTTGCCTCGGGCGATTCGCCGGGATCTGAGTGCGGGTCAGCGTGCGGCTCTTGCTGGTGGGGAGCGGGCTCGGCGGCGCCATGATGTGCATTTGCGGCGGCCGAGGCTGTGGCGGAATGCGTGCTGGGAGGCTGATCACACGCATGTGCCCGTCGAGGTTGTGCTGGATGGGGAGCTGGTGTGTCCGTGGGTGACGTGGTTCGTCGACTGTGCGACGAACGCGATTGCCGGGGTGGCCGTGACGCCGCACCAGGCGTCCAGGGACGCGATTCTGGCGGCGTTGAGGATCGCCTTGTCGAGAGACGAGGATGTGACCGGCCCGTACGGGCCGGTCGGGAGACCCACCCAGGATGCCGACGCCTGCGCAGCAGCGCGCAGGTTCGTCGGACGCTGCGCAGCTCCACCGGTCGACGGTACCCACGCCCTGTCCGCCCGGAGGACAGGGCGTGATCCAGAATGAATCTGGACTAAATTTTGAAGCACGTACCGGACGCCACCCCCCAACCCCGCTCGGCCCGCACTGCGCGGGAACATCCCGCACCACGCTCCTGGAATCTCGCGCATGACAGACTCCCGGTGCGTGCTGGCCGAAGAAGCCACACACCTTTCGGGGCGCCGACAGTGCTGCTACCGGCCGCAATGGGAAGAGACTCGAGCGTGTGGACAGGAACGATGCGGGCAGTACTCGAGGTCGCCAGGACTCATGCGCCCAAGCTGCTCCATCTGAACCCGGGACAGGCCGCAGCACAGTGTCCCGCGTACAGGAGGGCAAGGGAGTAGTGAAGTTGAAGAGCCGTCAGGCGGGGGTTGCACTTCCGGGTGAGTGTGGGCGAGTTGGCGCGCACCGATGAAAAGACAGTCACGCCCCTTCCGGAAACGACCAGACCGCAGTCCTGACCCCCGCCAGGCAAGGGGGCCGGCACCGGTCACCCCCGCCCCCCTGCTGCCGCGAGGGCCGTAGGCCCGTTCCGCGCGGAGCGCGGGGGAGGCTGGAGCGCAGCGGAAGCCGGCATGCGGGGACTGCGCGCCCCCGCATCGGTCCGCGCAGCGGACCGTGCGTCTCCGGAGCGCAGCGGAGGAGACGTCAATTCGGTTGCACAGCAACCGAATTGCGCTGCGAGCGCAGCGAGCAGCACACGCTCCCGCGGAGCGGGAGCGCAACACCCGCGCGCAGCGCGGGTGTTCGCTTGCATCGCGCGCAGCGCGATGGGACCCGCTCCGCGGG
>NZ_JBIAWG010000021.1:0-159395 GCF_042895285.1 Streptomyces sp. NPDC001406
GGGTATTTACGTGGTGCTGGCACTTGCTCGTGGATCTCCTTACGCCAAGATCATAGACCTGGCTTCAAGGACTCTACGGAACCGGGGGCAGCTCAGGCTTGTGCTGGGTAGGCCATCATGTCCTGTTATGAGACGCGGGGGGCGCGGCCGGGGGCCGGGGCGTGTGGGCAGGCTGTATCTGCTGTTGTCGGTGCTGGGGGCGATTGCAGCGCTCGTTCTGGCTCGGCGTTTTGATCTCGGTGTGGCTGAAACGGCCGTGTCCGTGCTGCTCGGTCTGGCGCCGGCCTATCTTGCCTGGGCGGCTTTTCGTGCCGCCCGGTCCGAGGCGGACCCTGTTGATCTGGACAAGGTCCTGGAGCAGTTGGCGATGGCGGTCAAGAACCAGTGGGACAGCGAGGCGGCCGTGCGCCGGGTCAATGATCCCTACCCGCTGCCGGTCGCTTGGCAGGCCGCCAACGACGACCTCGCCGAGCCCTGGCCACTGCTGGCGGACCTGGCCCGCGCCTGGCCCGGCGGCCCTCCAGGCAACCCCGCCCTGTGGCCGCCGGACACCGCCGGACTGGCGGGTGAGGGAACAGACATCGGTGAGGTGTTCTTCGAGCGGATTCCCACCCGGCGCCTGGTGATCCTAGGCGAGCCCGGCGCCGGCAAGAGCGTGTTGCTGATCCGGCTGCTGCAGGACCTCATCTCACGCCGCACCGACGGTGATCCCGTGCCGGTGCTGTTCTCCATGGCCTCCTGGGATCCTCACCAGCCGCTGAAAGCCTGGATGGCCGATCAGCTGCGCCGTACTCACCCCGGCCTCGCCTCCGCTGCCCCGTCTTCGGTCACCCTCGCTGACACCGCCCACAGCGGACCCAGTGACCTGGCTCTGTACTTGCTGAACGCGGACCGCGTCCTGCCCCTGTTCGAGGGCTTCGACGAACTGCCGCCCGCTCGGCACGCCACCGCACTCGACATGCTCAACCGCGCGCTGGCCGCCAAGCAGCCCCTGGTCCTGACCAGCCGCACCGACCCTTACCGGACGGCCCTGGCCCGCCCGGGCACCACCGTCCGCCTCAACGGTGCTGCCGCCATCCAGCTCCTCCCCCTCGATGCCCAGGCCGCCGCCGACTATCTACGCCGCGACGCCGGCGGCCCCCATGCTGCCGCCGCCGAACGCTGGAGCGCCGTTACCGCCCACCTAGGCACCGCCAGCCCGGTCGGACAGGCGCTGGCCACCCCGCTGGGCCTGTTCCTGGCCCGTACCATCTACAACCCCCGCCCCGGCATGCCCACTGCGTCCTCTCCAGCACCGCACCCAGACGAACTTTGCGACACCACCACCTACCCTGACCAGGCCACCATCAACGCCCACCTCTTCCGGGCCTTCATCCCTGCCGCCTACACTCCCCACCAGCCCCACCCGCCCCGCTGGACTGTCCAGCAGGCCCACGACACTTTTGTCTTCCTCGCCCGGTTCCTAAGCACCCAGAGGGCAGGCAGCCCCGACCTCGCCTGGTGGGAACTGTCCAAAGCCGTCCCGCGGCACGTCCGCCTTCTCGTGGCCGGGCCCGTGGTCGGGCTCATGGTCGGGCTCGGGGCTGGGCTCGGGGCCGGGCTGACGTTCGGGCTCGCGTTCGGGCTCGCGTTCGGGCTCGCGTTCGGGCTCGGAGCCGGGCTCGGAGCCGGGCTCCTGGGTTCTGGTTCTCCGGGCATCCGGCTTCGCCTGTCACTCTCTGGGTCTCTGCCCTGGCTCGGGGTCGTGTTCGCAGCGGGGTTCGTAGTCTGGCCCGTGTTCGGGCTCGCGGCCGGGATCGTGGTCGGGCTCGTGGCCGGGCTTCGGCCGGATGATGCCCACCTGACCTCCAACTCTGGGCCGCGCACGCTGCTGATGTCGGACCGCCGTGCATACCTCGTGTTCGGCCTCGTGGCCGGGCTCGCGACCGGGCTCACGTTCGGGCTCGCGACCTGGCTCACGTTCGGGCTCGTGCCGGGGCTCGTGGTCGGACCCGCTTTCGGGCTCGCGGTCGGGCTCACGTTCGGGCTGACCAAGACGGCATGGGGGCATTTCATACTCGCCCGTGCCTACCTGGCTGTGCGTCACAACACCCCGTGGGACCTGATGGCGTTTCTGCAGGATGCTCATGAACGGCACGGGGTACTGCGGCAGGTCGGGGCGGTGTATCAGTTCCGGCACATCGATCTGCAACGTCACCTCGCCCAGTAGCCGCACCGGCCACAAGACGCCTCCCACTCAACGGAACCAGGAGAAGCGAAGTGATCACTGCAGCGGCGCCCAAGTCTGGGAGGCCAATCGGCTGACTCTACACCACCAAGCTACCCGAGCAGCCACTGGCTGAGGCCGGCCCTGTGCCTGCGTCGTCGATCGACGCCCGCTCCTACGAACTCGAGGAACGCCGCAACGTCCTGCCCTTGCCGAATATCTCATCCGGGCTGGTGGGAGCTGGTGTACCAGGTGTCGTGGGCTGCCGTTCCGGTGGCTTGTGGCGTGCTGCCCTGACCGATGGCGCCCCGGCAGGATGGTTGGCCGTGCTGCTGCGACTGGCCTACCTGACCGTGACGAACGCGTCCGCCATGCTGCGCCTGTTGCCGATAAGTGACCACGGCAAGGACATCGAGATACGCGCCCTCCGCCATCAGATCACCATGCTGGAACGCCAACTCGGCAAGGACAGGGTGCGCTTCGCCCCGAGTGATCGGGCGTTGCCGGCCACGCTGCTGCACCGTTTCCCGCGTGACGCGCTGCGACGGATGCGGCTGCTGGTGCGCCCGGACACGGTCCTCCGCTGGCACCGCGAACCTCATCGCACACCGCCACGCGGCCCGTTCCCGGCTCAAGCGCCCGGGGCGGCCGCGGACCGTGCGCTCCGTTCGTGTTCTTGTCCTGCGCGTGGCGAGAGAGAACCCCGGCTGGGGATACCGGCGCATCCACGGCGAACTACTCGTCCTGGGCGTGCGGGTGGCCGCGTCCACCGCGTGGGAGATCCTCAAAGGGGCGGAGATCGGCCCGACACCCGAAAGGCACGACCACCTGGACGGACTTTCTGCGCTCCCAGGCCGACGCCCTGCTGGCCTGCGACTTCTTCGAGACGGTCACCCTGACGCGGCTGTACGTGCTCGCGGTGATCGAGCACGCCAGTCGGCGGATCCGCGTCCTGGGCGCCACCGCGTACCCGACCGCAGCCTGGGTGGCGCAGGCCGCGAGGAACCTCGTCATGGACCTCGAGGACGCCGACTGTCGGGCCAGGTACCTCATCGCGACCGCGACGGGAAGTCTCCCGACCCGTTCGACGCCGTCCTCGCGGACGCCGGAATCCAGGTCGTGCTCAGCGGCATCCGGATGCCGCGCATGAACGCTTTCATGGAGCGCTGGGTGCAGACCTGCCGCCGAGAACTGCTGGTCCGCATGCTGGTCTGGAACCAGCAACATCTGCTCCACGCCCTGCGAGAGTTCGAGGACTTCTACAACGGACACCGGCCCCACCAGGGCATCGCCAACGCCCGACCGCTCCACCCCTTACCTGCACCGGCCACCGATCCGGAGCAGCTCACCCGCCTCGGCGTACGACGACGGGACCGCCTCGGCGGCATCCTCCACGAGTACCGGCATGCAGCTTGACCTGCACGGACGAGATTTTCGGCAAGAGCAGGATCATGAGCACCGTCGGAGGAAATCCGGGTGATCATGAGCATCGGTGACACTCAGTAGCTGTCAGGTGTGGGCGGTCTTGTGTCCGGACCGTACAGGTGCTCCGTACCGTTGACGGTTTGCGATCTTGCCCGGGGTGTCCTGGGGACCCCGGGCGGAGCCATGGCCGGCTCGCGGCGACGGGCCCTGCGAGCTGTGATCGATGTGTCTCGCTGGGTTGCCGCCTTGGGCCGGTGGGCCGACCTGCGCACACTGGAACTGTGCACGAAATGATCGTCGGCGAGATGGCGGAGCGTGAGGATCTCCTCGCTGCTGCCGTCGTCGAAGCCGTCGAAGCAACCGCCGCGTACGCCGGGAGCGTCTTTCTCCGCTCCCGCGACCGTCGGTCGATCGTGCTCGCCGCGACGTGCGGGGTGCCACCTTCTCTGCTCGGTGGCTGGCACCTCATTCCGGTGAGCAGTCCCATCCCGGTCGCCGCGGCCTTCAGCTCCGGGCGCACGGTCCACCTGACCGACGCCGACGAGACGATGCGCCGGTTTCCTCAGCTCGCGGTAGCTCTGCCGTACGCCTTCGGCTCCTGTTCCGTGCCGGTAGGCGCAGGTGAGGAGACCTTCGGGGCGCTGGCGATCGTCTGGGCGGCGTCACCCGGCAGCGAAGGGCTGTCCAAGGCCCAGCGCCGCCACGTGCGGACCATCGCCAAACGGCTCGGTGCCTCCCTCGCCGATCTCCGCGCCCGTACCGGCGATCCCGTCGAGTGCGACCCGCAGACGATCCCCGTCGAGACCCCGGCTCCCTCGGCACCGGCCGTAAGGGCCGGCCTGTTCGACTGGGACCTCGTCACCGGCACCCTCACCGTGGACGACGAGCTCTGTACGATCTTCGGTCTCGCGCCCCATGCCTTCGACGGACGAGCCGAAACGCTGGCTTCCTGCTTGCACCCCGGGGACCGCGCCGCCCTTCGAGCGGCCGCCCGCGCGGCAGCCGCCGAGGGCCGGATCAAAGCGCGGCCCCTGCGCATACGGGATCGCAGGGACGGCGGCGAGAGGTACCGCACGGTCGCGTTGTGGGGCCGCGCACCGGAGGCCGACGACGCGCGGGCACGCACCCACCTGGTCGGCGCGGTCGTCGACGCGCACGCCGGCAGCGCGGCCGTCGCCGCGGTCGAACGGCTGCGGGACGGGGTGTTCTCCCTCGCCCCCGACGGGCGGGTCACCTACGCCAACCACAGCGCCCTGCAGTTGCTGGGGGTGCGCGGCGACGAGTTGCTGGGTCAGTTTCTTTCGGACGTGCTGCCGTGGCTGTCCGATCCCGACGTGGAGTACCGGCACCGGTCCGCGATGATCTCGCAGGCGCCGGTCTCCTTCCTGGCCTGCCGACCGCCCGACCGGTGGCTCGCCTTCTCCCTCCATCCGGAAGCGGACGGAGTAACGGGCCGGGTGGTGCCCTCCGGTCATCCACCCTCGGCCTCAACGCCATCAGCCTCCTCGGCCGAGACAGCAACCGCTGCCACACCGGCGCGCCTGGGCGTCATGTACCACGTCCTGCAGCTGGGCAGCGCGCTGACTGAGGCGGTCACCGCCCGCGAAGTCTGCGAAGTCATCTCGGACCAGCTCCTACCAGCCTTCGGAGGCCAGCAGCTGGCGATCTACGTGGTCCGCGACAAAACGATGCATCTGCTCTATCACACCGGCCACCACGAAGACTTCCTCGACTGGCTGGAGGGCGTACCGCTGCATGCCTGCCTGCCCGGTACGGAGACCCTGACCTCCGGCGCTCCGCTCTTCATCGAATCGCAGCAGGACCTTTCCCGGGGCTACCCCGGCATCCCCACGGGCGAAGTGAGCTCTTGGGCGTATCTGCCACTGATAGCCTCCAGCCACCCTGTCGGCACCTGCGTCCTCGGCTTCGACGAGATCCACCGATTCACGCAGAAGGACCGTGGCGTCCTCACCGCACTGGCCGGACTGATCGCCCAGGCCCTGGAACGAGCGCGGCTCTACGACTCGGAGTTCGCCCTCGCGCGCGGCCTGCAGCAGGCGCTCCTGCCGCACCGGCTGCCAGTAGTCCCGGGTATCCGCACCGTCGCGCGCTATCTGCCCGGCACCAGCGGAATGGACATCGGTGGCGACTGGTACGACGTCATCCCCACCGGTAGGGGGGTCTGTCTTGTCATCGGAGACGTGGAGGGGCACAGCATCGCCGCCGCGGCCACCATGGCCCAGCTGCGCAGCGCCGTACGGGCCTTCGCTGCAGTAGGCCATACGCCTGGCGATGTGATGGCTGGCGCCAACCGGACCCTCATCGACCTCGACCCCGGTCTGCTGGCCAGCTGCTGCTACATCCACCTCGAACCCCACGGCCACCACGCCCACGCCGTCACCGCCGGCCACCCCCCACCCCTGCTTCGCCGTCCCGACGCGACGACCAACGCCCTTGAACTGGACGTCGGCCCACTCCTCGGTGTGGATCGCGCAAGCGCCTATCCGGCAACCCGGATCGACCTCCCGCCCGGGTCCGTCCTCGCCCTCTACACCGACGGACTGGTCGAGAGACGGGGCGCCGACATCAACGTGGGGATTGACGGCCTGCGAGCATCCCTGGCCCACGCCCCTGCGGACTCACTGGACGAACTCGCCGACCGGCTTCTGCACAACGCCCGGGGCTCCTCGCACCGAGCCGACGACATCGCCCTGCTGCTCGCCGAGTACGGTTCCGGGCACAGCGCTGAGGTGACACCTGATCATGGTGTCGTTCTCACGGACTCGGCACAACGCTAGGCCAACGCCGAACTCGCCTTCGGCCCTGCTCAGCGTCCACAGCAATGGCCGCAGCTCCTCACGGCGTCCACCCGCCACCGACTTTGCAGCACCTTCACCGTCTGGGGTGTGAAAGGAGCCGTACCACAGGCAGGTGGTCTCGGACCCGCCGCCTGGCCCGGACACGCCCGCAGCGGCGGAGCTTGGCGGTCATGTCGGAGAACGCCGGGTGCGTCTTGGTGAGGTACCACGGGGCCCGTGCCCGGTGCCCGGCCGCGTCCTGGGGGTGGTGGCCGTGCAGCGCGTACCAGATGACGGTGATCGTGTAGCAGTACAGGCCGAACGGAACCCCTCGCTGGACCGCGCGCCGGGTCCGGTGGTGAGCCTGGCCGATGACCCTGCTCGCGGCCCGATTTATGCCCATCGATGCCGGTCAGTCCACAGATACCGAAATCCGCGCCGTGCAAGAGGCATGGGCCGCAGCCAGCGCACACCTGGCATGACGATCAATCAGAACGACGAAAGTCGAGAGAACCGGCTGCCCATTCAATTCCCGGGCGGGTGGACTCGATGGCGTGCGCCCCGCAGCGCCACCGGTGACGGAGCGGAGGGTGCCCCACGGGGGTGGGCAACGCCGCAGCCGCACCGGCGGGGCCATGTCCGCGACACGCCGATTCGTGATCAACACCGGCGTCTACGGTGGCAACGCCAACGCCTACGTCACCGCAGACCCAATCAAGAAGCTGCTGGCCCCGTTCGACCTGGCCGGTGTCGTGGTGACCGCCAATGCCCTGCACACCCACCGTGACCACGCCAGGTGGCTGGTGGAGGCGAAGAACGCGCACTACCTGCTCGTGGTCAAGCAGAACCAGCCGACGCTGCACGACGCGCTGCGCTCGCTGCCGTGGAAGGAGGTGACCGCCCGCCGCTACGACCGCGAAGCGGGGCACCGGCGGCGTGAGACCCGCTCGGGGCGCACGCTCACCATCACCGGTCTCGGGCTGGACTTCCCGCACGTGGCACAGGCCGCGAAGATCCACCGGTACCGCACCGACCTCAAGACCGGGAAGACCACCCGTGAGACCGTCTACGCCATCACCGACCTGACGGCGCGTGAGGCATCTCCCCAGGCCATCGGCCAACTCGCCCGCGCACAATGGGGTATCGAGGCCGTGCACCACGTCAGAGACACCACGTTCGGCGAGGACACCTCCAAAATCCGCACCGGGCACGGGCCGGAGAACATGGCGACCCAGGCGCCGTCGCGGATCTCGCCTCCGGGCTCGACGGCCGCCGTCCAGGCCGAGGCGGGGACGGTGAGAACGGCCTGGTGGATGGCGTCGGTGATGGTCATGCCGACCGAGTAGGACAGCCACCGGCCGCGCTGGGCCAGCCAGGCCACGAACTCGTGGGTGCCGCCGCCGGAGTCGGTACGGATGAGTGTCTGCCGGCCACGTCGAAGGTGTTTGGGCAGTTGGGCCAGCGCGAGTTGGGCCGTGGTGATGTGGTCGGCGGCGGTGTTGCTGCCCGCGTAGCCGGGCCGCAGCAGCCCGCGACCGGCTCGCCGCTCCCGCCTCGGCCGTGGTCGACGAAGCCCATCAGCGGATGGTGCCCGAAGGTCTTCTTCCAGGTCGCGGCGGCGTCCTGCTTCTCGGAGTGCGCCAGCACAAGCACCCCATCCAGGTCCACGATCACTTGCCCGTCGGCATCCGGCGCCGAGGAACCAGCCAACTTCCACACATATTCACGGACTTGGGCTCGTGCGGCCCGGATCGCCCTCAGGGCTCAGGATCTTCCCCGGATCATGCACCGCCCGTTGCTTTCGCCACGGCGTCAGGGCCGCCGATATCGCCTGGTCCAGCCCGGTCTTGCGGACCGGGCTGGACCAGCAGCACCCCACCGGCCTGGCTCACCACTCCACGACCGCCGCCCTCAACACGGACATACGGATACGATCCGATACGCTCCCTGAGGAGTGCAGCTTTCTTGACGACGACCAGGACCCTAGACAAGTCCCGTCGTCCCAAGGCTGAGGCGCTCCTCACCTTTTTGATCACGCTTCGGACAGGCTCGTTGGTGAAAGCGCGAAACTCGGACCTCAGGAAACATCCTTCCGCAACGACGCGATGAGGCGGTCAAGGTCCCCGCGTGCCGTGTACGTACGGATCGGGTCGATGTAGTCGCGTGACTCGATGATCTGTCCGTCCCGGACACGCATGACGAAGACGCAGGGCACCTTGGTCATGGAGCCGTCCGGCAACGTGAACTCATAGGCGAACTCGGCGGCGATCACTTCAGGATCGGCGGTCTCGTGAACGACGACATCGACGACCCGCCTCTTCGGCAAGGACTCCCGAACTTCCGGCGGCACCGTGAAGTGCTCCTGGAGCGCACGCCGACTCGTCAACGGCTCGGACTCCGGCGTCGCCATCGGATGCCGGACATCGGTGACCTCGCCATACAGGTCAGGCAACTCGTCGAAGTTCCCGTCGGCAACCCCATGAACAAGCCGGAGAAACACCTCGCGCGGACTCAGACTCACAAGACCTCCCCAAGTAATACGCACAGGCGGCTAGTGGTCATTATCGCCTGACCCAGGCCGGTATTGCGGACTGTCTCGACCAGCAGCACCCCACCCCCCCCTGACTGACGGCCCCACGGCCGTCGCCCTGGACGCGGACATACGGACGCAGGCCAGTAGGCTTCACCTGAGAAGTGTTCCTTCCACAGCAACGGTCAGGACCCTCGACAAGTCCTATCGTTGGAGGTCAGGAGCACTTCTCGCGTTTCTGATCAAGTGGTGGACGGCACCGCTCGTGAAAGCCCGAGGCTAGTGAGCCCTGTCAACGTCGTCCGCTTCTTGGGCGGTGTCATCACTTGGCAGGAGCATGCGAGCAGTTGTTCGAATAGCGTCATGGAAACGCTGAGGCACGCACGATGCCGACACGGATGGCCGCGACGTAGTACGTCCCGTTGCCATCGATTCCCCGAAGCGCCTGCTCCTTCTCGTCCCGTGTGTGCCCGCTCCCGAAATCCGTTGGACGCTACCAAAACCAACAGCTCGAGTGAGGGGCCCGACCCCGGCCTTGACCGGCAGCCGTGACCGGCTGTGCCCAGCAGCCCACAGTCACGTTCAGTTCGGCGACGGCCTCGTCGGCCAGCTCGATGGGGCGGAGGGTGTGCGGCATGGTGCGGACGGCATCCGCGATGATCACCGCGTCGCGGGCGCCGGTCTTGCCACTAGGTCACGGTCGATAGGGGGCAAAAGTCATGTCGGGCCCGGAGGCCGGGAGCCCCGAGCCCGGGCCCACGAGCGTCCCGTACCGGCTGGGCTTCACCCCTCGGGACGGCGACGCGGTCCCGACGCCGTTGTCGCCGTGGTGGAGGGGCCTGGTGGGCTCTTGCCGGGGCACGCGGTCGACCTTGGCTGCGGCACCGGCCGCCAGGCGCGCTACCTCGCCACGGCTGGACCGTCACCGCGGCCGACGCGGCCCCGGAGGCCTGGCTCCGCCCGTACCCGGGAGGGCCGCGCGGAGCCGAAGACGCACTGCGTCCAGTGGCGGCTCGCCGACGTCACCGAGCCACGGCAGGTCGACCCCGGCGGACGCCTCGGCGGGGTCGACCTGCTGCTCGACAACGGCTGCCTGCACGGCATCCCCGATGCCCACAGACGCGGATGGGCCAACATCGTCCGCGCCCTCGCCGCACCCGGCTGCGTACTCCTGGTCCGCGCTGCCCCGCGCGGCCGACGCGGCCCCGCACCTTCCGGTCTCGGGCCGGACGAACTGCCCGCGCTCCTGGGGGAGGGCTGGGCATGCGGGGCGCTGCCGGAACCCCACTGGTACCGCTGCGTGCGGCAGCACTGAGGGCGAGTCAGCTGAGCCGGAGGCCCGGGCCGGGTTCCGGTTCCACCTCGTCGGCGGTGACGGCGTGACCTTTGTCGCAGACGAGTTGGCTGCGGAGTGGGGCTCCGCAGCCGGCGTGAGTGAGGGTGACCGGCGGCATGCCGTTGTTGCGGTGCTTGTCACCCCAGGCGAGCAGGGCGGCGAAGGCCGGCATGAGCTCGGTGCCGGCTTCGGTGAGTCGGTATTCGTTGCGGGCGCGCTGCCCAGGGGACTGGTAGGGGACGCGTTCCAGGAGCCCGGCGGCGATCAGCCCGTCAAGGCGGTCGGTCAGGACGGCGCGGGAGATGCGCAGGTTCTCCCGCAGCTGCTCAAACCGGGAGACGCCGTAGAAGGCCTCGCGCAGGACGAGCATCGACCAGCGGTCGCCGATCAGTTCGACGGTGCGGGCGATGCTGCACAGGTCGCCGTCGAACAGGGCGCGCAGTTCTGTTCGGTCCATGTCGACAGCGTACCCCAGAGTTCGGTTTACAGACTTAGATGGGCGACCTATGCTGCCCCTGGGTTCGAAATCAAGACTCAGAGGAGGCCGTGCTCGTGACCGCACAACCCCGGATGCTCGTTACCGCCGCCGCCGGCAGTACCGGGCGCCAGACCGTCCTCGCCCTGCTTGAGCAGGGCTTCCCCGTCCACGCGCTGGTGCGCCGCGACGACGCCCGCGCACAGGACCTGCGAGGGCGAGGCGCCGACGTCATCGTCGGCTCGCTCACCGACATGCACACCCTGCGAGCCGCCCTGACCGGGGTGCAGCGGGCCTACTTCGTCACTCCGTTCATGCCGGGCGCCCTGGACGCCGCTGTGCTGTTCGCCGCGGCGGCGGAGGAGCAGCGGCTGGAGGCCGTGGTGTCGATGAGCCAGTGGCTCGCGGATCCGCAGCATCCGTCCCTGCACACCCGCCGCAGCTGGATGGCGGACCAGGTGTTCTCCTGGATGCCGACGGTGGGCGCCGTCACCGTCAACCCCGGCTTCTTCGCGGACAACTACATGGCCGCGCTGGAGCCGATCGCACAGTTCGGGCTGATGACGATGCCGCTCGGCGAGGGCCGCAACGCCCCGCCGTCGAACGAGGACATCGCGCGCATGGTCGCCGCCCTCCTCGCCGACCCCGGCCCACACCTGGGCCGGACCTACCGGCCCACCGGGCCGCGCCTGCTCTCCCCGCAGGACATCGCCGACACCTTCGGCCGCGTCCTCGGCCGCCGGGTCGTCTACCGCGACGCACCCGCGTGGATGCTGGCGAAGGTCGCCAAGTCCCTCGGCTACAGCGACTTCGACATGGCCCAACTGCGCTGGTACATCGACGAGTACCGGCGCGACGCCTTCGCTGTCGGCGCTCCCGACGACGCGGTGCTCCGGCTCACCGGCAGCCCTGCCGAGGACTTCGAGACCACCGTGCGCCGCTACATCGACGCCTCACCCGACACCCGGCTCACCCTCGCCTCCCGACCGCGCGCTCTGGCCCGACTACTGCGCGCGATGATGGCCCCCGCGCCCGACTACCGCCGCTACGAACGCACCCACGACGACCAGCCGTCGGCCCACGCCACCCTCGCCGCCGATTCCACCGCCTGGCGCGACGCCCACGACCCAGCCGCCCGGACGCGGACCTCCGGCGAACCCGAGAGGGCAGCACGATGACCGACCACCTGCCCTACGCCACCGGCACCGTCCGCGAGAACGTCGAACGCGCCCTGACCGCCGCCGCACACGACCCCGAACAGCTCACCCCGCAGACGCTGGCACCACTGGAGGACTTCCATGTCCTCGGCCGCCTCGCCACGACCGCCCTCCTCGACCTCGCCGCAGTGACCGCGGACGACCGCGTGCTCGACGCCGGCTGCGGCATCGGCGGGACCGCGCGCTACCTCGCCGGGCAGCTCGGCTGCCGTGTCACCGCCGTCGACCTGACCGCAGAGTACTGCGACACCGCCCGCTGGTTGAACGACGCCGTCGGCCTCGGCGACCGCATCGAGGTGCGCCAGGCGGACGTGCTCGACCTTCCTTTCGACGCGGGCGGCTTCGACGTCGTCGTGAGCCAGCACGTGCAGATGAACATCGCAGACAAGGCCCGCCTGTACGCGGAGGCGGCGCGTGTGCTCGCCCCCGGTGGGCGCCTGGTCCTGTGGGACGTGACGGAAGGGCCGCAGACGCCCCTGCGCTTCCCCGTGCCGTGGGCCGACAGCGCCGACGGCAGCCATCTGGTGACCCCACAGGCGCTGCATGAGCTGGTCGAGCACGCGGGCTTCGAGGTCCGCGCCTGGAACGACCTCACCAGGGACTCTGCGGAGCTGCTTCGCGCGCTGCTGAATCAGCCGCCGGGCCCACTCGGACTCCAGGCGTACGTCCCCGACTTCGCCAAGAAGGCGCGAGTCCTGCTGGAGAACCTGAAGGAGGACCGGACCCGGCTCGTCCAGGCCGTTCTGGTCAAGCCATGACGTCCGGGGGCGGCGGGGCGGTCAGCGGCGGGCGCGGTCAAGAGGCGCAGCAGGACAGCTTGGCCACGTCGCGGGTGTAAGTCTGGGCGGCCAGCTTCAGCCCTTCGGCCATGGTCAGGTAGGGGCACCACAGGTCGGCCATCTGCTGCACCGTCATCTGGTTGGCGAGGGCGTAAACGGCGGTGGCGATCACATCGCCGGCGCCCTCGGCGATGACGTGGGCGCCGAGCAGCTTGCCGGTGCCGGCCTCTGCGACGAGTTTGATCAGGCCGCGGGTGTCGCGGTTGAGCAGTGCCCGGGGCACGTACTGAAGCGGCAGCACGCTGCAGTCGCAGGTGTACCCATGCGTGACGGCCTGCGCGTGGGTCAGTCCGGCGCCCTGCCGGCAAAGCCTCAGGCCACCCGCGTGGATGACGTCGCCTCAGGAACCCAAGGGACTGTACTTCGGAAGAGCGTGTAGGTCGTTGTGGGGCAGGACTCCGGTGGCTCGGACGCGTGGCGTCGTATCCGTTGTTGAGTCCCTTGGGTCCCTTTCACTTTCCCCAGCACGGCCTGGGCCGGAGGCGTTGCCACCACCAGGGATTCCCGCAGCGGGGCGAGGGGCAGCCGCACCCCGGTCTATTGCGTCAGCGGGGAGGGACTGAACTCGGGTCGGCGCACGGTGGTCTTGCTGGTGGCTCGTTAGAAGCAGCCAGCCTGTGTTGCCCGGCTGCGGTGCGACTGCCGCGGGTTCGAGTCCATCATTCACCGTAAGTGATCACCTGGTGACTCTGCGGGAAACGGTCACCGGCTGATTGCGTTCCCGGGCTCATTTGCCCGGCTCCTTCTCAAGGCTTCTTCGTGGCTCCCAGAGTGAACTGTTCGGGGTACGAGTACTTCACGCGCAGGGTCAGGCTCCGCTTCCTGCTCTTCTCGGCCGAGTAGGCGAGCAGGAGTGTGAAGAAGTCGTCACCGTCGGCCGAGCTCCCGACCTCGATGCATCCGTGGCTGAACCCCTTGTGCGAGTTGTGGAGGTAGAAGCTGTCGCGGCCGTGCATGTTGCCGCGGACCGGGGTCAGCGCGACACGGAACGTGCCCCAGGCGGGTTGGGTGGGGCCGGCGCCCCCGATGGGCAGGAACTCGATCCCGCTCTCCCCCGGGTGGTTGATCACGGCCGCGTCTCCCCGCAGGTTCGCCGCCCGCACGGAGTTCTGCCGTGGATTGACATGGGTGACGAAGGAGTAGAGCCCCTCGGGCAGAGGCCCGCGGTTCTTGATCGTTTGAAACGCGGCCATCTGGGAGGTTTCGTCTCCGGACGTCGCCGCGAACAGAAGCCGTCCCGCCGGCCTGACCAAGGTGGGCTGGGATCTGTGCCAGTACAGGAACTTGCCCGAGTACGTCAGGTCGGCGTCCTTGTCCTCGACGTCCTGTACATCGATCTGTATCTCGCCGAGCGCTCTCAAATCGCCCGTGCGTGGCACTTCGACCGCCCGGAACCGTCCCGTGCCCGGGGACCGTCCCGTGAGTTCCAGTTTGCGGAAGGCCCGCTGCGGGGCGTTCACCGGCTCCTTCTCGTCGAAGAAGACCACCGTCGGGTCCTGGAAGAAGACGGCCGTGTGCACGGGATCGTCCGGCCCCACTCCCTTCCACAGGATCGGCCGCGCCTCCTCCCCCACCCGCAGGGTGAGCTGGGACAGTTGTTGCGTCTGGGTGGCCTGGAAGCAGAAGTGGCTCACAGTTGCTGCCCGGTCTTGGGGTCGTAGGCGACCTGTACCGCCACCACTTGGTCGGTGGGCAGGACTTCGACCCATTGGTCGAAGATCTCGTACGGGGCGGGCGGACGGAATCCGCCCTGGAGCGGGTCGAAGCCCGTTTCGAAGACCCGCTCGGTCGCCAGGCCGTTGGTGAAGTCGAGGTTCGACCGCTGGAGTTCGGCGGCGAGCAGGCCGAGGACTTCGCCGACCTTCTTGCCCTGGTACTCGGTCGGGTCACCGGGCTGGAAGGGATAGGGCAGGTCGAGCGCCGCTTCACCCTCCACATCGGCCGCGGCCAGCCAGGCCAGCGCCTCCGTCTCATGACCGGGCCGCACCGGCAGCACGGCTTTGGCCCAGGCCGCGTTGAGGAACTCGCTGCGCCGTTCGTCGCCGTCGATCTGGATGAGCCAGCCCAGTGAGCTGCCCATCGGTGCGGGCTGACTGTCCTCGGTGATGGGGTAGTTCAGGCGCCATTCAGGGGTGGCGTGCAGCAGAGGGTCCACCACGTTGTCCTGGCCCGTGTGCGAGTACCAACCGCCCACGGTCTGGCCCTCCAGAACGGCGGGGTCGGACGTGGCCCAGGGCGGCGGCGGGACCGGATAGCGGCCGACGGTGGCCGGGGTGGGGTGCGGGAGCGGGTCGGGGGCCGGGACCGGGAGGGGGCGCCAGTAGTCGGGGGCGACGAAGTAGAGCATCTCGTCCACGTCGAAGATCTGCCGGATCAGCTCGGATCCGAGGTGGGCGTCCTCGAAGAGGGACAGTTCCCGGATCAGGGCGCCGTAGACGGTCTGGCGTTCCTCGCTGCGCAGGTCCTCGGAGGGGCGCGGACGCATGGCGGAGACCAGCTTCACGCGATCGCGGACCGCTTCGCCGTAGGCCTGGTGCTGGATCGCCGCGACCTTCCGGTCGTAGTCGGCCTTGTCGGCGAGGTACTGCGCCTGCGCCGGATTCTGCGCCGGCGGGCTCCAGGTCAGGGAGAAGGTCAGCTGCAGGACGCGAGCGTCGCCGGAGTTCAGGAAGTCGGCGATCACCTCGAACCGGCCGTGCACGGCGTCCTTGATGGTGATGGGCTCCTCAGCGATGAACTTGCCGTCGCCGCCCCCGGACTTGGCCGATTTCACCGCGACGTGGACCAGGGTGTAGCCGGGCGCCGGCGGATCCGCCGTGAAGGGGGCCGTGGCCACCATGTGGTCGTTTCTGTTGTGGCTGATGATGCGGTCCGAGCCGTCGTCGTGGAAGGGGAAATCCTCGTTGGGCGGGATGTCGTTCTCGGTGCCGGGATATTTGCGCACCGGGAACGACCCAGTGAACTCGGTGATCTTGGTTTCGAGCGGCGCCGGTGGCTCGGGCTTCTTCAGCGAGGACAGGTCCGGGGCCGCCACGGTGTGTACCAGCTCGGCGACCCCCAGATCGCGGCCAGGTGCGTCGAGGTAGACCTGCCAGCACAAGCGCGTGCCGATGTGCTGCAACTGGACGCCGACCTTACGCATCTTGCGTCGCAGCTCGTAGTTGGCCAACTGGCTGGTGGACGGGTTCTGCAGGACGTAGCGGCGGCTTGAGGTGTCGGTGGTATCGGTGACCGTCTTGAATGTGGTCTTGAAGTTTCGCTTGATCTCACTGCTCGCCTTGGAGCTTTGGGTACGGCTGTGCTTATGGGTCTCCTCGGAGGACTTGTGGACGGTTGTGTGCAAGCTGAAGCTGGCACTGGCGTCAGCGTGGTAAATGCCGGCGTTGGCGCCGCCGGTCGCGCTGATGCCGAGCGAGGTGTCGTTGGCGTTGTCCTCCTTCACTGCGTCGGCGATGTCGTCCTGCTCGGTAAGGCTCTCCTCGACCTTGCGGGAGACCTCCTCCGACTGCTCACTGGTCCGCTCCACGAGAACCCTGCGGGTGCTGGTCTCGACGAGTTCAACCGTGCCGCCCGGGCTGAGCCAGACGTGGCCGACAGGTCCGCCGAGGAAACTGTCGAACTCGAAGAAGTACTGCCGGAAGAGGTTGACCACTCCGACCGGCGAAAGGACGCCCTGGGCGGCGGCCGTGACCTGTTCCGCCAGGGCGGCGAGCTGTTCGTGCCGCAGGGTGCGGGCGTCGGACCCGTAGAACGCCGCACCGGTGGGCCGTGGCGCCAGGCCGAGGCCCTGTAGAGCGCGCAGCGAACCCTGTCGGCCGAACCAGCCGGCCAGGGGCTGATAGACGCCGAAGACCTCGGTCGCGTAGGGGTAGGCCCCGCGGAAGTCGGCCGCCGGACGGCCGTTGGGCACAAAGGCTCCCTCGGTCGGCACGGTCAGGACCTGCACGGACTGGGGTGTGCTGACGCCCGGGACGAGGAACTGCACAGGCGCGAGATTCTGCCCCTCGGGGGCCCGGGCGAGCTGGACGTCCCCAGCGCTCTCGCCCGTCGGCGCGGCGAACGACAGGGTCTGGGGCCCGGGTGTGTCGATCATCCGCACGACGTGGACCCGGCCCGAGACAGCGTCCTGCTGGACGGTGATGCCCGCCAGTTGGGGGATGCCGGGGTAGCGGTCGCCGCCGCGCGCGTCCACGCCCCGGCGCAGGCTCAGCGCGACCCGGAATCCCGCGGCCAGCTCGCCGGCCCCCGACGAACCCCCTTGATTGGACTCGACCTTGTAGCTCCAGACGCTGAACCCGCTGTCGAGCGCAGCAGAAGCGGACTTGCCGAGAAAACTGAGAACCAGCACGTTCGGACACCCCCCGAGCAGCCGATGAGACCCCCGTGCCCGGGGACCGCCGTCAGGCTAGCGGCGGAGACGGTGAACGGACACGCAACCCGCATGAATTGCGACGGCAGCAGACGTATGGGGTGATAGTGAGTGACGCCGCTTCAACTCCTTTGCCTCCGCGCCGCATTCATCGAGACGCCGCCGCCACGCTTCCACCAGCTCCCCCACTTCCGACGGCCGCACCGACCCCGCTCGGCGGCTGCCCCGGAGGAGTCAGGGATGACCCGCAATCCGACACGCGTGCTCCCGGACGGCAGACGCCGCCATGGCGACAAACCGTGGTCCCCTGCCTGCCCGCAGCCGCCGCCACCAGGTCATGCCCGAGCCGAAGCCCGTACCGAATGCGGCGCTTGCGCTGAGGCAACAGCGGCTCTAGGCGTTCCCACAGCTCGTCCGACACAATCCACGGCGACGTACCCATGCCGGACGAACGCTCAACTCCCGCCTGGGACACGGCAGCCAGAACCGATCTTTTGGGATTTGAGCGCCGAGAGATACCTTTGCATTCATCGACGAGTATCGAAGTCTGGCCCCTGTACGGGGGTGTGGCCTGCGCGGGACGGTCTTGGGCCGACCGTCCACCCAACGTGTGCCCGCGCCGCATGTGATGACGATGCTCCGAGCAGTCCGTTGTCGTGATCCACGACGTACCGACGAACGCCTGGGACCTGGAACTCGAAGAACTCTTCCTGCAGACCGGAGCCCGCTTCTGCCGCGTGGAAGCCCGGCGGCGGACGCGGGACTACGTCCGTGGACTGCTCGGCCCGGTAGGCCGAAAGAACAGCTGGCAGCTCGCCGAGTACGCCGGCCTTACCACCCCGCACGGCCTGCAGCACCTGCTCTCCCACAGCCGCTGGGATGCCGACGGCCTGCGCGACGACCTGCAGGCCTACCTGGCCGAGCAACTCGGCTACGCAGAAGGCGTGTTGATCCTCGACGACACCAGCTTCGTGAAGAAGGGCGCCACCTCCGCCGGAGTGCAACGCCAGTACACCGGCACCGCCGGACGGACCGAGAACTGCCAAATCGGCGTCTTCGCCGCCTACGCCACCACCCACGGACACGCCCTGGTCGACCGCGAGCTCTACCTGCCCAAGTCCTGGACAGACGACCGGGAACGCTGCCAAGCGGATCGCATCCCCGACGAGCGCACCTTCGCCACCAAGGGCGAACGGCATTACGACTGAGCCGCCGCCCGTCTGCCCGCAGTGTGGGAGTTCGACGGCAACGAACCGACCCGGCAGCGGTGGATGCCGGCCCGCCGCAGCATCAGCAAGCCCGACGAGATCGCCTCCTACCTCGCCTGCGCCCCGCTGGAGGGCCACCGTCGCCGACCTGTCCGTGTTGCCGGATGCCGCTGGAAGATCGAAGTCCTTCCAGAGCGCGAAGAACGAGTGCGGCCTGGACCAGTACGAGGTCCGCCGCTACGTGGGCTGGTACCGGCACATGACGCTCGCCATGCTCGCCCTCGCGTTCCTCTCGGTCATGGCCGTGCAGGAGCGCGGAAAAGGGGTACCGAGGCCGACACCCCCGACCTCGTGGACCTCACACCGGTCGAAATCTCTACACTCCCCACCGCCAGGCCGTTGACCAGGACAAATACAGAAGTCCGGCTGGAGTACTAGTCGGAGCCGTCCGGACCATCCGGACCGCCCGAGCCGTCGGAGCCGTCGGGAGGCAGCGGCTGCTCGGTCCAGATGACCTTGCCGTCGGGTGTGTAGCGCGTACCCCATCGTTCCGCGAGCTGGGCCACGAGGAAGAGGCCGCGTCCGCCCTCGTCCGTCGTGCGGGCCCGCCGCAAGCGCGGGGATGTGCTGCTGCCGTCCGTCACCTCGCAGATCAGCGTGTGATCGCGGATCAGCCGCAGCCGGATGGGGGAACCGCCGTACCGGATGGCGTTGGTGACCAGCTCGCTGACGATCAGCTCGGTGGTGGGTGCCTGCTCGATGAGGTCCCACTTCTCCAGTTGCCCGGTGACCGCCGCGCGGACCCGCGGGACCTCGGCCGGGTCGGCCGACACGTCCCAGTGCGCCGTCCGTCCGGCGTCGAGAGCACGCGTACGGGCGACGAGCAGCGCGATGTCATCGCAGGGATGGGCGGGGAGCAGGGCGTCCAGGACGGCCCGGCAGGTCTCCTCCGGAGAATCGGTGAACGGCCGGGGGGCGGCGAGCGTCCGGCGCAGCCGGCTGAGCCCGGTGTCGAGGTCCTGGCCGCGTTGCTCGATGAGTCCATCGGTGTAGAGGACGATCCGGCTGTCCTCGGGCACCTCGATCTCGTAGGGCTCGAAGGGCAGTCCGCCGAGACCCAGCGGCGGGCCGGTGGGTACGTCGACGAAGTCGACGGTGCCGTCGGGCAGCACGAGTGCCGGCGGGGGGTGGCCGGCACAGGCGAACGTGCAGCGCCGGGACACCGGGTCGTACACCGCGTACAGGCACGTGGCGCCGATGATCCCGTCGTTCCCGCCGCTGTCGGCGTCCAGGCGGCCGACCAGGTCGTCGAGGTGGGTGAGGAGTTCCTCGGGCGGGAGGTCGAGGGCGGAGAAGTTGTGTACGGCGGTGCGAAGCCGACCCATGGTGGTGGCGGCATGGACGCCGTGGCCGACGACGTCACCGACAACGAGAGCCACCCGGCTGCCGGATAGCGGGATGATGTCGAACCAGTCGCCGCCCACCGCGGCCTGCGCGGGCAGGTAGCGGTACGCGACCTCAACGGCGTTCTGAACGGGCAGACCCCGCGGGAGGAGGCTGCGCTGCACCGCCAGTGCCATGGTGTGCTCGCGGGTGAAGCGGCGGGCGTTGTCGATGCAGACCGCGGCCCGCGAGACCAGCTCGCCGGCCAGCCACAGGTCATCGTCCTCGAAGGCGGCGAAGTTCTCGGCACGGTAGAAGCTGACCACACCGAGGGTGACTCCGCGGTCCCGCATCGGCACGGTGATCAGGGAATGGACTCCGGACGCGAGGACCTTCCGGCTGCGCCCCGGGTCGTTGTCCATCCAGTCGACGGCCCGGCTCAGATCCGGCTCCAGCACCGGATGCCCGGTCTCCAGGCAGCGCGCCTGCGGTGAGGCCGGGAGCCAGCTGACCTTCTCGCCGACGGCGTAGAGATGCGAGCCCTCGCGTACCGCCCCGAGCGCCACCCGCCGCAGGCCCTCGCCGAGATCGGTGTGCTCCTCGCCACGCAGGACCGATTCGGGCAGGTCGACGGCGACGAAGTCGGCGAACCGCGGCACCACCGTCTCCACGAGCTCCTCTGCCGTACGGGTCACGTCGAGGGTCCGGCCGATGCTCACGCTGGCGTCGTACAGCAGTTCCAGCCGCTTGCGGGCGAGGAGGGCGAGCCGTCCGACTCCCGGCTCGCCCAGGAGCAACAGCCCCGCGTGCGTATGGGGAACCGGCTCGCTCGGTGCCGCCGGAGCCGTGGGTGTGGCCGGGACTGTGGGGGCGGCGCCCGCGGCCGCTCGCGCTCCGGTGGGATGAAGGGAAGCCGCAACCGCCGCCGACGGCGTCGGTGCCTCGGCCACCAGCGAGCCCGCGCCGGAACCCTCGGGTCCTGCGGGCATGGGTATACGGCACTGAGGGCCAGAGAGTACGGCGACTTCCACGGCGATCCCGGCCTCGCCGGAGGGTGCACACACCTCGCGGCACAGCAGCACCGCGGTCCGGCCGCCGGACAGATTCACCTCGGTGGCCGTCTTGTACGGGGAGGCGATCAGCTCCTGCGCCTTCTCCCGAAGGACGGCCTGATCGATGGGGTCGATCAAGCCCGCGGCCGCCGGTCCCTCCGGAGGCTCACCGAGCGGTCCGGCGGGCGCTCGGGCGACCCGCCGGGTGCGCAGGAACTCGGCCAGCAGTTCACGCTCACGCTGTGAGGCCTGTTCGAGCAGCCGCTGCTCGATCTCGCCGGCGGCCTGTTTCACGAGGGGCAGCAACACCGGATCGGAATGCTTTCGGAAGCACGTGAGATCCAATACCCCTTCGACGCGGCCGCTGAGCGGATCACGGATGGGTGCGCCGGCACAGGCGAGCAGCCGCATACAGTCCGCGAAGTGCTCGCGGCCCAGAACATAGACCGGACGACGTTCGGCCAGCGCGGTACCGACGGCATTGGTGCCCGCGATGGACTCGGGGAAGCCGATGCCCTGGAAGATGTGCGCGGCGTCGAGGTATCTGTTCAGCTCCGCATCGCCGGCCCGGCGCGACAGCACATGCGCCTGGGCGTCCGTGAGAATCACGCTCACCGGTGGTCCGTCCAGCGCGACCGCCAGCCGGTCGAGGACCGGGGCCGCGGCGCTCAACAGCCGCCCGTCCGGGTCCATATCCTGACGACGGCTGAGGAAGAGCCGGTCGGGGACGAGCCCCAGCGACCTGCACCGCTGCCAGGAGGCCAGGATCGGGGTCCTGACGGCGTCTCCCACGTCCTCGACCCGCTCACCCGCCAGAAACCGCTCGTAGGCGTCAAGGAGGCCGCGGCTCTCATCCCAGCCGACCGTCAACCGGATCACTCCTACCCGCATGTGGCATACGACATGTGGTCCAGTATGCAGGATTTTCCGATATCAATAGATATGAGTAAACAATTTGTGCATTCAACCTATTTTGTGCGCAACAGTCATAGGCCTGCGCTGTACAGGCATCGGGTGCGCTGTGTACCGTGCTGCGGCCGGTCGGCGGTCGACTCGGTGCCGCACTCTGCGCAGCCGTCGGGGAATCACTGGTCGTTGGTCGCGCGGCCGGTCACGCCACTAGAAAAGTTCCAGGGCGGCGGAGTGTTCACCTGGATCGGCCGGTCCACGTGGTAGATGCCCGGGGTGCCGCGGCGAGAGCCCGTTCACCCAGGCAATCGAGCCCGGTCCGTACAGCATGGCGACGCACGGTCCTGCTCCCGTCACTCGTCCCACAGGTCGTCACGGACACATTGACGGCCACAGGGCGACACCACGCAGAGATCATCAGTGGCCGCACGATGGTTAGGACGCTGATCTGCAGTGCCGGTGAGCATGGCGCATGAATGCCGACCGGCGAGCTCGGTGACGATGCTGCGGATCGCGAGCCTGTCGCGGACCTCGCCGGGGCTGGCCCGGTAGGCGTCCAGCAGCGCGCGGGCGGTCTGCTCCGGCCGGTTCCACGCCCACCAGGCCCGCGCCATGTCGGTGCCCATGCGCGCCTTCCGCTCTGCCGTCGGGAACTACTCGGCCCGAAGATTCTTCCCGGCCTCCAGGGCCGCGCCTGCGTCGCCGAGTGCCCAGTGCACGCCGACCGCATACAGCTCGACGGCGGCCGGGCTGACGGCGAACAGGCGGCCCGGTGGAACGGTCTGGGGCAGGCGGCGCGCGGCGCGGCGGGCTTCCTCGGTCATGGCCAGGGCCTCGGTGCGCAGTCCGCCCCGGGCGGCGGCGTAGGCCAGGGAGCACGGCATCTGCGCGTGCGCGGCCGCCGTGGCGTCGGTGCGCAGCCCGGTCGCCTCCACGTCTGCGGCCGCCGAGGACATGAGGCGCTGGGCGGCGTCGGTCTGGTCCTGGTGGCGGAGTACGATCGCCGGCTCCCGTGCTGCGGCCGCCGCTGCGAGCGGGGAGCCGGACCTCTGCCCAGGTGCGGGCGCGGTCCGCAGTGAGCCGTGCCCGGTGGTAGGAGCCCAGCTTGATGAGCACAGCGGACGCAAGGCTGTACACGGAGGAAAGCCGGGCCTGGTCGAGGCTGCTGCGCGAGGCGGCGGCGGAGTGGGCGTCGGCGATGAGGTCGGGCAGCGCGGCGAGGAGCGGCGCGTGCGCGCCCTGGTCGTACTGTGCCCGGGCGTCGGTCGGCCGTCCAGGGGCCCGGCGCCGGACGGGGCGGGGGTGGCGGCCAGGCGTCGTCCGGTCCCATCAGCAGGGCGGCCGGTCCGGCGGCCGCCGTGGCGGTGAGCAGTGTACGGCGGCGCAGGGCCAGCAGGGTGACGGTTCCTACGGCCATGACCGCGCCGGCCCGGCCGATGGCGGACAGCCTCCGGGCGTCCAGGATGCGCTCGCCCGGGTCGCGCGGCGGGTGCCGCATGACGTCGTCGCGGGCGGGGTCGACGGCCAGGGCCTCGCGGGCGGACCGTCCATGATGATGTTGATCCACAGCAGCTGAGCCGCCGTCAGCGGGGCGGGGAGCCCGGCGAGTGAGGCTCCCAACAGGGTGAGGATGGCACCGATGTTGGCGGCCGGCTGGAAGCGGACGAACTTGACGATGTTCGCGTAGACGGCACGGCCCTCGCGGACCGCACGCACGATCGTGGAGAAGTCGTCGTCGGTGAGGACCATGTCGGCGGCTTCCTTGGCCACGTCCGTGCCGGTGCGGCCCATGGCCGCCCCGATGTGGGCGGCTCGCAGCGCCGCCGCGTCGTTCACGCCGTCGCCGGTCATGGCGACGATGTGCCCGCGGCTGGACAGCGCCCGCACGATCGCGACCTTGTGTCCGGGCGCGACACGGGCGAAGACGCCGATGTCGTCGATACGCGCTGCCAGTTCGTCCTCGGACATCCGGTCCAGCTCGGTGCCGGTCACCACCTCGCCGGCGATGCCGAGCTCGCGTGCGACGGCCACCGCTCGCAGCGCGAGGCCGGACAGCGACTCGCCGCGCACCAGCGCGACGAGGGTGTACGCCAGGACGGCGACGCCGCTCAGCAGCGCCAACCGTCGGCCCAGGCTGTCGAGTTGGACCTGCAGGCGGCTGGGCGGTTCGGTTCCGGCGCGCAACGCCTCGGCGATCGCGCCGAGGCGTTGCACATGCCGGTGGCCGTGACGATCAGCTCGGCGCGGCCCCGGGACAGGGCGGTGTTCATGAACAGCATGCCGGTGCGCTCGGCGAGCGGCACGGGAGCGGTGCCGGCCGGTGCGACGGCCGCGGCGGACTTGGCGACGGGCTGCGACTCGCCGGTCAGGGCGGCTTCGGCGACCTCCACCGACTCCGCGACGAGCAGTCTGCCGTCGGCCGGCACACGGTCGCCCGCCTCCAGCAGGACCACGTCCCCAGGGACCAGGGTGTCCGCCTCGACGACCCGTTCGGTACCGTCGCGGCGGATCCTGGCGCTCGGCACGAGCATCCGGCGCAGCGCCTCCAGGCTGCGCTCGGCGCGCCGCTCCTGGACGTAGCCGAGGACGGCGTTGATCTGCAGCACGACCGTGATCACCACGGCGTCCTTGACGTCTGAGATGGCCGCGGCGACGACGGCGGCGATCAGCAGGATGCCGATGAGCCAGTTGCGGAACGGGTCGAGGAACTTCAGCCACTTGGGCCGCCGGGACGGTTCGGCCAGCCGGTTCGGGCCGTGGGCGGCCGCGCGTTCGGCGACCCGCCGGGCGCTCGTCCCACGCCCGGGTCGACGCCGAGACGGTCGGCGACCCGCGCCGGGGCCAACAGGTGGACGTCCCGGTCCTGCGCCGCTGCGGCAGCATGCTCGACCTCGGCCGTCTCGGCGTCGACCCGGGCGTGGCCGATGAGGGTGCGGCCGGCCGAGCCCGGCAGCATCTCCGTGGCGTTGTGGTGGGCCGCGATCACGACCAGTTGGGCACCGCCACTCGCCTCGACGAGGGCTCGTCCCGCGCGGCCCCGCACCTTTGAAAGCCAGCGTCCGTCGGACGACATCAGGCCGCAGTGGGCCATGCGGGCCCCAACTGCGCACCGTCAGGCCCTCCCCCGTTGGTCGTGCGACGGCCAGCCTGGAGGTGGGAGGCACTTGCGCGGCATCCGTCGCGCCGAGACCGGAGGTGCGCCATGGCCGGACCTGTCGTCGTCGGATTCGACGGCTCCCCCGCGAGCGTGACAGCAGCGTGGTGGGCGGCGCGCGAAGCCGTGCACCGTCACCTGCCCGTCCTCCTTCTGCATTCGTGGACCACCCAGCCGCTCGACGTGCCCATCGCGCAGGAAACCTTCGGTAAGCAGTGCTATGGAGGACAGGTGCTGCAGCGGATGGAGGCCGAGCTGCTGCACCGTTACGGCGGACTCTCCCTGGTCACGGCAGTGGTCTCGGACCCCGCACCGAAGGCCCTCGTGGACGCGGGTGACAGCGCGACGCCGCTGGTGGTCGGTTCCCGTCGACGCCGTGCGCTACGCCGCAGACCGCCTGTCGGACGGAGCGGGTCCTCGGTCCCTCGCCGCGGTGGGCGAGGTGCACCGGCCGCTCACCGAGCGCCTGCTGCCGCACGAGTACGCCGAGGAACACCAGTTGTATCCCGCGCTCGCCCCGAGTCTCGCGGCCCCGAGGCGACTGCCACCATGAGCCGCACGCCCGCGGAGATCGAACGACTCGCCCGGCGCATCGCCACCCAGGTGACATTGGCCGGCCGCGACGGATCCCTGTCGCCGGAGCAGCTCGACGACCTGCGGGCCTGCCTGTACGGCCTGCGCACCGTGTTGCGCCTGCACTTCACGCAGGAGGAGGAGAGCTACTTCTCCCTCGCACCCTGAGGGCCCCTGCGGACCACGCTCATCGAGGAGACGACATGACCGATCCCCCGCGAAACCCGGACACCGCACGGCCGGTCCTCGACTGCGCCCACCTCGTCCGGCGGTTCGGCGACCGCACCGCCGTCGACGATGTGAGCCTGCGGATCGCGCCGGGCGAGACGTACGGGCTGCTCGGCCCCAACGGCGCCGGCAAGACGACCACGATCCGGATGGTCTGCGGGCTGTTGCGCCCCGACGCCGGTACCGTGTGCGTGGCGGACCGTCCCGTGGGCACAGCGGCCGGGCCCGCCAAGCAGCTGATCGGCTTCGTCCCGCAGGACGTGGCGCTCTACCCGGACCTGAGCGTCCGCGAGAACCTCCGCTTCTTCGGCCGGCTGTACCGGCTGCCGCGCCGTCGGCTCGAGCGCCGCGTCGACGAGGTGCTGGACCTCATCGACCTGGTGGCCCGCGCGGGCGACCGCGTCGACTCGCTGTCGGGCGGCATGCGCCGACGCCTCAACATCGGTGCCGGCCTGGTGCACTCACCGACCCTGCTGGTGTTGGACGAGCCCACCGTGGGCGTCGACCCGCAGAGCCGGCACGCGATCCTCGAGAGCGTCACCCGGTTCGGCGAGGAGGGCATGGCCGTTCTCTACACCACGCACTACATGGAGGAGGCCGAGCGCCTGTGCGACCGGGTCGGCATCATCGACCGCGGCCGCCTGGTCGCCGAGGGCAGCCCGCGCGAACTGGTACAGCTGGTGGCCGAGCGCGACCGGGTCCGGCTCACCGCCGTCGGGGACCTGTCGGCGTACGCGGAGACCTGCCGTCGCCTCCCCCGTGTCGAGGGTGTCGCCCGCGGCGGTGACCACGGCGACGTGGTCGAGCTGGTCGTCAAGGACGCGCGGAGCCTGCTGCCGGACCTGCTCGACCTCGCCCACCAGCAGGCCGTCGACATCCGCAGCGTGGAGATCGACGAGCCCGACCTGGAGGCGGTCTTCCTCCACCTGACCGGCACCGCCCTGAGGGAGTGAGCCGTCGTGCGTGTCGTCCTCGCCATCGCCGCCAAGGACTTGCGGCAGCGGCTGCGCGACCGGTCCGCCTGGGTGATCGTGTTCCTGGCGCCGGTGCTGATCTCCGCTCTGATGGCCCTGGCGTTCAACAACAACGACGAGTTCCGCGCGAACCTCGGCATCGTGGACCTGGACCGGGGTCCGGCCGCCGCCGGGCTCACCCAGGTGCTGGAGAGCCGGGAGCTTCGAGGCACGGTCCAGGTGCGGTCGTACGACGCCGAGGCCGCTGCCCGGCGGGCGGTGGACGCGGGCGACGTGCACGCCGCGATCGTCCTGCCGAAGGGGTTCACCGAGTCGCTGCACGGCGGCAGCGCCGCGCCGGTACGGGTCCTGGACAGCGTCGACTACGGCCTGCAGGCGCAGCTCGCCCGGGCGGTCACCGAGTCGTACGTCGCCCAGGTCAACGCCGACCGGCTGTCGGTCGTCACGGCCGTGTCCGCGGGCGCCCCGCAGAGCGACATCCCTCGACTGGCCGCCAGGGCGGCCCTGTTGAGGCTGCCGGAACAGGTGCGGGCGCAAGGGCTGCCCGACGACCCGCTGAAGGTGATCAGCTACTTCGGGCCGAGCATGGGCATGTTCTTCGTGCTGTTCACGGTCGGTTTCGGAGCGCGCGGCTACTTCATCGAACAGCAACAGGGCACCCTCGACCGGATCGCCGCGGCACCCGTGGGGCGGGGTGCGCTACTGATCGGCAAGTCGGTCTCGACGTTCGTCTACAGCCTGGCCGGCCTCGCCACCGTGACGCTGGTGTCGTGGCTCGCCTTCGACGCCGCCTGGGCCGACCCGCTCGGGGTCGCGGCGCTCAGCGTGGCCATGGCGGTGTGCGTGGTGTGCCTGACCGCGCTGGTCATCGCGCTCGTGCGAACCGAACAGCAGGCCCAGGGGCTCTCCTCGATCCTGGTCTTCGCGCTCGTCCTGCTCGGCGGCAACTTCGTCTTCGCCTCCGGTACGACGCCGCTGATCCGCCGCCTCGCCCTGTTCACGCCCAACGGCTGGGCCCTGCGCGGGTTCACCGATCTGGGCACCGGCGTACGCGGCTGGGACGCCGTCGGCACGCCGCTGCTCGGCATCGCCGCGTTCTCGGCGGTCGTGATCGCGGTGACGGCTCTGCTCCTTCGGCTGAGGAGGACGCCATGACCGCGCTGGCCGTGACCCGGGCCACCCTCGCGCGTGTGCTGCGCGACCGCACCGCGCTGTTCTTCATGGTGCTGCTCCCGGTCGCCATCATCGTCGTCATCGGCGTCACCGTCAGCGGCTTCGACGAGTTCCGGATCGGGCTCGTCCCGGCCTCTCAAGCGGGCCCGGTGGCACGGGAGTTGACTGCGGACATCCAGGACGCGCCAGGGCTGCGGACCCACATCTACGACACCGCGACCGACGCGCGCACCGCGCTGCGCCGGGCCGAGCTGGACGCGGTCGTCCTCGTTCCTTCCGGGCTCGACGCGGACGTACGGGCCGGACACTCCGTCACCGTGCGGGTCCTGGTGGAGCCCTCGGGCAGTGCCGGGCACTCGGCCGTGACCTCGGTGTCGGCCGTGGTGGCCGAGCACGCGGCACGCCTGCAGGCCGCCCGCTTCGCCCAAGACGAGACCGGCGGCTCCTTCGACGGCGCCCTCGCGCTCGCCCACAACGCGGAGCGGGCCTCGTCCCCCATCGCCGTACGCACCGAGACCGTCAACGGCCGGAGCGACTACCTGCCGCTGGGCTACGGCTACAGCACGCCGACCATGCTGGTGCTGTTCGTGTTCATCAACGCCCTGGCGGGCGGTGCGGCCATCGTGCAGACCCGCCGGACCGGTGTGTACACGCGGGCGCTCGCGGCACCGGTCGCCGCCCGCACCCTGGTGTTCGGGGAGACGGTCGCCTATCTGGCGCTGGCCGTCCTGCAGTCCCTGCTGCTCATCGGCATCGGGGCGTTGGCCTTCAACGTCTCCTGGGGCGATCCGCTCGCCGCCGGGGTCCTGGTCGCCGTGTGGGCGCTGGTCGGTACCGGCGCCGGGGTGCTGGCCGGGGCCGTGTTCCGCACGCCGGAGCAGGTGCACGCGATCGGCCCGGCCCTCGGCATCGGGATGGGCATGCTGGGCGGCTGCATGTGGCCACTGGCCCTCGTTCCCGGCTGGCTGCGTGCGGCAGGGCACGCAGTGCCGCACGCCTGGGCCGTCGACGCGTGGACGACACTGCTGTCCCAGGACGGGGACCTGCCCTCGATCATGCGGGACCTGGCCGTCCTCGCAGGCTTCGCCGTGGTGCTCCTCACCTGCGCGTCGCTGGCCCTGCGGCACCGCCTGATCACCAGTCCCGGGGAGTGACCGACCGGCCCCCCGCCTCGGGCCGGTCGGCCCGCGATGACGGCAACTGCCCTGCGGTGTACTGGAGTTGAGCACAAGTCCGCACTGCTGCAGGAGAGGAGAACCACCATGATGACACCTCGTGCCGTCCGCCGTGTCGTGCTGGGCGTCGTGGTGCTGGCGCTCGCGGCGTCGGCGCCGGCGGCCGCGACCGGCGGCCGTACGGACGCCGGGGCCGGCGTCGCCGCGAAGACCGCACCGGCCCGCAAGGGCAGTCCGCGCTCCGCCGTCGACCGGGTCGCCGATTTCTACGGTGCCTACGTCGACGTCCTGTACGACTCCGGTCGCAACGGGCTGGCCGACGCTCTGCGCGCCCATTACCTGACCGTCGGCCTGCGCGCGAACCTGGCGCAGTGGGAGAGCGCCCACCACAAGGACGGCGTACTGCGCGCCAAGGGCGTGCCGATCGCCTGGGAGGTCGTCTACAACGACAGCGGGATGGGGCACTGCTGGACCAGGGTCACGCTCACCTGGCAGGACTCCGGTGACCGGGTCCACCGCACCCACCTGATGATCCAGTCCGATCTCGAGTCGCAGCTGATCTCCGGTATCCGCGCCGACGGTTGACACCGCGTCGGACGGGCCCGCCGAATCCTGTCGGCCACCGGGAGCACCGGCCGGCCCATCCCGGCCCATGAGCGCGGTTGCCCCTCTACCCGGCGTTCAACGGGGTGACCCACTGGCACCAGCTCTTCGGGATGATGCTCCGCTTCTCACGGTCCGGCCCGCTCCGCGCCCGCCCGCACGGCGTGGGCCGATCGGACCCGGAACCGGGCGCGCCCCGGCCCGTGATCCGGGGTCGATGTCCTCATGGCGGCGCGCCCTGCCTCGGGCCAGGATTCATGGGTATCCGGGGTGCCGGAAATCACCGGTACTCCGCGGACCAACCGGCAGGAGGCGGCGATCATGAGGCGGATACGGGAAACCCGTCGCCCCAGGACTCCGCGACAGCCGGATCTCCCCCAGGATCTGCGCACGCCTTCGGGGCGGCCCCGCCCTTACTGAGCAAGGGGTATCCGCGTAGCGGGCAAGAGGCCTCCCGAGCATGTCCGTCTTGCGGCCTCCACGGAGCGGCGGGCACTTGGGGCGACAGACCTCGACGCGTTCACCAGCGTCTTCGAGGAAGGCGGCGAGACCGGCCACGGGTGTGAGCGGGGGCGTTGGTGGTCTCCAGGACGGCGCCTATGGGGCTGACGGCGGCTGCGGCGAGTGTGTCGCGGTGGGTGTCGACTCCTATGACGCCGTCGATGTGTTCTGCGAGCATGGTCACGCGGTTGTTCTCCTCCGGGCGGACGGGCCGTGGTCGGCGTCAGCCTGGGTGGAGTCACCACGTGGCGAAACTGTGATGAGTCACGCCGGACGGCGGACAAGCTGCTGATCAAGCCAGCGGCTGGGCCAGACCGACGCCCGCGTCCGGCAGACATCTCGGGGCACGGCCGCCCCTGACGGGGCGCCAGTTATGTTGCGAGTCATGCCGGATCACGAGGGCCGAGCCTGGCAGCAACCCATCCCGGGCCGCAGAAGAACGGACGAGCGCCCGTTCTCCGGAGTCCACCGTCCATCCGTGCCAGGGTTCCCGTCCGGGTGCGGCGTCCCTGTCTCCCGGATCCGGTAGACGATGGGACGGGAGCTGGGCGGTCTCACCGCCGTATCGGGGCGGTGTCCGCATGAGGAAGTTGCCCATGCGTTTCGAGGAGGCCGCGTGCCGGGTCGTCCGTGGTCAGGGCGTGGTCCGGACCGTGCTTGCCGTGCCGGTCGGACCGGAACGGACGCTGATCCGTCTGCACCGGCCGGCCGACCAGCTGGTTTGTCTGCAGTCACCACGCTTCTTCGGCTCGGTCGGCTCCTGGTACCACGACTTCGCTCAGGTCGGCGCCGCGGAGGTCACCGACCTGCTGGCTCGGGCCGCTCGCCCCGGACGGCCCTCTGCGTCGCCGGCCGCCGTCGATCCCCCGCCCGCGAACCGGGAGATCGAGGTGCCCCCGGGGCTCGTTCGGCTGGCCGCACGGTTCTACTGCCCGACGGGGCACCGCCCGTCGTGGCGTTCGCGCACGGCAGCGGCAGCAGCAGCCACAGGCCCCGCAACCGGGAGAGCACTGCTCGGGCCACACCGTCGTCGTGCCGGCCCGGATCGCCGACGGCGGTGATCGCGACACGGGTGGAGACAGTCATGGCTCCTCTCCCTCCACCGTGTGTCTCCACCCTCGACGGAACCGAGTGTTCCGGTCACTGGGCCGAAGGGACTCGGAAAGGACCCGCCCGGCCCAGCAACCGGCCGGCCCGGGGATACGTGTGCGCGGCCGGCGTACCGGCCGCGCACACCGGGTACGGCTGAGCGCCCACCCGCACTCAGCCGTGCCGCACCGGGATGGTCTTCGTGCCCGTCTTCGTCTCGGGCACCGGGATCGTGACGGTCAGGACACCGTCCTTGTACTCGGCAGTGGCCTCGTCGCCCTTGGCCCCGGCCGGCAGCCGGACGGAGCGGGCGAAGGTCCCGTAGTGGAACTCCGTGCGGTGCTTCAGCGTCGTCTCCCCACTGCGCTCCGCCCGTAGGGTCAGAACGCTTTCCGTGACGGTGATTTCGACATCCTTGGGGTCGATGCCCGGGAGCTCCGCCCGCAGCACGTAGTTCTCGTCCGCCAGGTGCTCTTCGATGCGGATGCCGTGCAGTCCGGGGACCGTATGCGACCCGGGGAAGCCGGACTCGACCCAGCCGAACAGGTCGGGCAGGGTCGGCCAGCCCGGCAGTCGCTCGATCATGCCAGTCATGTCTCCCTCCTCCTCTTCTTCTTGGCCACTTCCAGCATCCCGCGCCGGCGCGGGACGCGCGTGGGCCGACCGGACCCGTACCGGGCCCGGTCGGCCCCTGGCCCCCCAACGTCCCCCCGGCGCCTGCCGGTTGGGGCTCCATCTCGCGATGAGCGCGGCTGCCCCGCCGCCGACCACGTTGAAGAGACAGACCAGTTGGGGCATGGCGGTCATCTTGACCTCACGCGCGGCGTACAGGCCGAGCGCGGCGTCGACGAGACCGCCGGAGGCGAGCACGAGCCAGCCGGTCCGGCTGATCGTGCCCTCGTGGGCCACCAGCCACACCGTGGCGGCGATCGCGCCGACCATGGCGCCGGCGGAGAGCGTGCTGCCGCGGCGGGCCGTGCGCGGGTGGTTCATCAGGTGCGCGCCGAACGCCATGGCCGCGAAAGCGAGGATGTAGCCGAGCCAGGTGTGCAACTCGGCCGCGATCAGCTTCGCGCCGATGACGACGATGCCGTGCACGGAGTTCGAGCCGGACATCAGGGGTGTGTGCAGGGTCGCGGGGACCTTGCTGATGACCTCGACGCTCAGCACGAAGACGGTGATCGCGGTGAGAGATCGAGGTTGTTCATGAGGAGGCTGCTCCCGTGGCGCCGCCGTGATCTCGTCGGCCGGGTCGAGGACGAGTTCGCCGTCGCGCACGAGGTGACGCAGGAGCGCAACGAGGTGACGCAGGAGCGCAATGAAATTGCGGGCGTAGGCCGTCGACGAGACGGTCGCCATCGCGGACGGCAGGCGTCCGGCGCCGATGACGGTGACGCCCTTGTCCAGGACGGTCGTCTTGTCAGGTTCAATGTCTCGCTTCGGCGTCGGAGAGGGTGCGCGGCCCGCGGTCCAGGGCCGAACGCCCCTGCTGTGAAGGCCTGTTCAGCTGCCGTGGTGATCCGGGTCAGCCAGTCGGCACGACGACCACCGGGCAGTGCGAACGGTGCAGCAGGGTGCGTACGACGGGACCCAGGCGCGGGCCGAGGTGGTCCGCCCGGCGGTGGGCACCGATGACGACGACTCCGGCTTCACGGGTGGCCTCCAGCAGCGCACGCGCCGGCCCCGTGCGGACCGTGCGCGTGTCGACGCCGACCGCCGGGTGTTTCTCCCGCAGCTCGGTCAGGGCGAAGCGGGGCACGGCCGCCTCGGTGGCGTCGCGTTGGGCAAGTTCCCGCTGTCCGGGGCTGGTTGGCACCGGCGACGGCATTTCGGGGGTGACGTGCCGGTGGGACCAGGAGTGCAGGACGCGCAGCCGGGCACCTCGCCGCTCCGCCTCCTGGAAGGCATAGGCCGCCGCGTCCCCGTCGGCGTCGCTCCCCAGTCCCAGCAGCACCTCGCGATCGTCGTCGCACCGGTGGTCACCGCGTACGACGAGCAGCGGGCTCCGGGCGTGCGCGGCCAGGCGCAGGCTCACCGAGCCGAAGAGCAGTCCGGTGAACCCGCCGAGCCCGCGGTTGCCCACGACGGTGAGAACCGCTCCGTCACTCTCCCGCACCAAGGCCTCCACCGCGCCGCCCTCCGGTGACGCGGTCACGACCGGCAGGCCGGGATGGTGGGCGCGGATCCGTGCGGCGGCCGACGCCAGAACCGGCCCGGCCTCGTCCCGGTCCGCGACGGCGTGGACGACGCGCAGAGTGACGCGGCGGCGTGCCGCCTCCTGGGCCGCCCAGTCCAGCGCCCGTACGGCGGTCAGTGTGCCGTCGACTCCGACGACGACGTGCTGGGGAGTCATGTCGCTGTTCCCTTCTGTGCTTCCCCGACGGTCGGATCCGGTCGGGGTGGGCATGCCAGGGGCCCACCACTCATGTTCTGGCGGGCATTTGAAGGTGGAATGGGGCCATCGGTCCCGCCCCTGCCGGAGAGCGACCCCGGCTCACCGTGTGCGATCACATGGGGCCGCCCGGCCCCGTCACCCGTCACCCGTCCGCACAGGGCCCGACCGGCCCTTCCGTCACGCCTGACGCCCCGCTTTGCTCTGTCTACGGCCGAAACCCACACCAGGCCCACGACCTGCCACACGGAACACGCCGTCGGCGGCACGACCTTGGTGCCCCGACCTGGTGCTCGACCTGCGCCCCGTGACCTTCATCGACTGCAGCGGACTACGGCTGCTGTGCCGGGCGAGGAACCGGGTGCGGGCCCGGCAGGGCAGGCTGCGGCTGGTCGCCGACACCGGCCGCAGCCTGCACATACTGCAGAGCACGTGCCTGGGCGGCGTCTTCGAGATCCACCCCGGCCTGCCCCCGGCTCCCTCCGTTGCTCCCCACGAGGACGGCGTCTCCGCGGGGACGGGCTGACCGGAGCCGCCCGCCCCGACGGGAACGGGCTATCGGTTCGGCCTCTCCGCGTCCAGCACCGCCTGCGGGGCGCGCCGCGGGGTGGCGGGGCCCTCCCGGCCGTAGCCGAGGCGGATCAGCATCTGCGCGTGACCGGTGTGGTCGGGGTCCGGGCTCAGGAAGCGGCGCAGGTCGGGCCATTCCATCGGCTGGTGCAGCAGGGACGCACGCAGGCCGAGGGCCGTGGCCACCAGCAGGACGTGCTCGAGTGCCTCTCCTGCGCGCAGCCAGTCCGTGCGACGGTCGTGCTCGGTCCTGAGCAGGGCGACGGCCGGGGCGGTCTCGAAGTCCTGGGCCGACAGCCGCCCGGGGTGCCGTGCGGCGGTGAAGTCCCGCATGGGAATGCGTTCGCGCGCGTCCTGCGGGCCGAGCGCCGTCTGCGGGAGGCCGGAGTCGAACGGATCGTCCGACTCCCGGTGCACCCAGCGGCGGCTCTCCGTGCCACGGTCGGCGTCGGCGTGATTGCGGTGCTCGGCCTCCTCGGTCACGCGCAGCAGACGTACCGTCTCGGCGACCTCGGGGAAGGTCAGTGAGGCGCCTTCCGTGTGGGCGGCCTCGGCGAGTTCGGCACGTGCCTGCGCGGGCAGCGGTCTGCCGGAGAACGGGAAGCGACTGCTGTGCCTGCGCCAGATCGCCAAGTAGAGATCGCCACGGTGTTCGGCGGTGTGCGCGCTCTTTGATCCCGCGGGCCGGACGGTGGCGAGCAGGGCGGGCTCTTCGGGGCGGGGCAGCAGCCGCACGACGGGCGACCAGCCGAAGTGGGACACCGCGACGCGGAGATTGAAGACGGACGCGCCCACCGACAGATGGAGCGCCCGTCCGACCGGATCCGCATGACGCAGGCTCCGCTGCGGTGCCGCGCGCACCTCGAAGGCGACGGCATCGGGGTCCAGCCTGAAGCGCCAGGGCTGGGTGTTGAAGAACGAGGGCGCAGCCACGGCGGCCGCGATGCAGGCTTCCAGGGTCTCGGCGTCGAGAGGCTCGGATCGCATGGTGCCCTCCTCCCACACGGGTTTCGGAACGGGTACCGATGTCCTACGAGAATGGGCGCGCGACAGCGTCCGGGTGAGGGGCCGATGGTCCCTGGCGGGTGGCCGGTCAGGGACTATCGGTGACGGAGGTGGCGAGAACGGAGAGCACGCCGGTCCGCGGGCGGACACCTGCGGTGTCCCCACGGGCTGCGACGGCGGGGGCTGAACGGCCCATCCCACTTCCGCACTTGGTTCCGGTCGGCCCCCACGGCTCCCCCTGTCCGGCCCATGTCGCGACGCGCGGGCGGCTGTCACCTTGCTCGAAATGACCACGACGAGGAGGTGCGGCCCGATGCGTACAGGCAGGCGAACGAAGAGGTTGCTGTGGCGGTGGCGAGCCAACCGGCTGCGCAGGCGCGCCGACGTTCTCGAGGCGTGGCTCGTGCTGGCCGTCTGGGCGCTCATCGCGGTGGGCGGAACCCTCGCCGGTGTGCTGACAGCGCGGGCCGCGGACGACGTCTTCGCGCAGCAACGCGCCGAGCGCACCCCCGTACGGGCCGTACTCCTCACGGATGCGCCACGAGCCGACGTGAAGAGCTATCGGGCGCTGGTGCAGGTCCGCTGGACCAGCGCGGGCGGGTCCACCCACACCGGCAGGACCCTGGTGGACGGCGGGCGCAAGGCCGGATCCACGATGGTGCTCTGGACGAACACGCAGGGGAACCTCACCACCCGACCGCCGAGCCGCACGGATGCGGCGGTCGAGTCGGGATTCCTGGGAGCCGCGTCCGCGCTCGCTGTTACCGGCATGGCGTTCGGTGCCGGGGGCGCCGCACGCTTGTGGCTGGACCGGCGGCGTATCGACGAGTGGGGCAAAGAGTGGGATCTGGTCGGTCCGCAGTGGGGTCACAAGACGGGCTGACGGCTCGGCGGAGCCCTGCTCACCGCCGCCGCACACATTCCTCCTGCGGGATGCGGGTGCCTCCCGCCGCGCCGGTGGCATGGAATCACCGCCCAGGCGCGAACGGCTTCGTCGCTCTTGAGCTGCGGGACCGGGCCTGCTTGCCGCCGGCGTGGACGAAGCAGCCAGAAAACCGGTGTGCCGCTCCATCTCCACCGGCAGCGAGGCGATCGGCACGTTCGGCAGCATCCGCTCCAGCTCGGCGTGCAGTTCCTCGGCCCCGGACGGGATGTCCTCCGCTGTCAGCGGGGAGATGACCAGCTCCCCGTCATCGTTCAGCCGGACCGGCCAGCGGCAGCGCCTCCGAGGCGTCGGGGCTCTTGCCGACCAGACGGCAGAACTCCACGCGGTGCGTCTCCCACCGGGCGGGGGTGAACAGGCAGGCGGCCGGGTTGTCGTAGCGCCGTGAGCCCGGTACAAACACGTCCCCGCTGCGCAGGGCCGTCGCGCAGGGCGAGCAGGGTGCACAGCTCCCAGTAGTGCCGGTACGCGGTCGCATCCCCCCTCGCCGCGGCCTCATCGAGGTAGCCCTGCCACCGGGACGGCACGAACACGGTGGGAGCACCGTCGGGGACGTTGCGGGCGCCGGTGGCGTTCAGCTCCCGCAGAATCCCCAACGCCTCGGTCGGCGGCTTCGCGTCCGTGCCGCCCGCGAACCGCACCGCCTCCAGTACTTTCGGCGCGAACTCGAGTATGTAGCTGTAGGAGCCGGCCAGCAGCGCCAGGTGCCCGTGGTCACGCGACAGCCGTATGGTGGCGCCGGCGTGGCCGGCGCGGATGCGGTCCATGCCGATCTTCTCGCGCAGCAGCGCCCCGTCTGTCACCTCAGCGCGCAATTACGCGATCGCGGCATCGCGCTTCCCCTCCTACTGGGCCTTCTGCGCTTGCCGGCGCACACGGTCAAGGTGCGCAGCGGACGGGGCGACCGTCGGGCGCGTGGTGGTACGACGGGTGGTGGTCCGCCGTCGAGAAGTGCGCGCCGGGTGGCCCTGTCGATCCGCGCCGGGCCAAGTCCTGTGCCGGCTGGTCAGAACGGGCCGTGGAGACTGCCCAGTCTGTCGGTCAGGCGCAGGTTCTCGGAGTAGTCGACGGGGCAGGCGATCACGGCAACCGCGTCGTCGTCGAGGGCGCGGCGCAGCACGGGCAGCAATTGGTCGGCGCTCTCGATCCGGTAGCCGCGAGCGCCGAAGCTCTCGGCGTAGGCGACCAGGTCCGGGTTGGTGAACCGGGTGTGGCTGTGGCGGCCGATTTCGAGCTCCATCTTCCAGGTGATCAGGCCGTATTCCTGATCCACCAGGACGAGGACGACCAGTGGGACGCGTTCGCGGACGGCGGTCTCCAATTCCTGGGAGTTCATCAGGAACGAGCCGTCACCCATCATCGCCAGGACCCGTCGGTCCGGCCGTGCCAGCTTCGCGGCGATCGCGCCCGGCAACGCAAACCCCATGGTCGACAGTCCGTTGGAGACCAGACACGTGTCCGGTTCGTAGGTCGGGTAGAGACGGGCCATCCACATCTTTCCGGCGCCGGTGTCGGCGAGCACGATGTCGTGGCGGTCCAGCGCGGTGCGCACATCGGCGACGACGCGCTGCGGCACCAGCGGGAACGCCTCGTTGTCGCGCCCGTACTGGAGCTCTTCGTCGAGCAGCGTCCGGATCTTCTCGCTGCTTCCGAAGTCATAGGAGAGCCCGTCGGGCAGTGCCGCCATGAGTGCGTCCAGCGCCTGGGAGGGGTCGCCTTCGACGCCCACGCCGACCGGGTAGTGGGCGTCCACTTCGGCGGGGAAGCGGTGCACGTGCACGATCCGCTTGTCACCGCTCGGGTTGATCTTGACCGGGTCGAACTCCTGGATCTCGTAGCCCACGCAGATCAGCACGTCGGCCGCGTCGAAGCCGAAGTTGCTGTAGTCGTGGCGCATGAAGCCGACCGCGCCGAGGGCGTTGGGATGGTCGTCGGGGAAGACGCCCTTGCCGTGGAAGGTTGTCGCCACCGGGATGTTCAGCCGCTCGGCGAACCGCACGAGAGCAGCCGAGGCGCCGGCTCTGGCAGCGCCGTGGCCTGCCAGCACGACCGGGTGCCGGGCAGCGGTGAGCACCTCCACTGCACGTGCGATCTGGGAGGGCGACGGTGCATCAGTGTGTACCACGTCGATCTGCAAGGGTGCCAACGGCTCGGCTGGACGCTCCGCTTCGATGTCCTCCGGCACTGCCAGGAACACAGCTCCGGGGCGCTCGCTCTGGGCGATCTTGAACGCCTTGCGCGTCATCTCCGGCACCGCGTCCGGACACTCGACGCGGGCCGCCCACTGGGTGACGGGAGCGAACATCGACACCAGGTCGATGACCTGGTGCGACTCCTTGTGGATCCGGCGCAGTGAACCCTGGGCGGCCAGAGCCACCATCGGGGCACTGTTGGTCATGGCGTCCGCGGTGCCAAGAAGCAGATTGATCGCGCCAGGTCCCAGCGTCGCCGAGCACACCCCGGCACGGCCGGTGAGCCGCCCGTAGATCTCCGCCATGAACGAGGCGGCCTGCTCGTGGCGCACCAGAACGTACCGGATCCCGGAGCCGTTCAGCGCGTCCACGAAGCGGATGTTCTCCTCGCCCGGAATCCCGAAGACGTACTCCACGCCCTCGGCCCGCAGACAGCGCACCAACAGGTGTGCGACGTCCTCCACTGCTGCTGTGTCCCGCGAGTCGCTCGCGCCTTCGGTACCCATGAGACGAACGTAGGCACGCCCACCGGCCCCGGCCAATCATTCGCCGCCGACCGAGGCAGCCGTGCGGTTACCGATGCCTCAAGCATGCCGGGGCCGTTCGGCGGCGCTGTGGTGGCGGGTGCCATGGGTGTCCAGCACGCTGGAGCCGGACGTGGACGCGCGCCGCCGAGCATCGTGCTGCGCAGAGGCTCTGGGAGGACCGTGTGACCGCTTCGTCGCCCACCACCGACGCACCGCCGGCCCGGTACGACGACCTACGGGCTCTGGTGATCAACTGCACCCTCAAGCGCTCGCCAGAAACGAGCAACACTCAGGGGCTGATCGACCGGAGCACCGCCATCCTGGACGCGCAGGGAGTGCACGTCGATGTCGTCCGGGCCGTGGATCACGACATCGCCACCGGTGTGTGGCCCGACATGACAGAACATGGCTGGGAGACGGACGCCTGGCCGGACCTGTACCAGCAGGTCCAGGCGGCCGACATCCTCGTCCTGGCCGGCCCCATCTGGCTGGGCGACAACAGCTCCGTGATGAAGCAAGTGATCGAACGCCTCTACGCCTGCTCCAGCCTGCTCAACGACGCGGGACAGTACGCCTATTACGGTCGCGTAGGCGGCTGCCTGATCACCGGCAACGAGGACGGCGTCAAGCACTGTGCCATGAACGTCCTCTACAGCCTGCAGCACCTGGGTTACACCATCCCTCCCCAGGCGGACGCCGGATGGATCGGCGAGGCAGGCCCCGGCCCCTCCTACCTCGATCCCGGCTCGGGCGGCCCGGACAACGACTTCACCAACCGCAACACCACCTTCATGACCTGGAACCTGCTCCATCTGGCCCGGGCGCTGAAGGATCTCGGTGGCATCCCCGCCTACGGCAACCAGCGCACCGCCTGGGACGCCGGCTGCCGCCGCGACTACGAAAACCCCGAGCACCGGTAGGGACACCAGCGGCCGGGGCAGCCGCGTCGGTTGGAAGCAGGGACCGGCCCCCGCGCCAGTCGCGGCAATCGCAGCCTGGGGGTTGCGTACGGTGCCTCGGAGCGCCTCGCAAGCCTCCGGCCGACTACCCGCAAAAAGGGGCGGGGGCCGTGATGAGGCAGATGGGCGCGAGGCGCTGGGACGCTCGCGGGGCGGAGTGACCAGCGAGGTCCATCTGCTGTCCGACGACCGGGCCCGCCCGCTGACCTGGCAGACCTCGCCCGGTCAGCGGGGTGACAGCCCGATGTTCGCCCCGGTGCTGGACGGCTTACGCCTCCGGCGCCGCGGGCCAGGCCGCCCGCGCAGCCGACCGGACCGGGTGCGCGGCGACAAGGCGTACTCCAGCCGGGACAACCGCGCCTACCTGCGCAGGCGCGGCATCAAAGCCACCATCGCGCAGCCCGACGACCAGCGCGCCCACCGCAGGCGCCGCGGACGCTCCGGCGGCCGGCCCCCGGCCTTCGACAAGACCCGGTACCGCTGCCGCAACGCGGTCGAGAGGTGCGTGAACAAGTGGAAGCAGTTCCGCGCCGTGGCCACTCGGAACGAAGAACGCGACTACGTGGACCTCCAGGGCCATAGCGGGCTCCCCTTTCCCCGGGCGCGGCTCGGACGAGGAGCCATCCGCAAGGTCGCCGAGGACCTTGGCCTCAGCGTCGCCGACCAGTGGACGAGCGGGCGCCGATGCTTTGTCACCCTGGCTCACGGAAGATCATTCACGGGCCGCCCTGACGTGGGACCACCATGACGAGGACGGCAAGCTCAGCGGGATTTCCTGTACCTCAACTACTCACGCCCGGCCCTTGTCCCGAATGGAGGGGCACATGGACCAGGGCGCTGGGCGGTCAAAGTACTTAGGGTGTAAGTGGCGATTCAGTCGTTCATCCACCTTGACGAGTGTTCTGTGACGAAAGAGCAGCAGGCGCCCGAGTTGCCCAACGCGCTCGGAGCAGAGCAGGCCGCGGACCTGCCGTACCAGCAGTCCGCCTTGGACGCTGCTCGCGTCGTGGCTCAGGTCGCCGCCGTTGTGGCCGCTGTGCTGGGCGCGGCGGGTCTGTCCGGCTGGATCCTCGGCATCGACGTCCTGAGGCGCGCGCCCGGTGCCGATGCGACCATGAACGCAAACACCACCGTGGCGCTGCTGGCGCTCGGCTTCTCCCTGTTTCTGGTGGCTCGCAGACGCCTCACGCTGTGGATGATCACCACAGCCCGTGCGGCCGCAACCCTGGCCGCCGTGACCGGCGGGCTCACCATCGTGGAGTACGCGACCGGTGCGGGCCTGGGCATCGACGAACTGCTCTTCAAGGACGACACGGCGCTGGTGGCGACCGTGCCCGGACGCATGGCACCGAACACGGCCACGGCACTGCTGATCGGCGGCGTGGCAGCCCTGTGCGCGAGCTCGTCCCGGCTTCCCGCCTGGACGAGTCAGGTTCCGGGCCTGGCCGTTCTCACGCTGGGAATGCTGCGGCTGTACGGGTTCGCGTACGCCGTACCCGAACTGGAACGCTTCGGCGCCTACAAGGGCATGGCCCTGTACACCGGCCTGGCTCTGGTGCTGCTGGGCATGGCCGCCTTCCTCGCCCGGCCGGACCGGGGTCCTGCCGGACTGCTGATGAACGCGGGTACGACGGGGGCGCTGGGGCGCCGGCTGTTCGCCACCGTCCTGGTCGTACCGCCGCTGCTGGGCTGGCTCGTCCTGGCCGGTGAGGACGCGGCGCTGTTCGGGACACGACTGGGTACCGCGCTGCTGGTATGCGGGCACGTGGCCGTGTTCACCGCGGTCATCTTCTCGGCCCTGGTCGTGGGCCGCCGTATCGAGATGGAGCACGCCCATGCGGAATGGCAGGTGCGACAGAACGAACTGCTGCAGGCATTCATCGACCACACACCCGCGGTGGTGTTCATCAAGGACCTGGACGGGCGCTTCCTGGCGGTCAACACGACGTTCGAGGAAAGCCTGGGCCTGTCCCGCGAGCGGGTACTGGGCCTCCGGGACCGGGATGTCATGCCGTCCGACCTCGCGCGTCAGGCGCGGGCCGCCGACCTCGCCATGCTGGCAGGGGGTACCCCCGTGCAGCGGGAGGAGCTGCTCGTCCTGCCGGGAGGCCCACGGGACGTCCTCACCAGTCTGTTCTCGCTCACCGCGTCGTCCGGCAAGCCCTACGCCATATGTGGTGTGGTCACCGATGTCACCGAGCGAGTCGCGGCTCAGCGCGAGGTCCGGCGGGCCAACCGGCGCTTCCTGGCGCTGCTGGAATCCGCACCTGACGCCACCCTGATCACGGACGGGCACGGCACCATCGCCATGGCCAATGCTCAGGTGCAACGATTGTTCGGACATGCGCCGGCCGACCTCGTCGGCACCCAGGTCATCGATCTGGTTCCCGTCTCGCGGCGTCGACGGCACAGCGCCTTCCTCGGCGCCTATCTGCGGCAGGGGGACCCGAAGCCGATCGTCCTGGACCGAGGCCTGTACGGGCTGCACAGCGACGGCAGTGAGTTCCCCGTAGAGGTGAGTCTCAGCAGCCTCCAGGCCGATGAGGGGACGCTGGTATTCCTGTCCGTGAGGGACATCACTGAACGCAGACAGGCCGAGGCCGAACGCGCCGAGCGCTACGAGGAACACCGACGAATCGCCTACACCCTGCAGCACAGCCTCATGGGTGAGCCGTCCCGGCTGCCGCACCTGTACAGCGCCCACCGGTACTTGGCATCCGTCCAGGACCCCGGGGTCGGCGGTGACTGGTTCGACGTCATTCCCCTGGACCGGGACCGCACCGGCATCGTCGTGGGCGACGTGATGGGCCGGGGTCTGGAGGCAGCGGCCGTCATGGGTCAGCTGCGCGCCGCCTCCCATGCGCTGGCCCGCATGGGCCTACCTCCCAGTGAGCTCATGACCGGGCTGGACGCGTTCGTCAGTGACCTGGCGGACCAGCTCGTCACCTGCGTCTACCTGGTGGTGCACCAGCGCGACCACGAGGTCACCCTGTGCTCGGCGGGACACCTCCCGGTCATCGTCCTGCCCCCGGACGGGCCCGCCCGCCAACTGCAGGTTCCGGTCGGTGTGCCGCTGGGCGTCAACGATTCGTGCGTCAGCAGGGTGCCGTTCCGGCAGACGACCCAGCCGCTGCCACCGGGCAGCACTCTCGCGGTCTACACCGACGGACTGGTCGAACGCCCCGGCACCGACATCGAGGCCCAGATCGACATCCTCGCCCACACCCTCGAGGTCGCGCTGAAGGGCGCTCCTCCGGATCCGAAGAGCCTCGATCAAGCCGCCGACCGGCTGGTCAGAGCCCTCATTCCGGAGACGGCCAAGCATGACGACGACGTGACGCTAGTCCTGATCGGGCTGCCCGAGCCCGATGAGACAGGCTCCCGCAGTGAGGGTGTGAGCCCCCGCGCGCGCGGTGTTTCCGGTCCACAGTGAGCGAAATCTGTACATTTATTCCGATAGGAGCTACGAGCTGTCAGGCGTGCGACGGCGGCGCCCGTGCCCAGAAACCACGCAGGTGAGCGCAGTATGTTCGACTTGAGTGTGCCGATCGTGGCCACGTTCCTCGTGTATGTGGCCGTCATGGTCGGGACAGGTGTCTGGGCCCGCAGCCGCACTGATACCTTCGCCGATTTCGCTCTGGGGGGCCGCAGGCTCAGCGCGTTTGTTGCCGCCCTTTCCGCAGGGGCCAGTGACATGTCCGGCTGGCTGTTCCTCGCGTTTCCCGGAGCGGTGTACGCGGCCGGCGTGGGCGCCAGCTGGATCGCGGCCGGTCTGGTGCTCGGTACCTACCTCAACTGGCTGCTCGTCGCGCCGAGGCTGCGCACCTACACCGAGCGCGCCGGGAACGCCGTGAGCTTGTCGGCCTATCTGGAGGAACGGTTCGAGGACCGCACCCGGATGCTCCGGATGGTCTCGGCGGCGGTCACGCTCGTTTTCTTCACCGTCTACGTCGCCAGTGGGCTGGTCGCCGGCGGACTGCTGTTCGAGCACATCTTCGGCGTCAGGTTCGGGCTCGGAGTGGCCCTGACTGCTCTGGTGATTGTCATCTACTCGTGCCTGGGCGGCTTCCTCGCCGTGAGCCTGACACACGTGATGCAGGGCACGCTGATGTTCCTCGCCCTGCTCGTGCTCCCCGTCGTCGGCATCGGGGCACTGGGCGGCTTCGGTGCGCTGCGCGACGCCCTCAACAGCAAGACGCCCGATCTGCTGGACATGGGTGCCAGGGTCGACTTCACGGACGGACGGTGGTCAGCGGGCGGGTCGCTCGGCGTGGTTGCGATCATCTCGCTGCTCGCCTGGGGTCTCGGCTACTTCGGCCAGCCGCACATTCTGGCCCGTTTCATGGGCGTCCGCAGCACGGGCGCCATCCCCACGGCCCGCCGCATCGGAACAGGGTGGGTCATCATCGTGCTCGGTGGTGCCACGGTCGTCGGTTTGGTGGGCATCGCGCAGACCGGCGCGCCGCTCAGCGACCCGCAGACGGTGTACATCACGCTGAGCCGGACACTGTTCGATCCGTGGGGCGCCGGGGTGATGCTGATCGCCGTACTGGCCGCGATCATCTCGACTGCGGACAGCCAGCTCCTCGTGTCGTCCGTCGCTCTCACCGAGGACTTCTACCGCGCGTTCCTCAACCGGCACGCCTCGGACAGGGCGCTGGTGTGGGTCGGTCGCGCCGCCGTCGTCGTCGTGACCCTGGTGGCCTTCGTGATCGCGCTCAGGGGCGGCGGGCTGCTGGGCATCGTCGCATACGCCTGGGCAGGCTTCGGAGCCGCCTTCGGGCCGGTCGTCCTTCTCTCGCTGTACTGGCCGCGCATGACCTGGGCCGGGGCCATGGCCGGCATCGTGTCGGGTGCGGCAACCGTGCTGCTGTGGAAGAAGATCAATCCGCTGCTCGGCCCCTTCGAGTCGGGCGTGTACGAAATGGTCCCGGGCGTCGTGGTCGCCACGGTCGCAGCGCTGGTCTTCGGCAGGTTCGTCGGCCGGCCCCCGAAACGGGCCTTCTGGCGGATGCCGGGTGGCGGGGTGAGCCAGCTGATGCTCACTCCCTTCCTCACCCACGCACCGGTCGGCATCGCAGTCCTCGACACGGACCTGCGGTACGTCTGGGTCAACGAGCCACTGGACCGCCAGATCCCCCTCGAACGACGACTGGGCCGACGGACGGCGGAAGTACTGCCGAAGGCGGAGGCAGAGGCCTTTGAGGAGAAGATGCGTGAGGTTCTGGAGACCGGCGCTTCGGTGATGGACTACGAGTACCGCGGCCCCAGTCACGTGGACCCGGATGCCAGCCGCGCGATCTCCGCCTCCTTCTTCGCGATGAAGGACCGCCATGGCCGGAACGTGGGCGTCTGGTACATGGTCATCGACGTCACCGAGCGTTGGCGGGCCCAGGAACGCCTGGCCCTGCTCAACGACGCTGCTGCCCGCATCGGCAGCACCCTGGACGTGACACGGACCGCACAGGAACTGGCCGACGACGCCGTGCCGTCCGTTGCCGACTTCGTCGCCGTCGACCTCCTGGACTCGGTCACGAGGGGTGAGGAGCCGGCCCCCGGGCCGGTCGGTATGGCGCCCGTCATCCGGCGCGCGGGGCAGCAGTCGGTGCGTGAGGGCTGCCCCGAGGCGTCGCTGGCCGTGGGAGAAACGGTTCGGCGCGCACCTTCCTCGCCGGTGACCCGCTGTCTGCTGGAGAGCAGGACCCTCGTGGAACGGATCCTGGACCACACCGCCAGCCCGTGGGTGACCGAGGACGAGTCACTGGGCGCCTCCCTCCTCGATTACGACTTCCGATCGGTGATGGTGATTCCGGTGCGGGCGCGCGGCGTCACCCTGGGCGTGGCGACGTTCGCCCGTTCCCGGCGACTGGGCCCGTTCGAGGAGGACGATGTACGTCTCGCCGAGGAACTCGTCTCCCGCGCCGCCGTGTGCATCGACAACGCGCGCCGTTTCACCCGCGAGCGCACTGCGGCCCGTTCCATGCAGCGTTACCTGTTGCCCCAGGACCTGACCGGAGGGTCCGCTCTGGAGGTGGCGTCGTGGTATCTCCCGGCGGATGCCCCCAGCGGTGTGGGCGGCGACTGGTTCGACGTGATTCCGCTCTCCGGAGCACGGGTCGCACTGGTCGTCGGGGACGTGGCCGGGCACGGCATCAACGCAGCGGCGACCATGGGACGCCTGCGGACCGCCGTGCGCACGCTCGCCAACCTCGACCTGTCCCCGGACGAACTGCTGGCTCATCTGGACGACCTGGTCATCGGCCTCATGGGGGCCCACGACATTGAGGCTTCGACGGCGGCCGAGGGTGCGGCCGCGGGCACGGCGTTCATGGGAGCCACCTGCCTGTACGCCGTCTACGACCCGGTCAGCAGGCGGTGCACGCTGGCCCGGGCGGGTCACCTCCCGCCGGTGATCGTCGGTCCCGACGGCGGCGCCGACATCCTGGACCTGCCCGCCGGACCGCCACTCGGCCTCGGCTACCTCCCCTTCCAGTCTGTCGAACTGGAGCTGGCCGAGGGCAGCCTCATCGCGCTGTATACGGACGGGCTCATCGAGTCCTTCGACCGGGACATCGACGTCGCGCTCTCCCGACTGAGCGATGTCCTTGCGGTGCCCCGTCCAGCATTGGAGGAGACGGGCCGCAAGGTGATCGACGATCTGCTGGTCGGTCCGCCGTCGGACGATGCGGCACTGCTCCTCGCCCGGACCCATGCCCTGGCCCGGGACCGGGTCGTCTCCTGGGATCTGCCCAGCGATCCGGCCACCGTCGCGCACGCCCGCGGCCTCGCCGCCCAGCAGCTGACGCAGTGGGGCATTTCCGATCTGACGTTCACCACAGAGCTCATCGTCAGCGAACTGGTCACGAACGCCATCCGCCACGCGAGAGGACCGGTGTGCCTCCGCCTGATCCGGGACCGCAGCCTGATCTGCGAGGTCTCCGACGCCAGCAGCACCTCGCCACGCCTGCGCCATGCCCGGACCACGGACGAGGGAGGGCGGGGCCTGCTGATCGTGGCCCAGCTCGCCCGCCGTTGGGGCACCCGCTACACGACGACGGGCAAGATCATCTGGACGGAACAGGCCATCCCGGCCGGCACCGTCGCCTAGCCACCTCGACGCCTGTACGAAGCGGCACGCCCTTCCGCCGCAGCGCCTCGGGCCGGGAGTGAGGTAGGTAGGCCCGCATGGCGGTTGGGGCCCCGAGCTCTCGCGAAACGACCGACGTCGAGCAGCGCTCGATCGCACTGGGCTTGAAGGGGGCGAAAGACGGCAAGGGCATTTCAGGTCACCGTCCGAACAATCGCAACCTTGTCCCGGCCGGCTGGTACATGCTCTTCGTGACTGACGATCAAGGCACACCGTCCAGGCGCTATGGGTCAAGGTGCTCTGAGGAGGTGGAGATCACCGTCCGATCGGCTGGCGCGTGCGCGTACGGTTGCGGGTCCGGAGGCGGAAGATGACCAGCCCGACTGTGCTGAACGCGGCAGCCCATGCAAGCCCGAGGGTGAGATGCCCGCATAGTGCGGTGCGGCCGAAGGAGCCCCCAACGGCAAACTGCATGGGGCCGAAGGACGGGAACCACTGGAGGACGGGCTTGTTGGCGAGCGGATTGCGAATCCGGTGAGTACGGCGAACCAGCCAGCGGCCGTGGGCCGCCAGAAGAAGAGGGTGGCCGGCGCCGTGTAGAGGGCGATCGCCGTAGCGACCGTTGCGATGGCGAGGGTCTTGGCGCCGATGAGGGTGGACTGCCGGTATGCGGCGAAGACGAGGCGCCGGTCGAAGGCGAGTGCCTTCCGGACGGCGTCGAAGACGACGAACCCGGCGGTCATCGTGACGGAGTTGAGGCCCGCGGAGATGAGGGTGAGGTGAGCGCCGTCGACATGCAGGACCTCGCCGGTGGCGTACAGCTTGAAGTCCAGCACCTGGCCTGAGGCCATGGCGTCCGTCGCCAGGTACCAGACGGGCACAAAGAGCACGAGCAGCAGACCGGCGAGGCGGTTGCGGGTCTGGTCGCGCACCGAAAAGCGCATACTCGGCGGCTGCATGTGGCCGCTGGCCGTCGTCCCCGACTGGTTGCGCGCCATGGGCGACGCCGTGCCCCACGCCTGGGCCGTCGACGCCTGGACCACCCTGCTGTGCCGGAACGGCGACCTGACCGCGATCCTGCGCGACCTCGTCGTCCTCGCCCTCTTCGCGACGGCGCTCATCGGCTGTGCGGCCCTGTCCCTGCATCGCCGGCTGACCACCGGCTCGGGGACGTAACGCCCCGTCAAGCTGCGCCTCCCCCTGCCGCAGGGCCGAACGGCCTGCGGATTCACGCTGGTCGGCTTCGTGACCAGTGCCGATCAGCCCTGGAAACCCGCCTCCGACAAGGCTTGGATGGAAGTGTCTCAGGAGGCTGCCATGAAAAGTGATGCCCCGAGCGCCCGCGCCTGGCGACGCCACCGCACAGCACTCACCGCGGTGTTGACGCTCCCCTTCCTCACGGTCGCCGCGTGCGGCACGAGCGGCGGCTCGGGCACGCCGGGCGGCATCGACCAACCCTCTCAGCCCCCGGCCGGCACAGCTACCTCGGGCGGTACCTCCGGGACGCCCGCACCGTCGGCGCCGACGACATCCGCCGCCCCGGGCACGACACAGCCTTCGCCCTCGACGAGTGGCGGCACCGGCACGGCGGCGAAGCAGATCCGCTCGGCGGTGTACTTCCTGCACGGCGAGCACGTCTCGCCCGCACCGCGCACCGTGACCGCCCCGGCCACCGCCGCCGGAGCCGTCCGCGCCCTGCTGGCCGGCCCCACCCGCTACGAGCGGTCTCACAGCCGCTCCACGGCCATCCCGTCGGGCACGACGCTGCGCTCCGTCGTGGTCCGCGACCATGTGGCGACCGTGGACCTCTCCGGCCGCTACGACGACGGCGGCGGCACCCTGTCCATGCGGGCACGTCTCGCGCAGGTCGTGTTCACCGCGACCCGCTTCTCCTCCATCCACTCGGTCCGCTTCGAGGTCGACGGCAAGCCGGTGAAGTACTTCGGCGGCGAGGGCATCGTCCTCAACGGACCCGTGGGACGAGCCGACTTCGAGGACCTGGCCCCGGCCGTCCTGATGGAATCCCCGCTGATCGGCAACGCGTTGCACACCCCCGTGCGGGTCTGGGGCAGCGCCAACACGTTCGAGGCGGTGTTCCGGCTGAAGGTCACCGACGTCACCGGGCGCACCGTCGCCGACGTGCGCGTCAAGGCGACCTCCGGCACCGGTACCCGCGGCACCTTCGACGTCACCTTCCCCTACAAGGCCGCCCGCAGCGGACCGGGCCGGCTGACCGCGTACTACCTGTCCCCCAAGGACGGCAAGCCCGTCACCGTCGACACCGTTCCGCTGCTCGTGAACCGCTGACGGCGGCCGTACGGAACAGCACGAGGCGGCCACACCCAGCGCCGTTGCGGGCCGGATGGACAGCCGGCCAGGCCGCTCGGCCCCTGGGCGCCCGGGCGCCCGGGCGGGACGCTGAACTCGAGGACCGGAGGGGAGACGTGCGACGATGGACACCCGACAGGCGCCGGTTCAGGCCCTGTTGACGGACGGCACGACCGTCCGGATACGGCTGGCGGATCGCGAGGATCGTGGCGAATCGCCTGTGCCCTGGCGCAACCGGCCGAAGCGGACCTCAACCCGGTGCCGACCGGGCCGCACGGAGTCACCGCGCTCGACGTCCGCGTTCGGCTCGCATCGCGCCAACCCCGCGACCCGTAGGCACGCCGACCGCGTCGACCGGGTCCCGACCGCCAAGGAGGGTCAGCCATGAAGGCCACGAAGGTCGGCGCGCTCATGGTGGACAGCGTGATCACCGCCCAGCACGGCACGCCCTTCAAGGAAGTGGTGCGAACGCTGGGCGAACACCGCATCAGCGGGCTCCCCGTCATCGACGAGGACGACAAGGTCATCGGCGTGCTCTCCGAGACCGACCTCATGCTCCACCAGGCCCGGCGGCCCGAGCCGGACAGCACCCTCGGTACTTTGACGGCCCGGCTGCGCCGGCTCAGTCGCCGCGTCCGGCAGACCGCGGCCAAGAGCCGGGCACTGACCGCCGGCGGGGTCATGTCGACGCCCGCCGTCACCGTGCACGCCGACGACACGGTCAACGTGGCCGCCCGTCTCATGGCCGAGCACCGTATCGAGCGGCTGCCCGTGGTGGACGACGAGGACCGGCTCGTAGGCATCGTCACCCGCCGGGACCTGCTCCAGGTCTTCCTGCGGACCGACGAGGAGATCCGGCGGGACGTGGAACGGGAGGTCTTCGTCAACACCCTGTGGCTGGCCCCGCAGCTCATCGAGGCCGCCGTCAGCAACGGCGTGGTCAACCTGACGGGCCGGATGGAGCGGCGCAGCGACATTCCCGTGGCGCTCGACATGACACGCCGGGTGGACGGCGTCGTCGACGTCGTCGACCACCTGTCGTACCGGATCGACGACAGACACCTGCAGCCGGCCGGTCAGGCCCCACGCGGCCTGAACGACGACTGGCTGCGCAGACTGTGAGCCTGCTCCTGGCTCGCTCGGATCTCGCGTTCAAGAACGTACAAGTGAGGAGGAGGTCATGGTTCCTCTCATCCTGATCGGCGCGGCGGTGCTGGGCGCCTGCCTGATATTCGGCTACAGCTCGTTCGTCGTCGGATTCATACTCCTGGCAGCCGGAATCCTCGGGCTCATCGCATTCATGTCCACACCGGGAGCGGTCCGGCGTCCGGGTGAACGGGAGGCCGTCATCGAGGAACGGCACTACATGGGCAAGGGCGACGATCACCGGTACTACCGCTACTGACCGGCGTCCGTGCTGCAGAGGATCGACCGTCATGAACATGGAAGGGCTGCGGGCGAGTGGCTGGTCGTCCCTCCCTTGAAGACCCATCGCGACCACCGCAGAAGGGGCTCTTTCGGCACTCGCCAGGAGCCATTCGGCCCACGCCTCGCCCGGCCGGTCCGAGCCACGGTGGGAGACAGGAGGCCATCTGGGGAGGCTGCCATGACCGAACTCGCCGTCGGCAACAGCATCGTGGTGGGCGTCGACGGGTCCGAGGCGTCCATGGAGGCGCTGCGCTGGGCAGCGCGGCAGGCTCACGCCCTGCACGCGGATGTCGGCGCCGTGCACGCCTGGGAGCCGATCGGGCCGCGGTTCGCCCCCTACGCCCCTGCCTCGGCGTGTCCGACGGCCGCCGAGCAGCAGGAGCGGGCCGCACACCTGCTCGCCTCAACACTCCGCGAGGTCTTCGGGCCACGGATCGACAGTGCCGTACACGCGGTCGTGGTGGAGGGGCCGCCCGCGCGGGTGCTGCTGCGGCAGGCGCCAGTACGACCAGCCCACGACAGGTGCGGTGGCACGCGCGTGCCTGCGGCATGCGACGCTCCCCGTGGCCACGGTGCCGCCTCTCAGCGGCCCGCGTCGCCGCTCGTCGCTGTCGGGGCGCCCTCCACGGCCAAAGGCGGAACCGCACGACAGACGACAGACGACAGGGCTCTGCACCAGGGGTTCGGCCACGCGGTGATTGCTGGACGCCCACCGTCAAGGCCCGCCCGAAGAGATCGAGAAACGTCGAGGTGACGTCATGGACGTTCTGCTGGGATACGCGACCGCTCACGGCTCGACACGCGAAATCGCCGAGCGGCTGGCCGCCAGGCTGAGCGAGGCGGGGCTGAAGGCCGAGGCCCGGGCCATGGAGACGGTGGACGACGCCGACGCGTACCACGCGTTCGTCCTGGGCAGCGCCGTGCACGGACAGACCTGGCTGGATGCGGCCAAGAACTTCGTGCGCGACAACCTCGACGTACTGGGCTCCCGCCCTGTGTGGATCTTCAGCGTCGGGATGCCGGGCGCGCTGCGCGGCCCCTGGAAGCGCCTGGCACCCAAGGAAATACCGGTGATCGTCAAGAGTCTGCCCGGTGACCTGCCCTTCCGAGACCACCGGTTGTTCTCCGGTGTCATCGCACGAAATCAGCTGCCCCTCACCGGACGCATCGGGTTCCACCTCGTGGGCGGCCGGTTCGGCGACTACCGCGACTGGGACGCCATCGACAGCTGGGCATCCGGCATCGCCGACGAGTTGGCTCGCGGATGACGGGCCCTCGCCCAGCGGCCTTGGCGGCCCGGAGCTCAGCAGCGCACGGACGTGCGGTGCTCCGCGGTCGCCGGCTGCGGCGGCGCCTGCGTGGGCGGCCTGTGTACGCGTCGGCGCAGCAGACGGAGGGCTGAGGTTCAACCTCGTCTTCGCCCCCGGCCGTCGACGCGCAGGCGTTGACCCCGGACCGGGTGCCGGGGCCGTGGCGCCGACACTGTTCATGCTGACCAGGGGTCGGGGTGTTCGACGAGGTGGCCGCTCTTCGGCGATTACGCGAGACCGCTGCGGTGGGCGAAGACGACGAGTTGGGCGCGGTCCCGGGCGGCAACCTTGGCCATCGCGCGATTCACGTGCGTCTTGACCGTGGCGGGGCTGAGTACGAGCTGGGCGGCGATCTCGTCGTTGGGCAGTCCAGAGGCCACGAGCCCGGTAATCTGCCGCTCCCGGTCGGTGAGCGCCTCCAGTCCGCGGCGGGCAGTTTCGTCCAGGGGCTGGGGTGAGGCGGGGGCGGCTAGGAACCGGCTGATGAGGCTTCGGGTCGCGGCCGGGGACAGCAGCGCGTCGCCGCGGTTGACCGTGCGGACGGCGTGCAGCAGTTCCTCCGCGTCGGCGCTCTTGCCGAGAAAACCGCCGGGCATACGGATGTCCATGAGGACGGGCGCCGGGGGAAGCCGACGTCGTCAACAACCAGGACAGCGTCCTGGTCGCCGACGTACTCGACCACGTACTGGCGCACGTCGTCGAGGACGTCGTCGCCGTCCGACTCGATCCGGTTCAAAACCCGGTGTATACGGTCCGGCCCTGCATGCCCGGCCTCCTCTGCCAGGACCCAGCCGTTCTTGCGCTGCACCGGAACGATCAGCTCCCGCATACAGGCCGGCGCCGACGACCGCGGCCCCGACCCGTTGAACCCGCGCACCAAGCGCTCGTGTGCCGCGTCCAGTTCACCGGCCCACAACCTGACGCCAGCAAGGTCCCCACCCACAACCACACATCGACCGAAGGACTGTTGGGGCAGGATGCCGGCTGAAGGACAGGCGCCTTGCGCCAGTCCGTGGGCCGTTCGGCCCCTGCAGGTCGCACCTCCGTCCGGGCACTGTATGAGGCATGAGAACGCACGAGCGGATCGTCGTCATCGGTGTCGGCAACGACTTCCGGCACGACGACGGCGTGGGCTGGGCCGTGCTGGCACAGCTGCGGGAGCGGGCCGGTAAGCGGCCGCTGCCGCCCGGCACCGTGCTCGCGACCTGCGACGGCGACCCCGCAAGGTTGATCGGCCTGTGGGAGGGAGCCGCCCTCGCCGTGGTCGTGGACGCCGCCCACGCACACCCCGGCACCCCCGGGCGCGTGCACCGCCTCGAGCTCGACGCCAGGACCGTCGCCCGTCCATCGAGCACCAGTTCGCACGGACTGGGCCTGGGCGAGGCCGTCGAACTCGCCCGCGTGCTGGGCCTGTTGCCCGGTCAGCTCGTCGTGTACGCCGTGGAAGGCGCCGAAACCTCGTTCGGTCGCGGCCTCTCCCCCGCAGTCGACGCGGCCGTGGACACGCTCGCCGACACCGTCGAGACCGAGGTCGCACGGCACGTGGACACCACTGTCGGGAGGCCGGCATGACCTCCCGGCACTTCCACGTCGACGGCGTCGTCCAAGGCGTCGGCTTCCGGCCGTTCGTGTACCGCACGGCGGCGGAGCTGGGCCTGGACGGGTGGGTGGCCAACGTCAACGGACATGTCGAGGGCGAGGTGTGCGGACCGTCCCAGGTGATCGAGGAGTTCGCGGCCCGGCTGCGCACCGACGCCCCGACGCTGGCCCGGGTGCGCCGGGTGCTGCTGGCCAAGAGCAACCGATCTGCGTACAGGCGCGGTTTCGAGGTCCGCCACAGCGCACCCGACGACGCCGGCGCGGCGGTGCGCGAGGTGCCGCCGGACGCTGCCATCTGCGACGCCTGCCTGCACGAACTGAACGATCCACGCGACCGGCGGCACCGCTACCCGTTCATCAACTGCACGGACTGCGGCCCGCGCGCCACGATCATCGAGGACCTGCCCTACGACCGGGTCCGCACGACGATGCGCCGCTTCCCGCTGTGCACCGACTGCGCCGCCGAGTACGCCGACCCCGGCGACCGGCGCTTTCACGCCGAGCCCATCGCCTGCCCCGCCTGCGGGCCGCGGCTCGCCTGGGAGGACCTGCACGGGGAGGAGGCACTGCAAGCGGCGGTCGAGGCAGTCGGCGCGGGCCGGATCGTCGCGGTCAAAGGGCTCGGCGGCTACCAGTTGGTGTGCGATGCGACGGATGCGCGGGCTGTTGCCGAGCTGCGGCTCCGCAAGCACCGTCCGGCGAAACCGTTCGCCGTGATGGTCCGCGACGTCGCGACGGCGATGCGGCTGGCCCGTGTCGGGGCCACGGAGCTGGACGCCCTGGCCTCCCCCGAGCGGCCCGTGGTGCTGCTGGCGCGCCGGCCATGGCGGGCTGCCCCGCCACTCGCTCCCGAGGTGCACCCCGGGCTGCGCCATGTCGGGCTGTTCCTGCCCACCACGGGCCTGCATCACCTCCTGCTCGACGCCTTGGCCCGGCCGCTGGTGGTCACCAGCGGCAACCTCAGCGACGAGCCGATCACCGTGCACGACTCCGACGCCCGCGCGGCTCTGGCCGGTGTCGCGGACGGCTTCCTCACCCACGACCGTCCGATCCGCGCCCGCTACGACGACTCGGTGGTCCAGTTCGCCGGCCGGATCCGCATCACTGTCCGCCGGGCCCGCGGGCTGGCCCCCGCTGCGCTGCCGCTCGCCGTCCACCGGCCGCTCGCCGGGGTCGGCGCCCACCTCAAGCACACCCTTACGCTGGCCGCCGACGGCCGCGCCCACCTCGGCCCGCACACGGGCGACCTGGCCGACCTGACGACCCACGAGGCGTTCCTGGCCTCGTACGACCACCTCAGGCACCTGACCGGGATCGAACCGCAGGTCCTGGCCCACGATCTGCATCCCGGTTACCTGTCGACGCAGTGGGCCCGCGCGCAGCCGCTGCCCCGCATCCCGGTGCAGCACCACCACGCGCACGTGGCCGCCTGCGCGGCCGAGCACGGGGTGCGCGGCCCTTTCCTCGGCATCGCCTACGACGGGCTCGGGCTGGGTGACGACGGCACCTTGTGGGGCGGGGAACTCCTTGTCGCCACGCTGACCGGGTACCGCCGCGTGGGCAGGTTCGCGACCGCCCCCCTGCCCGGCGGCGACGCAGCAGTGCGCCATCCTTCCCGGACGGCGCTCGGCCATCTGCTGGGCACCGAGACGCTCGGCTCACCACGCCCGTCCCCATCCCTCGCCCGGTCCTTCACCGACAGGCTCGATCCGGCCGAGACGGCCGCCGTGCGCGCCATGGTCGCCCGAAACGTCAACTGCCCGCGCGCCTCCAGCGCCGGACGGCTCTTCGACGCTGCCGCCTCGCTGCTCGGCCTGACGGACCGGGTGAGCTACGAGGGTGAGGCGGCCGTCCTGCTGGAGGCGGTGGCCGGTGACGAGCACGCGGTGCCACTCGCCCACCGCGTGGTGCGCGTGGACGGAGTGTGGGTGTACGACTCCGCGCCGACCCTGACGGACCTGCTTCGCCGACGGCTCGACGGCGAGCCCGTTGCCCGACTGGCCGCGGCCTTTCATCTGACGCTGGCGGTCGTCACCGCCGATCTCGCCGCCCGGGCCGTGACCGACGGCGCGCCGCGCACGGTGTGCCTGGGCGGCGGCTGCTTCGTCAACCGGCGGCTGCTGACGGAGGTGAAGCGGCGATTGCAGGCCCAGGGTCTCAGGGTGCTGGTCGGCGGTCAGGTACCCGTCGGGGACGGCGGGATCAGCTACGGGCAGGCGGCGGTCGCCGCCGCACGTCTGGCCGGGGAGGAGTGAGTGCACATGTGCCTGGGCATCCCGGGACGCATCCTGGAGATCCACGACGACGCCGGGCTGCGTATGGCCACTGTCGACTTCGGCGGCGTACGGCGCGAGGTCTGCCTGAGCTGCACGCCCGAGGCGGATGTCGGGTCGTACGTCATCGTGCACGTCGGCTTCGCGATCACGCAGATCGACGAGGAGGAGGCCGGGCGGACCCTGCAGGTGCTGCGGGCGATGGCGGACGCGGTCGAGGGCGAGCTGGGCGAAACGCTGCCCTGAAGGTGCCGCGGATCCCGCCGGCCTCGCGGGCAGGGCCCTTCAGCCTCTGCCGTGCACACCCCGCACCAACCGAACCTGGCGGTGGAGGAGTACGCAGCCGCCCCGAACGAGGAGGATGTCATGACCGCCACCGCAGCCCCGGCCGTGCTCGACCGGGACGGCCTGGACGCCCTGGTCGCGGCCCTGGCGGCGCAGGGACGGACCGTCGTCGGACCGACCGTCCGCGACGGCGCGATCGTGCTGGCCGAGCTGGACTCGGCGGATCTGCTGCCCTTCGGCTGGGGTGTCGAGCTGGACCCCGGACGCTACCGGCTGGTGCGCCGACGGGACGGGGCTGCCTTCGCGCACAGCGCGGGCCCGCAGTCATGGAAGACCTGGCTGCACCCGCAGCGGGAACGATTGTGGAGCGCCGATCGCACCGTGGAGGGCGGCCTCGAATTCACCCCCGGCACCCGCGAGACGCCGTCGTACGCCTTCCTCGGGGTGCGCCCCTGCGACTTGCGGGCCATCGCGATCCAGGACCGCGTCCTGACCGCAGGACGGTACGCGGACGACGGCTACGGTGCGCGCCGCGGGCGTGCGCTGCTGATCGCGGCGGAGTGCACCGAGCCGGGCGCGACCTGCTTCTGCGTGTCCACCGGGGGCGGGCCCGCCGCCGACCCGGGCTACGACCTGGCGCTGACCGAGGTGATCGACGCCGACGGCCACCGCTTCCTGGTGCGGGTCGGCAGCGAGGAGGGCGCCCGGCTGCTTCAGCAGGTGCCGCACCGCGGGGCCGACCCCGTCACACAGGATGCCGCGCGCTCCTCGGTGGACGCCGCCCGCGACCGCATGGGCTGTTCGCTGCCGCCGGTCGACTTGCGCACGCTGCTCGGCGCGAGCGTGGACGCGGACCGCTGGGACGATGTCGCGGAGCGCTGTCTGACCTGCGGCAACTGCACCATGGTGTGTCCCACCTGCTTCTGCACCACCACGGAGGAGGTCACCGATCTCACCGGTGACCACACCGAGCGCTGGCAGCGTTGGGACTCCTGCTTCGACCTGGACTTCTCCCACCTGCACGGCGGCCCGGTCCGCGCCTCCGGCCGCAGCCGCTACCGGCAGTGGCTCACCCACAAACTCTCCACATGGCACGACCAGTTCGGCACGTCCGGGTGCGTCGGCTGCGGGCGCTGCATCGCCTGGTGCCCGGCCGGCATCGACATCACCGAGGAAGTGGCCGCGCTGAACGACGAACACCGCGCCCACCACGGAACGGATGAGGAGCGATGACCCCCTCGATCGCCCTGCGCGTCAACCACGCCCTGCCCGCCGAGCACCGCGACCGCCTGATGCGCGTCGGCCGAGAGGCCGCGCTCCCGCAGGACGCCCGCCTCTTCGAGGAGGGCGGCCAGGCCTGCCGCTTCTGGATCGTCCGGGACGGCACGGTCGCCCTCGACCTGCATGTCCCGGGGCGCCGCTCGCCGATCGTGGAGACGCTCGGCGTCGGCGACCTCGTCGGATGGTCCTGGCTGTTCGAGCCCTACGTCTGGCAATTCGGCGCACGGTGCCTGACACCGGTGCGGGCCTACGAGTTCGACGCCGTCGCCGTGCGGCTGATGTGGGAGGACGACGCCGAGTTCGGCCGCGCACTCGGTCACTGGGTCGGCCGGGTGCTGGCCCACCGGCTGCACGCCTCCCGCACCCGGCTGCTCGACCTGTACGGGCCCCACGGCGGCGGGGGTGCGCGATGACGGGCATCCCGGTGCCGCACCGGGTAGTCGCCCGCCGGCGCGAGACCGCGGACACGGTCACGCTGCACATCGAGCCGGTCGGCCCGGCGCTGGACGACTTCGCACCGGGGCAGTTCGCGATGGTGCACTGCTTCGGCCGCGGCGAGATCCCCGTGTCGGTCAGTTCCGTGCAGTCCACCGGGGGCCTCGCGCACACGATCCGGGCGGTGGGCGCCGTCTCCGCCGGCCTGTGCGAGGCGCGGGTCGGCGACGTGCTCGGGGTGCGCGGACCGTACGGCACCGGCTGGGAGCTGCCGCGGTCCGCCGGCCAGGACGTGGTGGTGGTCGGGGGTGGCATCGGGCTCGCGCCCCTGCGGCCGCTGATCCTGCGCGCGCTGGCCGAACCGGCAGTGTACCGCAGGGTCAACGTGCTGGTCGGGGCACGCACTCCGGACGATCTGATCGCCCGCCAGGAGACGCAGGGCTGGGCAACGGCGTTCACCGGCGTCACCGTCGACCGTCCCGACGAGGAGTGGCGGGGGGACGTGGGTCTGGTCACCGAACTGCTGGACCGGGCGTCCTTCGAACCCGCGGACACCTGGGCGTTCGTCTGCGGACCCGAGCCGATGATCCGGGCCACGGCCCGTGACCTCGCCTTCCGCGGGGTGCCCCGGGAGCGGATCCGGGTCTCCCTGGAACGGAACATGCGATGCGCGACCGGGCACTGCGGGCACTGCCAGCTGGGTCCGGTGCTGCTGTGCCGATCCGGGCCGGTCATCGACTGGGCCGCGGCCGAATCCCTGCTCTCGGTAAGGGAGTTGTGACATGACACCGAAGCTCGCGGTGTTCAAGCTGGCCTCTTGCGATGGCTGCCAGCTCACGCTGCTGGACTGCGAGGACGAGCTGCTGGCGCTGGCGGGCCGGGTGGAGATCTCGCACTTCCTGGAGGCATCCAGCGACGTGGCACCCGGCCCGTACGACCTGACGCTCGTCGAGGGCTCGGTCACCACGTCCGAGGATGCCGAACGCGTCCACGCGATCCGCGCCGCCTCCCGCCACCTGGTGACGATCGGCGCCTGCGCGACCGCCGGCGGCATCCAGGCCCTGCGGAACTTCGCGGACATCGACGAGTACCGCCGCACGGTGTACGCCCACCCCGAATACATCTCGACGCTCGCCACCTCCACACCCGTATCGACGCATGTGGACGTCGACTTCGAACTGCGCGGCTGCCCGATCGACCGGCGGCAGCTGCTGGAAGTGATAACGGCGTTCCTGGCGGGCCGCAAGCCGGACGTACCGAACCACAGCGTCTGCTTCGAGTGCAAGCGGCGCGGCACGGTGTGCGTGACCGTCGCCCACGGCACGCCCTGTCTGGGTCCGGTCACGCATGCCGGGTGCGGGGCGCTGTGCCCGGCCTACAACCGCGGCTGCTTCGGCTGCTTCGGCCCGTCCGGGTCGGTGAACCTGCCCGCACAGATCCCCCTGCTGCGCCGCGACGGCCTCGACGAGGACGCCGTCGGCCGCTTCCTGCACACCTTCAACGCCGCCGCTTTCGAAGAGGAGTTGCACCCGTGACCCACCGTGGATCCCGTGTGCTGCACGTCGGCTCGCTCTCCCGGGTCGAGGGCGAGGGCGCCCTGCGCCTGCACGTGCACGACGGCACGGTCACCGAGGCCCAGCTGGAGATCTACGAGCCACCGCGCTTCTTCGAGGCATTCCTGCGCGGCCGCTCGTACACCGAACCACCGGACATCACCGCCCGGGTGTGCGGGATCTGCCCGGTTGCGTACCAGATGAGCGCCTGCGCGGCGATCGAGGACGCCTGCGGGGTGACGGTCGATCCGGTGATCCGGGACCTGCGCAGGCTGCTGTACTGCGGCGAGTGGATCGAGAGCCAGACCCTGCACATCCATCTGCTGCACGCGCCGGACTTCCTGGGCCGGGCGAGCGCGATCGACCTCGCGCGCACGCACCGGCACGAGGTCGAGCGCGGCCTGCGGCTGAAGAAGGCGGGCAATGCGCTGATGGAGCTGGTCGGCGGACGGGCCGTGCACCCGGTCAACGTGCGCCTGGGCGGGTTCCACCGGGCGCCCGCGCGTGAGGAACTGCGGCCGCTGGCGGAGGATTTGAAGCGGGCGCTGGACGATGCGTGGGCGACCGTACGGTGGGTGGCCGGCTTCGAGTTCCCCGACGCCCGCACCGACGCCGACCTGCTGGCGCTGGCCGCCCCGGACTCCTACGCGATCGAGAGCGGCACCCCGACCGTGCTGCGCGCCGACGGCAGCACGGACTCCTTCCCGGTGCGGGACTTCACCGACCACGTCACCGAGACCCATGTGGCGCACTCGACCGCGCTGCACTCCCGGCTCGACGGGCGGCTGCACCTCACCGGCTGCCTCGCCCGGTTCGCGATCGGCGGGCGCCGGCTCACGCCGGTGGCCCGGCAGGCCGCCGTCGAGGCCGGGCTGGGCGATCCCCGCGACGGTGCCGTGTGCCGCAATCCGTACCGGTCCATCCTGGTGCGGGCGGTGGAGACGGTGTACGCCGTCGACGAGGCGCTGCGGATCATCGGCTCCTACGAGCCGCCCGCCCGCCCGTACTCCGAGGTGCCGCCCGTCGCGGGAGTGGGCCACGGTGCCACCGAGGCGCCGCGCGGGATGCTCTACCACCGCTACGCGCTTGACGCCGACGGCCTGGTCACCGACGCACTGCTGGTGCCGCCCACCGCACAGAACCAGGGCGCGATCGAGGACGACCTCCGGCGCCTGGCCCAGCAGGCCATCCATGACCACGACCCGGACGACGGCGAGTTGACGGCGCTGTGCGAACGGGCGATCCGCAACCACGACCCGTGCATCTCCTGCTCCACCCACTTCCTCGACCTGACGGTCGTCCGTACCTCAGGAGGTTGCGATGCCTGAAACTCCCTGCACGGTCGGCGACGTGATGACGCAGACCGTCGTCGCCGTCGGCAGCGAAGCGCCGTTCAAGGAGACCGTCGAGCTGCTCGACCAGTGGAAGGTCAGCGCCCTGCCGGTGCTGGCCGGTGAGGGCCGGGTCGTCGGGGTGGTCTCCGAGGCGGACCTGCTGCCCAAGGAGGAGTTCCGCGACACCGGCGGTCCCGGCGGCCCGGCGCGATCCGCGGTCAAGCCGCTGCCCGTGGTGGACGAGGTCGGCCTGCTGCAGGGGGTGGTCAGCCGCAGCGATCTGCTGAAGGGCTTCCTGCGCGACGAGGAGATCGCCGAGGAGGTCCGGCGCCACGTCCTGACCCGGCTGCCCGTCACCACGCACCTGTCCGTGTCCGTGACCGAGGGCGTGGTCACACTGGGCGGCTCGCTGCCCGACCGGCCCCTGGGGCCCGTGATCGCGCGGGCGGTGCGGTCGGTTGAGGGTGTCGTGGACGTCCGGCTCGACTCACCCACCGATGAAGGACCCTGCCGATGAACCACTTGTACGGCCGATGAGATACCTGGAGGGCCGATGAGATACCTGGACGAGTACCGCGACCCCGTGCTCGCCCGTCGCCTGCTGGACGAGCTGGAGCAGACTGCCACGCGCCCCTGGCGGATCATGGAGGTGTGCGGCGGGCAGACCCACACCCTCGTCCGCCAGGGCATCGACGAGCTGCTGCCCGCCGGCATGCGGATGATCCACGGCCCGGGCTGCCCGGTCTGCGTGACCCCGTTGGAGACCCTGGACCGGGCCATGGCCATCGCCGCCCGACCCGGCGTGACCTTCACCAGCTTCGGCGACATGCTGCGGGTGCCCGGCACGGACACCGACCTGCTGTCGCTGCGGGCGCGCGGCGCGGACGTGCGTGTCGTCTACGCCCCGATGGACGCCGTGCGCCTGGCCGCCGAGCACCCGGAGCGCCAAGTGGTTTTCCTGGCCGTCGGATTCGAGACGACCGCGCCCGCGAACGCCATGGCCATGATGCACGCGGAGCGGCTCGGGCTGGCCAACTTCTCGATGCTGGTGAGCCATGTCCTGGTACCGCCGGCCATGACCGCGCTGCTCGACGACCCGGACTGCGAGGTGCAGGCGTTCCTGGCGGCCGGGCACGTGTGCGCGGTGATGGGGTGGCGGGAGTACGAGCCGATCGCCGCCCGCTACCGGGTGCCCATCGTGGTGACCGGGTTCGAGCCTCTGGACCTGCTGGAGGGCATCCTGATGGCCGTAAGGCAGCTGGAGAGCGGCCGGCACGAGGTGGCGAACCAGTACGTGCGCGCCGTGCGCCGCGTCGGCAACACCGACGCCCAGGAGGCGATGCGCCGCGTCTTCCGGGTCACCGACCGCGCCTGGCGGGGCATCGGCGCGCTGCCCGGGAGCGGTCTGGAACTCGCCCCGCTCTACCGCCGGTTCGACGCGGCCCGCCGCTTCGACGTGAGCGGTCTGGCCCCCGTCGAGGATGCGGAGTGCATCGCCGGAGCGATCCTCACCGGGGCGAGACTGCCCACCGACTGCGCCCCCTACGGCACCCGCTGTACACCCCGCCACCCCCTCGGCGCCCCCATGGTGTCGTCAGAGGGGACCTGTGCCGCCTTCCACGCGGCCGGACGCACCCCGACGAGGAGCACGGCATGACCATCGACTGCCCCACCCCGAACCACGAGGACGAGGTCGTGCTCCTCGGCCACGGCGCCGGCGGCCTCCTCACCGCGGAACTACTGAACCGGCTGGTGCTGCCCGCCCTGGGTGGCGCGCCGGGCCCGCTGGAGGACGCGGCGACGCTGCCGGGCCGTCCGGAGCTGGTGATGAGCACCGACGGCTTCGTCGTCAGCCCGCTGTTCTTCCCCGGCGGGGACATCGGGGCCCTCGCCGTGCACGGCACGGTCAACGACCTGGCAATGCGGGGCGCGTGGCCGCTGGCTCTGTCGGTGTCCCTGATCGTCGAGGAGGGGCTACCGCTCGCCGAACTGCGGGCCGTGATGGAGTCGTTGGGGAAGGCAGCCGAGGACGCGGGGGTGCCCGTGGTCACCGGGGACACCAAGGTCGTGGGGCGCGGCGCGGTCGACCGGCTGTTCATCACCACCACCGGGATCGGGCAGCGGCACGCGTCGCTGTCCCCGTCCGCCGCGTCGGCTCGCCCCGGGGACGCGGTGCTGCTGTCCGGGCCGATCGGGCTGCACGGCACCACCGTGCTCAGCACCCGGGAGGGCCTGGGCTTCGACAGCGACATCGCCTCCGACTCGCAGCCGCTGCATCGGCTGGTGCGGGCGCTGGTACCGCTGGGCGGTGCAGTCCACGTGCTGCGCGACCCGACCCGGGGCGGGCTGGCCGCCTCTCTCAACGAGATCGCCCGCGACTCGTCGGTCGCCGTCGAGATCGATGAGCGGGCGATCCCGGTGCCTGGAGCGGTGTCCTCCGCGTGCGACCTACTGGGACTGGATCCGCTGGTGGTCGCCAACGAGGGCTGCCTGGTCGCGTTCGTCGACGCCGCCGCGGCCGAGGAGACCCTCGCGGCGCTGCGCTCCCTGCCCGAGGGCGCGCAGGCGGCGCGGATCGGCGCGGTGCTCCCGGAGGGGCCGCAGGGACGGGTGACCCTGCGGACGCTGGTCGGGGCCCGGCGCATCGTGGACATGCCTCTGGGAGAGCAACTGCCACGCATTTGCTAGTGTGATGCGCCTGAAATCACGGGTTTAAGTCTGCTGCTGGCTTTGGGTGGTTGGTGGGTTGAGCGGGGCACCGCGATAGGTGAGCGGCACCAGGTGGGCGGCCGGGTGAGTGACGGAGGTGTCGGTGACGGCCATGAACTCGCTCCCGACCTCACCCTGGGGGTCGTCCATATCTGCTGTGCGCTCTCAAGGCCGACTACATCACGGGGCAGGTCGTGGTGGGCGGCTGTGGCTTCATCGGGTGAGGGTGAAGCCACAGCCGTGCGCAAGGACGCTCAGGACGGGCAGCCGGAGTCGGCGATCACGTAGTAGCCGGACGCGGTCTCTTCAAGAGTGTGAGTGACGTACAGGTTGTACAGGCCCATGTTCTGGTTGGAGCCGTTGGCGTAGACGTAGCCGAGGCTCTGGTGGGCACGGCCGGCAGTGACCTGGTTGTAGTTGTTGTCCGTGAAGCACTGCGGCTGATACCCGGTGGTGGTGGCCGAGACCGTCGACGACTGGGTGCCGACCGCACCGCCGGAGTCCACGGCGGCGACGGTGTAGGTGTACTTCGTGCCGGAGCCGAGCCCCGTGTCGGTGTACGACGTGCCGGTGACCGAGCCGACCTTGTTGCCGCCGCGGTACACGTTGTACGACGCCGCGCCGCTCGCTGCGGACCAGGACAGCGACACGGTGGTGTCGGTCGTGCCGGTGACCGTGAGCCCGGTGGGCGCCGGGAGACTGCCGGTGCCGCCCCCGCCCGAGGCGTCCAGTCCCCAGAACTTCGCGGTCCAGTAAGACGAGCAGATGTAGTTGAGGTAGTACGTGCCTGTGCTGCCGCACTGGTCGGCGGCCGATCCGGGGTTGACCGCGAGGCCGTGTGCCATCCCTGAGATGGAGAAGGTCTCCACCGCGGGCTTGCCGTTCGCGTCGTTGTACGTCGCCTGCGTGGTGCCGCCGGTCAGGCTCGTGGTTGAGGACGGGGTCTGGCTGATGCCCCAGACGTGGGTCCACTGGTCCCGTTCCTCGGTGGCGTTGGCTGGGTTGACGGTGCTGTCGCCTGTGCCTTGCCAGATCGCGACGCGTGGCCAGGGCCCGCCCCAGCCGCCGGAGGCGCTGCGGACCGCGTCGCCCCACTGCTGCGGGGTCTTGTTCACCGCGTTGTACTCGCACGTCAGGCCGCTGGTGAGGTCAGTCGCGCAGCCCGCCGGGATGCCGGAGTCGATGGCACCGCCCGCAAACACGTCGGGGTAGTCGGCGAGCATGACCGAGGTCATCGCCCCACCGGCCGACAGCCCGGTGACATAGACGCGGCTGGGGTCGCTGCCGTAGTGGGACTTGGCGTAGTCCACCATCTGCTTGATGGACAGCGCCTCGCCCTGGCCGCGGGTGTAGTCGGAGGACTGGTACCAGTTGAAGCAGGAGTTGGCGTTGTTGGAGCTGGTGGTCTGCGGGAGGACCAGCGCGAAGCCGTACATGTCGGCGTACTTGGACCAGCCGGAGTGGCTGTAGTAGTCACTGGCGCTCTGGGTGCAGCCGTGCAGAGCCACGACGAGCGGCGCGCCGGAGGGCAGGTTGGCGGGGGCGTACTGGAACATCTGTAGGTTGCCGGGGTTGGAGCCGAAGCCCGTGACCTCCTGCAGGCTCGCGGCCTGCGCCGGGGCCGGGGAGAGTCCGAGGACCACGGCGATCAGGGACAGGACCAGCGCCGCTGCGGAGGCGGGACGCGGCCATGTGAGGCGCCACGAGCGGCGCGGTGCTGATGGGGGTGAAGTGGGGTTCATCGTGCCACCTGGGTGATCGCGACGGGTGGGAGGGGGTGCGGACAGCCGTGCCCTTTCTTCGAATGCGGGTGCATGGCTGGGGAGTTACAGGGACGTTACGTCCGGCCCGTCGGGGGCCGTAATGGAGGTGCACCCCACCTCGCAGTGGTCGGGCGTGTGGGTCCTCACCGTTGTGCAACGCACAGGCCCCGGCGGCGGGAAGTACCGCTGCCGGGGCCCGGTCGGACGGAGGATCAGTCGAGGGAGCCGGTGTTGACCAGGTCGCCGGAGGCGGGTCTGGGGACGGTCCGGCCGGCCGGTGGCTCCTTGTGGTGCTCCACCCAGTCCGTCATGGTGGTAAAGGCGGCGCGGTAGCAGGGCAGGATCGGCCGCAGCTTGTCCGGGTAGGTGTCGTAGAGACTGTCGACGTGGGTGCCGCCCTCGATCCGATAGTAGCGGTGCAGTGCGGACCGGCCCTGGTCGGCGACCATCTGCGCGTAGACGTCGGACTGGACGCCGATGGGCAGCAGGGCGTCCAAGGTGCCGTGCAGGGTGATCATGGGTTTGCCGATGCGGCCGGTCAGGGACACCCGGGCCACTGCATCGTGGACGGCGCGGGGGCGTGCGGTGTAGTCGTAGGCGGCGTCGGAGGGGCAGGGCGCGAGGATCTCCTCGGTCGTCGAACCGGCCGAGAGGCCGGGACAGTTCGGGTCATAGCCGGGGTCGAACTCGGCGCGGTAGATCTTCTGGGTCAGGCCCCAATACACCTTCTCGTGGTACGGCCACAGGAACTCGGTGCCCCGCGCGAAGCCGGCCGCGTACATGTCCTCGTCGGTGGCCTGGCCGAGTTGGCGGGCGACCGCGGTGGGCAGGAAGGTGAACAGGTTGGGGCCCCCGGGCCGCCACAGGGCGCCTTCCCAGTCGACGCCGCCGTCGTAGAGCTCCGGATGGTTCTCCAACTGCCAGCGGGTGAGGTAGCCGCCGTTGGAGATGCCGGTCATGTAGGTGCGCCGCGGGGTGTGGCCGTAGCGCTGGGCGACCACTGCCTTGGCGGCGAGGGTCAGTTGGGTGGTGCGCCGGTTCCACTCGGCGACCGCGTCGCCCGGATGCCGACCGTCGGTGTAGAAGTTCGGACTACTGTTGCCCTTGTCGGTGGAGGCGAAGGCGTACCCCTGGGCCAGCACCCAGTCGGAGATGAGGGTGTCCAGGGAGTACTGCTTGCGTACGCCGGGCGCGCCGGTGACGACCAGCTTGCCGTTCCAGTGCTCGGGCAGCCGGATGACGAACTGGGCGTCGTGGTTCCAGCCGCGGTTGGTGTTGAGGTGCGAGGAGTCCGGGAAGTAGCCGTCGATCTGCAGGCCGGGCACACCGGAGGGGTTGCGGGTGCCCCGGGCGGTGAGACCGGCCCAGTCCGCAGCGTCGGTGTAGGGGGTGCCGGTCAGGGCGCTGGTCGTCAGGTCGTCGTGGCAGGAGACCTGCTGTAGTTCTGCGCCGGGGACGTTGACCGGGTGTCGGTGACCGCACGGGCCGGCGGAACCGTCGGCGGCACGGGCCTCGGCTCTGGGGGTCATCGCGGCGGTGGCCAGCAGGGCAGCGGACAGGATGGTGGTTCGTCGGCTCGGGTGCATGGATGCGGCTCCGGATGCTGGGGGAACGAGGGATGCGTGCGGTGGATGGTGCACAACCTGCAGATGACGCAGGACCGTTGGGCGCGATCAGGTGTCGAATCGCTTGCGCAGCGTCTTCTTGTCGAACTTTCCGACGCCGGTGCGCGGGATGGTCTCCATGACCTCGATCCGGTCAGGCAGTTGCCAGCGTGAGAAGCCGCTGCGTTCCAGGTGGCCCCGGATGCGTTCGAGGGTGATGGTGCTGCCGGGCCGAGTGGCGAGGCAGATCAGGGGCCGCTCCTGCCACTTCTCGTCGGGGACCGCGATGGCCGCGGCCTCGGCGACCTCCGGCAGCGCCATGACGGCCGATTCCATGTCCACCGACGAGATCCACTCACCGCCCGACTTGATGAGGTCCTTGGCGCGGTCGGCGATGACCATGTAACCGTGCGGGGAACCGATGGCAATGTCGCCGGTACGGAACCAGCCGTCCTCGGTGAACGCCTCGGCGCCTTCCCCTCCGAGGTAGGAGTCGGCGATCCATGGGCCGCGTACCAGCAGGTCGCCCATCGAGGCGCCGTCCCACGGGAGTGGGCGACCGTCCTCGTCGCGGATCTCCATCTGGACGCCGGGCAGCGGCAGTCCGGCCCGGGTGCGGACGACGTCGGTGATCCGCTCCTCGTCCCAGTCCCGCATCCGCTCCTTGGGCCAGGCCAGCGAGGCCAGCGGTGAGGTTTCCGTCATGCCCCACACCTGGACCAGCGGGATGCCGAAGTCGCGCCGGTAGCGTTCGATCAATGAGCGGGACGGGCGGGATCCGCCGCACAGCAGGTGCCGCAGCTCCGGCAGGCCGCCGCGGGCGGCTATCTCGTCGGCGACCGCCATCCAGATGGTGGGCACGCCTGCGGCGACCGTGACCCGCTCGGCCGCCATCAGCTCGACCAGGGCGGCGGGATCCAGCGAGCCGCTGGAGAAGACCTGCTTGGCGCCGTACGGTGTGGCCGTGTACGGGATGCCCCAGGCGTTGGCGTGGAACATCGGCACGACCGGCAGCACGGTGTCTCCGGGGCCGATCGCCATCGCGGCTTGGGAGGAGGCGGCGAGGGCGTGCAGCACGGTGGAGCGGTGCGTGTAGACCACGCCCTTGGGGCGGCCGGTGGTGCCTGAGGTGTAGCACAGACCCAGCGGCGCTCGTTCGTCGATGTTCCGGGGCTCGTACCTGCCGGGGTGGTCGGCGATGAGCTCCTCGTAGGCCACGACTCCCGGCAGCGTGGTGGGCGGCACGGTGTCGGAGAGGACCACCAGGTGGCGTACGCCGCTGAGGCCGCCACGAGCGTGCACCTTCTCCAGCAGGGGCAGCAGGTCGGGGTCGACGAGGACAGCCCGGTCGTCGGCGTGATCGATGATGTACGCCAGGTCCTCGGGGGACAGCCTCAGGTTGAGAGTGTGCAGCATGCGCCCGGTGCAGGGTATGGCCCAGTACGCCTCCAGGTGCCGGTAGCTGTTCCAGGCCAGGGTGGCCACGCGGTCGCCGGGCTCCAGGCCGAGAGTGTCGAGGGCGTGCATCAACTGCTGGGCGCGGCGTGCGAAGGCGGCGTAGGTGTAGCGGTGCACGTGGCCGTCCGGGAACCGGGTGACGATCTCGGTGTCGGGGAAGTAACGCGGGGCGTGGCCGAAGAGCAGCCACGTGGTCAACGGGGTGTCCATCATCGCCATGGGGCACATCGTGGGCGCCGGGCGACGGCCCGGCCACGGAGGATTCCCACGGTCCATGAGCACCCGGAGTGGAGCGGATCCCCACCCCGCCGCTGCGCGCGGTGACCGGCGACCAGGAGGAACCCACACTCGAGGAGGGCTCGATGTGGAGGTTGGCTCCGTAGCCGCCAGGGGTGGCCGAATTTAACGTCTGCGTCACATCGGCATCCGCCGACGTATCCCCCGTGCAGCCGAGGCGGTCATGAGACAAGCGCGCGCCATTTTGGCCACGCACCAACTGTCCAAGGAGTTCCAGGGCTTCCGGGCCGTGAACGAGGTGGACCTGAGCGTCGTCGAAGGCACCGTTCACGCCCTGGTCGGCCCCAACGGGGCTGGCAAGACCACGCTGTTCAACCTGCTCACCGGGTTTCTGAAACCGTCGGGCGGACGCATCATGTTCAACGGGCACGATGTCACCGGGCAGCCGCCCGAGCGCATCGCGCGCCTCGGTGTGGCCCGCTCCTTCCAGGTCACCAGCCTGTTCCCGCAGATGACGTCCATCGAGCACGTGGAGCTGGCGCTGCAGTCGGCCACCGGTCTGGGCCGCCGCTTCTGGCGCAGCGACAAGCTCATGCGCCGCTTCTCCGGCCGTGCCGTCGAACTCCTCGACGAGGTCGGTCTGGCACGGCTTGCCGAGCGGGCCGCCGAAAGCCTGCCGTACGGGCAGAAACGGGCCCTGGAACTGACCATCGCACTGGCGCTCGACCCGAAGCTGCTGCTCCTGGACGAGCCGACGGCCGGCATGGGCCTGGAGGACGTCGGCCGGATCACGGCGTTGATCTCCCGGATCCGTGCGGGCCGCAACGTGGTGATGGTCGAACACAACATGAGTGTCGTCGGCTCCCTCGCCGACACCGTGACCGTGCTGCAGCGCGGCGAAGTACTCGCCCAGGGCCCGTACGACCAGGTCAAGGCCGATCCGCTGGTCATCGAGGCGTATTTGGGGGCCGAGGTTGCTTGAGATCGAGAAGGTCAGCGCCCGCTACGGCGAGGCGACAGTCGTGGACGACGTGTCCCTGCGCGTCGGCGAGGGCGAGGTGGTCACCCTGGTGGGCCGCAACGGCGCCGGCAAGACCACCCTGCTGCGCTGCGCGATGGGCCTGCACCGGTCGATGTCGGGCCGCGTGAGATTCGCGGACCAGGATGTCACCACGGCGCCTCCGCACCGGCGAGCCCGTCTCGGCCTGGGCCTCGTCCCCGACGACCGCGGCATCTATGCGGGCCTCTCGGTGGGGGAGAACCTCGCCCTGCCGCCGGTCAGAGGGTCCTCTCCATGGCCACTGGAGCGGATCTACGACACGTTCCCGGTGCTGGCGGCCCGCCGCCGCTTCTCCGGTAACAAGCTTTCCGGCGGGGAGCAGCAGATGCTCGCGCTGGCCCGGGTACTGCGGGCCGGGGCACGGCTGTTGCTGTGTGACGAGCCGACCGAGGGGCTGGCCCCGGTCATCGTCCAGCGCATCGGCGAGATCCTGCGTGAGGCCAAGGAACACGGTGTGGCAGTGCTCCTCGTCGAGCAGAACCTCCGGTTCGCCACCACGGTCGCCGACCGCCACTACCTCCTCGCGCAGGGCCGCATCGTCGAGTCGCTGGACAACGCCGACGCGCGGGAGCGCGAGGGCGAACTGCTGGCGCACCTCGGACTGTGACATCCCGTCACCTATCACCACCCCTCCGCTTTCAGTGACGTATCGACCAGGAGGCACCACAGATGAAGCGCACATTGTCGACGGTCGCGGCCACGGCCGCGGTGGGGGCGCTGCTCGCGGGCTGCGGGGGAGGCGGTCCCAGTTCGGGCGGCGGGAAGGTCAGCGACGGCAAGATCGTGCTCGGAGTGCTCACCGATCTCTCCGGCGTCTACGCCGACATCGCAGGTCCCGGCTCGGTCGACGCCGTGCGGATGGCCGTCGACGACTTCAAGAAGAAGTACGGCGACAAGGCGGTCGCCAAGAGCATCGAGGTCGTCAAGGCGGACCACCAGAACAAGCCGGAGGTCGCCAACACCCAGGCCCGGGAGATGTACGAGCGCAAGCAGGCCGACGCCCTCTTCGACGTGCCCACCTCGTCGGCCGCTCTGGCGGTGGCGACCGTCGCCCAGCAGTCCAAGCGGCTGTACTTCAACACGGCGGCGGCGACCACCGAGCTCGCGGGCACGAGCTGCAACCCCTACACCTATGAATGGGCGTACGACGCCTACATGCTCGCGCACGGCACCGGCGCCAAAGTGACCGAGCAAGGTGGCAAGAACTGGTACATGATCTACCCGGACTACGCCTTCGGGCAGGACATGCAGGCGAAGTTCACCACCGCCGTCCAAGGGGCGGGAGGCAAGGTGGTCGCCAAGGATCCCACCCCCTTCCCCAGCGACAACTACTCCACGTTCCTGCTCAAAGCGCCCGGCCTGCACCCGAAGCCGGACGTGCTCGGCGCCCTCCAGGCCGGCGGCGACCTGGCCAACGTGGTCAAGCAGTACGAGCAGTTCAAACTCAAGGACAAAGGCATCAAGCTCGCTGTCGGCCTGCTCACGGACAGCGACATCAAGGCGATCGGCGCCAACAAGCTGGCCGGGACGATGTTCACCACCGCCTGGTTCTGGAACCTCGACGCCAAGTCCCGAGTGTGGGCCGACCGGTTCAAGGAGCGCACCGGCAAGTGGCCCACGTTCGACCAGGCAGCCGACTACTCGGCGGCCACCAACTACCTGGACGCCGTGCAGAAGGCGGGCACCGACAAGGCCGAAGACGTCTCCAAGAAGCTGGACGGGATGAAGATCGACGACTTCTTCGCCCGCAACGCCACCGTGCGCGCCGAGGACCACCGCGTCGTCCATGACGCCTACCTGGCCAAGGTCAAGGACCCGGCGCAGGCGAAGGAAGACGGCGACTACACCGAACTGGTCGGCACCATCCCCGCCGCCGAGGCGTTCGACAAGCCCTCGCCGGACTGTCACATGAGCTGACCCTTCCCGACAGGCGGCCCGCCCGCGACGGCGCGGGCGGGCCGCCGCCCGACGACAGGACCACCCATGGCCTCGTTCCTGCAACAGACTTTCAACGGGCTGGTCAGCGGCAGCTTCTACGCCCTGCTCGCGCTCGGCCTCGCCGTCATCTTCGGGATGCTGCGCGTGGTGAACTTCGCCCACGGCGCCGTCTACATGCTCGGTGCGTTCGGCGCGGTCGTCCTCGCCGACCGTGCGGGGCTCGGCTTCTGGTGGGCGCTGCTGCTCGTACCCCTGGTACTCGCGATCGCGGGGACCCTGCTGGAACGGCTGCTCATCCGCCGCCTCGCGGCCCTGGACCCTCTCTACAACTTCCTGCTGACCTTCGGCATCGCCCTGGTCTGCCAGGACCTGCTGCGCATGAAATACGGCTCGCACTCGCAGCCGTACGAACACGCGCCGTTCGCGGGCTCCCTCGACCTCGGTCTGTTCGACTTCCCCCGCTACCAGGTCTTCGTCCTCGGCGTGTCCGTGACTGCCTGCCTTGCGGTGTGGCTGCTGCTGACCCGCACCCGCATCGGCACCATCGTGCGGGCCGCCACCGAACGCCCCGAACTGACCCGCGCGTTCGGCATCGACACCAAGCGCTGGGTGACTCCCGTCTTCGGCTTCGGGATCGGTCTCGCGGCGCTCGCAGGAGTGCTCGCGGCCCCCATGCGGGCGGTCGACTCCTCGATGGGCGGCGACCTCATCATCACCGTGTTCGCGGTGGTCGTGATCGGCGGCCTCGGTTCCGTCTTCGGCTCGGTGCTGTCCGGGTTCGTCATCGGCATGCTCCAGGCCCTCGGCAATCTGTACGTCCCCGCCCTGTCCCAGACCTCCGTCTTCCTGCTCATGGCAGTCGTTCTGCTGATCCGGCCCGCCGGGCTGTTCGGCAAGGAGGAACACGCATGATCCTCGCCCTCCTCGGCAAGCTGCGCCGGTATCCCACCGCTGTCCGGTGGGGCCTGCTCGCGGCCGGGCTCGTCGCGGCCCTCGGCCTGCCCTGGGTGCTGTATCCGCCGGTCGCCGCCGACATCCTGTGCTGGGGGCTGTTCGCCGTCGCCTTCGACCTGCTGCTCGGGCACGCCGGCCTGCTGTCCTTCGGACACGCAGCCTTCTGGGGCACCTCGGCGTACGTGACCGGGCTCATCGCCCTCCACAACAAACTGCCCTTCTACGCCGCCGTGCTGGCCGGCGCCGCGGCCGCCGCGCTGCTCGCCGCACCGATCGGCTGGCTGGCCGTGCGCCGCAGCGGCATCTACTTCGCCATGGTCACCCTGGCGTTCGCGCAGATGGTGTACTTCGTCGCCAACCAGTGGGGCGACGTCACCGGCGGCGAGAACGGCCTGCAGGGCATCCCGCGGGAACTGCCCGGCATCGACCTGTCGGACTCCTTCCTCTTCTACTACGCCATGCTGCCCGCGGTGCTGCTCGGCCTGGCGGCGGCCTGGCGGATCGTACACTCACCGTTCGGCCGGGTGGTCGCCGCCGTGCGCGAGAACACCGACCGGGTGCGCGCGCTGGGCTACCCAGCCGACCGGTACAAACTCGTTGTCTTCGTCGTCTCGGCGTTCCTGTCCGGCCTGGCGGGCGGCCTCTTCGCCGTCAACCACGGCTTCGCCTCGCTGCAGGAGGTCTACTGGACGACCTCCGGCGAGGTTGTCGTGATGACGGTGCTGGGGGGCATCGGCACCCTGTGGGGCAGCCTGCTCGGCGCCGCCGTCGTCGTGCGCCTGGAGGACTGGCTGTCCACCGCCGGCTTCGAGGAGACCGGGCTGATCACCGGTGGTGTCTTCATCGTCGCCGTGCTGGTCTTCCGGCGTGGGGTGTGGGGCACGATCGCGCATGCCGTCCGGGCACGCGCGGGCTCAGAGCCCGAGGTCCACGAGCCCGGGTCCGGCACTGGGAAGGATCATGACAGCACGCCGCAGCGCGTGTCATCGTAGGCAGCCCACCGCGCCCTCACAGGCTGCGGTGCAGCACAGCTCACCAGGTGCCGCCCGAACCGCCCGAGGGGGGACCATGACCACCGACCTGTCACCGAGCAGCCCGGGCATCGACACGGCCCGCAGCTTGCTGCGCCTGCTGCGCGACCGCGCCACCCCCGAGGCCTACGAGGCACTCCTCGACGGCTGCCCCGCCGGCGAGCTACCGCACCTGCGCCCACTGGTCGACGATGCGCTGCACGTCAGAGCCCAGCTGGAGGACCGTCGCCGCCGCGAGGACGAACTCGCCGCGCTGTACGAGACCGCGGGCGACCTCTCCTCCCTGCGCGACCTGGAGGCGGTGCTCCAGGCGATCGTCCGCCGGGGCCGGGTCCTGCTGGGCGCGGACGCCGCCTACATGATGCTGCACGACACCCGGCGCGACGACAACTACGTACGAGTCACCGACGGCATCCGCACCGACGCCTTCAAACGCGCCCGGCTGGCCATGGGAGCTGGGCTCGGCGGCCTGGTGGCCAAGACCGCCGTCCCCTACAACACCCCCGACTACCTGCGTGACGCGCGCTTCGACCACACCGTCGACGACGTCGTGCGCGACGAAGGGCTGATGGCCATCCAGGGCGTGCCGCTCAAGCTCGGTAAGAAGGTCATAGGGGTGCTGTTCGCGGCCAACCGCAGCGCACGCCCGTTCCCCGACCACGAGGTGGCTCTGCTCGTCTCGCTGGCCAACCACGCGGCCATCGCCATCGAGAACGCCACCCTTTTCCAGGAGGTCCGGCGCGCCGTCGACGACCTCACCGAGGCGAACGCCGTCATCCAGGCCCACAGCGCGTCCGTGGAGCAGGCCGCCTCGCTGCACGAGCGACTGACCAGCATCGTCCTGCACGGAGGCGGTATGCACGACGTCGCCGAAAACCTCGCCGAGGTACTCGGCGGCAGCATCCTTGTCCTCGACCCCGCCGGCCGCGTCATGGCCGCCGTGGGCGGGGATCCGGTGGTCGAACACACCGGTGTGGGCGGCGCCCTCCTACAGGAGTCACCGACCGCCCGCGCGGTGCACGAAGCCTGCATACTGAGCGCGGAGTCCCGTCGAACCCGCCGTATCCCCGGTTCGGGAACCGGTGCCTCGGCCTGCGCCACGCCGATCATGGCCGGGACCGAGGCGCTCGGGTCCCTGGCCCTGGTGAGGGAGCGCCTCGACGCCGTCGACATGCGCTCACTGGAGCGCGCGGCCCTGGTCACGGCGCTCATGCTGCTGAGCGAGCGCGGCGTCGCCGAGGCCGAGCACCGCCTGCGCGGTGAGATCCTGGAGGACCTGCTCGGAGCCCCGCACCGCGACCTCGAGGGACTGCGCCGCCGCGCCGCCCTGATGGGCCTCGATCTGAGCCGGCCGCACACCGTTCTCGCCGCCCGATGCCGCGGCGGCGGACACCGCCGGGCCATTGCCGACGCGGCCGCCACGTTCGCCGCCCAGGCAAAGGGCCTGGCCGGCGAATACCGCGGCGACGTCGTCGTCCTGCTACCCGGCGATCACACTCCGGCGGAGACCGCCCGCTCACTGGCCGACCACCTGTCCAGGACCGTGGGCGACGCGGTCACGGTCGGCGGCACGTCGGCGGCTCCGGGCGTCGACGCCGTCATCGCAGCCCACCGCGACGCGGCGCGGTGCCTCGACGTTCTGCTCGCCCTCGACCGGGACGGCCACGGCGCCTCCCCCGACGAACTCGGCATCTACGGGCTGCTGTTCAGACAGGCCGGCCGCGAGGAGCTGCGCCGGTTCGTGCGGCGCGTCATCGGACCCGTGCTGGACTACGACGAACGCCGCGGCGGCGAGCTCGTCCGCACCCTCCTGGCGTACTTCGCCTGCGACGCGAGCCTCACCCGCACCGCGACCGACCTGTTCATCCACGTCAACACCCTGTACCAGCGCATGGACCGCGTCACCGCCCTACTGGGACCGCAGTGGCGGCACGGCGACCACGCGCTGCAGGTCCATCTCGCGCTGAAGGTACACAGCGTGCTGGCTGCGCACTGAGCGAACGGCCGCCCGGCGTCGCTTGTACTCGGCCATGAACGCCTTGACGTCCAACCACACCTGGAATTCGGCTCCGAACATGTCGGCGTCATGGGCGCTGCCGTCGACGAGGTGCAGCTGCGCGTCCGGTGCCTTCCTGGACCGCTTGTACAGGGCCGTTACGTCCTCCGCTCCAAGCGGTTTCCGACCATCCTTCCGGCACGTGAGACGAGGGACGACGGAAAGGCCACCGGAGCAGTGACCAACGACATTCTCGTGCGCCGGCGGACGGCAACCCTCGGCAGGATCTGCCGCCAACTGTCGGGAAGTTGAATCCTACATACCAGCAGCACTGCACAGCGTCACCAGCCGCTGTAAGAGGTCCTGCAGTAGGACTGGCCGCCCCGCGCCTGGTGAGCGGGCGCAGGGGCGGCTGCCTTTGTCAGCTCAGATCGTCACGAACTCGTCGCTCTTCGTTGTGGTGAGGATGCCGTTCTTGGTCCTGAGGGTGATCGTGAACTGGTACACGTCTCCCTCGGGGAAGTCGCCGGCGTTCACGGTGATGACGCGGCGCAGAAGGTAGCCATCGTTCTTCGTGGGGGTGACGGACCACCCGAAGCTGCCATCGGCCACCCTCTCCGCCAGCCGTTGCCGCGCAAACGCCGTGACGCCGCCCGACGTTGACGCCGCGCTGAGGTACAGCGTGTAGGCCATCTCCGCGTCTCCGACGGCGTCCCCTGCTTCCCCTTCGATGATGAGGTCGAAGTTGGCCTGCTGGATCCCGGCGACCTCGTTCGGGCTGGTGTCCTGGCTGCGTCCCCCCGTAACTGCGGTGAAGGCCCGAATTAACTGCACGTCGTTGGTCTGCATGATCGTTTTCCCCTCCCTGCCGACCGCGCGCCCGTCACGTCGCGGCTTCGGCATTCGCATGCGGCAGTATCTCCCCGAGGGGGTGAGACCGGATGCGGTCGGTCGGGCCTGGATGGAGGGGAGTGGGGCACTCCGCGGTCGGCTGTGGTGCGCCCGCGCGAGGCTCCGGGGTCCCACTACCCCGTCCAGCGCATGGGGCCTCGACACACACCGGCACGCGCTGAACGCGGGTGGCGGTGCAGATGTGGCGCGAGGCCGAGCAGTTCGAAGGCACCGCCATCGCAGCGGTGGGACCGGCGAAGTTCGACGGGCACCGCGGCCGTCATGAGCCGCCGGCCCTAGGACTCGCTCAATCCCGAGGAAATCGACATCCGCGGCGGCGGCCAGGTCGCGGCAGCCATGTCCTGGCAGTCGCGTTGCCCCTTGCAGTCCATCGCATCCGTACGAGCCCGCCCGGCGCCGCACCCGATGATTTGAGGTGAGTCTTTACGGGTTCACGGACGCGTGCCGGTCGGCGGCGACCTCCTCCGTGGACAGAGTGACCGCGTCGTGACCTCACCGAGATTCTGACGCACAGAAACTTGATAGGTAAGGCTTACCTCATTTACTGTCCGCGCTGTGTTCGCCAACTACCTCATCGGCCTGCGCGAGGGACTCGAAGCGTCCCTCGTCGTGGGCATCCTGGTCGCCTACCTGGTCAAGAGTGACCACCGTGACCGGCTCGCGCCTCTGTGGGCCGGCGTGCTAGCCGCCGTGACCCTCAGTCTCGCCTTCGGTGCCGTGCTCACCTTCTCCTCCTCCCAGATGTCCTTCGAGGCCCAGGAGGCTTTCGGTGGCAGCCTGTCGATCGTCGCGGTCGGCTTTGTCACCTGGATGGTCTTCTGGATGCGCCGCACTGCCCGGCACCTGAAGGCCGAACTGCAGGGCAGGCTCGACGCCGCCCTCGCAATGGGCACCCTGGCCCTGGTCGTCACGTCGTTCATCGCGGTCGGCCGGGAGGGGCTCGAGACAGCCCTTTTCATCTGGACCGCCGTGCAAGCCACCGGCCAGAGCACTGCCCCGCTTCTCGGCGCTGGTCTCGGCCTGGTCAGCGCCGTCGTCCTGGGCTACCTCTTCTACCGCGGCGCCGTGAAGATCAACCTCGCCAGGTTCTTCACCTGGACCGGTGCCGCCCTGGTCGTCGTCGCTGCCGGGGTCTTCTCCTACGGCGTCCACGATCTGCAGGAGGCAGGCGTCCTGCCAGGGCTGAACGACATCGCCTTCGACGTCTCAAGCGCCGTTCCACCCGACAGTTGGTACGGCACCCTGCTCAAGGGCACGGTCAACTTCAGCCCGGCCTCCACCTGGTACGAGGTTGCCGCCTGGCTCGCCTACATCCTCCCGGTGATGACCGTGTTCTTCCTCCCTGGCCGGAGCAACACCCCGGCCCCTGCCGGTGCTCCGGCCAACCGCTGACTCCCCACGCAGCGCCCTTTCCCGCCCCACCGCTCTTTCGGAGATCACCTATGCGCACGTCTCGCACGCTCCCCATCCTGGTCACCGCCGTCCTCGCCCTCCCCCTCCTGGCCGCCTGCGGCGGCAACAACTCCAGTGGCTCCGCAAGCGACAAGGTGGCCATCACCGCCACTGACACCGCCTGCAAGGTCGCCAAGACGGAGCTGAAGACCGGCAAGATCGCCTTCGCCATCACCAACAAGGGCGACAAGGCGACCGAGGTCTACGTCTATGGCAAGCACGACGGCGCCTACGACCGCATCGTCAGCGAGGTCGAGAACATCGGTCCCGGTACCTCCCGCGACATGCAAGTCGAGCTGGGCGGCGGCACGTACGAGATTGCGTGCAAGCCCGGCCAGACGGGCGACGGCATCCGCCAGAAGATCACCGTCGAGGGCGCCAAGGCGAACACAGAGGCCGAAGAGGAGGCATACGACCGCGAGGTCGAGGTCGAAGCCAAGGAGCACCAGCTCGAAGGACTGGACACGCTCACCGCCAAGGCCGGCGAGAAGATCGAGTTCAAGCTGGAGAATCAGGGCACAACCGAGCACGAGCTGGAGGTCTTCGGCCCCGACGGCAAGGAAGTCGGCGAGGTCAGTCCGGTCAAGCCCGGAACCACCGGAGAGGCCGTCATCACCCTGGCCAAGCCCGGCACGTACACCTACAAGTGCGGCATCGCCGACCACGCCGACAAGGGTATGAAGGGCAGCTTCACCGTCAGCTGACGCACCACCTCTTCCGGCGCGGATGGCGGAGCCTGGGCGGCCACCGCCATCCGCGCGCACCGACCGCCGACTCGAGGAGGACGCGACGCACGGGTCAAGCGATCAATCCGGGCAACCGGTCCCCCGCGCAGCAGGCGTCGACTCACGGGGGACCGGGGCGGGCAGGCGCTTTCGGCGGACCTGCGGGCGCACGGGCCGTCCCCACGCGCGTTCACCTTCGCTTCCTCCTCCACCGCCGCCGAGGCCGCCCATCTTCAGGCCGTGCCACGGTCGCAGCCTCAGCAGGCCGCCCGAAGCGCGCAGCCGGTGCAGGCCGGGGACGCGGCGGCGTTGCAGGTGAGGGGATGCTCGGTCCAGCAGTCCGTTGACGCTGGTGGCAGACTCGGGCGCTGCAACGAGGGCAGCCAGGGCGAGTGGCACGGCGTCCACCGTGATGACGAAAGTGGATGGCCTCTCAGCCCAGTGCAGCCGGGGACTCGGAGTCGGGGACGAGCAGGTGAGGTGCGCCGGACCCGTCAGCCCGCACCGTCCAGACATCAGGGTCGCCGCTGCTGTCTCGTACCGTGTAGGCGAGCGTGGCGTTGTCGAGCCAGGCAGCCTGGTCGTCGATGCTGCGGGTCTCTGCCAGCGGCGTCACCTGCATCGAGGCCAGTTCGAGCACGGACAGGCGCCAGCCGCGGGGGGGATCGGCGCCGATGGCCTCCTTGAACGCGATGCGGGTGCCGTCCGGTGACAACGACGGGCATTCCACGTTCTCCTCGCATCACGCGGGGGCTGTCCGCGGCGAAGCCCCGGACAGCCCCCGTCGACTGCGCCGCCACGACATCGTGCTCGCGGACACCGGCGCCGGGAGGATGTGGATGGCGCGCCTCTACCCCACCTACGAGCCGGACACGTGCCTGGTCTCCAACGGTCTGTCCACCATGGGTTTCGCACTGCCGGGCGCCATCGCCGCCAAGCTCGCGCGACCGGACCGGCGAGTGCTCGCAATGATGGGCGACGGCTCGTTCCTGATGAACTCCCAGGAACTGCAGACCGCTGTCCGCGAACGCGTGCCACTGGTCCTCCTCGTCCTGGTGGACGAGGAATACGGCCTGATCACCTGGAAGATGGAACTCGAACTCGGCCGTCACAGCCACACCCGGTTCACCAACCCGGACTTGGTCGCCTACGCCGAAAGCTTCGGCGCGCGAGGTTACCGGATCGAGACCGCCGACCAACTGCTGCCCGTGCCGCCCCGCGCCCTCGACGACACGGTCTCCGTGATCACCTGCCCGGTCGACTACTCCGAGAACCTACGCCTGACCGACAGGCTGGGCAGTCTTCATGGCCCGTTCTGACCTCAGAACAGGGCCGACCGACCACCGGCATCGACGAAAATCGTGTGGCCGCAGCCGTGCGTGGGCTACACCAGCGTGCGTGTGCACGGACGGCAACAAGGACACCGGCACCGGTCCGTCGCCACCGAACGTGAGACAGGGGCGTTCGTTTGAATGACCCCTAATACGCGCGACTAATACGCGCGACCCGGGTTGAGGATGCCCTCGGGGTCGAAGACGGCCTTGATGCCCGTCATCAGCTCCCGCTCGGTAGGACCGAGTTGTGCGTCGAGGTGGCGCGTCTTGAGCGAGCCCACGCCGTGCTCGCCGGTGATCGTGCCGCCGAGCGCGAGCGCGGCGGCCACGATGTCGTCGAACGCGGCACCGGCACGATCAGCGGCGTCACGGTCGGTGGCGTCGTAGACGATGGTCGGATGCAAATTGCCGTCGGCAGCGTGGCCGAAGGTGCCGACCAGCACGCCGTGGTCGGCAGCAGTTCGCTCGATCGCGCCAAGCAAACGGGGAAGGTCCTGGACCGCGACGCCGACGTCGTCGAGCAGCGTGGTGCCCAGTCTCTCCAGCGCCGGGTACACCGTTCGTCTGGCCTGCATGAACATCTCGCCTTCCGTTGGGTCGGCAGTGTGCAGCACCTCGGTGGCACCCCCGGCTTCAGCCAGCCTGGCACAGGTGACGGCTTCCTGATCGGCGGACGGCCCGTCGCACTGGATGAGCAGGAGCGCCCCGGCCGACTCGTCCAACCCCATGCGTGTCAGGCGATTGACGGCGCGAATGCAGGTGCGGTCCATGAGCTCCACCGCCGCTGGGTCGGCGACCGTCGCGATCTGCAGCACGGTGTCGACTGCCTGTTGGGGTGTCGGGAACACGGCCACTGCGGTCGCCGTCGCCGTCGGGAGCGGTCGCAGTCGCACGGTGGCGTCCACGATCACCGCGAGGGTGCCTTCGGAGCCGACGAGGAGCCGGGTGAGGTCGAGCCCGGTGACGTTCTTGCGGGTCGGCGGACCGGTACGGATCACGCGGCCATCGGCGAGCACGGCCGTCAGCGCGGCGACATGGTCAGCGGTGACCCCATACTTGGCGCAGCACATGCCGCCTGCGTTGGTCGACAGGTTGCCGCCGATGGTGGAGATCGCCTTGCTGCCGGGGTCCGGCGGATACCACAGGCCGTGCTCGCGGGCGCGGGCGTCGAGATCGCCGGTGACCACGCCCGGCTCGACGGTTGCCGTCCGGCCGGCCACGTCAAGGGCCAGGATCCGGTCCATCGCGGCGAGCGAGAGTACGACGCAGCCGTCGATCGCATTGGCCGCGCCGGCCAACCCGGTGCCGGCCCCCCGGGTCACCACCGGGGCGCGATGGTCGCCGGCTGTGCACAGTGCGGCAATCACGTCATCGGTCGAGCGGGCACATACCACCGCCGCCGGGCGCCCCGCGGGAGCCAACAGGCATTGGTCACGCCGGTAGGCCTCCATCGCGTCCCGGTCGGTGACCACCCGGCCCGGGAGCACGGCGGCCAGGGCGGCGGCGACGTCCGCGACAACCTCGGTCATGGTGTCTCCGGCTCGTAGAAACCGCGGACGTGAGCCACGACCAGCTCGGCGGCTCGGTCGGAATCGCCCGCGTCCAGCGCGTCGACGATCGCCTGGTGTTCGGCCAGCAGACGCGCGAGCACCGTGCCCCGATCGGCCACCGCGGCGAGCGCGTCGAGCAGGTAGCCGGCGATGCAGTCGCGCAGCACGCCGATGACGAACCCCACCGCCTGATTACCGCCGGCATAGGCGAGTTGCACGTGGAAGTCCACGTCAGCTGCGTGGAAGGTATGGATGTCGGTGTTCTCCACCGCTGCAGCCATGGTCGCCAGGCAGGCCCTCGCCGCATCGGGCACGGAGGTGGTCTGCCGTATCGCCTCCGCCTCCAGCAGCATGCGAAGCGCCACCAGGTCACCCAGCGGGATCGCGCCTACCTGCAACGCGGTACTCAGCGCCAGGCCCGCCGCGCCCGCCGTGCGCTCGTGGGTGACGCGCGGACGCGCGGTGGAGACGGTATCCGCGCCGCTGATCAGGCCGTGCGCCTGCAACACCCGGAGCGCTTCGCGGATGGTGGACCGCCCGACACCGAAGGACTGGGCGAGTTCGGTCTCCGTGGGCAGCTCGGTCTCGGCGGGGAAGGTGCCGTCGATGATGGCCGCTCGCAGGCGCTGAGCCACGTCCAGACTCAGGGGCACGCGCGATACCGGCGAGATCGTCATGCGGCACACGATAGCTTCTTGCCTGCTTGTCGGACAAGCAGCTATCGTGCTCCTCGCTGTGCCTCAGGACACAGAGGCCCCTAGCCTCGAAGACGCGGAAATCAGGTGGCGCCATGACCGACAAGCTCGAGCTCGACCCGGCCAAGACCGCAATCGTGCTCATCGAGTACCAGAACGAGTTCACCAGCGACGGCGGCGTGCTGCACGGGGCGGTCGCCGACGTCATGCAGCGCACCGGCATGCTTGCCAACACCGTCGCCGTGGTCGACACCGCCCGGCGGGCCGGAGTGCCGATCATGCACGCGCCCATCACGTTCGCGGAAGGCTACGGCGAGCTGACCCGACACCCCTACGGAATCCTCAAAGGCGTGGTGGACGGGAAGGCGTTCGTGAAGGGCACGTGGGGCGCGGCCATCGTCGACGAGCTGACTCCGGTGAACGGGGACATCGTCATCGAGGGCAAGCGCGGGCTCGACACCTTCGCCAGCACGAACCTCGATTTCATCCTTCGCAGCAAGGGCATCGACACGATCATCCTCGGCGGCTTCCTCACCAACTGCTGCGTGGAGTCGACCATGCGCACGGGTTACGAGCACGGCTTCCGGGTGATCACCCTGACCGACTGCGTCGCCGCCGTCTCGCAGGAGGAGCACGACAACGCCATCTCCTACGACTTCCCGATGTTTTCGCTGCCGATGACCTCTGCCGACGTCATCGCCGCCCTGTAGTCCCGCCGTCCGTTGCCCCTGGTGCACCAACAGTAGACATCGCCTGGAGCCGGCAGTGTGAGACGCACCGGCGGCCCCGCTCCAGGCGGTGTCCGACCATCTTTCCGGGCATGTGAAACGAGGGACGGCGGAAGGGTCACGGCAGGGGTGATCAACGGCATTCTCGTGCGCCGGCTGACGGCAACCCGCGGCTGGATCTGCCGCCAGCTGTCGGGAAGTTGAATACCGCGTGCCGGCAGCGCTGCACAGCAATCAAGGTCCCGGGTCTAGATCCCGGCCGGTGACGAGCGACGGTCCGAGACCGTCAACCAGTCGCTGCGCGGACCGTCCCTTCGGACGGAGTCGTCTGCTGCACCGTGTCGCGCAGGGACCAGCGGGCCAAGGGCGACTGCTGTCTGCGGGGGCTGATACTGGACGGCCGAGGCACGTCGAACCGGGTCATCGCCTCGCGGCTGCCGGACAGCAACGAGAAGAACTTGCAGCAGTTCGTGAACCAGCCCACGTGGGACCCCGTGCCGGTGCAGCGACGGATCACCGAACGCATGCTGCCGTTGGTCGAACCTGCGGCCTGGGTGATCGACGAGGTAATGGTGGCCAAGAACGGAAGGATGTCGGCCGGCGTGGCACCACAGTACTGCGGTGCCACGGGCAATCGGGCCAACTGCCAGGTCGTGCCACCGTTCACGCGACAACCGACACCGCCTCCTGTGGCGCCTGTTCCTGCCCCAGGAAGGGGCATCGGACACCGACCACCGGACCATCACTCGCATCCCGCCCGAGGTCACTCACCGCGAGAAGTGGCACCTGGCCCTGGACATGCTCGACACGCTCGCCGCCCTACGGCACCAACGCGTATCTGCGGACGGCGCTGGCGAACGCGGAATCGACTACGTCCTGGCCGTCCGCTCGGACGTGAGCGCCCCCTTCGAAGCAAAGCCCGTGGGCTCGGCCCGCAACGGGCCATCGGATGCCGGCCGCAGCCCCGCTACCGCGATCTGGCACCATCGGTGACAGACCAGACCTGTGGCCCGGCTCGAACCGGAGGCATTCACCCGTCTCACCTGGCGGCAGTGCTCGCGAGGGAAGTCGCCCTCCCGCTTCGTCGCCGTGCGCGTCCACCCCGCCGGCAAAGCAGTCGAGCGTCCTGTCCAGGCCGCGGCCTCGTCCCAACGGGGCTGGTGGGACGGGACCCTGCCCGACTGCCGCCTGCTGATCGCGTGCCCCCAGGCCCGGCCGCCGGCATCCGCGTCAGTGCACCAGCGGGTTGAGTAATGCACACCCGCTCAGAAGTGGCTCGCTTATGCGAAGTACGGACGTTCATCGGCCTGTCCTGGTGGCGAGGGCCGGGCGGTCCTCCGTGTAAATCCTTGAGCGATGACGTGAGCAATGCTCAGCATCGGCGCCGACGAAGACCATGGGTCCTTCATATTTTCGCATCCTTTCGTGGTCAAACGTAAGCGCAGCGCAATCGACGTGACGCGAAGTCCCCTTGAGTAGGTCTGGAGGCCGCAAAAGACTGCTGCGGTAGCAAGGCCGCGTTTGCCGCCCGGGATCCGCGGCACAGCAGTCACGATCGCAATGTGAGGAGAACGTCGATGCCCGACGCCAGTCGTCGAGACGCCGCACACTCGATCACGCTGACCGACGGCACCGCCACCCGAACCCGGGAGGCGGCCCCCGTCGACCTGGTGCCGGTCCAGGAATTGCACCGACGTTGCTCGCTGGGCAGCCGAGCCCTGCGATACCACGCGGGCAAGTCCGGGCTCTCACCTTCCGAATGGCGTCAGTTGTCTAGCCCAGAGCGCGGGACCACGCTGGTGACCACTCCGGCCGAGTGTATGGACCACATCATCGCCATGACCAATGTCATGCGCACCGATCAGCAAGGAGTGGGGGAACTCGCGATCCTGGTCGAGGACGCGTGGCAGGCAAGGGGGCTCGGCACGGCGCTGGCCGAACATGCGGCGACCGTTGCCCGCCGCGAGGGACACCAAGCGCTCGCCGCCGTGGTGGCGGCGAGCAACAAGCGGATGCTCCATGTCCTTCAAAAACTGGACGCGACGCCGGTCGACGCCACCGAGCCCGTGCTTGACCTCCGCATCCTGCTCTAGCGCTCGATTCCGCATTCGGTGGGTACAGCTGCTGGTAGCTGGGTGGTTGCGGGTGTTCGCGGCAAGTGCTGGGTAATGGTGCTGCGGGCACGGTCGGGCCGTGACGAGGGCGAGCGAGTGCTGATCCACCGTCTGGCGTTGTAGGCGAACACATGGACGTGGCCCTGGCAAGATTTTCGTGTCCGGAGATCACCACGGGGAGGTGGCCCGGTCGGAGTAGCGGCGTCTCAAGTGGGCGATCAGAACGACGCGTTGCCGCAGGAGCGGGATGCCGGCGCAACCTGCCGTGATCCGTTTCTGGAGCTTCACGTCCGTGACGCGGCCTTCATTCATCCCGGAGCTGTAGGCGGTGATGATGCCCTGGACCGCCGCGTCCTGGTCCTCGCGGATCCCCTTCGCCAGGCCCGCCAGGGTGGGATGTCCGCAGGTGGCGAGCTGTTCGAGCCAGCCGGGCAGTTCAATGGCGTCGTGCTGGTCGAGCATGGCGGCGAACTCGCGCACCATTTCGTGGATGTCTGCCAGTTCCGGACAGTGAGCGAACAGCAGGCGGAGCCGTTCCTGGGCGTCCAGGTGCCGACGTTCGGGCGGAGCGATGATCCATCGGGCGACCTGGAGGGGTGAGGGTGCATGTGTCTGCGGGGCCGGCGTGCCCTTCGTCTCACGCCAGGACGCGACGGCGACTTTGACGCGATGGCAGTGCCCGCGGTAGCCCTTGGCGGCCAGCGGTAGGGCGCAAGGGCCGTGGGCGGGTGGAACCGGGGACGACGGACCACCTCCTGCCAGCCGGTGGCGCGGGCGTACTTGTGCACGGTGCGCCGGTTCAAGCCGCGTTCACAGGCGATCGCGCTGATGCTGCGGCCCGTGCCGGTGTGCTCGTGGACGGTCTCGAACAGGCGCTTCGCGTGCCGCCCGGTCCGAGTCGTCTCCAGCGACGGCCCAGCACCTGCGAAAAGCGGGAAATCCTCGTGTTCAGCGGGCGGCAGGACGACGGCTGCCAGGCAGGCGCGGTGCGCGACCGAAACGCCCTGAACCCGCCGCGACAGGCCCTGCCAGAGAGGGAAGCGGTCGCGCGTGTCGGCTGGCGCCAACGAGCAGGTGATTACCGACCACACATGAGGCTGCCGGCCGTTGAGTTGCTGGAGCCGCGCCGCACCGCGACCGAAGATATGGGGCACACCCTTCGGGGGCGAGTCGGCACCGGGCAAGCGGACCAGCGCGTGGGAGCCTCATGACCTTGAGGTGCGTCTGGCCGGATCCGCGGGCCAGCGGGCGGGTTGGACGGTGCCTTGGGCGGTGAGGGCGATGGCTGTGTGCTCGTTCAGAGCTCCTGGTGGTATTCCCGGTACGTGTCCGGTGGATGGTGTGGGCTCGTGGGTGGCGGCCGGTCCCAGGGACAGGCGGGAGACGATGCGGTAGCGGTCGCCGCGGTAGACGGAGTGGACGTATTCGACGGGCCGTTTGTCCGTGTCGCTGGTGAGGCGTTCGAAGAGCAGGGCGGGCGACAGGTGCGGGATGGTGAGGAGTCTGGCTTCGGCCTGGCTGACGACGGTGGGTTCGATCGTCTGGGTGGCTTCGCTGACCTGGACTCCGTGGCGGTCGCGGAGGTGTTCGTAGAGATCTCCGGCCTCGAGTTCCTCGGCGGTGAGTGCGGGCACGAGGGCTGCGGGGATGTGCAGGTGCTCGATGGCCATGGGGGCGCTGTCGACGAGTCGTAGCCGGGCCACGTAGACGATGTCGGCGGCGGGTGACACGTGCAGTTTGCGTCCCACGCGGGCGCCGGCCGCAATGGTGGTGAATTCCAGCAATCGGCTCGACCAGGTGCCGGATGCCCGTGGGAGGACGGCTGCGTGCTGGTCTGAGATGAGTTCCTGTGTGATCTTCTCGGGTGCCACGAACATCCCACGGCCGTGTTCGCGCACCAGCAGACCCGCTGCGACGAGTTCTCCGGCGGCTGCCCGCAGTGTTGGCCGGGAGACGTGCAGGGCGGCGCACAGGGAGCGCTCGGACGGGATGGCGTCACCCGGGTTGAGGGATTCGATCAGTTCGAGGATGTGGTCTCTGACGCGTTCGCGCTTCAGGACGGCTCCCGATTCCTCTGCGTTCATGTCGCCGTCCCCGCCCCACCGCGCCCGTTCGCTCCCGGCACCGTTCCTGGCCCTTACCACCGACCTCGTACTGGTCAGGTCCAGTGTAACCACTTCGCGTCTCATGCGGCGAGGCCCTGGGAATGCGGACCACCTCAAAAGGCAATAGGGCACTGGGGGTTGACGCCTCGGTTGGTCTATGCCACCTTCAACGACCAGCAAGAGGTAACCTGACCAGTTACCCAACTGGTCAGGTCTCCAGGTGCCTTCCCACCGGGGGTGACCGTGAAGCTCCGCATGCCCGCAGGCACACCCGCAGGGGTGGTGACCGCCACGTCCGCGGTTGGAGCGCGCTGCGATGCCTCCACAGGGGCCTCTGCCCTCCGCGCACACGCCGGGCCCCTCCCCCGGCACCGCGTCACCCCTGGTTTCACCGTCGGCCCAGCCCGGGACTGACAGCTCCCTCGCTCCCCCACGCGACCTCTGGAGACAGGTGTGAGCCCGCCGCGCGCCTCGCCCGTGCCCCACCCTGCGAAGGCCCCCTCAAGGCTTGGCCGCTTCGCCTTCAACGTCGGCACCTGCCTGAGCGTCGGCGAGGGCACCGGACCCGCGGAGCAGTTGCTGCGCGTCCTGTTCGCACCGACCACGAGGCACCTGCAGGGCACGCTGCGCGCCTCGACGCGCTCGGTCGCCGCCCGCGAGCCGCACCACAGCACGTTCCTGCTCCGCACGGAACACGCCGCAGATCAGCCCGCTCCGGAAGGATCCCCCATGAAGCCCAGAACTGCCCCCAGCGGATGGCGCGTCGCCGTCGCCGCGGCCGCGGCGACGGCCGCCGGGACTGCCGGTCTCGTCGCTCTGTCCGGCACGGCCGGCGCCGTCGGCGAGGCTGTGACCGTCCAGTACCGCACCAGCGCCACCGGCGCGACGGCGGACCAGGCCGAACCCTGGTTCATGGTCAAGAACACCGGCATCACCACCATCCAGCTCTCCAGCGTCAAGGTGCGCTACTACTTCAAAGCCGACTCCAACAGCGCCGGTTACCGCTTCGCCTGCTCCTGGGCGGTGAAGGGGTGTGCCAACGTCACCGGCACATTCGGCACGCTGGCCAACCCCACCGCCACCGCCGACCGCTATCTCGACGTCGGCTTCACCTCGAACGCGGGCAGCCTTGCTCCCGGCTCCGACACCGGGGACATGCAACTACGCTTCTACCGCTCGGACTGGCAGCCGCTCAACCAGAGCGACGACTACTCCTTCGGAGCCTCCCAGACGGCGTACGCGAACTGGCCGAAGGTCACTGCCCAGTTGTCCGGCAGCACGGTATGGGGCACGACACCCGGGGACAATGACCCGACCGATCCCCCCACCGATCCGCCGACCGACCCCCCTGCCGACGGACGGAGCCTGTTCGACGACTTCAACTACACCAGTTCCAGCGACCCGAAGATCTCGGCGAACGGATGGAGCGTCCGTTCCCATGCGGGCGGGCCCGGCGTGCCCGGCGCGACCTGGTCTCCGGAGAACGTCACCTTCGCCACCACCGGCGGCAACTCCGTGATGAACCTGCGGACTTCGACGGCGGGGACGGCGGAGAGCACCGAGCAGACCGAAGTCCTCACCAAGGCGACGAAGTTCAAGAACGGCACCTACGCCGCCCGGGTGAAGTTCGCCGACGCGCCGGTGTCCGGGCCTGACGGGGACCACCTCGTGCAGACCTTCTTCACCATCAACGACCTCACGGCGCCCATGGCGGACGACTACTCCGAATACGACTTCGAGTACCTGCCCAACGGCGGCTGGGGCGAGTCCTCCGACATCCTCTACACGACGTCCTGGGAGACCTACAACCCCGACCCCTGGCAGGCCGTCAACCAGCACACCGAGTCCCGGCAGAGCTACGACGGCTGGCACGATCTGCAGCTGACCATCGACAACAGCAGCATCAAGTACTACATCGACGGACAGCTCTTCGGCACCCACGACGCCGCCTACCTGCCCGAGCGCCCCATGTCGATCAACTTCAACCAGTGGCTGATCGACCTCACGGGCCAGACCGGCACCACCGCCCGCGCCTACGACGAACAGGTCGACTACGTCCTCCACGTCAAGGACCAGGCCCTGACCCCGGCTCAGGTATCAGCCAAAGTGAACGCCTACCGCACAGCAGGCACCACGTTCACGGACACCGTCCCCACCAGCTAGCGGCTCGGCTCGCATCATTGGCCGCGTAATCGACGTGCTGCGGGACGGCGAGCAGACTGACTCCTGGACCTGATCCTGGAGGTGGTCGCGGGGCGTCGACCGGGTGCGCGTCCGGCCGGTCGGCATGAAGGAGCGCCGCACGCTGCAGCGGATCATCCGGACCGCCAAAGATCCGGTGCGGCGGCGGGCGATCGTGGTGCTGATCTCCGCCCAGGGCCGGACGGTCAAGGACATCACCTCGCTGACGCAGGTCAGCGAGGACTACGTCCGCGATGTCATCCACGCCTTCAACGAGCGGGGGTTCGACACGCTGGACCCAAAATGGGGGGACGCCCAAAGGCAATCAGTGAGCGGGTGCGTGAGCACATCTGCCTGATCGCCCGGACGTCCCCCGCCGACTGGGGCCTGACCGCCTTCGCCACCTGGAGCCTGTCCAAGCTCGCCGCCCGCCTGGTACACCGGCCGTGCTCCCCCGCATCAGCTGGGAGAGGTTGAGGTCGTCGATGCGGAAGTCCGGCAGGTTCAGGAAGGCGACGTCGCCGAACGCGGCCCGTCCGATGGTGGCCCACGGGTCAGTGCCCGACCCCACGCACCCCGGCGGTACGGACCTGGCGGCGGAAGTGGTCGTTCGCGGCCACGGCGGCATGCGCAACGGCTCTCTGCTGTCGGTGGGCCTGGCCCGGTGGGACGGGGTCATGGATCTGGACCATGTGGAACGCCTCCGGAGGCTCCTCGACCTCGTCTCCGACCGCGGCGAGGATGTCACCCACACCCGGCCGGCTTGCTTCAGCGGCGCCGGCTTCAGCCCGGCCCTACGCGCCGCCGCAGCGCAGGGGCAGGTAATACTCGTTGACCTCGACCGGCTGTATGGACGGGCCTGACCCCGCCCTGCATCTGCCCTCGGACCGACTGACAACTGCCGGGCCGGGCAAGCAAAGAGAACGCGGTCGCGGAGATCTTGGCATCTTGCCATGACGGGACGGCAGGGAAAGCTCCGATATGAGTCGAAGCCGGTGGCGGGGGTAGCCACGGTTATGCGGGTGTGTCGTCTTCTCCGCCCGTCTCCGTCGTCGGCCGGCCTCCACATCCGGCGTCGAGAGAGGATCCTCATGCTTGAGAGAACCCGAGACGTGCCCTCAGGGGCCGACGCGGTCAAGGCGATCGGCACGGTGTCGAAGGACGACTACAAAGCGGTGATCGAGCCGCTCGTCGACGAAGCCCGCAGAGAGGGCCGCCGCATCCGGATCCTTTCGGAGATCGGCCCGGAATTCCAGTCGTTCACCCCGGCAGCCGGGTGGGAGGACATCAAGATCGGGATCGGCCGGATACGACGAACTCGACGACGCCGTCGCCTGGGCCGCGAATCCGCGCGACCGTAACCCTGCCGACGCGGGTTGATGCGGCAGCCGCTCTCCGCAAGAATGCAACCAGGACTGCAACCACCAGAACATCCGTTTGCCCTGGTCAGGCTGTCAGCCGTAGTGCTCGGGCCATCTCGTTCGGTGTTGCCGCCTGTTTCCCGAGCTGGGCCGAACGGCCCGCCGGATGCCCCGTCCGCATCGGTGAGGTGACGCCGGTTTTTCTGAGGCACACCGAGACGCCCGGGACCGACATCGGCGGGGCGCCGGGCGTCCGGCCACGCCCCCGTCAGGCGACGGTCACACTCTCGTCGAGATAGACGTCCTGGACGGCGTGCAGGAGCTCGATGCCCTCGGCGGTGGGGCGCTGGAAGGCTTTGCGCCCGGTGATGAGGCCGGTGCCGCCGGCCCGCTTGTTGATCACCGCGGTCCGTACCGCCTGGGCCAGGTCTCCCTGGCCGGCCGAGGCGCCGCCGCTGTTGATCAGGCCGACGCGGCCCATGTAGCAGTTGGCGACCTGCCAGCGCGTGAGGTCGATCGGGTGGTCGGTGGTGAGCCTGTCGTACAGCAGCGGGTGGGTCTTGCCGAAGCCCAGCGCGAGGTAGCCACCGTTGTTCTCCGCCTGTTTCTGTTTGACGATGTCGGCCTCGATCGTCACGCCGAGATGATTGGCCTGGCCGGTGAGGTCGGCGGACACCGCGTAGTCCACGCCGTCCTTCTTGAACGCCGAGTTGCGCAGATAGCACCACAGCACTGTGAACATGCCCAGTTCATGGGCCTGGGCGAAGACCTCGCTGGCCTCACGCAGCTGGCGGTCCGACTGTTCCGAGCCGAAGTAGACCGTGGCGCCGACGCCAACCGCGCCGAGGTTGAAGCACTGCTGGACATCGCCGAACAGGATCTGGTCGTAGTGGTTCGGGTAGGTCAGCAGCTCGTTGTGGTTGAGCTTGACGATGAAAGGGATTCGGTGCGCGTAGCGCCGCGACACGGCGCCGAGCACACCGAGTGTGCTGGCCACCGCGTTGCAGCCGCCGTCGATGGCGAGTTCGACGATGTTCGCGGGGTCGAGGTAGCGGGGGTTCGGGGCGAACGCCGACGCCGCGGAGTGCTCGATTCCCTGGTCGACCGGCAGGATCGACACGTATCCGGTGCCGGCCAGCCGACCGTGGTCGAAGAGTGACTGCAGGTTGCGCAGCACCCGGGGCGAGCGGTCGGTGCCAGCCACGACCCGGTCGACGAAGTCGGGGCCGGGCAGTACCAGGTCCTCCCCCGGGATCCCCTGGGCGGAGTGCGTCAGCAGGTCCTTGGCCTCGTCGCCCAGCAGCTCTTGGATGTCGGTCATGGTCTCCGCCTCTCCTGTCCTGTGGAATGCCGATGGAGGCGGCCGCACACATGCAGGCAGCAGGACGTGCCACAGTCCGTGCGGCCGCGTCGCGGGTTCCCAGTCCATCATCCGCGTGGGGCGGCCACCCCGCAGAGCCGGTCGGGTCCTTCGTCGAGGCCGAACGGCCCACGAGCGGGCGAACGTCTCGTCTGCCGGGACTTTCGCGGGCCCCGCCCTGGAACGGCGGGAACGGGCCCGGCGGGCGAAGGAGGACACGATGAGTCACCCCGTGTTGGCGGGCGTCGACGGATCCGACCACAGCCTCGCCGCGGCCGAGTGGGCGGCACGGGAGGCGAGGCTGCGATGTGTTCCTCTGCGTCTCGTGCACGCCGCTCCACCGCTTCCGGGCGATGCGGTTCCCCACCAGGCCGGGGAAATGCTGCGCCGCGTGGGCGAACGCATCGTCCAGGGGGTGATCGACGGCCTCGGTGCCCGCTACCCGGATCTGCGGGTGCACGACGAGCAGAGCGCCCAAGGACCGGGGCCGAGGCGCTCCAGTCCGCGGCGCGCGATGCCGGGCTGCTCTTGGTCGGGGCACGGGGCTCGGGCGGCTTCGACGGCCTCGCGGTCGGCTCGGTGGCCCTTCGGGTGGCGGCTGCGGCCGACTGCCCCGTCGTAGTGGTGCCCGGACGGCGGCCCGGGGGTTTCGGGAATGGCACGCGCCCGGCGGGCACCGTCCCTCAGGTCGTGTTGGGTTTCGACGCGCATCGCCCGGTCGACGAGGTGGCGGGCTTCGCGTTCGGGGCGGCCCGTACGCGCGGAGCGGTGCTCCGGGTGGCGCAGGCATGGGCCGTTCCCGCCGAGGCCGTGTCGCCCCGCGCTCTGTTCGTGACCGAGGAGAACCGCACCACCTGGGAGGACCAGGCGGTCCTGCGGTTGTCCGACGCCCTGCGCACCCGGCAGGAGAAGTACCCGGAGGTCACGGTCCGCGCGGATGGCGTCCTGCTCCATCCCGCGGAGGCGCTTCTGCATACGTCCCGGGGAGCCGACCTGCTGGTCGTGGGCCGCCGCGCCGACCGGGGCGGCGGCGAGGGCCGGCTGGGGCCGGTCACGCACGCCGTCCTGCACCACGCCAGCTGCGCGGTACGGTCGTACGACCGCACGTCGGCTGACACCACGCAAGCCAGCGGAGCCTCCTGGTGCGCGGAGAACGCGCCCGCACCCGGGCCCCGCCGCCGCGGACTTAACGATCTTTGCGGCGGATGCTGGTCCGCTCGGCAGGTCCTGGCCGTGCATCATGGCGGTCGCCAGCCGGCTCAGCATCCGCGCCTCCCACGTCGCGCGTACGGCTTGCCGGGTGCGCCGGGCGGCTGCGTCGGCGACCGCGCCCACCAAGACGGCGGCGATGACGCAGCCCGCCAGAGCGAGGGCGTCCGCGCCATGCTCGACGCGCAGCGAGTGAAGGGGCGCGGTGAAGTAGTAGTCGGCGAGCAGTGCCGCCGAGAGGGCCGCGGCCAGCGCCGGAACCAGCCCGCCCACCAGGGCGGCACCCACAGCAGCGAGCAAGTGGACCACCAGCACCCCGGACAGGCCGAGCCGGGGACCGGTGCGATCAGGAGCAAAGTCACAACCGGCAGCAGCAGCGCGGCCCCACCGTCGCCACCCAGAACCGAGAGGCCCGGGGGAAATATCCGGCAGAGCCGTTTGGCGCCGTGTACGGGACCAAAGGCGGCGTCCGGGACGCCGTCGTTGGACCGAAGTGCGTGCCCCTCAACCCTGCGTCTTCGCTGTCAGTCGACATCGTTCGGGGACTCGGTCGCTGCGGCACGGCCCGTATCAAGCCAGGCTTCTCGGTGTCCTGGACCCCTTGAGTCGCCTTCCCTCCCTAGGCGGCACGGCCGTCTCGGGGGGTATTACCGCAGTTTCACATTCACAATGGTCACGAGGCAGCGCCGGGAAGGAGTACAGCATGACCCGCTCTGTCGTAGTCGGGATCGACGGATCCCGAGAAAGTCTCGTCGCGGCCGAGTGGGCCGCCAGGGAGGCAGCTCTTCGAGGCCTCCAGCTGCGTCTCGTGCACGCCGCGCCCGCCCCCGCCCGTGACTCCACCGATGAGCCCGTTGCCTTGACATGGCAGCAGACCGGCGAGGAACTGCTCCAGCGCGCGAAGACCGACCTTGCCAGTCGGTATCCCCGCGTGGCGATGAGCGGCGTTCAGATTGCCGATGCGGCCGCGGCCGCGTTGCTCTCGGTTTCCGAGACGGCCGAACTCCTTGTCGTCGGGGCTCGGGGGGAAGGCGGGTTCGACGGCCTCGCCGTGGGCTCGACGGCGCTGGCGACGGCGAGCACCGCATCCTGCGCCGTCGCGATCGTGCCCGGGAATCCGGCCGCGGCAGCACACGATGCCGAGGTGTGCGTGGGCGCCGACGTGTGGCACGCGGCCGGGCCACCTCTGGACTTCGCGTTCAGCGCCGCTCAGCTCCGTGGCGCTCGGTTGCGTGCCCTGTACGCGTGGTCCCTCTCCGGCCCCGCTCCTTGGAGTGCGCACGGAGTGCCAGAAGAAGACCGGGCGGCGTGGGAGGACGAGGAAGTCCAACGCCTGTCCGACGTGCTCCAAGGCTGGCAGGACAAGTATGCGGGAGTCCCGGTGCTGCCTGATGTCGTTCTCCTCCATCCGGCCTACGCCCTGGTGCACGCCTCCCAACGGGCCGACCTGCTCGTCCTGGGCCGGCGCTCGAGCCCGCGGGCGGCTGAGCGGCGGCTGGGCCCCGTGGCCCACGCCGTCCTGCATCATTCTCGCTGCCCGGTGGTCGTCGTTCCGCATGTGTGATGCCACCACGTGGCAGCGTCAGGTGCCGAAGAAGACGTCGAACTCCGTGTACAGCTCTTGGGGAACCCGCTTGGTCGCCTTCGTCGCGTCAGCGAGCGGGATACGTGTGATGCACGTGCCGCGCAGAGCCGTCATCGTGCCGAAGTCGCCGTCCTTGACCGCGTCCACGGCGTGCAGACCGAAGCGTGTGGCGAGCCACCGATCGTACGCGCTCGGCGTGCCACCACGCTGCACGTGACCAAGAACCGTCGTGCGGGCCTCCTTCTCGGTGCGGTGCTCGACCTGCCGGGCCAGCCAGTCACCGATCCCGGACAGGCGCACGTGCCCGAACTCATCGCGCGACTCGTCCTTGACCACCATCTGCCCGGCCTTGGGAACAGCTCCCTCCGCCACGACGACAATGGGCGCGTAGTTGATCTCAAAGCGTTTCTCCACCCAGGCGCACACCTGATCGAGATCGAACTCCACTTCCGGGATGAGGATGGCGTTCGCGCCCCCGGCGACGCCTGCATGCAGAGCGATCCACCCGGAATGACGTCCCATCACTTCGACAACCAGTGTGCGCTTGTGGGACTCCGCGGTGGTGTGCAGGCGGTCGATGGCCTCAGTCGCGATGCTGACGGCAGTGTCGAAGCCGAAGGTGTAATCAGTGCCGCTCACGTCGTTGTCGATGGTCTTGGGCACGCCGACCAGGTTGACCCCGGCATCGGACAGTGCGGTTGCGACGGTGAGCGTGTCCTCGCCGCCGATGACCACGAGAGCATCGATCCTGTGCGCGCCGAGAGTGTTCTTGATGCGGTCGATGCCGTCCTCGAGCCGGAGGGGGTTGGTGCGAGAGGAGCCGAGAATCGTGCCACCAAGTGGAAGGATGCCGCGCACGGCCTGGACGTCCAAGGGCATGGTCACGTCCTTGACCGCACCACCCCACCCGTCGACGATCCCGACGAACTTCCAGGCGTACTCCTGTACGCCTTTGCGTACGACACTGCGGATCACCGCATTGAGACCGGGGCAGTCGCCGCCCCCGGTCAGCACTCCCACCCGCATGATTGCTCTCCCTTGCCTTCGCACATCGTGATCACACATGTCAGAGCACGGTGACGCGTCACGGTTTCCGACCACGAACACCGCCCGTCCGGCCTTGAGCGGAGCCAGTGCCCGTATGGAGATCTGTCTCCAGCTTGAACCCACCCGGGACGGAGCGCACGGTGCGACTTCTCTCGTCGGCTCCCGAGGATGCGGAGCCTTGTCGGCGGCCCTGCCTGAAGGTCGGCCAGGGTGCCTGGACAGAGCGGTTGCACACCTCCCCACCTGGTGGCACCTGAATCAGGACCGCTCGCCAGCGGTTCCGCCGCCCTCGACGACGAGAAGACGTCCGTCCAGGGCGGCCTGTGCCACGCCGAAAAGGCTTGTCAGCCAGACTCCGGTGCGAACATGGTCGGTCAGGCCAGTTGTACACGGCTGCGGCCCGGAGCCGGCACGGTGAACATGATGAACTGGTCGGAGGCGAAACGGTCGAGCGCTGCACCAGTACCTAGGTCGCCCAGCAGGCGCTCCGCGGTGGCCTGCCCGATCGTCTCGGCCGGACGTCCGCGGGCTCCGGCGCCGTCCGCCCCCAGCCGCCACCCGCCGGTCAGGTCCGCAAATAGCGCGAGACCGGCACCCGGCTGGAGGGCGCTGGCGTTCCTGCAGATGGGAGGCGAGTGCGATTACCCCACACCGCCCGCGCCTGCCCGGGCCGCTCCGCCTCCAGAGGCGCGAGCGGCCCTCGCGCCGAACCTCGAGTTGCAGCACACCGCCGCCGGTGGGCACGTAACCGGGCCTGACCAGCGTGACAATGACCGCAAGCCGCATGCGGTCGAGCAGCGGAGCAAGCACGTGCTGCAGATGAATGACGGAGGGGGCCCGGTCCTGAAACAGTCCAGTCCACCGATGAGCTGGACACGGACTGGCTGCCCGTGAGGGGTGGCGAGGACGGGCAGCAGCGCAAGGGACAGCGCCGTGGCCGACCCCGATGTCCCCACGTCGAACGTGTACTGGCCTCGCGGCCGGTCTCGACCAGGGCGGAAGGCCAAATCCTGTGAGCCCAGCGACGCCCCCTCGACGGTGCCGTCGACCAGCGTGCGTACGGCCTCGACCGCGCGAAGGTGCTGAGGTCTCAGCCCCGGACGTGGTCGGCGCGCCCGAACATGGCGCAGACGAACCGGAGTCCCAGTCACCGCTGCGTATGCCACGGCCGCCCGAACGATCACGCCGGATCCGCAGTAGGCAGCTCCGTCGATCTCCACAGGAGAGTTCATCAGGGCGTATTCCACTCCTCTCACATGCCATACAGCGGCAGACGCCAGACGAGCCCCGTGACCTGCCTCATCGGCGACGACGACCCGAAGGTCTCCGTGGAGGAGGCAGCCGCTTGGTCCGGGCACACCGACGGCCCGTTCACGCTGAACGTCTTCCCCGGCGGCCACTTCTTCCTGGCCCAGCACCAGACGGACATCGTTCGCCTCATGGCCACCCAGTTGGAGGCGCCCGACCGGCCATGAGGACCGGCCTGCCCCGTCGCACCGTGAAGCCTCGCACAGCGCGGCGATCCGGCTGCCGCACGCTGCCTGGCCTGCTGGCGGCAGGTCGTCCTGCAGCCCCGACGAGCGCTCCCCCGCCGACCCCGTCGCTTGGGCGGCGTTCTTGTTCTCGGGAGCGTGAGCCCGATGCGTACTATGGCCGGCCAGGTTACGCCTCTCCGATCGTGATCAGACCCAGGACTTGTCCGGGGCGATCTCTGTGGGGCCGTCATCAACCGCGCAGCCGCAGGGACGGTGAAACGGCCGCCCGCTTGGACGAATACGGGCGGTTGCAGGGCACTAGAGGTGGACCATGCGCTGGAAAGGACCACTCAACGCCTTCCATATCGCCTTCGAGAGCCGCCTGCCCCTGAGCAACAACTGACCACTCAACAACCAGGATCAGCCGTTCAATTGACACACCCGACCGAGATCCGGCCTCTGGCCAGTGAGGTGCGGGTGCGGCTCCGGCGGCCCTGGTGGCCCGGGCGATGCCCGGCCCGGCGCCGGTGTGCCCGCGCCCGTTCGTGGCCGGCGCTTGTTGGCGGTCGGGGTCGAAGTCCGAGCGGATAGGGCCGAAAGGGCCCCCGGGGAGTGCCCTGGGCGGCCCATACGGCGGGGTTGTCGCGCGGGCTACGGTCGCGCGGGTGGTGCGCCGACGTGCTGCCCCCCCCGGGCCGGTGTTCGGCCCGGCTGTGCGCGAGCTCGCCCCCGCCCGGGCGACACCCTCGCCCGAAGACGCACCCCGCCCCGAGACGCACCTGCCCTGAGGAACACTGTGCACCGTAGACGTCCTGAAGCAGGATCCGGCCAAGCGGCCGGTCCTTCCCCGGCCGCTGTGCCGGTCGAGCTGTCCACCACCGGCCCGCCACGTCCTCCGAAGTACCGCAACACCGTCCACGCCCCGTTCTTCACCGCGGCAGTGCTGTCCGTCTTCACCGTCGGCGCGTCGTGGGGCGTCCTCATCCTGTGGCGGATCGGCTTCGACGAGCGCTTCACCGGGGTGTCCGTCCATGAGATCAACGCGCACGGTTACGCACAGATCACCGGATGGGTCGGGCTGTTCGTCATGGGCTTCGGCTACCAGGCGTTCCCGCGGCTGTGGCGTACCTCCCTGGCCGCCGCGCGCCTGGTGCCGGTCGTCCTGGCGGTGGCCCTTGCGGGGCTGGTGACGGCTGTTATCGGCATGGGAGCGCACGGCTACCGGGCCGGGGGCGGCTGGACGGTCCCCGTGGCCCTGGCCGGCCACGCTCTCGTGCTGGTCGCGTCCCTGCTGTTCGCCGGGCAGCTCCTGGTGACGTACCGGCGCAGCGGGGGCCCACTGCGTCCGATCACGGGCTTCATCGGCTCGGGAGTGTTCTGGATCGTCGGCCAGGCGGCCTTCGGGCTCTGGCACACGGCGATGACCATGACTGCCGCCGCGCGTTCCGACCTGCTGTGGTACATCGCGACCTACCAGGCTCCGCTGCGCGACATGCAAATCCACGGCATGGTGCTGCTGATGATCCTCGGTCTGTCGAGTCATCTGCTGCCGCAGATGTTCGGTGTGGCGCGGACACCCGAGCGCCGGGCCTGGACGGCCCTGCTGCTGATCAACGTGGGCGTGGTCACCGAGGTCGTCGTCTTCATCGCATACCGGTGGACCGGCGCCCACTGGGCCGCCGCCCTCCTGATGCTGCCGTGGCTGATGATTGCCGGCGGGGTGGCGGCCATGGCACTGCCCTGGCGCCTGTGGCGGCGGCTGCCCCGCAACGACCACCGGTCAGGCAAGTTCGTCCGCGCCGCCTACGGGTGGCTGGCGCTCTCCCTGGTGATGCTGCTGCTGATGCCCGTCTACCAGTCCGTCACCGGCCTCGCATTCAGCCACGCGTACTACGGGGCGATCCGGCACGCGATCACCGTCGGCTTCGCCTCCATGATGATCACGGGGATCGCCGCGCGGGTGGCGCCCACCCTGCGCGGCATCCACCCCGGCACCCTCGGATCGCTCACGGGCCCCTTCGTCCTTCTCAACACCGGCTGCGCACTGCGGGTCATCCTGCAGACCCTCACCGACTGGCACCCGTTCTTCTTCTCCGTCGTCGGGATCAGCGGGCTGCTGGAACTGACCGCGCTCGCCTGGTGGGGCACCGGCCTGCTGCGGATCATCCACGGGCCCACGGTGCCCGGAGCCGGCGTGTACGCACCGGCCGTTCCCCGCCCGGCCGCGGGCGCCGCCTGATCCCGCCCCGCCCACCACCGCCCGTACAGATGGCCGGGGCGGTGGTCTGCCGTCGGGTGCGCCAGGTGTGCTTGCGCGTGTGCGGCGGGCGGTGACGGCGGTCAGTGCTGGTGTCCGCCCTCGCCGCCGGTCTCCTCGGCGACCTTCTCCATCTGCTCGAACATCTGCCGGGCCTCGGCGGCACTGAGTTTGCGGTCGAGCAGCGGGAGGAAGACCTCTTCCTCCTTGGCGAAGTGCAGGCCCACGATGCCGTTGAGTGAGTAGAGGATCTGGCGCAGTTCCCGCTCCTGGGCGGGCGAGGATGCGCCTTCGTGCAGTTTCCCGCCGAGCTCGCCGAGCTTGTCGGTCAGGGCGGCGACCTCGGTGTGGTCACGGCGCATCGTGTCGGTCGCGCGGGTGTTTCCGTTCCTGCCGATCAGGCTGTCCACCTTCGCGTAGAGCACCTTGTCCTCGGCGACGGCGTGGGGGATGAGCTGCTGGGAGAGGAACGTGTACGACGCGTGCACCTTCTCGCGCTGTTCCTGCAACGGCGTGGTGCCGATCGCGTCGCCCGCGGCGGCGAGGGCCTCGATGTGCGGGAGCAGTTCGCGGTGCTCGGCCCGCAGGGGCTCGGTCACCCGGGTCCCGCCCGCTTCGTTCTTCTGCGGCCCGGACTTGTCCGCGGGGCCGACCCACGTCCAGGCGCTCGCGCCGACGGTGGCTGCGGCCGCCACGGCGAGGGCCGCGTACACCTTGGGATACCTCATGGTGGAACTCCCTGTTGCTTGACACGTGTCCAATTAGACACGTGTCAAGAGTAAGTTGGACTGGACACGTGTCAAGTAAGCTGAGCCTTATGAAACCGGACAAGAGGAACGGGACCCGCGACGCGATCGTCGACAATGCGCTGCGACTCTTCGCCGAGCGGGGATACGACGCGGTGCGCGTCCAGGACCTCGCCCGCGCGGCCGGGGTTTCACGCGCCACCTTCTACAACCACTTCTCCGAACGGGAGGAGGTCCTCGGAGCGCTCTTCGAGCGCCTGCTGGTCAGCGAGGAGGCCGGGTCCGAGACGGCGCAGGACACCCCGCCGCTCCAGCGCGTCGGGGCGGTTCTCAACGACGCCGTCCGCAGGATGCTGCAGCAGCAGGAACTGGCCCGGTTCGTCTACAGCCTCCCCGTACGCCACGAGTCACTGCTCAGGCCGGACGTGCCCTCGACGCCGGCCGTGTTCGTCACGATCCACCGCCTGCTCGAGGCCGCCGCCGCACGCGGCGAACTCCGCGACGACGTACCGATCGACCTGGTGTGCGCACACGTGCACAACGCGCTGGAGACGGGGATGCGCGCCTGGGCGGACGGCCGTACCGACGACCCGGAAGGCCGCGTGGGAATGCTGGTGGACCTGGCGCTGTACGGCATCCTCGCCCCGGCCGGCACCCGCCCGCCCGACCCGCGCCCGGGGCACAGCTGACCGGGCAGTCCGAGCCGCAGATCGCTGATACCACGGTGGCTGATGAAGCTGGTGTGCGGGTAGCGAAGGAGGTGGCACGGAAGAGGGCGGCGTCCAGAAGGCCACGCGGCAGTAGCCGCGCGTCGTCCGCACGGTGCGCCGGAACGGGCGCGCCCCAATGGCACCTGTGGCGGCGATCGGCGCGGTGGTCACCGAGCGGGCCTGGGATCTCCCGGCCGCCGACGCCACGGTGTGGTACGACGCGACGCAGTCAGTAGGCCCTAAACACCCGCTGTGCATTTGGGTGAGGGTGAGGCCGGGATCGCGATGGCGTTCACGCTGTCCGTGGTGTGGACCGGCTGAGCCGATCGGCCTGGTCCTTCTTCTCCGGGATGACTGCCTTGATGCCGCGCCTGCGCAAGTGGGCCCGGTTGCTGCGGGCCGAGTAGGCCTTGTCCCCGGCGACCGCGTCCGGCCGGGTGCGGCGACGGCCGGCGGGGCAGCCGCGAGGTCCAGGATCAGGCCCCTGTTACCGTTTCGCGAACGCCACAACTGCGCCTCATGGTGCCGAAGCGCAGGATGGTGCTTATGTCAACCCGCAGCAAGAGTTAGCCCTTCCGGTCCCAGTTCGAGAGATCTCCGCTCCGCGCCGACGGCGGTGCTGCGACGGTGAAGCTCCATCAGACCGAAGGAGACCGAGTTGTGCATTCAGCCATACCGGCTCGGAGGTGCCGGAGCTGACCGTGAAAGGTCGCCCGCGCCAGCAATCCTCGGGGCACCACCGCCATGGCCATCCGTGACCATCTCGACGGACTGTGGCGGGACGAGAACTTCGCCGAGTGGTACCCGCGGGACGGCAAGCCGGGACTCTCCCCGGCCCAACTGGCGACCGTGTCAGCCTGCAGTTCCTCATGCAACTGTCCGACCCGCAGGCCGCCGAAGCCGTCCGCTGCCGGATCGACGGCATGACCCTCACCAACACCGCACCCGCACCGCCCGCCACCCAATCCGAGCCGGGCGGACCGGGAGCACTGCGCCGCGGGCTGCCCGTCCTGGCATCCGCAGCAGTGCTGCTCGTCCTGCTCCTGCTGCCGTTCTCGGCGCTGAACATCCCCGTGCTGCTGGACGGACCCGTCAACTCCCCCGGATCCCTCCAGCTGTTCGCGCTCTGCCTGCTCTTCGCGGGGCTCGCACTCAGCTACGACCTGATGTTCGGCCGTACCGGACGCTCTCCTTCGGGCACGCCCTCTACGTGGCAGGCGGCGCATACGGTACACAGCTGGCCATGACCCACCTCGGTCTGGCCCTGCTGCCCGCCGCGCTGCTCACTCTGGCCGCCAAAACCGCGCTCGCCGTCCTCATCGGCGCCGTCTCGCTGCGCTCCGTCGCCCTCGGACCGATCGGGTTCGCCATGGTCACCCTGGTCTTCGCACAGGCCGGAGCGATCTGGGTGGAACGCAACCCCGGCGGCCTGACCGGCGGCAAGGAGGGCCTGACACTGAGCACCGAGGGCGTGCCCGCGGCGCTGATCGGGGTGCAGAACCCGGTCAACGTCTACTGGCTCGCCCTCGGCTACCTCGCCCTGGTAGCCGCCGTCGTGTGAACGGCCACGGCGCGGCCGATCGGCCGGACCTGGCAGGGCATCAGGGACAACGAGCTGCGGGTCGCGGTCCTCGGCCACAGCCCCTTCGCGTACAAGGTCGCCGCCTTCACCCTGGCCAGCGCACTGGCCGTGCTCGGCGGCACCCTGCACCTGCTCGTCACCGCAGGCGCCACACCCCGCACCAGAACCCCGACTTCACCCTCACACTCCTGGTGATGGTGGTGCTCGGCGGCAGCGGCACCCGCTGGGGACCGGTCGTCGGCGGTGTCCTGTTCACCTACCTCGACCAGCGGCTGCCGAGCTGGAACCTGGGCCTGGAACCCATGCTCGTCCTCGGCACACTGTTCGTGATAGCCGTCTACGTGGCCTCGGGCGGCCTGGCCGCACTGGGCAGAAGGAGGAAGTCCGCATGACCACGCGTACTGCGCAGGAACTCACCGTCCCGGTGCGAGGAGGCGACCTCGCCGTTACCCGGTGGCCCGGCGAGGGGCCCGCGGTCATCGCGCTGCACGGCATCACCGCCAACAGCCTGGCCTTCGTAGCCGCCGCCGAACAGCTCGGCGACGTCGACCTGTGCGCCCCAGACCTGCGCGGCCGGGCCCACAGCGCCGGACTGCCGGGGCCGTACGGCATTCCCGCCCACGTCGAGGACATCCTCGCCCTGCTCGACCACCTGGGCCTGCGACAGGCGCTGCTCATCGGCCACTCGCTCGGGGCCTTCATCGCCGCGGTGGCCGCCGCGCGGCACCCGGACCGCTTCCCCCGCGTGGTCCTCGTCGACGGCGGCCTCGGCTTCCCCATGCCGGGAGGCGCGGACATCGACGAGGTCATCGAGTCCGTCATCGGACCCGCGATGCGCCGGCTCAAGGAGACCTTCCCGAACCGCGAGGCATACCACACACACTTCCGCGAGCACCCGTCCCTCACCGACCACTGGGGCCCGCACGTCCAGGCATACGTGGACCGCGATCTGACCGGCGAGCCCCCCGAGATGCACAGCAGCTGCGTCCTGGACGCGATCCGGGCCGACGGCGCGGGCCCCCTCGGCGACACTGAGACGCTGGCCGCCATCCACCAGCCCCAGGTGCGCGGCACCCTGCTGTGGGCACAGCGCGGAGTGATGAACGAACCCCAGGGCTTGTACGACGAGGGACGCCTCGCCGCCGGCGACCTCGACCCGGACCGGATCACCACCCGTCGGATCGACGACACCAACCACTACACGATCCTGCTCGCAAAGAACGCGACGGCAGCCATCGCGGAGGCGGTGCACGCCGAGCTGAAGCAGATGTAGCACCACCTCAGCCCCGGGTTACCGAGCGGGGCCTTCCACGCCGAGGCGGAGGCGGGGCAGCGCCCCCACGCTCTCCGAAGCGGCATCAGGATGCGCCCAGGGACGGCCCCTGGCCGACGGCCGGCGGCGAGCTGACCGCACACATCTCGCCCTCTCACGCCTGCGGGGGACACTCCAGCAGGACTTCACCATTCCCGTCTCGGCGACGGCTCGACACGGGCTCACTGACGGTGTATCAAATCTGACCCACTTGGTGATCTCCGTCTGACCTGGCCTTGGTGATCAAGGTCAGAGGGGGAGGCGATCCACGTGGAAGACTGGGCAGAGATCCGCAGGCTGCACCGGCCGAACAGATGCCGATCAGGGCGATCGCGAGGCATCTGGGCATCTCGAACAACAGGGCTCGGCCGTGGACGCGGTCGACGTGCAGATCCGCGAGCTTCTTCGGGAGACGCCGACGATACCCGCGACGGTGATCGCGGAGTGGATCGGCTGGCAGCGCGGGATGACGAACCATCCATCAGGTCAGCAACGTGCCTCCGCCCAACTCGGCAGGCCGCGGGGCTGGCTGGTCCATTCCGGAACATCTGACCAGCAGTACTCAGCAGCTCTGCGCTCAACATCGCCGGCTCTCGGCAGCCCATCGGTACTCGCTGCCCGGAGAGGGCCTGACGTGCCCGGTCCGGCACGTGTGGGGCGGCCTGCGGAGCGGGTGCGATCAGGGCGGGACCTGGCCCTTGTCATGACAAGGCCGTCACCGCTGCACGACTTCACGAGCCTGATGGCCGTCGACGTCGTCGGATCAGGTGTAGGGCAGTCGGAGGTTTGACAGGTCGCCTCCGGTTTTGTCGGCGTAGTGCTCCCAGCCGGGGAGCGGGTCGGTGACGAAGTACCGGTAGGCCCCGATGACCCGCTCGGCGTCGACGGACAGATCGAACCGGGTGCTTCCTCCGGCGTACTTCAAGTTCGGCCCGGAAGCGGTGAACGTCACCGGCTTGTACGGGCTGCCGTCATGATTGGCACCGTCGGCCGACGGCACCGTCACACTGGCCGCGGCCCCAGCGGTAGCGGTACCTGTCAGCGTCCCGTCACCGCTCGGGTACAGCGTGGGCGACGAACCCGGGCGGCGTGGGCGTCGGAGTTGGGGTGGGTCCTGTGCTGCCGGGCGCGCTGCCGCCGCTCCGGGGGTGGGCGCCGGCGGTGACCGTTTTCCCAGCGGGTACCTGCGCGGTGGTTCCGTCGGAGAAGTGCACGGTTGTGTCGGTGGCGGTGGTGTTGGCGGCAACGCAGGCGCGTTGGCCGTACTGTCAGCGGCCCGGATAGCCACCGCGGGGAATGCGTAGTGCCAGCCCGAATCCGATCAGGGCCAGCGCGCCCATGCCGGTGGCCGCCACGGTCAGCGCCTCCCCTCTGGCCCGGGCGTTGATCCGCACGAGCTCGTCGGCCGCCGCGCCCGTGACGCCCCGCGACGCCAGCTTCGTACGGATGGCGCCGTCGGTCGCGGCGGTGATCTGGATCTGATGGTCGAGTGTCTGCTTGACGAGCTGCTTCTGGTCAAAGGACAAGACGTCGCTGGCATCCGCCGCTGCCTCGAACGCGAAGAGCAGGGCCGTGGTCATGAATGCGCCGGCGAGCGCGACTCCGAACGAACTTCCGAGATAACCGGCGGTGCGGGACAATCCCGTCACGTCGCTCACTTCCTCCGGAGGAGGCGCTGACTGGATGAGGTCGGTCACCGTCGTGGCCAGACCCCGGCCGAGCCCGATGAGGAGGAGACCCGGTGCGAGTGCCAGGCCCATGGCCGACACTTCCCGCTGACGCGGGTCGAACATCGCGGCGATCGCGACGCAGCCGGCGGCCATGCAGAGGAACGCCCCCATCTGGGCTGTGCGGTGGGTCATCCGCCCACTCGCGATGAGCCTGGCGGCCCTCGAGGCCGCCACCGTCAGCCCCAACGGCACCGCGATCAGCGTGACTCCGCTCCGCAGCGCGTCGAACCCCACGGTCGTCTGCAGGAAGACCGGCACCAGGAAGAGCATGCCGGTGGGGACCAGGATCTGCATCACCAGGGTCAGGGTCCCGACCCGGATCGTGCGGTTGCGCAGCACCGACAGCCGCACCAGCGGGTCCCTGCCGCGCCTGATCAGGTGACGCTCCCAACCGGCGAACAGGCCCAGGACCACCAGTCCGATGCCAGCGAGCAGTGGCACGGGTGACACCTGGCCGCGGTGGAGCAGGGTATTGCCGAAGACCTCGAAGTCCTTCCGGTCCCTGAGCAGGCCGTACCGCCCCGCCATCAGGGTCGCGACGACGAGCAGCCCGAATCCGGTGGCCGACAGCAGTGCGCCCAGGACGTCGAAGCGCTGTCCGGGGCGCACACGGGGTCGCCCGGGATCGACCGTCCGCCACATGAGCAGCACCACGGCCAACGTGAGGACGCTTTCCAGGAGGAACGACATTCGCCAACTGAGGTAGTGGGTGATCAGGCCACCCACCACCGGGCCCGCCGCCGACCCGATTCCCGCGGTCACACCGAGCGCGGACAGGACCTTTGTCCGGGTGGCCCCGGTGAAGGCCGCGGTGAGCATGGCCACCACCGCCGGAAGCATCAGCGCCACGCCGACCCCCTGGAGCACGGACCAGCCGACCAGCATGAACGGCAGACTCGGGCCGAGGGCGGTGATCAGTGCGCCCATGCCGAAGATCTCGCCGCCAAGAACGAAGGTCCGCGGGTACCCGCGGCGTGCGCCGAGCTTGCTTCCGGTGATCAGACATGCGGCGACCACCAGCGCGTACAGCGAGATCGCCAACTGCACTCCGGTCAGCGAGGTGTGCAGGTCCCTGACGATCGCCGACAGCGCCACGTTCATGGCGGTCGAGGTGTAGTTGATCAGGACGTTCTCGACGGAGAGAAGGACGAACAATGCTCTGAGGGCCTGGGGTGCGTCCCTGACCGGACCTCTGATCCGCCTGGTTCTGTGTTGCCGTTCCACGGTCCCGTCCTGCCGTCCGATCGCCTTTCCGTCGGCCCCCTCCCGGTCCACGGTCCAGAGTGCACGTCCGGCACACCGCAGCCCCGCGGGACGCGCGCCCGCCGTCCGCTCCCCCTCCACCTCGCGGACAACTCCCCCGTACGGCCCAACTGCACCGGGCGCGGTCACCGGCTGGGGGACATCATCGGAAGGAACGCCGAGGCGCAAAGCGGGGACTCACCGGCGACCGGGCACCAGAGAGGACAGGACACGGCGTGCGAACCACCACGCTGGGCAGCTCGGGCCCCGAGGCCGGCGTCATCGGCCTGGGATGCATGGGCCTGAGCTCGGGCATGAGCTTCGGCTACGACAGGAGGAGCCCGCGGGACGAGGCAACGTCGATCATGGTGATCCGCCAGGCACTCGACCTGGGCGCGACGCTGATCGACACCGCGGACGTGTACGGCCCGTACACCAATGAGGAGACGGTAGGCAGGGCGCTGGCGGACGGCCGGCGCGGGCATGCGGTGCTGGCCACCAAGGTCGGCCTGGCCCTCACCGGCCCCGAGCTCGGTTCCGGCAACTCCCCCGGTGCCGTCCCGGACGGCCGTCCCGAGCACGTACGGGCATCGATCGACGGCAGCCTGCGGCGGCTCGGCACCGATCACGTGGACCTGTACCAGTTGCACCGGGTGGACCCGCAAGTCCCGCTGGAGGAGACCTGGGGGGCGATGGCCGAGGTCGTGGCGGCCGGGAAGGCGCGGTGGATCGGCCTCTCCGAGGTGACGGTGGAGCAGGTCGAGCGGGCGAGGAGAGTGCACCCGGTGGCGTCGGTGCAGTCCGAGCTGTCGCTTTGGACGCGGGACCCGCTCGTCGAGATGGTGCCGTACTGCGAGGAGCAGGGCATCGCCTTCCTGCCGTTCGCGCCCCTCGGGCGAGGTTTCCTCGCCGGGAGGTTCTCATCCTTCGACGACCTGCCCGAGGACGACCTGCGGCGTCGGCTGCCGCGCTTCCAACGCGACGCGCTCCGTGCCAACCTGGCCATCGTCGGCCGGATGCGGGAGGTCGCCGAACGGGTGGGGGCCACGCTGGCGCAGGTGGCACTGGCCTGGCTGCTGGCCCAGGGCCGGTACGTGGTGCCCGTCCCGGGGACCAGGACCCCGGCGCACCTGTGGGACAACGCCGACGCGGCGGACGTCAAGCTCGGCGCGGCGGACCTCGCCGATCTCGACGCCTTGCCGGCCCCGCACGGCGGGCGTTACTGACCCGAGTGCGCGTCAGGCCGGTCTGGAGCCGATCGCCGGCCGTGTCACCAATGTGCGCCCGTCGACGACATGTGCTGGGCTGGAGAGAGCGCCGTTTTCCGTGAAGGCGACACCTTGCCGTGAAGGCGACAGCACGCATGAGCGAGAGTCTTCGGTCGAGCCCGTCGCGGGCACCCATCAGCCCCTTGCCGGGAGGGCACCGCCCCACGCTGAGAGTGGGGACCTTCCTGCCGCCCGCCGCCTGCGAATCGACGACGGCGCCGCGTGTGCGCGCACAGGCGGAGGTCGGCAAGATTCCGTCCGAGGACCACGCGCTGTTGATGAGACTGCTGGCGGATCTCACCGACGTCGAGTTCCTGCACGACCTGGACATCCGTCGCACCTGGGTCCGCGACGGCAAGGTGCACTGCGGTGAGGTCTGCCTCAACGACCTCGACCTCTTCGTCTGGCATGCCAACTTGCCCCGGGACCCCGGCAGCTACGCCCTGGAGGCCCTGCGCACGCTCAGCCTGGACATACCCGTTGTCCCCGACCCCGCACGTTTCTCGACCGGCCTCGACAAGTACCGGGCTCACCTGCGGCTGTCCCGGGCCGGCCTCCCGGTGCCCGACACGGTCCTGCTCGACCGCCGCGACACGGCCGCCGCAGCACCCGTACTCGCGGAATGGGGCCGCGCCCTGCTGAAACCCAGGCTCGGCTCCTTCGGACAGGGGGTCCTGCTGATCGAGGACTTCGCGACGCTGCGGGACCTGGCGGACTACCTGGACAGCACGCTCGCCCGGACGACGGAGCACACCTTCCTCCTTGAGCGCTTCTATCCCAACAGCCCTGCCGACTGGATCGGTACGACCCTCATCAACGGCATCCTGATGTACGGCTATCGCAAGCGCGGCCACCGCTTCACCCGTTTGTCCGCCGATGCATGGAAGGTGTACGACCCCGAGGGGATCGGCGGCGATGTCGACGGCTGCCACGTCCCCCCGGCGCACGCACGGCTCGTCCAGCGGGCCCAGCTGGCCCTGGGCCTTCCGCTGGTCGGCTTCGACCTCATTCTGTGCGAGGGCCGACCCATCATCGTGGACGAGAACACCTACCCTGGGCTCTACCCCGATCTGTTCACTGCCGCGAAGCGCTCGCTCGGCCGCGAACTCTTCGCATTCGTCCGCGACTTGACGAGGCACCGTCCCGGTGTCCTCACACCTGCCCGCCGGGGCCGGACCGCTGTCCGTGACGCGGACGGATTCACCGGCGGCGTCTGGGGTCCCGAAGCGGCGCCGCAGCGAGCGGTTCACGGCCCCTTCCGCGGGGCGGTCAACAGCAGTGGCGGTGTTTGGGGTGGTGTAAACGCTTCGCGTCCGGATGGGTCTTGAGGTCATTGTCGTAGACGCCGTCAACACGGCTCCTGGCGACCACAAGCGCATCGGTCGACAGCTCGAGGGGGCGCTGCACCGCGGCGTAGTCGGTCGCAGACGGATGCTGCGTGCCCCCGGTCAGCAAGACGATCCGGCGTCGCCGACGGTGCCGGTCCGCACGCAGGCGAGTCAACAGCTCAACGACGCTCTCCAGCGCGATGGCCCTCATGACCCGCACGTCCCGCTCCCTGCGTGCGGTGAGCGCACTGCACAGCATCAGGCGCTCATCACCGTCCCGAGCATGCCGATGTCATCTGCCTCGAGCCGCCCGATGCCCCCGTTCCCCGCCTCCGTCCACGGACAGAATTGCCGCCCCCGACGACCACTGCGAGGTGGACGCCGAGATCGTGAACTGAGGCGACCTCGTCCACCCATCGGGTCGGACAGACCGGTTTTGTCCTTGGCTCGGCGGCCTCGGCGAGCCCTTGCTGTTGATCTTGACGACGGCATGCAGCCGTGAGGCCGAGCCCGGTTGCCGGGCCCCGGCTGCGGTGATCTACTCGAGTTGGTAGGTCCTGCCGTATGAAGCAACTTGCCCGATACTCGACGTGGCACGGCGATCGATGCAGCCTGTCGGCCCACAACGAGGAGCCGGGATCGTCTCCGACGGTGGTCGGTTGTCCGGCCTTTGATGTGGCAGACCGTGCTGGAGAGGAGCGCAGTGATGGCCTCTGCATCCACGAGCACCCGTCCCGTGCAGCGACTAGGCCACCAACTCACGGAAGTGGCGTCGGGCATCGGCCAGGCGGCGATGGCCACAGGCAGGGCCACGGCGGACGCCGTGCGCCACCCAGGGGCAACGGTTGGCCGCGCCCGCGAGGCATCGCAGGTGCTGCCGCTGATGTGGCAGTCGATGAAGCCGGTGCTGACCGGCCGTGTGAGCGACTGGCGACGAGAATACGCCTACACGCTCGGCGAACAGGCCTTTGTCTATGGCTTCCCGTACATCTACAACGCCGGGCTCCGCCACCGGTGGGTGACCCAGAAGCCCGACACCGACGCGACACCGTATGCCGCCGTCAACCACTTCTGGCACGCCGGCAGGCTTTTCGACGCCTCCGACCGGGAGGGCCTGACCCCCAACAACGACACGTTGTACTCGTTCGCCTGGGTCGACCTGAGCGAGGAACCCATTGTCCTCTCGCACCCGGACATGGGCGACCGCTACTTCACCTTCGAACTGGTCGGCATCACCTCCGACAACTACGACTACGTGGGACAGCGCGCCACCGGACCGCATGCCGGAGACTTCGCCCTCGTCGGGCCAGGGTGGACGGGAGACCTCCCCAAAGGGGTCCACCGCACGAAGACCGCACCCAGTCCCTGGATCGTCATCGTCGGCCGGACCCTCGTCACAGGCGAGCGCGACCTCCCGAACGTTCATGCGCTTCAGCGCCGGTACCGGCTGACCCCGCTCCACCTTTTCGGCAAGGAGGGAGCGCACGTCCCGGAACGCCGCGACGTGCTGGAACCGATCGACGTGGCAGAGGATCGGCTCGGGCCGTGGAAGACCCTGAACGCGATGCTGGCCGAGAATCCGCCACCGCGGCACCACGACGTCCTGCTCAAGCAGTTCGCGGAGATCGGCATCGGGCCCGGTCTCGATGTCGAAGCCCAGCCCGAATCCGTCAAGCAGAGCCTGATCCGGGCCGCGGCCACCGGCGCACCGATGCTCGAACAACAACTGCTCAGTGGCGAATGGGCCCATGTCATCAACGGCTGGCGCTACCCGCCACCACAGTTGGGAAGGTTCGGGGACGATTTCCTGAGGCGAGCCGCGGAACAGTCCCTGGTCGGTGTCGCCGCCAACGATCCCGAGGAAGCGGTGTACCTGGCCGCCTTCCATGACGCGGACGGCGGCAAGCTGTCCACGGGCCGCTACGAACTGCGCTTCGAACCGGGGGATCTGCCTCCTGTCGACGCGTTCTGGTCCCTGACCGTCTACGCAGAGGACAGGAACCTGGTCCCCAACCCGATCGGCCGCTACTCGATCGGCGACCGTACCCCGGGACTGGTCACTGACGCGGACGGAAGCCTGACCCTCCATCTACAGCCCGAGTCCCCGGGGCCCGCCCGGGAGCCCAACTGGCTGCCCACACCGGAACAGGGCATCTGGTTCATCGCCTTGCGTATGTACCTGCCACGCCCCGAGGTCATCGACGCACGATGGGAGTGCCCGCCGATCCGCCACCTCGCCTGACGACACTGCGGAATCCGATATCGCCGTCTTGGGTGCTGCCCAGTGCCTGAGTCGGCGTACTCGATGAGCAAGGGTGCAGTCGACCGTGCTCCACCCCCGAAGTCCCCATGTTTCCAAGGGCCTTGCCTGTCTGCGGAGCCGGCTCTGCCCGCGCGACGCGCGAATCCGGAATTGCGCGGCCTCGGGACACGGGACCCGGGCCAAATGGGCTTTCGGGCCTCAACCGGTGCCGAGAGTGTTCAGTGTCGTGGTCCAGTCGTTGACGACGGCTTGCTGACACTGGGCCGGCGCAGGGGACTGCGGTGTACATCGGTTCTTCGGCACTCCGAGGCCCTGCCGGACGAGCCACCTGCGCTCGTCGTCTCCGGGCCCGCCGGGTGCCTCTACAGCGGCACTACCTGGTCGGCCTGTGGCCCCTTCGGCCCCTTCGGCCCCTTCGGCCCCTGGACGATCGCGAACTCGACCCGCTGGCCCTCCTCCGGGCTCTTGTAACCGGTCCATTGGATCGCACTGAAGTGAACGAAGAGATTGTCGCCACCCCGTCCGGGGTGATGAACCCGTAGCTGTTGTCCGCGTTGAACCACTGCACCGTGCCTTGCGCCATCACCTTGTCCCTTTCAGGAGACGTACCGAAGATCAGGACACACTGTCCGTCGGCACCGTACAGGGCCGTGGCCACCGACCAGGTGCCGCAACGACGGTGACAACAGCAGGATGCATGGCGGGTGGCGACCTTTCGCCGGCAGTTCGCGTGACCCGACCGACACCGGGTCCGCTGCCCGAAGCGTCCGCCCGCTCAGAGCCGGCCCTTCTTTCCGGTACGCGCCGGCCCCGGAGGGACCGTGCTGCGAGTGTGGGGTTTGCTCCACGGCAGTGCTGATCGCCGTCCAGACGTGGCCTGCCGTGGCTCCGGATCGAGGCCCGTCGGCCGACCGTCCCAGGCGGCACACGGCAGGGCCTCGCTCCGCGTCAGCACGGGCCGCAGATTCCTCTCCCGCGGATTCGATCCGCGATCCGCATGCTCTGCACCCGCGTGAGCCGGCGGTGCACCGCCCGGCGCGCAAAGTTGGTGGCCGGGAGGTCTACTGGAGGTAGCGGAGGCGGGTTTGGGGTGTCACTGCAAGCGGTGACCGGAGGAGGAGCGATTCGGGGTGGCTCAGCCAGGCATCGTCATGAGGAGCGGCCGTGGAGCTGACCTTTCTCGACCCCGTGTACGCACGACCGGGACCCTATGCCTGCGCCTACCTGGACACCTCACGTGACGTCCGCGACCCGGAGGCGGCGATCAGGCTGCGGCGCAGGCACCTGCGTGAGGATCTGACCCAGCAGGGGGCCGACAAGGCCACCGTGGCCGTTGTCTCCGATGCAGCGGGCTCGGACCGGGAGGTTTCCGGGCGTCACGGGCAGGCCATCTTCGCGAGCCACGGACATCTGGCCCTGGTGGAAGAACTGCCCTGCCCGCCCGCACACGATGCGGCCCGGTTCAGCGCGTTGCCCGACGTGATGCCGCTCGCGGTCCAGCACACGCCGGACATCCCGTATGCGGCCGCCACCGTGCACCGCGTCGCACACCCGGAGACCGGCGCGCCGGAAGAACTGGAGGTGGACATCCAGACGGGGAGGTGGCCGAGCAGTGCAGTCGCACCGGAAGCGCGTCACCACCGGAGTGGTCCTGCAGCCCGGTGGCCGCACGGCGCCGCCGAGGTCGCCGGTGAGCTGGCGGAGCTGGTCCAGCGCACCCGGGCCGAGGTGATCGTGCTGGGCGGGGAAGCCTGGGCGCTCAACGTCCTGGTGAACCGCATGCCCGCCCCCTTGCGTGAGCGCGTGGTCACAGTCGCGGGTGACGGGCACCTGGCCGGTAAGGGCCGGGCGCTGCTGGAGTACGAGCTGAACGAGGTTCTGCGGGGCCGGATGAGCGAGCGGGACCAGGCTCGGGTGGAGACGTTCCGGGCGCGGCGGCCCCAGCACGTCGACGCGGTCGAGGGCATGCCTGCGGTCGTGGCCGCGTTGCAGCGCGCCCAGGCAGGCGCTCTGCTGCTCAACACGCCCATCGATCTGCCCTCGCGGCTGTGGGCAGGCTCGGAGCCGACCCAGATCGCCCTGTCGTCCGCCGAACTGGAGTCCTTCGGTGTCCTCGGCTTCCAGGAGGAACCGCCCGGCGCGGCCTTGGTCCGCGCACTGATCCGCACCGGCGCCGACCTGGTGGTCGTGCCGCGGGAGGAACTGCCCCTGGAGGACGGAGTCGGGGCACTGCTGCGGTATACCGACCCGGGAGTGCCGTTGTGACCGCCCGTCGCCCGGCAGGGGCTTCTGTTGCGGGTTTTGCCGATGCTGGGAAGAACTGGCCAGGTATGTCTGAGGGACCAGTTGTGGTGGGCACGGACGGCTCGGCCGGAGCGGCGCGCGCGGTGCTATGGGCGGCACAGGAGGCCGCTCTCCGGCATCAGCCCCTGCACATCGTGTGCGCCGCCGACCTAGACCTGGCCGAGCGCCTGTCCGCCGAAACCGCCCGGCGGGTCCGCGAGGCCGCCCGGTCGCTGGCGGCCGAGGCGGCAGCCGCCGCCTCCGACAGCGCGCCCGGCCTAGCGGTCACCACGGAGGTCGATCGGCAACCCGCGGCAGACAGCCTGGTGCGGGCGGCCGCGTCGACGGTGCCGCAGGCCGGGGAAGCCGCGGCGACCATAGTCGTCGGTTCGAGGGGAGCAGGCGGCTTCTCCGCGCTTCTGCTGGGGTCCGTCGGGCTGACGGTGGCCGGGCAGGCGAGCTGTCCTGTGGTCGTCGTGCGGGGTACCGAGCGGCCGTCGAGCAGGGTGGTCGTCGTAGGCGTACGGGATGAAAAGGACCTCGGGGCGGTGCGCTTCGCCGGGGAGAGCGCCAAGCGGAGGAAGGCGTCCTTGCGTCTGCTGAGCGCGTGGTCCTACTTCCAGTACGTCGGGAGCATGGTGCCCCTCGCCGACGAGGCGCGCAGGGCCCTGGAGGCGGAGGCCGCGGCGAGCACCCGCATGCTCGACTCCGTGCGGGAGGAGTTTCCGGACATCAAGGTGACCGAAGAGGTCGCGAGGGCCCCGTCGCCAGCTGCTGAACTGGTCGCGGCGTCCTCGCACGCGGATCTCGTCGTCCTGGGCGCCCGCAGGCCCCTGCACCACGTGGGCCGTGCTCTCGGCCGCGTCACGCACGCCGTTCTGCAGCATGCGCAGTGCCCGGTGGCAGTCGTCCCACGCAGGTGACTCCCGCCGCTTGCCATGGTCGGGAAGCGTGCGTTTGGACTTGTCCCGCAGCCGGATCTGGGCGCCGCCCGCCATCCCGGGCCGGACCCCCTCGACCAGCCCTTCGCGCACCGGACAAGGCCGGATCGCTGCCCTGCCAGGGCCGTTCGGCCGTCCCGTCGAGGAGCACCGCAGGAGTTGCTCCAGCGCCATGTGGGCGCCCTCGCCGCTGTCGTGGCCAAACACATACGGCGAGCGAGTGTGCCACGTCGCTTCTGGTCGGCCCGGCCACGCGCAAACCTCCGCAGGCTGGATTGGCGGCCGCCTTGGCCCCGGAATGGCCGTCGCGGCCTGCCGCCGAGCCCGACTCCACGCAACTCGCCCAGTCCAGCTATGCAAGGAAGGCTGCTTGGCGTTCGGCGTCTGAGGTGTTGCCGCCGGTGCACGACCTGCTGTTGGACGGCGGCCGGGATCTTGCGTGGTGGGGGGCGGCCGGAGCGGTTGTACATGCCGACCCACCCGAGCAGGCGGTAGCGGTCGGCCCATCGCTCGGCGGCGGTGGGGTGGCTGACCTGGAAGCGCTCGGCCGCCCGCCGTAACGGCCAGCCGTCCTCGACCACACACCAGGCCAGACGCAGTCTGCCGGTCGGCACCGGTCGATGTCACCGATGGCGCGCGGGCCGATCGGGCAGCGGAGGGTCCGGACAGCCCCTGGGCGGTTCCTCGTGCCTGGAGAGAGGCTGGACGCTGCGCTGGCGGCCCACCGCAATGCCGCGTAGCTGCGGCCGGCGGCGACGGCGGTCTTCCTGCGGCAGCGGTGCGGCAAAATCCGGCCGACCCGCCGAGGTTCACACGGCGGTGCCTTGCATGCGGTTCCCGCTCAGGGTGCTGGTCGCGCCGGTTCAGATCGGGTCCGTGAAACCGAGCGTCTCCACCAAGGCGGCCGCTACGGAATGACGATCCCGCGTTCCCGCGCCGGGCGGCACGGCGGCAGCCCGGGCAGGGCGGCCCGAGCGGGACCCTGACTGATGGGCCTGGCTCGGCTGTGCAGGCCTGCGGCCGCGGCCACGTAGTCCCGAGCTGTGAGCAGGCCCACCAGTCGTCCGTGCGGATCCGTGACCGGTAGGGCGTCGAGGTGCTCCTCCGTCATCACGGCCGCCGCGTGCAGCACCGAATCCTCGGGGTGAACCGTGACGGTCCGCCGGGCATGCACGAGATCGTGTGCCGTGCGACGGGACAGCGTCGTGGCGGCGACCGCGCAGACCACGGCGAGTTCGGCGCGGTCCAGGAGTCCGGCGCAGCAGCCGTCCGCGCGAACCACGGGGAGTTGACGCTGCTCGGACCTCTCCATGACCTCCCAGGCCATCAGCACACTCTCGTCCTCGCTGATCGAGAAGGGGGCGGCATCCATCAGGCTCCGCACTGTGGGCTGCTCGTTCACGGTTGCCTCCTTGTGCTGGGGCTGTGCCGGCAATCCACGGATGCGCGCGTTCGGCAGCGCTGCGTAGTACGTCGCCCTCGGGCGGCGCCAGCGTTGCGCCGCGTGCTCCATTTCACACTCGCCTCGCCGGCCCCCTCTGTCATGGGGCCGCATGGCCTCGGCGCATGCCATTGGCCCCACCGCGGGCCCGGAGTGCGGGGCCATTCGGCCCGGGATAATACCAGATCGGCCCCTGTCTCCCCTGTCGCCCGGCTGGCCACTGAAAGCGGGCGGTCCGCAGGGTTCCGGTGGAAGTGGACGGCCCTTCCCGTCCGGCCTGCCGCGGCCGGGTGGACCGTCCGGCCCCAATCCCAGTGCCATGTGCGAGGAGCAAAGACCTTGACCACCACGACCCTGAGGCCTGCAGCCCGGCCACCCGACTCGTCCGGACACCGGCCCGCGCTGCCGCTGTACGACGACTCCGCTGTGGACCGCAACTGGTCGACCCGGTCGACTGTGGCACGTGATCACGAACACCGGACGATCTCGCTTTCGACTCGCTTGACAGGGAGGTGCACATCGGCGGCCACGGATGGGGACTGTCCGGGTCCGGGCGAGGTGTCCGCGCGCTCCCTCCACAGAGGGTGTTTCCAGCGTGCGGGTCGGCGGCTACCGAGCCCCATGGACCGAAGGGTCCTGGTCGGATCCGAGCGAACCGTGGCGGTGGGGCGCGGGCGCGCCCACGCTGGAAGCAGAAGCATGAAGGGAGCCGGTGCGATGACCTCCACCACCATGACCACGGCCCTGCCGGCCGAGCACCGCGAACAGCTGATGCGCCCCGCCCACGAGGTCTCCTTCGACGCCGGGACCCGCCTGTTCGAGGAGGGTCGGCGCGCCGACCGCTTCTGGACAGTCCGGACCGGGACCGTCACCCTCGACCTGCACGTGCCCGGCCGCCGGCCCGCCGTCATCGAGTCGCTCGGACACGACGAACTGGTCGGCTGGTCCTGGCACTTCCCGCCGTACAACTGGCACCTGGGCGCCGAGGCGACGAGCCCGGTGCGGGCCTGGGAGTTCGACGCCGAGGCCGTCCGGGCGAAGTGCGCCGAGGACCCCGGGTTCGGCCGGGCGATCGCGGTCCGGGTCGGGCGCGTGGTCGCCCAGCGGCTCCGCGCCTCCCGGGTCCGGCTGCTCGACCTGTACGCCCCTTACGGCAGCGGCGGCCTGGCCTGACCACCCGGCCCGGCAAGGAGCACAGCATGCACAGCAGCCCGCAACGAGTAAGTGACGTGATGACCCGTGCCGTCGTCACGGCGGAACGCAAGACGATGTTCAAGGACATCGTCGAGCGCATGGAACAGCGAAAGGTCAGTGCCCTTCCCGTGCTGGAGGGCGACGGCCGCGTGATCGGAGTGGTGTCCGAGGCCGACCTGCTGCCCAAGGAGGAGTTCCGGGACAGCGACCCGGACCGCTTTACCCAACGGCGCCGGCTGTCCGACCTGGCCAAGGCCGGGGCCGTGACCGCGGAGGAGCTGATGACCGCCCCGGCCGTCACCGTCCACCGGGACGCGACGCTCGCCGAGGCGGCCCGCATCATGGCCCTGCGCAACGTCAAGCGGCTGCCCGTGGTGACCACCGAAGGCGTCCTCGAAGGTGTCGTCAGCCGCGGCGACCTGCTCAAGGTCTTCCTGCGCCCGGACAACGACCTCGCCGACGAAATCCGGCGGGACGTGGTCGACGTCCTCTTCCCCGCCCCGGTAGAGCCCGTGCACGTCATGGTCACCGAGGGCGTCGCAACCCTGACCGGACGAGTCCCGGACGCCACCCGGATTCCTCTCGCCGTCCGCCTCGCGCGGGGCGTAGAGGGCGTGGTGGACGTGGACTGCCGACTCACAGCGGCCGATGGGTAGTGGCCGCCCTGTGCCCACCGTTGCGGTCCCCCTGCTGCCATTCCTGGCCCTGTTCGGCCAAGCGCCGCCGACCGACGGGGCGACAATCCTTCGGTCGAGGCCGCTTGAGGCGTCGCGGCGTTCCCTGTGACGGGTGCCGGCAACACCCGGTGGGCGGCATGGTCACCGCCCCGTCTCCGCTCGTAGACCGTCGGCCACCGTCACGGAGGGGCCGCCCGCTGTGGGTCCGGCAGATCAGGATCGAGGTTCGGGTGGCGGGGCAGACCCGTCAGCATGCACTTCACGTCCACCACGCCTTCCACAGCCCGCGCCAGCGCGGCGGCGAGCGGGATCAGCTCGGTGTCGTGCACCCGGCCCCTGAGGGTCACGACACCGTCATGCACCTCGATCCGGACCGCTTCGGCCTGTGTGCCGAAGAGCCGCAGCGCGACCTCGCGCCGGACCTCCTCGACGATGTCCACGTCGGCCCGCAGGAACACCTTCAGCAGGTCAACACGGCTGACGATGCCCTTGAGAGCGCCATCGTGATCGACGACCGGCAGCCGCTTGACCCTGTTGCGCGCCATGACACGTGCAGCGTGGGCGAGGGGGGCGTCGGGTGTCACGGTGATGGCCGGGGCGGTCATCAGGTCGCCGGCGGTCACCGCACCCGCCTTGTACACGTCGGCGGGATGCTGAACTTCCCCGTACCCGTCGAGGTCGCCTTGGTGGTACTCCTCCTTGGGCAGCATGTCGGCCTCGGAGACGACACCGACAACGTGTCCGACGTCATCCAGCACAGGGAGGGCGCTGACCCGCCACGCCCACATGGTCTTCACGATGTCCTTGTAGGCAGCTCCCCTGCGCAGAGCGACGACCCTGCGCGTCATCACCTCGTCAACGACAGTCGCGGCGCCGTCCATGGCGTCCTCCAAAGTGCTCGGATGCCGTCCCACGACACGTTCAGCCTGCGGCCGCGGACCCTCCGGACATGGGCCGAGTGGCCCGTCCCTGGGTCCCTGTGCCGGGACCGACCGGGAGTTACTGCCCGGCTTCTGCACTCCCGGCTCCAGGTCGGGGCAGTGGCACCCGCCAGGCCAACAGCGCGCCACCGCCGGCGGGCCTGCTCACCTCGAAGAGACCGCCCAGCTGTTCCGCTCGCTCGGCCATGTTGCGCAGTCCACTGCGGCGGCCGTCGGGCGGGATACCCATTCCGTTGTCCGATACCGTCAGCAACACCTCTTTGCCGTCGGTGGTCAGAGTCACCTGGGCCCGGTCGGCGTGAGCATGCCGGACGATGTTGGTGAGGGCCTCGGAGAGCACGGCCACGACGTGGTCGGCGATGTCATGCGGCACATCTGTGTCGACCAGGCCCTCCATGCGCACGCTGGGCGCGAAGCCCAGCAGCGGAGCCGCCTCGCCGACGGCGCGTGCGGCACGGGCGCGCAGTCCGCTGGCATAGGTGCCTTCGTGCACCCGCAGCCCGAAGATCGCCGATCTGATGATCTTGATGGTCTCGTCCAGTTCGTCGACGGCTCGCCGTACCCGGTCCGAGGCCTCCGGGTGCTCGATGAAGCGGCCCGCGCTCTGCAATGTCATACCGGTGGCGAACAGCCGCTGGATGGCCAGGTCGTGCAGGTCCCGGGCGATCCGGTCCCGGTCCTGCAGCAGCGCGATCTGCTCGGCGTCCGCGCGGCGCTCCGCCAGCTCCATCGCGATCGCGGCCTGGGCGGCAAAGGTCCGCAGCATCTCGGTCGCCTTCGCCGAGTACGGCGGCCGACCCATCTCGCGCGCCAGCAGGACCACGCCCCGGACACCGTCTTCGCCGTTGCCGATGGGGACGGCGACAGCGGGGCCGAGTCCGCCGAAACGCGGGGGTTCCGGGGAGATGCGTGCGTCGTGGGAGACATCAGCGCTGGCCACCGGGGCCGCAGTCGAGTACGCCATTCCCATCAGGGTCCTCTCCAGCGGCAACACCAGCCCTCGGTGTTCCTCAGCGTCCAGTCCTACAGCGATCTCCACGGAGAGCGACTTCGTGTCCTCCATCAACATCGCAACCGCGGCCAGTGCGGAGCACGAGATCTCCCGGGCACGTGCGGCGATCAGGTCCAGGACCTCGGCGCGCGCGCTGCCGGACATCAGGCTGTGGGTGATCTCCGCGTTCGCGCGCAGCCAGCGCGCACGCGATTGTGAGTCCTCGTACAGGCGGGCGTTGTCGATGGCCACACCGGCCGCCACGGCCAGCGTCGCCAATAGCGACTCGTCCTCCTCGTCGAACAGCGCCCCGCCACGCTTCTCGGTCAGGTACAGGTTCCCGAAGACCTGGTCGCGGACCCGGATCGGGACCCCGAGGAAGGTGCTCATCGGAGGGTGGTCGGCCGGGAATCCGTACGAGGCGGGGTGCTGTGAGATTTCTGCCAGCCGCAGCGGTTCCGGGTGGTTGATCAGCTCGCCGAGGATGCCGTGGCCCTCCGGACAGGGGCCGATCCTGACGATCTCTTCCTCGGTCACGCCAATGGTGTGGAACGCCGCCAGTGTGCTGCCATCGGCTCCAATGACCCCCAGGGCGGCGTACTCGGCGTCCACGAGCACGGCTGCCGCCTCCACGATGGAGTGCAGGGCCTGCTCCAGCTCCAACTCCCGGCCGACAGTGAGCACTGCCTCCAGCAGACTGTGCACGCGGTCCCGGGTGCCGCAGGCCGCGTCCACCCGCGCTTGCAGCTCCTCCAGCAGTTCGTCCAGCTTCAGCTGAGGCAGCGATACCCGGAGCTCTTGCGAACTGGCCACCATGCTCCTCCAGGTCCCTCGGTGCGCGGCGGGCCCATCGGATTATCCGTTTCTACCCTATCCGTCACCGGTGGAAGGCGACACGCAATCGCGCTGGGCCGCTCCTCCGACCAAGGCCCCGCCAACGCATCCGCGCGTCACGCTCAGGGGCGGCTGCTCGGCAGCATGTCCATCGGCAGGATCATTTTCACCCGGCGGGCCCCGCCCACGCTTCGTCCGGTCATGCGCGGCCCTGAACCCCCAGGCCCAACGGACCGGTAGCACTGGCGTTGAACGGTAGGTAGTCGGGCGCCGCTGGAACCCTGGGGAGTCCAGCCGGCAAGGACCATGGCGTACGGTCGGCGTGCGAGGGCCGACGCTCCTTGGCTGCGCCGATTGTCTTCAACGCGCTTGCGGTCGTAGAGGCGTCAGGGTTCGTCGCAGCAGCGGGTGCCGATCAACGCGGAGGCACAGAAGACGCGTTGGAGGTATCGGCCGAGGGGGTGGCCGGTGCAGGAGTCCGCTGATCCTCACGGAGTCGCGGGGGGCCGGGGCGACGCCGACGAGCCCGGATCCGGTCCACATTGGCGAAGGCGTCCATGTCTCCGCCCGTGGTGGCGAGGAACTCGGCCCCCGCCAGGCACCTTGGCATGGCGGTGCCGGCAAGACAGGCCCCACGCCGGGGGAGCAGTATGTTGGCATCGCCGGGCTGGACGGTCTTGGCTGCGAGCTGGTCGGGGCGGAGGGCCTTGCGCTCGCCGGCTGACCACGGCTGCTTCCGGTTCTCCGACCTCCCGTCGCAGCTGCAGGAGCGGCCCAGTCCCCTCTCTGGAAGCGAGCTGCGGCTGCTGGGCCGATTGTCCCCGCTGCGAGCCGATCGGCCCTTCCCCGCGGGACGACCGAAGCCGGACGATGAAGGTGTCAGGGGCCTGCTCCCAGCAGGGAGATCGGCGCCGCCCACCCGAACGACGCACGTGGAGCCGGTCGGAAGGTGAGGCGAGACTTCATGAACGAGACGCTGTCCCTCGGCCGGATCGCCGGCGTGCGGGTGGGACTGCACTGGAGTGTTCTGGTCATCGTCGCCCTGGTGACGGTCGCGCTGGCGCGCGGCCGCTTTCCCGGTGCCCATCCGGGCCACTCCCCCATCGTGTACTGGGCACTCGCCCTGCTGACCGCCGTCGTCTTCCTCGGCTCACTGCTGGCTCACGAGCTGGCGCACGCCGTGGTCGCCCGTCGCAACGGCGTCCAGGTGGACGGCATCACCCTGTGGATGCTGGGCGGCGCCGCCCGCCTGCACGACGAGGCTCCGACACCGGCCGCGGAGCTGCGCATCGCCGGCGTGGGGCCGCTCACGAGCCTTGTGGCCGGCGGCGTACTCGCGGGTGTCGCCGCGGGGCTGGAGGCGCTCCACGTGTCCGGGCTGGTGGTCGAAGCGTTCGTCTGGCTGGCCGCGATCAACGTTCTACTGGCCGTCTTCAACGTGCTGCCCGCCGCGCCCCTGGACGGAGGGCGGCTGCTGCGCGCGTACTTGTGGCACCGCACCGGCGACCGGCTGCGGGCCACTCGAGGTGCCTCGGCGGCGGGCCGGGCGCTGGGCTGGTTCATGGTGGTGACCGGATTCGTGACCGTGCTGTACGGGGGTGACCTGTCCGGTCTGTGGCCCGCGCTGATCGGCTGGTTCCTCATAGCCGCGGCCACTGCCGAGGCTCGTCAGTCCGAGATGCGCAGCCTGCTGGGTGGAGTCCCGGTCAGCCGCGTCATGACCCCGAACCCGATCACCGTCCCGGCCACGGCGACCCTCGCCGACTTTCTTGCCGAGGGGCCCTTCGGCCAGTACCGCCACTCCGCGTTCCCGGTGCTTGCAGCCGATGGCTCGGTGCGTGGTGTGCTGACCCTTCGGCGCGTCGACGCGACGCCTCCCCAGACCCGTACGACCACGACGGTCCACGAGGTGATGCGCCCCCTCAACGAGGTTGTCACGGCTTCCCCCGAGGAACCCGTGCTCGACCTGCTCCCCCGCCTGGAGGCGAGTCCCCTGCGCCGGGCGCTGATCACCGACGACGGCCGCCTCGTCGGCATTCTCACCATCGCCGACATCACCCGTGCGCTGGCATGGCCTGCCGCGTCCGACGCTCCTGGCTCCGCCCGGTCGCGCCACGACCGCCCCGAACAGCCGAAGGAGCCATGATGACAAGCAACGCCCGGCCCGGGCGGTGATGACCGTGGCCCGACGCCCGTCGAAGCGCTCGTCGTCTCGTTCGTCTCATGCGTTGCCTACTACGCGGGGCGCTTCCTCGAACGCCACCACCTCGATCTCGAACACCACCGCGTGCCGGCGTTCCCCATGGCCGACGACCGGCCGGCCCGTGTCGCCTCCGTGCGTTTGCGGGTTCTGGTGCCGCACGAGCTGAGCAGGGCCAGGCTCGTGGCACAGCCGTAGGTCTCCTTTCACTGTCCGCATGACAGCTCGTCATCCGTCGCCCGTCGCCCGTCGCCGTTCAAGTTCAGTCATGCTCCGGCACAACGACCACCGGGCAAGCGGCGTGATGCAGCACCCCGTGGGAGACGCGGCCGAGCTGGAGGCCGAAGTGGCCTTGGCGGCGCCGAGCGCCTACAACCAACAGATCGGCCTCGCGGGAAGCGGCCAGCAGGGCATCGCGGGCGCAGGCCTCGACCGTATGTCGACGTACCCGCAAGTCGGCAGGCACCAGGCGCAGCACCTCTTCCAGCGCTTCCGCGGCCTGCTGCTCCTGCAGGTGGGCCGGTTCCCCGACGATCAACGGATGGCCCATGGTGGCGTGTGCGGGCCGGTGCCAGGCCCGCACAACCTCCAGCTCCACGCCGCGCAGCAGTGCCTCTTCGGCAGCGAACCGCACAGCGGCCGAGCCCGCCGGCTTCTCACCGACACCCAGGACGATGCGCCCATGCGCCCCCGAACGTACCTGGTTGTCGTGGCTGCCACGCAGCACGATCACCGGGCAGTGCGCGCGACCCGCCACCATGACGCCGACAGAGCCCAGGAGCGTTTCGGCCATGCCGCTGCGGCCACGGCAGCCCAGGACCACTGCGAGGGCCATGTCAGACACCTCCGGCATCGTGGACCACGCCCTTTCCCGCGTCGTGGGCCGAACGGCCCCACGCCGCCGGCGTTCTGGCACCGGTCCCCCGGGAGCACCGGGAGGCACCTGCCCGAGCGGGCACGACAAGCGGGGTTCCGGCTGAACCGGATCACCGCCGAGTACCGCTCGCTTCGCAGCTACTGCCGGGCTACCTCCCCCGGTACAGCCGGTCGAGGTCGACGAGTACGACATGTCCGTTGGCTTCGGCCGCGCGGAGCGCGGAGGTGAAGCCGACTCCGCTGTAGCAGGCGGGTCGGGTGTGGGTGACGTCCTCACCGTGGGCGGCGAGGAGGTCGAGCAGGTGACGGAGCTGTTCCAGGTGGTGCAGGTCCATGACCTGGTCCCAGCGCGCCACCCCCACGGACAGCAGGGCCGAGGGACGTGTGTCGGTCGGGCCGCGTACGACTACCTCCGCTTGTGCATCGGGGCCGGCACTGCGCGCAGGGTCGGGGAGTGAGCCGTGGGCGGCCGTCGCGGGGTGCGCTCCGAAGACGGCCGGGTCGGCGAAGTCCATGACCCAGTCCCGGCAGATCTGGGCGAAATGGGGGCCGACCACCGCGGAGTCGAAGACGGGACGCATGCGCCGCCAGACCTCGTCGGCGTCCTGCTGCTCCAGCGCCGAGCGGTAGGACCAGACGACCGCATGTTCGAAGGCCAGCAGCGGCTCAGTGATGCGCAGCCGGATCAGGTTCGGGCGGAAGGCGTCGGGCTCGCCGTGCAGCAGACCGTTGTCCCGCAGCAGCGCCAGACAGCGAGCGGCATCGGTGAGCGGAGCGCCGAGGCGCTCTGCGATCTCGCCCTGTGTCGAGCAGCCCGAGGCGACGGCGGCGAGTGCGGAGTGGCACAGGGCACGGTCCCAGTGGTCGGTCTCCTCCTGCAGCAGGTGATGTGCCTCCAGGAACAAGGGAGTCCGGGGGTTGAGCACGCTTCTGCACACCCAGGTGTCGAAGTCACCCGGCCCGCCGGGCGCGCGCTCCCCGACGTAACCCCAGTAGGCAGGCGTTCCGCCCACGACGGCATGGATCAGCAGGGCGAGGCCGGGGTCGTCGATGTTCCACAGCCGCGCGGCCTGTCGGTAGTCCAGCGGACGTAGGGTGAGTTCCAGGTCGGTCAGCTCGCGCAGGGGTGAGGCCGCACTGAACAGTCGGTGCATCACCGGCAGGGCGCTGCCGCTCAGCACCAGGCGCGCATGGTTGTCGGGGCCAGTCTCGCGCAGACGCCGGTAGGCGCTGTGGATGACGGAGGGCAGCGGGGGACTCTGCCGTACGAGGTCGGGGAATTCGTCGATGACGATCGGGACAGGCCGACGGTCTCCCAGCGTGAGCAACGCGTCGACGGCGTCCTCCCAGCCACGCCAGGGGCTCGGCGGCCATGTGCCCGTGTACTGGGACAGTTCGTCGGCAAGCCGACGCAAGGACTCGGCCTGAGCCGCCGACTGCGCTCCGAAGTAGAAGCCGCCCAGGGCTGCGGTGAGTGCCTTCAGGAGGTACGTCTTGCCCTGCCGCAGCCGTCCCGACACCACACCGAGGCCGGGTCCGGGCCGGGTGTCACCGGCGAACGCGACCAGTGCGTCCCACTCGGCGTCGCGGTCGAAAACCGTCTTCGGCTTCGCGGGACGAGAGACGTCGGACGGCGACACGACTGCTCCCCTCGCTCGACGGCACTCCTGCCACCAGTACAACGTCGATTGCCGGACACCGCGACATGAGCGGCCACGCACGGACAGGCAGGTCAGGCCCTGATGGCGCCTCCTCCGCCGCCTGTGTCCTCCCAGCCCGTCAGTTCCTGTCCCGCTGTGCCAAAGCCAGACCTCGCTGCAGCGGCCTGTCACGTGGCAGACGTCCATGCGGGCGTCCATACGATCCGTGCACGAGCCGGACCTGATCTGCGATGACCGACTTGTCGCGTCCGTCGTCGGCTGCGTTCCCGGGCGCCGAACGAGCCTGCCGCCATTGACGTGCACCGGCCATGCGGTGGCGGCCGGTCCTACGCGACCATGTCGTCGACGGCGTAGTCGATCATCGGCCTGACGGTGACGACCCCGTCCACACCGTTGGCGAGTCGTTCGGCAATCTGGGCAGTGCTGCGGTTCTCGACCTCCCCGCGCAGGGTGACGACACCGTCGTGAACCTGGACCTGCACCTCCGTGCCGCCCAGCCGCAGCATCCCTTTCAGTACGTCGTCGCGGATCTCCTCGCGGATCTCATCGTCCGGGCGCAGGAAGACGCGCAGCAGGTCCGAGCGGCTGACGATGCCGATGATGCGGTCGGTCTCGTCCACGACCAGCAGCCGCCTGACCCGGTGGCGGTCCATCGTCCGGGCCGCCTGGGTGACCGGCCAGTCGGCGTGAGCGGTGACCACGGGGGTGGTCATCAGCCCGGCGGCGTTCTCCGCGCGCGCCTTGGCCCTCTCGTGCGGCCACCCGGGGGTTGCTTCCTGCTCGCCGTACTTCTCAGGTTGCTCGGCCTGCTTGCGGAGCAGGTCGGCTTCGGAGACCAGTCCCATGGGCGCACCACGTGTGTCGGCCACGGGCACGGCGCTGATGCCATGGGTGGTCAGGACGGAGGTGATCTCTTTGAACGGGGCGTCAGGGCCGACGGTGACGACATCGCGTGTCATCACTTCGCTGACGGTGCTGTGCTGTGCGGACATGGTGACAGCTCCTTCCTGCGTGCGAGCATCGCGCGGATGCCGGCTCGCGTCCCCCTGCCTTCCACTGTGCTCCTTGCGTGTCCGGCCGCTTCCCGGGCCGATAGTCCCGAATGTCGGCGACATTCAGACCCGCGTAACTGGAACCCGCCAGCAGCGGGTGATCCTCCTCCTCGTGTTTGTGTGCGCAGGCTCCTATGGGCAGCGGTGGACGGCACCGAAGCCATACCCGTCTCAGCCGTCCAGCAGCGGCACCTGTCTCATAGTGTGAAAGGTCTCGGGGATTTTCCGCGCGGCGTCGACCACGGCGGCCAGGTCTGCCAGTTCCTGGGTCAGCCGCCAGAACAGGTAGTCGAAGGAGACCATCCCGACGAGTCGCCCCCGGCCACCACGGGGAGGTGACGCACCTGAGCGGCACGCATTTTCATGACGGCGACCGCAACAGCTGTGTCGGCCTCCACGGTCGCAGGGGCCGGGGACATGATCGTTTCCACTAGGGTGTGCGGCGGCAGCCTGCGGGCCATCGCCCGTACCACGAGGTCTCGATCGGTCACTGCGTCGCCTTCCACCACAGGCAAGGCACCGACGCCGGCATCGGCCATGTGCCGCGCCGCGTCCTCGAGGGACTCGGTCGGAAGGGCAGTGGCCGGCGGCGCGTTCATCACGTGCTGGATCCGGTCCACCCCGCGCCCGGACCGGTCGCTGCCGCGGCCACCTGGAAACAGGCCGTGATGCGGTGATGACCTGGAGGTTGTGCACGTTGCCCGAATTCAGGTGGCCGCACAGACGACCTCGACGAAGTGGCCCACCTGTTCTTCCGGCAGGCGGCGTGCAAGGTCCGCCTCGCTGATCATGCCTACGAGGCGGTGGTTCTCGATGACCGGCAGCCGCCGGATCTTGTGCTGCTCCATGACCTGGAGGACACGGTCGCTGTCGGTGTCCGCGTCGATCGTGATCGGCTTGCCCTGTTCGAGCTGGCCCGCGGTCATGGACCGGGGGTCCTTGCCCTTGGCGAGGCACTTCAACACGATGTCTCGGTCGGTGATGATCCCGTGGAGGCGGTCGTCCTCCCCGCAGATCGGCAGGGCGCCGACGTCCAGTTCCAGCATCTTGCGCGCTGCGTCCTCCAGCGTCTGGCTTTCCTGGATGCAGGTGGCGCCGGTATGCATGATGTCCCGCGCAGTGGTCATGGCTTCTACCTTTCTGATGTGGGCTCACTCCCGGTACGGGTTCTCGGGGCTATGGCCGTGGTGTACTCCCGGTGTCATCGACGGCGTAGTTGAGGTGGTTGGTGACGTCGATGACGCCGTCGCCGCTTTCGCACAGACGTATCGCGATGGGGATGAGGCTGCTGTGCGACACGATGCCGCTGAGCGTCACCCGTCCGTCGGTGACCTGGACCGTGACCGAGGCGGGGTCCAGACCGAGGGTCCGGGTCAGGACCTCGGCCGTGATCTCCTCGCAGATCGTGAGGTCTCGCCGCAGGAAGACGCGCAGCAGGTCGGCGCGGCTGATGATGCCTACCAGCCGGTCGGCGTCGTCCACGACGGGCAGCCGTTTGACGTGGTGACGGTCCATGGTGCGGGCCGCCTCCACCACCGACCAGTCCGGCCGCGCTGTGACGGCCAGGGCTGGTCATCAGCCCCTCGACGGTCGGCGCATGCGCCTTGGCGCGTTCCGCGGGCGGCAGGTGGGCGCCTGCCAGATGTCCCCTCGGATCCGGCTGACGCTGCTGCTTGCGCAGCAGGTCCGCCTCCGGCACCACGCCGATCGGGTTCTCCTGGTCGTCGACGACCGGGACCGCCGTGATGTCGTGCTCCACGAGCGGCACGGCGACGTCCTTGAAGCCCGTTTCGCGCCGCACGCGCACCACGGCCGTCGTCATGAGCTCTCCGGCTCTCCGGCTCTCCGGTGCAGCATGTCCCCACTTCCCTCCTCAAGCGCCGATCGGGGCGGGTTCTCCTCACACCGTCCGCCGGTACGAAGCCGACGTAGCGTCCACTCGTCCTGAGCACGTCAGTCCTGACGGACGCACCGAGGCGCGGTCGAGCCACGGCAAAGTGATGCGCGCCTTCCCTTCCAGCCTGTCCGCGGAATTCGCCTGCTTCGCCGGATGCCGAGAGGCGTCATCTGCAGACGCGAAGGTCGACTTGTTGGGAACCGGTGGGGTTGCAGCACTGGCCCGGTGGCGTCCGCGCGGGCATCAACGGCGCCGCGGCGGCTTCTCTTTTTCCCGCTCAGGGCTCCATGCTAGGGCGGGCGGCGCCGGTTGGCAGCCTCACCACCGCACGGCACCACGAGACCGTGCGTTCAGGACCACTGGGGTCTTCCAGCGGGCGAGATGCGCCGACGCGGCAGCCACCCGACCCTGGTCTTGTGCCGGTCCGTATGGCCAGGCAATTCCACACCATGGCCCACACGTGGATCAGGACGCACGCGCTGGGTACTCACCGGCAGTGGCAGGAAGGCAGAGCGAGCGGTGAGCCGGTACACACGGGTCGTGGTCAAACTCAGCGGCGCGGCGTTCGCCGGGACGGCCGCAGCCGGCACCGATCCGGTCTGCCTGGGGCGGATGGCGGACGAGGTCGCCTCGGTACACGACCCAGGTGTGCAGATCGCCGTTTGTCGTTGGCGGGGCAACTACTTCCGGGGAACGCCGGCCAGCAGCTGGGGAATCGGGAGGGCCGAGGCGGACGAGATCGGCATGCTCGGGACGGTGATGAACGCCCTGATGCTGCGGGCCGCCTTGACCACGCGCGGTGAGCCCGACGTACGAGTGATGACGGCAGTAGCCATGCAAAGCGTCGCCGAGCCGTTCATCAGGTTGTGCGCGGACCGGCACTTGCGGCGCGGCCGGATCGTGCTGCTGGCCGGGGGCACCGGACAGCCCTGCGTGATCGCCGACTACGCCGCGGTGCAGCGGTCCCTGGAGCTGTCCGCCGATGCACTGCTGGTCGCCAAGCGGGGCGTCGACGGCGTCTACGACAGTGATGCGAAGACGCATCCGGACGCGAAACGGTACGCGCACCTCACCTACCAGAAAGGCGATCGAGCGAAGGGTGAATGTGATGGACACCTCCGGTTTCCGCCGGCCGAGGAGCAGAACCTGGTCATGCACGTCTTCGACGTGGCGGCAGCAGGCACCACGCCGGCGATCTGCGAGGGGCGTGACATCGGCACCCGGATCACCGCTGCGTGATGTCCGGCGGCGCCCGGCCGACTGCTCTCAGAACGAGCGTCCGGGGCCCGTCGCTGCATGGGCTGCTTCGGCGTGTCCCGCTCAGGGCAAGGAGGTTGATCAGCCAAGGACGGGCACGCTGGCCGTGCGTGCAGGCCCGATGAGCGCAAGTGTGGATAGTGCCACATACGGCGCAAGGAGGCTGCCATGAAGCGATCGGCACCCCAGCAGGCTCCCGAGATCCAGGTGGAGACCCAGGGGCAGATGCCGCCAGGAGCCATCGAGTACGCACAGGAGAAGGTACGGGCGCTCACCGGCCGGACACGCGAGCCGGTCCTGTTCGCCCGCGTCAAACTGACCCACATGGCCAACCCCGCCATGGAACGGCCGGCGATCGCCCAGGCCAATCTGGACGTCAACGGGCGTCCGGCCCGCGCGCACGTGGCCGCCACGACCGTGACCGAGGCCGTCGACCTGCTGCAGGACCGGCTCGTCGCACGGCTGGAACGCCTGGAACAGCACTGGGAGGCCCGGCGCGGGAAGACACCCGTGCCGGGCCCGCACGAGTGGCGGCACGGCAGTGAGCCAACCCACCGCCCCGACTACTTCCCGCGCCCGGCCGAGGAGCGGCAGGTCGTACGGCACAAGTCCTACTCACTGGCCTGGGAGTCGCCCGACGAGGCGGCCTTCGAACTGGAGACGATGGACTACGACTTCCACCTCTTCACCGACATCGGCACCGGAGAGGACAGCGTGCTGTACCGGTCGGGCCCGACGGGTTACCGCCTCGCCCAGGTGCGCCCACACCCCGAGCTGGTCGGCCCTGCGGCCGTGCCGCTGACCGTGAGCGAGCTTCCCGCTCACCGGATGAAGGTGGCCGAGGCGAAGGAGCGGCTGGATCTCACGGGGTTCCCGTTCGTGTTCTTCGCCGATGCCACCACCGGGCGGGGAAACGTCCTGTACCACCGTTACGACGGCCATTACGGCCTGATCTCGCCCGTCGAGTAGCGGCCCGTCACCTGTCCGCGCCCAGGCGGGAAGCCTCGCCCCGGGGCCAACGACGTGCCCCCTGCGTTCAGAATCGGGCCACCCCCTGGTGTGCCGGGGCCATGTGGTCGGTGAACCAGTCACGGGCGAGGCGGGTGACCTGCTCCAGGGTGCCAGGTTCCTCGAAAAGGTGGGTGGCTCCGGGGACGACTGCGAGCTCGCTCTCGCACCGCAGCCGGGCCTGTGCGTCACGGTTGAGACCGAGTACGAGTCGGTCGTGGCCGCCGACTATCAGCAGGGTGGGGGCGGTCACGGCCGGCAGCCGTGGCCCTGCGAGGTCGGGCCTGCCGCCGCGGGAGACGACCGCAGCGATCCGCGCGTCGGGCTCGGCGGCTGCCCAGAGCGCGGCGGCGGCGCCGGTGCTCGCGCCGAAGTAGCCGATGGCCAGCCCCTGCGCCTCGGGCTGCCCGCGCAGCCAGCCGGTGGCGTCCGTGAGTCGCCGGGCGAGGAGACCCGTGTCGAAGACATTGGCCCGGTCCATTTCCTCTGCCTCGGTGAGCAGGTCGAACAGCAGGGTGCCCAGCCCTGCGCTGTTCAGGCCGGCCGCGACGAACCGGTTGCGCGGGCTGTGCCGACTGCTGCCGCTGCCGTGCGCGAACACCACGATCCCGAGCGCGCCCTCGGGCACCGTCAGCTGTCCCCGCAGCACCAGCGGACCCGCGCGCACATCCGCCTCCCGGTCCTCGGGCGCGGCCTGCCACGGCGGAGCCCGGCGGGCGCTCACCGGGCGGGCGAGCGCCTCCTCCAGGCAGGCGACGACCTCGTCGTCGTCGGTCTGGGAGAAGTCGGCGTAGAACTGCCCGATCGCGTAGAAGTTCCACGGCGTGTGCGGGCACACCAGCTCGTCGGCGTCCGCACCCAGGCGCGCGGTCCAGTCGTGCGGGGCCACGGGAACTGCCAGCACGACCCGGGCGGCCCCGCGAGCGCGGGCGATCTGACAGGCCGCGCGTGCCGTCGAGCCGGTGGCAACCCCGTCGTCGACAACCAGTACCGTGCGGCCCGCCAGGGCTGCCGGTTCCCGTCTGCCCCGGTAGCGCCGTGCACGGCTTTCGAGTACCTCCCGCTCACGTGCCTCGACCTCGGCCAGCTCGTGCGGGGTGACACGCGCGGCGCGCACCACCTCGTCGTTGATCACGCGGACGCCGCCTTCGCCGATGGCCCCCATGCCCAGCTCCGGCTGGAACGGCACGCCCAGTTTGCGAACCAGGCAGACGTCCAGCGGCGCGCCCAACGCCTTCGCGACCTCTGCGGCGACCGGGACCCCTCCGCGGGGCAGTCCCAGCACCACGATGTCGGCACCCTTGAGATGCTTCAGCAGGGAAGCCAGCTGTCGGCCGGCATCCCGACGATCCAGGAAGAACACGATCCGGCCTCCTCGCCCCAGGGGACCACGGCGGACAACGCCGTGTGCATGTGCCCCGTACTTCCATCCTCACCCCAGCGGAGAACGAATGCGCACCGCTGTGGGAGGCGCTCCTGGATCTGGGAGGGCGCCCTCCCGCGTGCGGACGGTGCAGGGGATCACCGCGTCACCGCTGCGGGACGCGATCGCGGCGTCACGGGGAACCGCCTGATCACCAATGGACCGCTCGACAGAGCCCGAGGAGCCAACGCCCTTGTTTTCAATCAATGATGACAGTCCGTCATCGAATCAACGGGGCTGCCGGCTGGGCCTTTGCGGCCGGCTCGCCCAGGTGGACGGCGGGGTGAACCGGTGGCCGCCGAGTTCGACGAACTCTTGCAGTGCATGAAACGGCTGTCGGAGAGGTAAAACCCTCCGGCCTCAAGCGCGACGGCATCGACATCGAATCAGCGAGCGGGAACTGCGCATCACCGGGGAGCACAAGGAACTGGGCCGCAGTATCAGCCGAACAGACGGCGCACCCGGATCGTGTCGATGCGCCTCCAGCCGAGCTTGGGCAGTAGCAACCACCCAAGCTCGTCACTGCGGCCCCTGCTGCCGCCCGCCCCCGCGGCGGCCGTACCTCGCACCGCCCGGCGCCGTGGCAGCGTGGCGCCGCATACAGGCCGCCGCGCGGAGCTGTTCCCGCCCGCTGCGGCGTGCCTGGTCACTGCCTCTCCCGGTGCGGGTGCCCGAACGAGGACTCGTGTGCCGGACGGGTCTCGATCACGCATCCGGGGCCGGGAAAGATCTCTGTCTCGTGACCGTCTTCGTAGCGCACCCGATAGGGTGGCTCGCCGTTTTCGCCGAGCACCTGCACGACGGTGGCATGGTGTTCGGCGGCTCCTACGGTTCTGCCGGTGAATCGCAGCACGTCACCTTCATGCGCCTTCATCGTGGCTCACCTCGCTCCCTGCTGCCGTCTTTCCCTGTCTTCGTTCAGGATGACTCTGACGGGTGGCTCGCGCAGAAGGGCCGTTCGGGTACCTCCGGCGGGCTGTCGGGCCCGTGACCGGATCGGTGCCGGACGCCCCGCGGCTCGTGCGGTGGGCGAGCGCGGCTCGTGGGGCGGGCGCATCCTGGAGGTGGAACAGCCGCGGCACGCCAACCGGAACGTGTCCTGATACGGCGGCATCCCGGGCATGGTGGCACGTGGCGCCGGCAGTCCACTCGGGAGTGATCATGAGACTTTCCTTCCTGGAACCTCTCTACAAGCAGTCCGGCCCTTTCGCGTCCGTCTATCTGGACACGTCCCGTGACGCCGCAATCGAGGATCCCGATGCCGCCGTACAACTGCGGTGGCGGCATCTTCGGGACGCACTGATGTCCGAGGGAGCGGACCGGGACTCCATCACCGCGGTGGCGGGCAGCGTGGGCAGCGACGCGGACGTTCCCGGCACGCACGGTCAGGCCGTGTTCACCGCTCACGGGCACCTGGCCCTGCTGGACGAGTTGCCCGCACCGCCCGTCCGGGACAGCGCGCACTTCGGAACGCTGCCGGACACCATGCCGCTGATCGTCCAGCACGCGCCCGGGATCCCGTACCTGGCGGTCCACGTGCATTACAGCGGCCGTCACTCGACGGACGCCACCGGCACCGTACGGATCGAGGCCGAGACGGGCACATGGCCGCTGACCAAGGTCACGCCGGGACATCGGCTGGAGGAGGCGATCCCGGTGGCCGACTGGCCCCGGGCTGCCGGAGAGGTCGGCCGGGAGCTGGAGGGTCACGCACGGCGCATCGACGTCGAGACGGTGGTCGTCGCCGGAGACGTCTGGGCTCGTGGCATCCTCATCCACCGACTACCGGCCGCCCTGCGCGGGCACGTCACCACCGTGGAGGGCGTCGGCGAGTCCGAGCCCGGGCGGGCACTGCTGGAGCAGCGGCTTGAAGGCCTCTTCGCAGGGCGCATGGCCGCGCACGACCGGGCATTGCTGGACGCCTTCCTTACCGAGCGGGCCCGCGACGGAGCGTTCGCGGAAGGCTTTGCGCTCTCCGTGTCGGCGCTGCAACGCGGTAGGGTCAAGGCCCTTTTCCTCAACGACCACCCAGAGTCGCCGTTCCGCCTGTGGGTCGGCCCGAAGCCTGGCCAACTCGCCCTCGCGGAACAGGAACTGCGCTCCTATGGCATACGGGAGGTCAACGAGGAGCGAGCCGACACGGCCTTGGCTCGTGCTCTCGTCGGCACGAGGGCCGAACTGGTCGTGGTGCCTGAGCAGGAGCTGTGGTTGCGTGAGGGCGTGGGCGTACTGCTGCGTTACGCCGACCCCGCGTCCGGCGAGTGAGCACGCTTCCGGGATGCGGCTCAACACCAGTTCTCCGCAACGGTGTTCAAGGGCACATCCGCAGCTGGTCGTGCCGTGGAACGGTGGTGCCGCCGCCGACCCGCACCGCTTCCGCCACCGCTTGGTGCAGATCTCGGCTGCCCTGCTGAGAAGGACAGAGCACCGGGCTTCCGGTCAGCGTGAAACCACTGGGAGGTGCCGCTGTACTGGACCTTGACCACGGCCTGCTTGCCGTCCCAAGTGGTGTGCACAGTCAGGTCCCCGGTCACGATCCCGGCCTCGTCGGTACGGGCGCCTCCCTGCCCCGTGAACACGCCTGTCGTCGTCCATGATGTCTGGACCATGGCGCCTTCAACCTTCCTTCGTGAATGCAGGGACATCTTTTTCCGACAGCTCCCGCTTCCCACCAGTTCCCTGCGCGTCCGTAGTTCCGGCGCAGACGCCGCGCCCCGCCCCGTCCGGCTTCGCCTTCGACGAACCGGGTCAGTGCGCGGGCGCTTTCGAGGAACTGGGCCGGGAAGACGATGGTGGAGTTCTTCTCCGCGGCGATCTCGGCGAGGATCTGCAGGTTGCGCAGTTGCAGGGCGATCGGGTGGTCGCTGATGACGTCGGCGGCCTCGGCGAGGCAGTTGGCGCTCAGTGCCTCGCCCTCAGCAGCGATGATCTTGGCACGCTTCTCGCGCTCGGCTTCGGCTTGACGGGCCTTGGCCCGCTGCATGGCGGCCGGCAGTTCGATGTCCTTCAGCTCCACCAGCAGCGCGGAGGACAGGTCCTCGATCTCGACGATGGACTTCACCGGGTCGACGCGGCGGAAGCAGGCGACCGCGGCCACGCCGATAGAGACATTGTCCCGGGTGATGACCTGCTGGGACGGGATCGGCATGGTGATTGTTCGCAGGGTGGACCTTCCACATCCGGTCCGCCGGCGGGATCACGAACCGGATTCCCGGGTTCCGGATATTGCGCAGTTTTCCGAAGTGAAACACGACACCGCGCTGGTATTGCCGGACGATCGCGACTGCGAGGTTCGGCACGGAACCCACCTCCTCGAGGCTCTGGCCTTCATCGTGACCCGGGTGCGTGCGGCAGGGCCCGTGCGCACCATCGTCGCCGCGGTGCACGCGGGCCGCCGCGTCTACGACAACATCCGCAAGTTCGTCTGCTGGTCTACGCCCTGGCCGGCGGCGCCGTACCGCTGCCGCTCACCGTGCTCCAACTACTCGTCTTCGACGTCGGAACCGAGACCCTCCCCGCCCCCGCTCCGAAGACGTCATCCGCGGCTCCATGCTGCTGCGCGCCTGGCTCTTCCTCGGCATCATCTGCGCCGCCCTCCAGCTGACCGGCTTCTTCGCCGTTCTCTGGCACGCCGGCGCCCCCACCGGCCCCGGCAGCCCGCTGCACCACGCCCACCAACAGGCGACCACCATGACCTTCCTCGGCATGATCGCCGGCCAGATTGGCAGCGCGTTCGCCGCCCGCACCGACCGTGCCTCTCTACGCTCCATCGGCGTGTTCACCAACACCCTGCTGCTGTGGGGCATCGCCTTCGAACTCGCCCTCGCCGCCGTCTTCAGCGACACCCCGCCCCTGCAGACCCTGCGGGGCACCGCCGCCCTCACCCCACGCATGCTCGCCCTCGTCGTTGTCCCGACGAGGTGGCCCGCAGGCCGGTGACGAGAGCGCTGTTCAGCATGTCGGCCCGGACGACAGTGGGACCCGGGGAAGAGACACCGTGCTCGCTGAGAGCCGGACGCCCAGCCCTCGGTAGACAGCCGCCCAGCCCAGGATCGCCGGTATTTCCCGGACGCTCCTTCGCTACTTCCGAGCCGGGCAACCTCGCCGTCACGCCGTGACAAGGGATCCGCGCGCGGTGCCTGCGGACTTGACGAGACGCAACTCTGCTGGCCGAGCCTGTGTACCGCTCCCGACGTTCCCGGTGACCGGTCCGGACGTGGCTGCTGGACGTACTCGCGGGTATCGGCCTTCAGGACGGCATCGGGTGCGAGACCGGTCGGCCGCTGTGAAGAGCGCGATCGACGTCCTCGCTGGTCGGCTTCTGCCGAGTGAACACATCTTGCCCGACCACAGTGGACTCCCACGCCTCCGCCGTGGCGGAGCGGGTCAGCAGCCAGGTAGTGAAGATACGGTCTGGGTTGGCAAAGAATTGGCCGCTCCAACTCGTGACGGAGCCCACGTTGCCATGCTCGTTGCGCCAGGCGACCGTCCAACCGACAGCGATGCCGTTTCCCGGGCTCCCCAGCCCGTCATTGCGTCCAGTGAGGAGGTACCTCCCCGGCGTGTGTCCTACGGCGGTGATGTACATCCCGGTGACGGTACCCTCCGGGTCCGACTCGAGGTTCATTTGCGAACCGAACTCGTTGTACCACTCTCCGTCAATGGGCATGATCTTCTCCCTGCCAACTCGCGCCTGCGGCATCTCGACCGGCACCTGTCATTTCATACAGTGATGTGTGTCGGCTGGCGCGGTGACGCCAGCCTGTTGAAGCCGTCGACGCAGCCGCTCGGGGAAGGCGCGGCGACGGTATGCGGCCAGCGGGCAGCGATGCTCAGGCCCGTGGGCGAATGACTGCCAGAGGGCACTGGGAGAACTGCAGGAGGTGGTGGCTGACGGACCCGAGGGCCAGACCGTGGAAGCCGCCGAGTCCACGAGAGCCGACGACCAGGAGGTCGGCCCGGTCCGAGGCGCGGGCCAACGCGATGACCGGTGGCTCGTCGGGCAGATGTTCCACCACCTCGACGTCGGGATACTCCTCGCGCAGCGGAGCCAGCCACTCCTCCAGCGCCTGCCGCTGCTCCTTGGCCATAGCGTCCTGGGCCGCGCTGACATAGGCGTGGGGCCCTGGATGGCTCCAGGCGTGGATGGCCTGCAACTGGGCGCCGCGCAACGACGCCTGCTCGAAGGCATACGCCAGAGCGGCCCGGGCGTGCGCCGACCCGTCGGCGCCGACGACGATGCGACCATGGCCGGTGGTGGCGTGGTTGACGATGACCACCGGGCTGGCCGCGTGACCGACCACCTGCAAGGCGACCGAACCGAGCAACAGACTCCCGAAGCCGCCCATGCCTTTTGCCCCGAGTACCACCGTGTGGGCGTGCTCGGCTTCGGCCAGCAGTACCGCTGCCGGGGTGCCCGAGGGGAGAGCGGATGTGACCTCCAGGTCCGGATGGGCTTCCTGCACGATGGCGGTGGCCTCGTCCACGACGCCTTGGTCCCAGTTGCGCGCCTCCTGGGAGCGCCCCTCTTCGGTGGTCGCGTAGGAGTGGAACTGGGGCAGGGCGTGGATGATGCGCAAGGGGCACTGGCGCAGAGTCGCCTCATGGGCGGCCCACACCAGAGCTCGCAGACTTCGCCCGGAGCCGTCGACTCCGACCACGATCGGACCAGTCATTACCTCTCCCGGGTAGACGGACGTAGGTGTTCGCCGCCGCTGGATCTGCGGTTGTGTGGCCATGACCATCGGACTTGCCGCTCAAGAACGCCGGGATGCGGAATGCCTTACGGCTCGATGCGCGGCCCTTGGACGTAGAGCCTGGGCGGAGGGGGGCTGCCACCTCACCCCGCACCGGCGGGGTTACGGTCGGGCGGGGTCGAGGCCCAGGCGACGGCGTCGTCGAGTTCTCCGTATCCGAACTGCCGTACTTCAGCTTGGACGAAGTGCTTCGCGAGGTGAGGCACGAGGCCGGCGAGCTTGCTGTCGGCCGCCAGCGCGATCCTCCTGACCTTGCGATGATGGTCGCGGACGAAACGTACGTGCCGAAGCAGGCTTCCGATGTTCTCCCACCCCGGGAAGGCGCGAGCGTGCACCACGACACCGGCCAGTTCGTCGTGGGTTTCGAGCCAGCTGTCGGCTGTCTGTGCCAGCGCGTCGAAGTCTTGTGCGCGCAAGGGCTGTTCGACCTCGACCACGAGAACCTTGGACTCTGACAGGAGTCGGTGGGAGACGCCGGGTCCTTCGGGCAGTGAGACGAGCCAGCGCAGGGCCTCTTCGCGATCCTGGCCGCCGAAGACGCGTACCGGACAGGGCATCAGGAAGCTCGCGAGCCGGGTCGACTGCCGGATCCAGCCGATGTCGCTGACGACGGCGCACCCTTCGAACAGGCGCATGGCGCCGATCCCGACCTTGAGGTCCTCCCACCCGGCCGCCGGGGTGAACGTCCGGAATTCCGGGCCGAACTCGTACAGGAGCCGGATGCGGCGGCCTTCACTGCGTGCGTCGTCGACGAGCGGCTCGATCACCGCTTCGTAGTCGTCCTTCGACACTGTGCCGATTGCCTTGACGGCGTCGACCCCCGAGGGCACGTCCTGGACTCTGTCAAGCATGCCGTTCCTCTCAGCCGAGACCCATCCCTGTTGCCGGAATCGACTCATATCGCGACTTTCCCTGCCATTCCATCATGGCAAGATGCCAAGATCTCCGCGACCGCGTCATGGGCGTCCTTCATGGTCGCCCCGTCCCGGTGGCCGGCAGTCAAGAGCGGGCACGAGGGCGGGAGATATCTGGCCGCAGGTGGGGCGATCAAGCCTGCCACCAGCGGGGATGTCCCGAGGCCGCCAGCGGGGCGTCGTCCCGAGAGACCGTTGGCACTGGAGCTGCCCCGGGTGCTTCGGCAGGTCGTCGAGGCCCGCCCGGCCTCTTCCTCGTGGCGCCGGTTGCCGTACGTCGACTCCATGAGCAGCACGTCCGCTCCGGAGAACGGCTCCGGCGGGCGCAGCAGCGGATGTCCCGGGCGGCCGAGGTCGCCGCTGACGGCCAGGGTGTGGCCGTCCTCCAGGGTCAGGCGGGCCCAGGCCGATCCGAGGATGTGACCGGCGGGGTGCAGGTGAGCCGGGTTCCGGTGGCCAGGTCGGTCTCCGTTCCGATGGGCACCGGGTCCAGGAGTTCAGGGTGCGGTCGACGTCGGAGTCGTCTTACAGCGGCTGTGCGGGCCGGTGCTTGGACCAGCCATGTTCGTTGGCGTGTTGGGCAGCCTCCATCTGCAACTTGGCGCTGTCCCGCAGCACGATGTCCATGAGCCGGGCGGTGAACTCGGTGGTCACCACCCGCCCACGGAAGCCGTGGCGCACGAGCCGCGGCAGATATCCGCAGTGGTCGAGGTGCGCATGGGTGCCCGCCACGGCCTCGATGTCAGCAGCGTCGCAGGGCAGGCCCCGCCAGTTACGCCTGCGCAGTTCGGCGAGGCCCTGGAAGAGGCCGCAGTCTACGAGGACGCGGGCGTGGTCGCAAAGGATTGAGGGACCCGCGAGAAGCAGGCGGGCCTTCCCGCCATGCCGCAGCCTTGTCGGCCCCACGTCGCTGCGACTGGGTGCCGGACAAATTCGTCGTCGACCCGTCCGGCCAGGACTTCGTCCATCCCGGCCAACCACCTTGCTGATGCGCGCCCGAGTGTGCTGGCGGGGTCGGTTCAGGGCGGTTCCAGTCCGTTCTAGCCCTTGAGGACGCCAAGCGGCACCAGGCGGGCGACAAGGCGGCCCAGGTCGTTGTGTTCGCTCGCCCGGACAACGGCGTCGACGTCCTTGTACGCTTCGGGTGCTTCCTCGATCACGCTGTGCCAGGAGGTGGGGCGCACCGCGACCCCCGCGTCGGCCAGCTCGCGGCGCAGCTGCCGGGCGGGCATCTCACGGTGGGCGCGGTGTCGGCTCCAGACGCGGCCCGCGCCGTGGCAGCAGGAGTCGAAGGCCCGGTTGCCGGTGCTGCCGGTCATGACGTACGAGGCGGTGCCCATCGTGCCGGGCACGAACACCGGCTGGCCGAACGGGCGCAGGACGTCCGGCAGGTCCGGGTGCCCCGGGGGCAGGGCCCGGGTGGCGCCCTTGCGGTGGACGCACAGCAGCGGCCGGGCTGCGCCGTCGCTGGTGTGGCGTTCCAGTTTGGCGAGGTTGTGCGAGACGTCGTAGAGCAGGTCCAGCCCCGCGCCGGTGGCCTCGAGGAAGACGCCGCGGGCGGCATCGGCGAGCAGTTGTCGGTTGGCGCGGGCGAAGTTCGCGGCCGCGGCCATCGCGCCCAGGTAGGCGCGGCCCTCGGGCGAGTCGACGGGTGCGCAGGCGAGTTGTGGGTCGGGTACATCGATGCCATAGCGCCGCATCACGCTGTCCATGGCCCGCACGTGGTCAGAGCAGATCTGGTGGCCCAGGCCGCGCGAACCGCAGTGGATCATGACGCACACCAGGCCGGGGCGCAGGCCGAACGCCCGCGCGCACGTCTCGTCGTAGACCGCGTCGACCGCCTGGACCTCCAGGAAGTGATTGGCCGACCCCAGGCTGCCGACCTGCCCGGCGCCGCGGTCCAGTGCGCGTTCCCCGACCAGGGTGACATCGGCGTCGCCGACGGCTCCACCGTCCTCGCACCGCTCCAGGTCACGCGGCACCCCGTGGCCCTGCTCGACCGCGTACCGGGCGCCGCCGCGCAGGATCTCGTGCAACTGTGCCCGGCCCGCCAGGTGCCACAGGCCCCCGCGCCCGAGCCCGCGCGGGATCAGCCCGTCCAGCCGGTCCATCAGCACGGGCAGCTTCTGCAGCAGGGCGGTGCGGTCGACGTGCGCGGTGAGCAGGCGCACCCCGCAGGAGATGTCGAAGCCCACGCCGCCCGGCGAGATGACCCCGCCGCGGGCAACGTCGGTCGCGGCCACGCCGCCGATCGGGAAGCCATAGCCCCAGTGGATGTCGGGCATGGCGTACGAGGCGCGGACGATGCCCGGCAGCGTGGCCACGTTGGCCACCTGCTGAAGGGCCTGGTCGCCGGGCTCGTCCGGCAGCAGCTCCTGCGGGGCGAGGACGACCCCGGGCACGCGCATGGCGCCGGTCTGTTCGATGCGGAACCGCCAGGGCCCCTCCGCCACCAGCCGGATGTCCATTTCGATTCGGTCTCCCTGGTGTGCCGTTCCGCCGGGGGACGTCGCGACAGGCGTCACACGTCCAGCGTCACCCGGCAGGCCCACCCGTGTGCGTCCTGGGCCATTCGCAGGCCGTGCAGCGCGACGGCCTTGGGTACTGCCCCGGTCTGCGTGGCCGTCGAGCTGTCGGCCATCGTGAATTGCACGCGTGCGCCACCCGGCTCCGGCGTCACCGTGACGTCCACAGGGAGTTCGTCCGAGGTGTCCATGCGGTAGATGACTTCCTCAAGTACGGCGGCCAGGAGTCGGCCGTCGTCCTGGGCGGACACCACGCATTCCCGGGCGACGCCGGAGACGCACGATGGGAGTTCGGCGAAGCTGCCGACCATGCCTCGCACCGCCTCGGCGATGCACTCCTCACGTGTCGGCGCCCACGCCTCGACACGCAGATCACCGGTGTGCGGAAGGTTGCGATGGCCTCGCGGCAACTGCCCGGGCCTGGCATGGGTCATGGTCGTCCTGGGATTCCTGCCGGTCGGCCGAGTATGCGTTCCGCCACGGCTGATCAGGGCGGGTACGTTTGTCGTCGCATGGTGCAGGGGCGTGCGGCAGGTCTTGTAACCCATCCTCGTGCCCCCATTCCACTGGTCACCCCACGTGGTCGCGCGAGTGCGGATCGAGGGTCAGAGTCGTCCGCACCCGTCGATCGTGCCTTTAGGGGCGGCGGTTCAGCCCTCGATCTCGATGTGATGGGGCTTGGCCGCCTGAGCCTTGGGGACAGCGACGGTGAGGATGCCGTCGGCAAGGGTGGCGTGCACATCCTTGGCCTTCACCTCGGTGGGCAGCAGCGCCCGGTACTCGAATTGCCCGGTGCGGCGCGTGGTGCGGCGCAGGACGCCTTCGCGTTCGCGTTCCTTCAGCTCCCCGGTGATGCGCAGTTCCCGACCGCTGACCTCGACGTCGATGTCCTCGCGCTTGATGCCGGGCACTTCGCACTCGACCTTGTAGGCCTCGTCGGTCTCGCTCAGGTCGGCCAACGGCGCCCAGGCCATGGGCTCCGTCCAGGACGGGGCGGTGGACTCAAGGAACCGGTTCATCCGCTCGAAGAATTCGTCGAACTCGGCGGCTATCGGCGGGTAGGCCCGCTCCAGCATGCTGCCGTGCCGGTGTCGTGCGGGCAGAGTCATGAGGCTCACCTCCGCGGATCTGAACTCGAAAAGCCAGGTGACTCTCTCGCTCTCCATCATGAGCGGAGGCTGCCCGGTCTGCGACTCGCACCGGCACGGCACGGCTGCTGCGGGAGGGCGTGCTTCGATGGCCGACGATCAGTACGGCGACGCCCGGGGCGATCAGGGCCAGCAGGGCGGCGCCACTTTCCAGGAGCCTCGCGCTCAGGGGCACAGCGGGAGTAAGAGGTCCTGACAAAGGCGCCGAACGTGCCGGTGGGTGATCAGACATGTGGCGAAGCCGAGGAATGCTTCGTGGATGTCGTCGCGTCGCTCCCATCGGATCCGAAGCCGACGGAAACCGTGCAGCCAGCTGATCGTCCTCTCGCCCACCCAACGAAAGACGGAGGCTGCCGAGCGGGACCTTCAGGCAGCGCGGGTACGGCTGGTGCGCCTGCAGGCCGCGCGGGAGATCGCGACCCAGGCCGACGCGGTAGTGCGCGAGCATGCCGGTGGGGTGCCGGCGGGCACAACATCACCGGTGGGACCCGAGCAGGCGATGGTCCCCAAGTGGCGTTCGGAGGCAGACCTCTCGCAGTTGCCGCGGGACTACCCGCAGATCGCCCAGGTGGTGAAGGACGCCGGGTCGGCGGGGATCCGGGCCATCGAGGTGCACCGGCTGCTGGCGTCGATCATGATCCGGTGGCAATAGCCCTCCGGGCGGCCACCCCGGCCCCGCAGCCATGCCGGCGCCGGAAGCAGCTTCCGCACCACCCGCCACTGACGTCGGTGCAGGTCCGAGGAGTACGCGCGCTCCCGCCACGTGCCATCGGCCACGTTCCCCGCTCGATGCGCCATGCAGTCACAGCTGTGACCAGTCGACTTGCCCGACTCTACGGGCTCGGATGTACTGACACGCACCAACGGGACCTCGATTTCGGCGTGTTGAGGAAGCCGCGGTGCCGGCCTCCTGCCCCACGCGATGCCGGCCTCGCCGGCGCGCCCGCCGACACCAGACGGCGCACCACTGAACTCATCCCTTGAGCCGCGGATGTCGCGGTGAGGACGTCGTAGTCGAGCCTCAGTCTCCCACTCCGGCCTTGTCCATGGCCTGCGCCAGGGTGCGCAGGGTCGCGATGCCCTGTTCGACGTGTTCCGGAAAGATCATGGCCGAGAGGGTGGTGACTCCGGCATCGGCGTACGCCTGCAGCCGGTCCGCGATGCGGTCGGTGGAACCCAGCAGGGCGGTGCGGTCGAGGAATTCCTGGGGCATGGCCTCGGTGGCCGCACGCAACTCCCCGTCCAGGTAAAGTTTTTGCACCTGTTCGGCCTCGTCGGGGAAGCCGGTGCGGGCCATGAGCCGGTTGTAGAAGTTGTCCTGACGTGAGCCCATCCCGCCCACGTAGTGGGTGGTGAATGCGCGAACCCGGTCGGCGCAGTCGGCGAGATTGCCGCCGGTCGCGACCGGCACCATCGCCACCACGTCGAATCCCCGCAGATCCGCCCCCTTGCGCTCCCGTCCGGTACGCAGTTCCGCCAGGGACTCCTGCCCGAACTCGGGCTGAAAGAAGACGGAGAGCCAGCCGTCCGCGATCTCGCCCGCCAGGCGCATGTTGGCCGGGCCGACGGCCGCGAGGTAGACCGGTACGTGCTTGCGCCGAGGGCGCATGCCCAGCTGGATGGCCTTGCCGGGGCCGTCCGGGAGTGGCAAGCGGTAGTGCTCTCCGTCGTAGGCGACGGTCTTGCGCTGCAGGGCCATCCTGACGACGTCGACGTACTCGCGGGTGCGTGCCAGCGGCTGTTCGAACCGGACACCGTGCCAGCCCTCGGCGACCTGCGGCCCGGACACTCCGAGTCCGAGGCGGAAGCGGCCTTCGGAGAGCAGGTCGAGGGTGGCGGCGGTCATCGCCGTCATCGCGGGGGTGCGGGCGGGGATCTGCATCACCGCCGCGCCCAGATCGATGCGCGAGGTCTGCGCGGCGAGCCAGCCGAGCAGCGAGACCGTGTCCGAGCTGAACGCTTCGGCAGTCCAGGCCACCGAGAAGCCCAGGCGCTCGGCCTCGCGAACGTACTGAGCGGATTCCCGCGGCGGTGCTCCGGCGCCCAGGTTGCCGAGGTAGCGGAGATTGAGTCCGAGCCTCATCGGTCCGGGTGTCCTTCCTGTGTGGTCAAAGAGCGATCGAGGAATTCCAGGACGGTGCCGCGGTACAGCTCGCGGTCCATCGCCATCGTCTGGAGATGGCCCGCCTGCGGGATCACCAGCAGCTCGGCTCGTGCGTACGGCCGGGCCAGCCGCCTTACCTCCTCGGTCGGTACGATCGGGTCGGCGGCACCGGAGACGAACAGCATCGGGGTCCTGTCGCACACGGGGTGACCTGCGGGCGGCGGCCACTGCCCGGGTGTGCCCATGGTCACCCTGCCGATCTGCCCGAACAGCGCCTGAACCGCATCGCGTGTCGGCCTGCCGCGGGCGATCGCCGGCAGCGGCAGTGCGCCGGCGCTCAGCATCCGGCGTGCGGTCGCGGGTACGCTGAGCGCCGGCCCGCCGTCGAAGACCGCCGCGTCCACCGCGCCGCCCGGAAGCGTCATGGACTGCAGCATCGCGAAGGTGGCCAGCGAGAACCCGTAGAGCACAATCCGGCACCCCGCGTGCTCGGGCAGGCTCCGTACGTGGTCGACCACCGTGCGCACGTCCTCGACGTAACGGTTCAGGAACCGGGTCAGGCCGCGGTCCCTGGTGCTGCCGCCGTGGTTGCGGAAGTCGAACAACACCACGGTGAATCCGGCGCGGTGCAGCATGCGGGCGTGTGAGAGGGCATGAGACTTCTCCTGCCCCAGGCCGTGCCCGAGGATGACCACACGCCGCGGGTCCGCCTGGCACACCCAAGCGGCCAGTGAAAGCTGCCCGTTGCGGTGCGGGATCCGGATCTCCCGCGGGGAGAGCCGGAAACGAGCCGGGGTGTGGTGCGGTGCGGCGGAGGCTGGGTGGCAGACGCGGTGGGCCATGTGCAGGGCCACGACAGGCGCCAACGGCAGCGCCAGCACTCCGCGCCACCAGCCGCGCCGGGCGTGGTCGCGAACGGGCGAAGCAGGTGCGACAGACACGGTTTCTCTCATGGTCGATGGATCGGGGAAGGGTTTGCTCCGATCACCAGGCCGCCGTCCACGCCCAGGACCTGGCCGGAGATGTGGCGGGCGCGGTCGGAGACGCGGACGGAGACCAGGTCGGCAACGTCGTCGGGGGTGCCGAGGCGGCCGAGCGGAACGCCGTCGAGGATGTCTTCCTTGACCGCCTCGGTCAGGCCGGCGGTCATATCGGTCTCGACGAGGCCGACAACGTCACCACACAGCCGGCGCGGCGCTTCATGAACGAGAAGACGGCCGAGCGGCACATGTTGTAGGTGCCGTCGAGGTTGGTCGCCATGACATTGCCCCAGTCCTCGCCGGTCATCCTCACCAGGGGGCTGTCACGTACCGCTCCCGCGGAGGTCACCACGACGTCGATCGGGCCGAGCTCACTCTCCGCGGCGTCGGTGAACGCCCGGACCTCCTCCAAAGGCGCGACGTCGACGCGGTGGGGGACGACGCGGGCTCCGGTATCGGTAGCCGACTCGACGACCTCGTCGGCTGCGTCCGCGTCCGAGCGGTAGCAGAACGCGACATCGAATCCCTCGTGGGCCAGCCGGGACACGACGGCGCGGCCAATGCCGCGGGAGCCGCCCGAGACGAGCGCCACCGGTCGCTGGGTGTCTGGCATGTCTTTCTCCTGAAAAGCCCGGTCAAGCAGGGTCTGTGAGGGTGCGGCCGGCCGTGTGCCTCCGCTCTCGGAGGCGCACACCCGGCCGCATGAGCCGCGGGCAGGTCAGGATGCGGCCTGCGCGGCGCGCTTGTCCGTGATCAGCTGAAGGACTTCGATGAGCGACGAGACCTGCCTGAAGTCGCTCTCCTGCAGCTTGACGCCGTACTGCCTGTCCAGCCGGACGATGATCGCCAGCGCCATCAGGGAGTCGACCTCCAGGTCCTGCACGAGATCGGCGTCGTCCGTGACCTCCTCCACGTCGAGCTCAAGGACGTCGGCGACGAGGGAGCGCAGTTCTTCTTTGTCGAGTGCGATCTGGGTGTTGTTGGACATGTGCGGGTTTTCCCTTCGGATTCGTGTCAGTGATGCTGGCTGGTGATCACGGCGAGGGTCACGGTCGCTTTGAGCGCTGCGTCGGGAGCCAGTCGGCAATGCGCTTGCTGATGTTGTCTTTCTCAGTTGCTCCCCTTCGTGTTGATCGGGTCCGCCCGGACCGATCAGTCCGAGGAGGGGGTGATGAGGTGCTCGGCATGACTCCGCGAGATGCCCCAGGAAGCCGCCGGACTCATTCGTGGACGCATTACGCTCCGCGGCGCCTGGCGGACATCGGCAGACCGTGCCGCGGCCGGATTGTGATCCTTGCCAGCGGGTCGACCGTGAACCCGGGAACGGGCTCGAACTCCCAGTGCCGCCCCAGGGTGGCCAGCGCCATGACGCCCTCCATCCGCGAGAAGCTGGTACCTATGCACTGCCGCGGACCGCCGCCGAAGGGAAGATAGGCGAAGCGCGGGCGTCCGGGCCGTACCGCGTGACCGGTGAGCTCGTCCGCCGCGCCGGCGGACCGTGGGGGTTCGAGCCAGCGCTGCGGGGCGAAGAGTTCCGGCTGCGGCCACCACTGGGGATCGCGGTGGACGACCCACGGGATGATCCCGACGAAGCTGTTCTTGGGGACGCGGTGGCCGCAGACCTCGAAGTCCTCCAGGGGGCGGCGGGCGGCGCCCATGACCGGCGGGTAGAGGCGCATTGCCTCGGAGAGGACCGCGTCGGTCCAGACGAGGCGGGGCAGGTCCTCGACCGTGGGCAGCCGGTCGCCGAGCACCTCGTCGATCTCCTCGTGCATGCGCTCCCGTGCCTCGGGGTGGCTGCCGAGCAGGTGGTAAGCCCAGGTGAGAGCGCTGGCCGTGGTCTCGTGGCCGGCCGTGAGGAGGGTGATCGCCTCGTCCCGTACCTGGCGGTCCTCCATCGGCTCCCCGGTGTCGGCGTCGCGCGCCGCGAGCAGCAGGGAGAGCAGGTCGGCGCCCTGGCCGTCGCCCTGCCTGCGCTCCGCCATGAGCCGGTAGACGATGGCGTGGAGGTTGTCCCGGCTCTCGTAGAAACGCTTGTTGCCGGGCAGCGGCAGCTTCGCCAGATGGCGGGCGAAGGGCAGGGAATCCCAGCGCAGCGGACCCTCGTGGCGCGGGATGGCGGCGATGGTGCGGGCCACTTCGCTGTCGAGCGAGACGTCGAAGAGCGTGCGGGCCACGATGGCGAGGGTCAGCTCGGTCATCTCGACGTGCAGATCGAGCCGGTCCCCGTCCTTCCAGCCGGACTGGATGTCGTCGGAGAGCTCGGCAAAGGCACGGCCGTAGCCGGCGATGCGTTCGTGATGGAACATCGGCTGTATCAGCCTGCGCTGCTTACGGTGGAACTGGCCGTCGCTGGTGACCAGGCCGTTGCCGAGGATCACCTCGAGCGGGGCGGCCCACTTGCCGCGTCCGGCGCTCATGACGTCTTTCCTGAAGTTGCGGTGCGACGTGACCAGGACCTCGTGGACCGCCTCCGGGTCGCTGATCATGTACAACTCGCTCGAGGCGAGCGGGATGCGCACGACGGGGCCGTACTGGTCGCGCAGCCCGGTGAGGTAGTTCAGCGGATTGCCGGACATCGCGAGCAGGGCGCGCAGCCGGCCGGTGGGACCGGGGGCCGCGGTGGCCATGGGGGCGGTGGAGACCTGAGTCATCGAGGTGCCTTCCTGAGGTGCGGTCACGAGTGGCGCCGCGGGCTCGGCCGGAGGTCCAACGGGACATAGGTGCCTTGGTGGTTGAGGCCCGGCCCACCGGTGCGAGCAGGCCGAACACCAGGTCCTGGACCCACTTGGGGGGCTTCGCGAGGGCGAACTCGCCGAACTCGCGGGCGATGACCGCGGCCCGGAGCACATGGGGGTAGCCCTTGCGGTTGGTGTGGCCGGCGCCGGTCAGGCCCCAGAGCGTGTCCAGGAGTTCGTCGGCACGCAGGGCGGGCGTCAGTGTGCTGAACATGCCTGCCGCGACGTCCTGGTGGCGGTTGACGATGCGGTGCGAGACGCCCGGCGGTACGGCATGGACCTTGCCCGGCTCGGCGAGGATCTCCTTGCCGCCGGTCTCGATGCACACCGAGCCTTGCAGGCGGCTTCCGGCGTGAGCTCCATGGACACGGGTGGGGTCACTCCCTGACGAAGCGTTGGAGGGCGAGCGAGACGTTCTGCCCGCCGAAGGCGAAGGAATTGGAGAGGGCCGCCTGGACCTCGTACGGACGGGCGGTGTTCGGCACGTAGTCGAGGTCGCACTCGGGATCGGCCGCGTCCTGGTTGATGGTCGGCGGGATGACCCCGCGGTCGATGGCCAGGGCGCAGAACGCCGTCTCGGTCGCGCCGGACGCGCCCAGCAGATGGCCGGTCATCGACTTGGTGGAGCTGACGGCCAGGTTCCCGCTGTGCCTGCCGAAGGCGGACTTGATCGCCTTCGTCTCGGCGGCGTCGGAGAACGGGGTCGAGGTGCCATGGGCGTTGACGTGGTCGATCTCGCCGGGCTTGAGGTCGGCCTCGCGCAGCGCGGCGAGCATGGCGCGGGCGGCACCCTGCCCGGTGGGATCGGGGGCGGTGACGTGGTAGGCGTCGCTGGTCTGTCCGTAGCCGCAGATCTCGGCGTAGACGTGCGCGCCCCGCGCCTCGGCCGACTCCGCGGTCTCCAGGAGCAGCATGGTGGCGCCCTCCCCCATGACGAAACCGTCCCGGTCCGCGGTGAACGGGCGGGAGGCTCGGCGGGGTTCGTCGTTGCGGCGGGACAGCGCGCGCAGGTTGGCGAAGCCCGCGATCAGCGGCGAGGCGATGCATGCCTCGGAGCCGCCCGCCAGTGCGGCCCCGGCGTAGCCGTCGCGGACCATGCGGTAGGCCTGCCCGATCGCATCGGCCGAGGAGGCGCAGGCGGTGACCGGTGCGGCGCCGGGGCCGCGGAAGCCGAAGCGCTGGGCGACCGTGCCCGCGCCCATGTTGATGATGGAGCTGGGCACGAAGAACGGGGAGACCATCCGGGGTGCCTCCGCGTCCTTCAGCACCCCCTCTTTCATGGTGCCGGCGCCGCCGATGGCGCTGCCGATCACGGTGGCGGCGCCGTCCCGGTCGATGCCGTCGAGGCCCGCGCGCTCCACGGCGAGTTCGGCCGCGGCGATCGCGAAGTGGCAGAACCGGTCGAGGCGTCTGGCCTCCTTGGCGGTCAGCCAGTCGGTCGGGTCGAAGTCCGTCACCTCGGCGGCGATACGCACCGGCAGCCGGTCGGCGTCGAAGCCCTGGATCGGTCCCACGCCGGAGGTTCCGGCGAGCAGCCGCGTCCAGACCGTCTCGGTGCCGATGCCGAGCGGGTTGACCATGCCGATGCCCGTCACCACCACCCGGTGGCGCCCGGGGGCGGTGCTCATACGGGCTCACCCGGCTCGGCAAGCCCGAAGAGAGACTCCATCCGCATCGCGAGGCGCACATCACCCTGGATGTGCAGCCGGCCCTTGAGCAGCAGATCCATGCCCTGGGCCGCGGCGGAGGCCATCTCCACGAAGCTGACCGCGTCGAGGGCGAGGGTGACCGCGGGGGCGCCCGAGATCCCCGTCTCGCGCACGTCGCAGGTGTCCTCGGTCAGTACGAGGTCGTACGCGACGGTGTCGGCCGGCGGCCTTCCGACCTCCCAACGGGCGGTCTGCGGACCGTCCATGGGGCCTCCGGTGTAGCGCTCGGGCATCTGCTCGAAGACCGTGCGCAGCACGCCCTCGCCGTCGGGTGTGGCCAGCCAGGCCGCCAGGTCCTCGCGCGGCAGCCCGGCAAGGGCGGCGCGGACTTCGGAGAGTGTGCCGGAGCGCAGTCCCGCGAGTCGCTCCGGGGAGAAGGTGGGTCCGGCCGTCATGAGGGCCCTTCCGCTCGTGCGGGCACCGGCCCGCTGTTGACTGTTCCGTCGACGGCCTGCCGGAGTTCCTGCCGTGGTGCGACGCCGGGCAGCCGGGCGAGGACATGGCCGTCGGGCCGTACGAGAACCGCTTCCGCCCCATGCAGGGCGTAGCTGTCGGCGAAGGCTCCGCTGACATCGCGCAGTTGGGGCCCGTCCGCGGTGATCACGGCTGCTGTGAGGGGCAGGCCCAGGACGGTCGGGGTCTCCTGCGTCACTTGCTGCCAGACGGCTCCCTCTGCCCCGGTGAGCAGGGCGAAGCCGGTGCGGGCCAGGTCGGTCGTGGAGATCCGGTCGCCGGCCCGGTCGAGCCAGGCGTGCGGGGCCCGGTGGCCGGCCTGGGCGGTCGGCCGGTAGTTCACGATGTCCTGGACCACCGGCTCGCCGGGGCCTGGTGCGTAGGTGAAACCCAGCGTCTGCCCCTCGAAGTCGAAGTGTGGCCGATGCTGTTCGATGTTTCGCGCGAACTCCGCCGGGCCGGCGTCGGATTGGAGCAGCGCCCGCTTCTGGAGGGCGTTGCGCTCGCTGTACCGGGCGTTGAACTCCGCAACCGGGCGCCGCTCACGCTCGTACGAGTCGAGCAGCGCGTCGGGGGCACCGCCGCGCAGTACCGCGGCCAGCTTCCAGGCGAGGTTGTGGGCGTCCTGGATGCCGGTGTTCATGCCGAAGCCCCCGGTGGGCGGGAAGGTGTGGGCGGCGTCCCCTGCGGCGAGCACCCGGCCGTCGGCGCTGCGCCAGGAGGCGAGCCCGGTGGAGCCCATCACCCAGTTCCGTACGGAGTGGATGCGCAGCCCCCCGAGCGCTTCGCCCGACTCGCCGATGGCGGCCTCGATCAGCTTGTGGTGATCGACTTCGGCCTCGAAGTAGGTGTGTTCCTCGTCGGCGGTGAGGGCGGGGATCTCCAGGAGCCATTCGCCGCGCTTGGGGTCCACGGTGATGAGGACGCCCCGCACGGTGTCGTTGAGCACCCAGTACAGGGCGCTCTCCCGGCCGGCCGTCCAGGGCGAGAGGTCGGCGGTGAAATGGATGTCGAGGAGCCTGCCGAGCGGCGTGGCCGCGGTCCGCCGCAGGCCCACCGTCTCGCGCAGCGGGCCGTGCAGGCCCTCGGCCAGGACGGCGTAGCGGGCCTCGACGACGGTGGGGCGCTCGCCCGAGGCCGTCACCCTGACACCGGTCGGAGTCCGGGTCAGCTCCTCGGCCCTGACGCCGCGGATCACTCGTGCGTTCTCGGGGAGCCGTTCGACGAGCAGCGCTTCCACCCGGTTCTGCGAGCAGATGACGGGAAGTGCAGGGCTGTTGGCCACTCGCTTCATCAGGGCGTGCGCCGAATCGATGATGTCGAGTCCGGCGAGTTCGGTGCCGGCGAGCTCGGTGCACCAGGTGATGCGCGCCGTGTTCTCCAGGGACACGCCGGCACGGCGCACCTCGGCATCGACGCCCAGGTGCCTGAGCAGCTCCATGGTGCGCGAGTTGATCACCGTGGCGCGTGGGTGGCCGGACGGTGCGGGGCGCTGTTCCAGGACGACCGTGCGGACGCCGTGTCCGGCGAGGAAGTGGGCCGCGGCGAGGCCGGTGGGTCCGGCACCGACCACCACGACGTCGGCCTCCAGTTGCGTGGCCGCCTCCGGCGGATGCGGTACGGCTGCAGTCATCGGCGTACCTCCGCAAGACGGGCGACGACCGGCGCCAGGCGCCGGGCCACCGCGGCGTCGAAGCCGGCCTTGAACAGGACGCGGGCGACGACGACCGCGGGCAGCCCGGCCAGGATGGCGCCGAACAGCCAGAGCACGAACACCCCGGTGAGCACGGTGCGTTGGGCCTCGCCACGCCGACCGGCGGCGCGGATGACCGGGCCCCAAACCCGGAAGACCTTCCCGGCCAGGAGGTCGGCCGCGGCCAGCGGATAGTGCACGGGGGCCGCGTCATGGGCGGCGAGAACGGCGCGGACCCGGTCGGCCAAGGCCTCCTCGGTAGCGGTGCGGGACGCGGGTTCGGCCTGTTCCGGGGCGAGTTCGGGCTGCGCTGGGGCGAGTTCGGATTGCGCCGGGGCAAGTTCGGATTGCGCTGGGGCGAGTTCGGCGATGCGCTCGCCGAGGAGCGCGAGCCGATCCAGCTCGTCCGTGCCGACACCGGCGCGCGGGAACCCCCAGGACGCCTCCCGCTTGCCGGCGAGCAGCCAGCGCAGCGTGGTGACGAAGGTGACCCCGGCGGAGGCGGTGTCCACGGCGGCGATCGTGCCCAAGTAGCGGCCGCCCGCGGCCTGGAGCAGCCGCTGCACCTCGACGGCGGCCGAGTACCACATGTTCCGGCAGGCCACCAGGCCGACGACGGCACGCCCGTCGAACGCCTTCGGCTCGGCGCCGACGAGCGCCCGCATGGGCAGCGCCGGAGCCAAGTACCAGACGGGGAAGGCAAAGACGACCAGGTCCGCGTCGTCATCCTCGGCCACCGGAGGCCGGGCGGTGATCTCGGGTGCCCCCTCGGGGTCGACACAGGCGGGGAAGACACCGAAGAAGCGGCGTACGGGCCAGGGGAAGGGAAAGGGTTCCCGCGGCCTGATCTCGACCTTGCGTATCTCCCAACCCGCCTTTTCCAGCGGGTCGGTGACGGCGGAGACGGACTCCAGGAGCTGACCGGTCTGTGAGTACCAGTAGACCGTCACTCGGGGCTGCGCACCCACGGCCTCAGGCCTCCCCGGCGGAGACGGCCGTCAGATGCGCGAAGGACACCGCGAACCGGCCGGACTCGGGGACCATCACCAGGAGCTTGTCGCCTGAGGACACCAGGTTCTCACTCAGCATCTCCTCCAGGATCACGTAGATGCTGGCGGAGCCCATGTTCCCGACCCGGGTCAGATTGCTGTACCACTTCTCGAGGGAGGGTCCCCTGACCTTCTTGTGCTTGATCTCCTTGACCACCATGGACTTCATGCGCTCGCTGGAGTAGTGCGCGGGGAACCAGGCGAGCTCGTCCGGGTCGAATCGGCCCTCGTCGAGCAGCCGCTGGTACTCCTTCACCCCCATCCGCACGAGATGCGGCAGCAGGCCCAGGTTCTGGCGCAGCGCCAGCGCCCCGTCGGCGGCGGCCTCGGCCGCGGAGGGATAGTCCCACCAGGCCTGCTCCGCCGAGTTGTCGGCCGAGCCCAGGTACATGCAGGTCTGCTCGGTGTTGGCGTAGGAGGTGAGCGAGATCCAGTCGATCCGCAGGCTCACCCCGTCGGCCGCCGGGCGGTCCTGTACCACCGCGGCGCCGGCGCCGTCCGAGAGCATGTAGCGCAGGAACGCCATCTCCATGGCGATGGCACCGTCGTCCGAGACCGGCCGGACGTCGGCGAACCGGTCGCTCCTCAAGAAACGCGAGGCCAGTTCGGACGCGGAGGCGACCGCGTTCTTCTTCTCTCCGGCCGCCACCTGGAGGTAGGCGTTCTTGAGCGCCATCATCCCGGAGCTGCAGATGCCGTGGGTGGTGACGATCTCGCACGGCGGGCTGCCCAGTTCGCCGTGGATGCCGCTGGCGATGCCGGGCGCGATGAGATCCGGGACGGTGGTGGCAGCCGCGATGAGGTCGATGTCGTCGAGGGTGATGTCCGAGCGGTCCACCGCCTGGCGGATCGCCGCGACCGCCATGTCGGTGTTGGAGAACAGGGTCTTCTGTTGCTTGTCGATGGCGTAGTGCCGTGACTTGATCCCGCAGTTGGCGAGTGTCAGCTCGCGCAGCCCCGAACTCGCTTGGCCCACGCTGCCGATGTAGTCCTCGATCTCCTCGTTGGGCACCGGTTCGCCGGGCAGGAAACGTCCCATGGCGGTGATGTAGGCAGGCAATGCAGAGTCTCCCCGTGATCTAGGCGATTGCCGCGGTTTCGATCTTGGAGACGGCGAAGTCCAGGACGTCGCCGACGGTGCGGATCGAACCGAAGAAGCGCTCGTCGTCCATCGAGATGCCGTACGCACCCTGAAGGGTCTGCGCCATGGCGATGAGGTCGAGCGAGTCGATGCCGATGTCGTGGTACAGATCCGATTCCACGGAGAGTTCATCCGGGTCGGCATCGCACTTGGCCAGGAGGAATCCCGTGATATCTGCGTAGAGGTCGGTCCTCAAAGACATGTTCACCTCCCGTGCCCCACCCTCTGTGCGGCACGGGATGCACTCTGGTCCAAGCCGCTAGGCGCTCGCTCTCGGTGCCCTTGAGCGGACCGATCACGCAGGCTCCGGCGAGATGGTGGAGCCGCTGGAAGTGGTGCGCGTCAACGCCGCTCGTGTCGACCTGGACGGGGAACCTGGGGAAGCCGCGGACGGCACCCTCGCGGCCGTCCTCGCTCGGCGCATCGCAAGGCATGTTCGGTGCGGGGACCGCAATCGGCCCCATGGTCGGAGTCGCGCTGTGGCAGGGCATGCGAGGCGCGGTGTGGCTGACCTCGGCGCGGTCGCCCTGGTCGCGGCGGCCACCATCACGTCGGGCATGGCGGGGCAACCGGACTCAGACACCAGAGTCGGCCCCCTCCGGGGCGCCGACAGTCAAGGACGACCATGACAGAGCAGGAACTGAGGACGGCTCCGCCCCCACCACGTGATCAAGCAAGAGACACCCTGCTTCGGCGCCCCACCGCACGACAGCTCTCGATGCGCTCCGTCGGTGGCGCAATCGGCGCCTGGCTCTTCCTCAGCTCAGGCCCATCGCTTTCCCAGGCCTGGTCGACGGCCATCCTGGGGTACCTCGTCGGTGCGTTGCTCGCCCTCGCACCGGCATACGCACTGGCCGAGATGTGGCCCAATGGTGCTCGTGCTGCCGTTGGCCTCGACAGAGCTTCTCTTCGCCCTGCCGCTCCTCGCCGAGCGACACCGTCGGCAGCTCACCCAGCGGGACGTGACAGGCACGGTGTGCGCCGCCGGCGGCGTGGCCGCCTTTCTCGCCTGCTGCCCTACTACTCCGCAGGTGAAGGACGGCCCCGCCCCATGGGGCTGGCCGCCGCTCCTGGCGGTTGTCACGGCCTGCGTCACGGTGCTGGTGCCGACCGAGCTACGGGCCTCTGCCCGGTTCGCGCGGGTGTGTATGCGGCAGCTGCAGGGCTGCTCTTCGCCCTTCTGGACTCGCTGACGAAGGGCGCGGCAGGGCTTTTTCGGACCGGGGCCTGGCCGCGCTGGCGCACTGGGAGCCGTACATACTGCTCCTCGTCCGCGGAGCGGGGCTGCTGCTGGCTCAGAGCTCGTTCCCGGCCGGATCCCTGGCGGTCAGCCTCCCCCCTCATCGACACCATCGAGCCGACCGGCGCCGCAGTCTTCCACGAACGCCTGGCCACGTCCGGGTACCTCGCCGTCCAGATCCTTGGCGGGGCCCCGGCCGTGACCGGCTTCGTCATCCTGGCCAGGTCGCCGCTGGTGCGCACATGAACGTGGACGCATCAGCGGGTGACGCACTGCCGGCGCACGCTCTGGTCGTCTTGGCCCGTCCCGGACGCACGCCGCGCAACCGGGTGCGGCTGACCGCCCCGCACTGCCCGCCGCGAAGCCCAACGGTGCCCCGGCCGGTTCATTCGGCGCCATGGGAGAGCGCCCGGCAACGAGACCGCCTCGCGCCGACGCGCGAAACGCCGACCGCTTGGCCGACGAGCCGTGCGGCCGGATGCGCCGCGTGGCATGTTGGCAGTTGGCAGAGGCTGGGAGGGAATCCGGACAGGCAGGCAGCAACGGCCATTCGACAAGGAGGCGCAGCAATGACTGAACCGGTCGTGGTCGGAGTCGACGGCTCACCGTCCAGCCTGGACGCGGTCGGGACGGCGGCACACGAGGCCGCGCTGCGCGGGACCGGCCTGCGGCTGGTGCACGCCTTCGGGTGGCCCTCGATCCATCCGCCGCCCGGTGTGCCGCCCTGGACCCCTGCCGCGGCGGGGGTGCGTGAGCTGGTGGACGGCACGCTGGCCACCGCCGAACAGCGTGCCCGCGAAGTCGCGCCGCACCTGGACATCACCCGCGAGGTCACCGTCGGCGAGCCGCTGATGGTGCTGGAGATCGAGTCGCGCACCGCCTCGCTCATCGTGGTGGGCAGCCGCGGCCTGGGCGCATTCGGCAGCCTGCTGCTCGGCTCCACCGCCGTGCACCTGGCCGCCCATGGCCACTGTCCCGTGCTCGTGGTACGGGGCGGCCCGAACCCGACAGGTCCGGTGCTGCTGGCGGTGGACGGCTCACCGGCGGGCGAGAAAGCCGTCGAGTTCGCCTTCGCCGAGGCAGTCATGCGCGATGCGGACCTGCTGGCCCTGCACGTGTGGAACACCTGGAACGAACGGGCCTACGAAGGGCCCGGCGACCCGTTGAACATGGTGGTCGACATCGAGCGGCTGCGTGCCGAGGAACAGCACCTGCTGAACGAGAGCCTGTCCCCGTGGCAGAGCCGCTATCCCCAGGTCGCCGTGGAGCGGCGCCTGCTGCGCTCTCGGATCCGCACGGCCCTGATCGACGCAAGCCACAACGCCCAGTTGGTCGTGGCCGGCGCACGCGGACGCGGTGGCTTCACCGGCCTGCTGCTCGGCTCGGTCAGCCAGGCCCTGCTCCATCACGCACACTGCCCTGTCACCGTGGTCCGCGGTAACGAGTGAGCACGCTTTGCTGCCCGTGGTGGTTCGGCTGCCCGGCTTGGAAGACCTGGCACAGGCACCGAAAAACCCGGGCCCGGTTTCAGGCAGACGACGAGAAAGGCTTCGCCGGCGGAGGGCACGCTCGGAGCGGATTTGTAAGCCGGCGCAGCCGAGTGCGTCCTTGACCTGCTCGTAGCTGCGCTCAATCCACGGCCGCAGCGCGCAGAGACGAACGAATTCGGCGGCACGCCCATGCTGGCCGTGCTGCTCCCGGCCGGTTCAGCCACGGGCCACCTCCAGGCCATCGAAGGGGCTGTACCGGAACGCAAACCCTGCCAGGCAGGCACATACAGCTGCTCCAGCTCCGCGATCGCCCGGTCCATGGTCTGCGCGTAGGAGAACTGGATGGGCAGCCGCAGCCCGCAACTGGCCGCCGTACGCGCCACGAACGAGCTCGGCGTCTGGTCCTGCGGCAGCACGAGGCCACCGCGCTGCCGGCCTCTTCTGTCCGCCTCCAGCCACGGCAAGGTGGCAAGCGTGCCATCGGCACGCCGCTGCACGACGACGACCTCCAGGCTCTCCCGGCTGTCACGGACCTGCGCCCGCCCGGCCCGGGTGTCGTCGACTACTGGCTGGGCGGTGTGGGGTGGCTCGGCCGAAGCCGTGGCATGTCGAGGACGATCTGTGTGCGGTGATCGAGCCGTTGTTGTTGAAGGTGGAGCGCCGGTTGCGGCATCCAGGACGGAAGCGGCATCCGGGCCAGCTGGTGTTTCAGGGCATCTTGTTCGTGCTGCACGCCGGGATCGCCTGGGAGCACCTGCCGCAGGAGCTCGGCTTCGACTCCGGGATGACGTGCTGGCGCCGCCTGGCGGAGTGGACCGAGGCCGATGTGTGGCCCCGACTGCACGAGGTCTCCTCGCCAAGCCGTGCGGCGCGAACGCGCTGGACTTCTCCCATACAGCGGTCGACGGCTCCCACATCCGCGCATTGAAGGGGGCTCCAGGACGGGACGAAGTCCCGTCGACCCAGGCAGGACGGGCAGCAAGCATCACCTGATCACCGACGCCACCGGGGTCCCACTTGCTGCCACGCTGACGGGCGGTAACCGCAAACGACCTCACTCAGCCGATCCCCCTGCTTCAGGCTGTGCCGCCCGTGCGGCAAACGTGGCCGGCCCCGGCGCCGTCCGGACGTTGTCCTGGGCGACCGCGGCTACGACCACGACCAGTACCGCCGCTTGGTCTGGGGGCTCGGCGTGAAGCCGCTGATCGCCCGTCGCAGCACCGAGCACGGATCCGGCCTGGGCACCCAGCGCTGGGTCGTGGAGCGCACGTTCGCCCATCTGCACTGGTTCCGCCGCCTGCGCATCCGCTGAGAGATCCGTGAGACATCCACGAAGCATTCCTGAGGCTCGGATGCGCACTGATCCGCTAAAGACGGCTCACGTCAGCGCGTCGGTAGCCCTAGAAGGGGAGCCAGTTCGAATCGGGGGGAGGCGTGGGATGAATGCGTTTCCCGCCGCGCATCTCCAGCGGCCAGCGCTGGTCGATGGCGGCCGCGGCCTGCTTGCAGACTTGGCAGGCATTCTGTGCCTCCGGCGTCCACATCCCGTACGGGGAGGCGGACAGAGTGTCATGCCGCTTGCCGCACAGGGTGGCGCCGAAGTCGTCGTATGCATGGGCTTCGTCGTAGCAATGGGCCACGTTCTCGGGCAGATCCGGTGATTCTGCCCGTTCCCAGCGTAGGTGTATGGGCTGGTACTGCGGTCGTAAGACCTCTTGCGGCTGGTATCCCAGTTCGGTCCACGCGTAGCACCAGGAGCAGAACCATCGCTCCTTCACCGCCGGCTGCCATTTCATCTGGGGTTCCGCTACCGGCATCCGTCGCATTTCGTGTCCACACACGTCACAGGTCACACCCCGATCCTTCCACGTGGCACTGACCAAGAAGTGCAACAGCCACTACCGATAGAAAGCCCCTCGGCGCCGGCATTTTGTTAGAGGTTCTTAGTGCGTTGTGGCAAACCGGATCTTGTTCGGGCGGCAGCGGGTGATCGTCTGGACGGAGGTGCGGGCGCGGTCGCGGGCATGAGAGAACGGGCCC
>NZ_JBIAWG010000022.1:0-154224 GCF_042895285.1 Streptomyces sp. NPDC001406
CCGGGCTCGCCCGCGGTGACCTCCGCGCCCCAGCGGTCGGTGCCCGGGGCGAGTTCACGCATCGGCGTCCACGGGCCGGGGCGGCCCTCGGGGTCCCGCAGTACGACATTGGCGGCCACGGCGTCGTGACCCTCACGGAACACCGTGGCCGAAACCTCGAACGTCTCTCCAGTGACCGCCTTGGCGGGCCTGGATCCGCGCTGGACGACCGGGCGGACGTCGAGGACGGGTATGCGGCCGGTCATGGTGGTCCCGCCCGCGAAGGACCGCTCCCGCGACGGGGGGCCGGAGTCGGCCGGGCGTACGGGCGGGGGCAGGGCGGCCGCTGTGCCGGCGGCCGCGCCGGCAGTGCCCTTCGAGCTGTTTCTGCTGCTTGTCGGGGGTACTGACGAGTGGTGCTTGGCGGGCATGACCGCTCCTGTCCGCGTCAACGTGGGTGTGGGCGGATGGATGTGGGGAGGTGGGTCCTGCAGGTGTATCCGTGGTGCTTCTGCGGGGTGTACCGGAGGAGCCTTCCCACCCTATTCGGGTGAGCAATCCGGCACTTTGTTAACTACTCACGCGTATGTCGGCGCACAAGACCGGCCCCGTCCGGTGCGAACGGGGCCGGCGGCGACACTCTGCCATCACGGCGGCGGAGCTTGCAGGAGTTTGTCCGGGGAGCCGAGTCCCGCACCGGACACCTTGCCGGTCACCGCGTGCCCCACCAGGGCCCTGGCGACCTGAGCGGGGCCGGCTCTGCGGTGCTCGGCCAGATAGAGGGCGGCCGCGCCCGCGGCGTGCGGGGCCGCCATCGACGTACCGGAGTAGGTCGCCCGCCCGGTGTCGCTCGTCCGAGACGCCGAGGTGATCGAGACACCCGGCGCGAACAGGTCCAGCGCGGCACCGAAGTTGGAGAAGGCGGCCCGCGTGTCCGTCCGGTCCGTGGCGCCGACGGTGATCGCCTCCGGCACGTCCGCGGGCGAGCAGAGACCGGCCGGAAGACCGTCGTTGCCCGCCGCGACGGTGTAGGTGACGCCGGATGCGATGGAGGCGCGTACGGCGGCGTCGAGCTGGTCGCTGTGGCTGCCGCCCAGGCTGAGGTTGGCGACCGCGGGCCGGTGCGCGTGCCGGGTCACCCAGTCGATGCCGGCGATGACCCGCGCGATGGTGCCCGAGCCCGCGTCGTCCAGCACGCGTACGGCGACGACCTCGGCCTTCTTGGCGACGCCGTACCGCGTTCCGGCGATGGTCCCGGCGACATGGGTGCCGTGCCCGTTGCCGTCCCCGGCGCTCCGGTCACCGTCGACGAAGTCCCAGCCGTAGCTCGCCCGTCCGCCGAAGTCGTGGTGGGTGATCCGGATGCCGGTGTCGATCACGTACACCGTCACTCCGGCGCCTGCGGAGTCCGGCCAGGCGTAGCGCCTGTCGAGCGGCAGGTTCCGCTGGTCCATGCGGTCCAGGCCCCAGGACGGCGGACTCTTCTGGGTGCGGTCGAGTGCCACGCGGCCGTCCTGGGCGACCGAGGCGACCCGGGAGTCGGCCGCGAGCAGCCTCGCCTGTCTCTCATTGGCCTTGACGGCATAGCCGTTGAGGACACTGCCGTAGGTATGGCTTATTTCGACCCCGTACTTCGCGGCGAGGCTCTTTCCCTCGTCCGACGGGGCCTCGATCCCCTTTCTCAGGGTCACCAGATAGCTTCCGCCGACGGAGCCGGGCTCGTCGGCGCCGAGTATGTTCCCCTCCGGTGCGGCGTGCGCGGGCAGGGTGGCGGCCGAGAGCACCGCGGCCGTGACGGCCGCGGTCAGGCCTCCCGCCCGGCGCAGACGCCCGGTTCGCGTCCGTGCCATGGTCCGAGTTCCCCTCCTCAACTCCAGTGGCAGCGTCTCGTGCGCGGCGGAGCGCCACAAGGACGCCTGGGTGCGCAGAATCGGCCATATCACCGGTTCGCGCCGCTGGGTCGTTCCGGTGTTCGAGGGCCAAGTTCGAGGGTCACGTTCGAGCGTGAAGTTTGACGGCGAGTTTGACGGCGAAGGCCCCAGCGGGGCTCAGGGCAACACCGGTACCGTGCTGTGTGACCGGACGCACAGTGCCGTGCGTCCATCCAGCGAACGCGCCGAGGTGGCTTGTGAAGGCGATCCGCCGGTTCACCGTCCGTCCCGTGCTCCCCGAACCCCTCCGGCCGCTGAGCGATCTGGCGCGCAATCTGCGCTGGTCCTGGCATACGGAAACGCGCGAACTCTTCCAGTCCGTCGACCCCGAACGCTGGGCCGCCTCGGAGGGCGACCCGGTCCGCCTGCTGGGCAGTGTGCGCCCCGGGCGGCTCGCCGAGCTCGCCGAGGACCGCCGTTTCCTGCGCCGCCTGACCGCGGTCGCGGACGACCTGGCCGACTATGTGACCGGCGACCGCTGGTACCAGACCCAGTCCGCCGAACTGCCCGCCGCCGTCGCCTACTTCTCCCCGGAGTTCGGCATCACGGCCGCCCTGCCCCAGTACTCCGGCGGCCTCGGCATCCTCGCCGGTGACCATCTGAAGGCCGCCAGCGACCTCGGCGTACCGCTGATCGGGGTCGGCCTCCTCTACCGGCACGGCTACTTCCGGCAGACCCTGTCCCGGGACGGCTGGCAGCAGGAGCACTACCCGGTGCTCGACCCCAACGAGCTGCCGGTGGCGTTCCTGAAGGACGCCGACGGCACCCCCGCCCAGGTCTCCCTCGCCCTGCCCGGCGGCCGGCAACTGCATGCCCGGATCTGGCTCGCCCAGGTCGGCCGCGTGCCGCTGCTGATGCTGGACTCGGACGTCGAGGAGAACGACCTCGGCGAACGCGGCGTCACCGACCGGCTCTACGGCGGCGGCAGCGAGCACCGGCTGCTGCAGGAGATGCTGCTCGGCATAGGAGGAGTGCGGGCCGTACGGACGTACTGCCGGCTCACCGGCCACCCGGAGCCCGAGGTCTTCCACACCAACGAGGGGCACGCCGGCTTCCTCGGCCTAGAGCGCATCGCCGAACTCTGCGACCAGGGACTGGACTTCGACGCGGGACTGGAAGCCGTCCGGGCCGGAACGGTGTTCACCACGCACACGCCCGTCCCGGCCGGCATCGACCGCTTCGACCGGGAGCTGGTCGCCCGCCACTTCGGCCCCGACGCCGAACTGCCGCGCATCGACGTCGAGCACATCCTGCGGCTCGGCATGGAGACCTACCCGGGCGGCGAGCCCAACCTCTTCAACATGGCCGTGATGGGCCTCAGGCTGGCCCAGCGCGCCAACGGCGTCTCCCTGCTGCACGGGAACGTCAGCCGTGAGATGTTCTCGGGACTGTGGCCGGGATTCGACCCCGACGAAGTCCCGATCACCTCCGTCACCAACGGTGTGCACGCCCCCACCTGGGTCGCCCCGGAGGTGTTCAGCCTCGGCGCACGCCAGCTCGGTGCCGAGCGTGCCGAGGACGAGCTGTCGGCCGGTGGCGCGGAGCGCTGGGACGTGGTCGCGGGCATCCCGGACCAGGAGATCTGGGAGCTGCGGCGCAATCTGCGCGAGCAGCTGGTCGTGGAGGTACGGCAGCGGCTGCGCGCCTCCTGGCGGCAACGCGGCGCGGGGACGGCCGAGTTGGGCTGGATCGACGGCGTCCTGGACCCCGACGTGCTGACCATCGGGTTCGCCCGCCGGGTCCCGTCGTACAAGCGCCTGACGCTCATGCTGCGCGACCGCGACCGGCTGATGGACCTGCTGCTGCACCCCGAACGCCCGATCCAGATCGTGGTCGCGGGCAAGGCGCACCCCGCGGACGACGGCGGCAAGCGGCTCGTCCAGGAGCTGGTCCGCTTCGCCGACGACCCGCGGGTCCGCCACCGCATCGTCTTCCTGCCGGACTACGGCATGGCGATGGCGCAGAAGCTCTACCCCGGCTGCGACATCTGGCTGAACAACCCCCTGCGCCCGCTGGAAGCCTGCGGGACCTCCGGTATGAAGGCGGCGCTCAACGGCTGTCTCAATCTCTCCGTCCTGGACGGCTGGTGGGACGAGTGGTTCCAGCCGGACTTCGGCTGGGCGATCCCGACGGCGGACGGTGCGGGCACGGACCCCGACCACCGCGACGACATCGAGGCCGCCGCCCTGTACGACCTCCTCGAACAGCGGGTGACCCCCCGCTTCTACGAGAGCGGCCAGGCGGGCCTGCCCGACCGCTGGATCGAGATGGTCCGCCAGACGCTGACGCTGCTCGGTCCGAAGGTGCTGGCGGGCCGCATGGTCCGGGAGTACGTCGAGCGTCTCTACACCCCCGCCGCCCAGGCCAACCGGGCGCTGACCCCGGACTCGGCGGGCGAACTGGCCCGCTGGAAGTCCCGGGTGCGCGCCGCGTGGCACGGGGTGACGGTCGACCACGTGGAGACGACGGCGGCCATGGCCACGGCGGAGCTGGGCACGACGCTGGGGCTGCGGGTCCGTGTCGGCCTCGGCGAACTCGGCCCGGACGACGTCGAGGTGCAGGTGGTCTCCGGCCGCGTCGACTCGGAGGACCGCATCACCGATGCGGAGACGGTCCCGCTGAAGCCGGCGGGAGGCGCCGACCTGGAGGGCCGCTGGGTCTACGAGGGCCCGCTGTCCCTCGACCGCACCGGCCCCTACGGCTATACGGTCCGCATCCTCCCCGCTCACCAACTGCTCGCGTCCGGTGCCGAGTTGGGTCTGGTCGCGGTGCCGTCGGATGAGGTCGTGGAGGGCGCGGGAGTCCTGATGCGCTAGTGATGTGGCTCGGCGGATTCCTGGAGTCCGCCGAGTCAACATTGAACGTTCATCTGTGTCGTTAATCACCCTCTTGGCTTTGCGGCCCCATGGGAAGCCCATGATCGTTTGACCGGTTTGGCCGCTCTGGACGCCGCTGCACGCTCCCCATAGATTCCCGAGCCGTCCGTGTCGTGAGTGACACGCGAGGTAACGGGGGAGGGATCGTGAAGGGGAGACGTCTGTCCGGACGCCGGTCGGTGCGCGGCCTTGGGGCATCGCTCGGAGTGCTTCTGGTCGCCGGACTGCTCACTGCGTCACCCGTGGCGGCGGCCGCGCACGCGGCGTCCGGCGCCGCCACGAAGACGGCCGGCAGTTCCGCCGGAGACGGGAACGGGGACGGGGACGGCAACGGGAACGGGGGCGCGGGCGGCGCGGAGGACGCGGCGCTGGCTCGGGCGAAGCGTTCCGGCAAGCGGGTCGAGGTCACCGCGCTGCGCAGCGAGACCAGCGAGGTCTTCGCACGGCCCGACGGCACGCTGGAGGCGGACGAGCACATGCGTCCCGTGCGGACGCGGGTGGGCGGCGCCTGGAAGGACATCGACACCACGCTGCACCGCCGGTCCGACGGCACGGTGACCCCGGGGGCCACGGCCGTCGCGATCGCGTTCTCCGGTGGCGGTGACCAGCCACTGATCAAACTGGACCAGGCCGGCCGCACGCTCGCCCTGTCCTGGCCCACCGCACTGCCCGAGCCCGTGCTCGACGGCTCCACCGCCACCTACCGCTCGGTCCTGCCGGACGTCGACCTGCGGGTACGCGCGGACGTCGACGGCATCTCGCAGGTGCTGGTCGTCAAGTCGGCCAAGGCGGCGGCCAACCCGAAGCTCGCCCGGCTGAAGCTGGCCATGAACGCGGACGGCATGACCGTGCGCGAGGGCGCCGACGGCAGCCTGGCCGCGCTCGACTCCGCCGCCGGAGGCACGGTGTTCGAGGCGCCCAAGCCCCTGATGTGGGACTCCAGCAAGGGCGGCCGCACCAAGGCGGCCGCCCGCGGCGCCCTGACCGGCTCCCGCCCCGCCACCGGCGAGCTCCCCGGTCCCGGCGAGTCCGCCAAGGTCGCCCCCCTCGGCGTGGACGTGCCGTCCCACGGCGGCCACCTCGTCCTGACCCCGGACCAGAAGCTGCTGAAGAACGCCACCTACCCCGTCTACATCGACCCCCAGTGGTACTCGCCCGGCGCGGGCAACTGGACGATGGTGTCGAAGTACTGGGCGTCATCCCCGCAGTGGCGCTTCAACGGCGACTCCGACGCCGGCATGGGCTACTGCGCGGGCGACGCGCGCTGCGCGCCCCAGGACGTCAAGCGGCTCTTCTACGCCGTGCCCACGTCGAGGTTCATCGGCAAGTCCATCCTGTCGGCCGAGTTCGTGGTGAAGGAGACCCACTCCTACAGCTGCGACAAGACGGACGTACAGCTCTACCGCACCAAGGGCATCTCGAAGTCGACGACCTGGAACTCCCAGGACAACGATGCCTTCTGGACCGACCTGCTGCAGACGCGCAGCGAGGCCAAGGGCTGGAGCGGCGACTGCCCCGGCGGCAACGTGGAGTTCTGGGCGCTGCGCGCGGTCCAGCAGGCGGCAGCCAACGGCTGGGCGACCACCACGTTCGGACTGCGGGCCAGGAGCGAGACCGACCCGTACGCCTGGAAGCGGTTCGCCGACGACGCCTGGCTGCGGGTGCAGTACAACCGGCCGCCCGGCCAGATCAGGATGTCCCAGCTCAGCCAGAAGCCCGGGGGTGACTGCTCGTCCACCGTCAAGCGGGCGCGGATCCTGCCGACGCTGCGCGCCGATGGGGTGAGCGACCCCGACAAGGACGACATCGCGGTGCAATTCCAGGCCTCCTGGGACAACGGGGACAGCAAGGGCTGGTCCCCCCGCTGGACCTCGTCCCTGTCGAAGTACAAGAGCTCCGGCTCGTCCTTCTCGGTGACCCTGCCGTCGAGCATCCCCAAGAACACCAAGATCGGCTGGCACGCGCGCTCGTACGACGGCGCCCAGTGGTCGCCGTGGTCCTACGAGGGTTCCGCCACGGACTGCGCGGTGCTCTACGACACCAGCGTGCCCGCCGAGCCGTCGATCGCCTCGGCGCAGTACACGGAGTCGGACCCGGAGAACCCCGACGACCCCTGGCTGGACGGCGTGGGCCGGTACGGCACCTTCACCATCGACTCCACCGCGACCGACGTCACCAAGTACTGGTTCGGTGTCAACGGCCCGCCCAGCAGCGCCAACACGCTGATCACCTCGGGCGGCGGCGCCAAGACGATGAAGTTCATGCCGACGAAGTCCGGCGTCAACTACATCACCGCGCAGGCCTTCGACGCCGCCGGCAACGGCAGCAGCATCGGCACCTACTACTTCCGGGTGCGCGCCGGACAGCCCGAGCGCATGTCCTGGCAGCTGGACGAGCCGTCCGGCAGCGGCGCGGTCGGCGGTCAGGGCGGCGCCATCGAGGCCACGCTGGCCGGCGGCGCCAAGGCAGGCGGTGAGGGCGTCACCGGCACCGGCCTGCACCTGGACGGCACCGACGACTACGCCGCCACCCAGTCCCCGGTGCTCAACACGTCCAACAGCTTCACCGTGTCGGCGTGGGCGAAGCTGCCCGCTACCGAACCCGGCGGCGCCGTCACCGTGCTCTCCCAGGCCGGCACCAACAACAGCGGCTTCGAGCTGTACTACTCCAGCGCCTCGCACGGCTGGGTCTTCCTGCGCGACACCGTCGACGCCTCCGGCACCGGCGTGGTCCGCGCGTCGCAGCCCGCCTGCGCGGCCGGCGACACCGCCTGCGTGGCCGGCCGTCTGGGCACCTGGACCCACCTGGTCGGCGCCTACAACGGCCCGAGCGGCAAGCTCAAGCTGTACGTCAACGGCTCGCTCGTCGCCACCAGTGACTACACCAGTCCGTGGGACGCGCGGGGACCGGTGCTGATCGGTGTCGCCCGCAACTACGGGCAGCTGCACGGGTTCTTCCCCGGTGACCTGGACGAGATCGAGATGTTCGACTACCAGCTGTCCGACAGCCAGGTCTCCACGCTGGCCGCCAAGAAGCCCGTACAGAGCGGTGGCCGGCCCGCGAAGGCAGTCTTCCCGCTGGACGAGTCGGCGGACCAGGCGGTGCTGACCGGCCGGGCCCAGTCGCTCGCGGCCGACCTGCACGGCGGAGCCGCCCTCGGCGGCACGGGCGCGGACGGCACGGCGCTCACCTTCGACGGCACCGACGACTACGCCGAGACCGGCCAGCCGCTGCTGAACACCAGCAACAGCTTCTCGGTGTCGATGTGGGCCAGGCTGCCGAAGGACAAGGAAGCCCGCGCCATGACGACGATCACCCAGAGCGGCACCAACGCCCGCGGGTTCGAGCTGTACCACTCCACGGCGCTGGGCGGCTGGGTCTTCATGCGGGAGACCGCGGACACGGCCGACGCCACCGTGGTGCGCGCCCAGGAGAACGCCTGCCCGGCGAACACCAACTGCGCCGCGGCCAACCTCGGCGAGTGGAGCCATGTGGTCGGCGTCTACGACTCCGACGCGCAGGTGCTGCGGCTGTACGTCAACGGCGTGCTCAAGGCGACCACCGCGTTCACCACGCCGTGGCTGGCCACCGGCCATGTCACGCTCGGCGCGGCGGGCAACGGCGCCGCCGCTCCGACCGGGTTCTTCCGGGGCGACATGGACGACGTCCGCATGTACGACCGGGTGATCTCGGGCGACGAGGTGAAGAACCTGTTCAAGCAGCACCCGGTGGTCAAGGGCCGCTGGAAGCTGGACGCCGCCACCGGCACCCCGGTCACCTCGCCGGACGCCTCCACCGGCAACCGCCCGGTCACCCTCTACAACGGGGCGGCCGCCGGCAGCGGCTGGGTGGACTCCGGGGCGCTCGTCCTGGACGGCACCAACGACTACGCGGCCACCGGCTCGGTCCCGATCGACACGAGCCAGAGCTTCACCGTCACGGCCTGGGCCCAGGCGTCGGCCGGACGCCCGCAGCAGCCGGGCGCGGTGCTCAGCCAGGAGGGCTCGGTCAACAGCGCCTTCGTCCTCGGCTACGAGCCGGGTCCGGACGACGGTGACCCGTCGACGCCGGTCACCACCGGCCGCTGGCGGATCACCATGCCGGACGCGGACACCACCTCGGCGAAGGAGTCGACGGCGCAGAGCACGCTCTTCGACGACTACAGCGCCAACGGCTGGAACCATCTCGCCCTGGTCTACGACGCGTTCGCCGACACGATGAAGCTCTACGTCAACGGCCAGCTGGAGCAGTTCGTCTGCGCCGACGACGACGCGGACGGCACCAAGGACGACCCGGCCTGCACCGACCACGTCTCCTGGTCCGACGACACGGTCGGCTTCAACGCCGCGAAGACGTTCCAGCTGGGCCGCGCGAAGACCGCCGGCACCTGGGGCGACAACTGGTCCGGTGCCATCGACGACGTGTGGGCGTTCCAGGGCGCGCTCGACCAGGACCAGATCCAGCAACTGTCGCTCGGCACGGCCGACCTGCCGACCGCGGTGCCCGGCAGCGGGACCGCGGGATGACGGCGGCGAGCGTGTGCACGGCGGCAGAGCGAAGTCGACGAGGGGTGGGGAAGTGAACGGGAAGCCGTGGCAGCGCGTCCGCAGACGGACGGCGCTGACGGTGTCGGCCACGCTGGTCGGCGCCCTGATCCAGGTGGTGACCGGCCAGTCCGCCGCCGCGGACCCCAGCGCGGGACGGCCCACCGTGCACCAGGCGGACAAGCCCGTCACCGGGCACGGCCGCAAGGTGAAGCCGCGCAAGCAGGACACGTCGCCGCTCACCCCGAAGGGTGAGCCGGCGGCGGCCTGGCCGGCCTCCGGGACGGCGACCGCCGCGGTGCCCGCCGCGCGCACCACGGCCAAGGGCCTTGCCGCCGGGAACCGGTTCGGCCGGCTGCCCCTGTCCGTGCGCGCGCCGAAGAGCGCGGTGAAAGCCGCCGACCGTGTCACCAAGGCCGGCGTGCGCGTCCTGGACCGCAAGGCGGCCCGGCGCGCCGGAGTCGGCCTGCTGCTCGCCGTCGACCGGGCCGACGCCGGAACCCGGGCGGGCAAGGTCGGCCTCCAGGTCGACTACGCCCGCTTCGCCGAGGCGTACGGCGGCGGCTACGGCTCCCGGCTGCACCTGGTGCGGCTGCCCGCCTGTGCCCTGACCACCCCGGACAAGGCGTCCTGCCGTACGGCGACTCCGCTCGCCGCCGTCAACGACACCGAGCACCGCACCCTGACGGCGGACACGGTGACCGTACCCGCCAAGCCGGCCGGGAGGACCGCGCTCGCGGCGGCGTCCTCGGCGACCGTCCTCGCGGTCACCGCGGCCGCCTCCGGCAGCCAGGGCGACTACACGGCGACCGCCCTGTCCCCGTCCGCGACCTGGCAGACCTCGCTCAACACCGGGGACTTCTCCTGGTCGTACGACATGGACGTGCCGGACGTGCCCGGCAGCCTCGTCCCGAACGTGGGCCTGACCTATTCGTCGGGCTCCATCGACGGCCGCACCACCACCAGCAACAACCAGTCCTCCTGGGTCGGTGACGGCTTCGACCTGTGGCCGGGCTCGATCGAGCGCTCGTACAAGTCCTGCGACGACGACGGCGTCAAGGTCGACGGCAACAAGCCCGGCGACCTGTGCTGGGGCTACGACAACGCCACGCTCAGCTTCAACGGCCACGGCGGCGAGCTGATCCAGGACTCCGACGGCAAGTGGCACCTGAAGAACGACGACGGCACCCGCGTCGAGCGGCTGACCGGCAGTTCGTCGGACGCGCGTGACAACGGTGACAACAACCAGGAGTACTGGAAGGTCACCACGACCGACGGCACCCAGTACTTCTTCGGCTACAACAAGCTGCCCGGCTGGGCCTCGGGCAAGGAGACCACGGACTCCACCTGGACGGTGCCGGTCTACGGCGACGACGCGGGCGAGCCCTGCCACGCGAGCACCTTCGCCGACTCCTGGTGCCAGCAGGCCTGGCGCTGGAACCTCGACTACGTCGTGGACCCCAACGGCAACGCCATGGCGTACTACTACGACCAGGAGACCAACAGCTACGGCCGCGCCCTCAAGGCCGCCGACGACACGCCGTACGTCCGCGGCGGCAGCCTCGACCGCATCGAGTACGGCCTGCGCAGCGACACCGTCTACTCCGCCAAGGCGCTCGGCAAGGTCGAGTTCACCTCCACCGAGCGGTGCATCCCCGAGACCGGGGTGACCTGCGCGGCGGACACGATCGACGACAAGTCCTTCTACTGGTACGACACGCCCTGGGACCAGAACTGCAAGGCCGGCACGGACTGCACGGGCCAGTACGCGCCCACGTTCTGGACCCGCAAGCGGCTGGCGAACGTCACCACACAGCTCCTCAAGTCCGACGGCACGTACGGTGACGTCGACTCCTGGGACCTGACCCAGCGCTGGGGCCAGGCCGACATCGACTACCAGTTGCTGCTGGACTCCATCCAGCACACGGGCAAGTCGGCCACCCCCGCCGTCACCCTGCCGAAGGTCACCTTCACCTACCACCAGGACGCCAACCGCCTCGACAGGACCGGCGACGGCACCGCGCCCTTCATCAAGGCGCGCGTGTCGAACATCTCGGACGAGTCCGGCGGCCAGATATCCGTCAACTACTCGGCGGCCGCCTGCTCCTGGGACAGCCTGCCGACTCCGGAGACCAACACCACCCGCTGCTATCCGCAGTACTACACGGCCTCCGGCGACGTCGACCCGAGCCTGCAGTGGTTCAACAAGTACGTGGTGACGTCGGTGACCCAGACCGACCGCACCGGCCAGTCGCCCGACTCGGTCACCGAGTACTCCTACCTGGACGGCGCGGCCTGGCACTACGACGACGACGAGGGCCTGACCAAGGAGAAGTACAAGACCTGGTCGCAGTGGCGCGGCTACCGGCATGTGCGCGTCGAGTCCGGCGGCACCTCCGGCATGACCACACAGGCCGACCACTACTTCCTGCGCGGCATGAACGGCGACCGGCTGAACAAGGACGGCGGCACCAAGGACGTCACCCTGGACGACGGGGAGGGCGCCACCATCGCCGACTGGGAGGCCCTGGCCGGATTCGAGTACCGGACGGAGAACTACTCGGGTCCGGGCGGCAGGCTGCTGAACAAGGCCGTCAACCACGGCTGGTTCCACGAGACCGCCAGGCGCACCCGCTCCTGGGGCACCTCGACCGCCAACCACTCCGGCACGGACTGGACGCACACCTACACCTCGCTGGACGACGGCGCGGGCGCCAAGTGGCGGGAGACCACCAGCTACACCACCTTCGACGACGCCACCGGCCGCGCCACCCAGGTGAACGACCTCGGGCAGACCGGTGACAGCACCGACGACCAATGCACCCGCACCACCTACGCGGACAACCCCTCGGCCAACATCTACTCGCTGGTCTCCCGGGTGGAGACGGTCTCCGTCAAGTGCGAGACCACCCCGCAGCGGGACAAGCAGGTCATCTCCGACGTCCGTACCGCCTACGACGGCACCGACTACGGCGCGGCGCCCACCAAGGGCGAGGCCCGCTACACCGCGACGCTGACCAAGCACGACGGCAGCACCGCGACCTACCTGGAGAAGGGCACCGGCTACGACACCTACGGCCGCGCGGTCAGCACGACCGACATCACCGCGGACGTGAAGGTCGACTCGGCCGGCAAGCTGACCCGCACCGCGCGCAGCGACGGCCACACCACGACGACCGTCTACACCCCCACCACCGGCATCCCGACCGGCTACAAGGTCACGGGCCCGCCGGCCAGGACCGGGGACAGCACCACCGCACAGTCCGTCACCACCTCGGTGGACCCGCTGCGCGGCGAGACGACGGCGGTGGTGGACACCAACGGCAAGCGCATCGACTACACCTACGACGGCCTCGGCCGCTCCCTGAAGGTCTGGCTGCCCAACCGATCCAAGGCCGGCAGCCAGACCCCCAACTACGAGTTCAGCTACACGATCGCCGACGCCAAGGCACCCGCCGTCGGCACCAGGACCCTGAAGAACGACGGCACCCAGGAGACCTCGTACGACCTGTACGACGGCTTCCTGCGGCCCACCCAGACGCAGGACCCTGGCCCGGCCGGCGGCCGGCTGCTCACCGACACCTTCTACGACGCCCGCGGCCTGACCGCGAAGACCTTCGCGAGCCACTACAACACCTCGCCGCCGTCCACGACCCCGCTGGTCCTGGACAACGCGCTCGCCGTGGAGACCCAGACCTGGTTCTCCTACGACGGGCTGGGCCGTGAGACGCAGCGCAAGGAGGTCGCCGGCAACGGCGACGGCGGCACGGTGCTGTCGACCACGACGACCGCGTACGGCGGCGACCGGGTGACGGTCACCCCGCCCAAGGGGCAGCCGGCCACCACGACGATCAGCGACGCCCGTGGCCGGACCAGTGAGCTGTGGCAGTACCACGGCAACACGCCCACCGGCGACCACGACGTGACCGCCTACGAGTACACGCCCGCCGGAAAGCTGTCCAAGGTCATCGACCCGGCCGGCAACAAGTGGACCGACGAGTACGACCTGCTCGGCCGCACGATCCGGGCGACCGACCCCGACAAGGGCACCACGGTCTCCACGTACGACGACCGGGGCAACCTGCTCACCGTCAAGGACGACCGCACCAAGGACGCCGGCAAGGTCACCCTCGCCTACGCCTACGACGACCTCGGCCGCAAGACCGAGGAGCGTTCCGGCGGCGCGAGCGGTCCGCTGCTGGCCAAGTGGACCTACGACACCGTCACCAACGCCAAGGGCCAACTGGGCTCCTGGACCCGCTACGACGGCACCAACGAGTACACGACCACGGTCAACGCCTACGACGGCCTGTACCGGCCGACCCGCACCACGACCACGATCCCCGCGTCCGAGGGCGCGCTGCAGGGCTCGTACCAGCAGGACACCAGCTACAACCTGGACGGCACGGTCAAGGGCGTCAGCTATCCGGCGGCCGGCTCGCTGCCCGGTGAGTCCTTCACCTACGGCTACGACGACACCCACCGCCAGATCACGGCGACCGGCACCAGCACCTACCTGACCAACGTCGACTACAGCTTCACCGGCAAGCCTGAGCAGGTCGAGACCGCCACCACCGGCGGCAAGAAGACCTGGTTGTCCAGCACCTACGAATGGGGCACCCAGCGCCTGAAGACGTCCCGGGTGGACCGCGAGGGCGTCTCCGGCGTCGACCGCTCCACCACCTACGGGTACGACGAGTCCGGCGACATCCTCTCCATCTCGGACGTCTCCCGTGACGGCACCGACAACCAGTGCTTCCAGTACGACTACCTCCAGCGCCTGACCGAGGCCTGGGCGCAGGGCACCACCGACTGCGCCGCGGCCCCCTCGACCTCGCTGCTCGGCGGACCGGCTCCGTACTGGCGCTCGTACACCTACGACAGGACGGCGAGCGGCGCCTCGGAGGGCAACCGGGCCACCGAGGTGGTGCACGACCCGAGCGGTGACACCGCCAAGGACGTCAAGCACGCCTACAGCTACCCGCCCGCCGGCACCACCCAGGCGCACACGCTGACCCAGGTGGACACCACCGGCCCCAGCGGCAACACCTCGCGGGACTCCTACAGCTACGACGAGATCGGCAACACCCACACCCGCACCATCGGCGGCAACACCCAGACCCTGGACTGGGACGCCGAGGGACACCTGGCCAAGGTCTCCGAGCCCGACGGCAACGGGGGCACGAAGACCACGACGTACCTGTACGACGTGGACGGCAACCGGCTCGTCCAGCGCACCCCGACCGAGACCACGCTCTACCTCGGCAGCAGCGAGATCACGCTCGCCAAGGGCGCCACGAAGGCCAAGTGCACGCGGTACTACGACCTCGGCAACGGCGTCGAGGCGGTCCGCGGCGACGACAACAAGGTCTCCTTCAGCGTTGCGGACCACCAGGGCACCGGCCAGCTGTCCGTGGACGCCGCGACCCAGGCGCTCCAGCAGCGCCGCACGACCCCCTTCGGCACACTGCGCGGCACCAAGCCGGCCGCCTGGCCGGGCACGGAGGGCTTCGTCGGCGGCACGCAGGACACCGCGACCGGGCTGACCCACCTCGGGGCCCGCGAGTACGACGAGTCCCTCGGCCGGTTCATCAGCGTCGACCCGCTCATGAACATGGACGACCCGCAGTCGTTCAACGGGTACGCCTACAGCGACAACAACCCGGTCACCCTGAGCGACCCCAACGGCACGACCCATTGCGACGTCGTCCCGGAGATGTGCCACCCGCAGAAGCCGACCGGCGGTTACTGCCCGAGCCTGACCAACCCGAAGTGCCCCGAGTACCAGGGCGGTGGCGGCAACGGCAACGGCGGTGGTGGCGGCGGTGGCTCCGTCGGCGGCCACGTGAACAACCAGGACGTCGCCAAGGCCAAGAAGATCCAGAAGACCAGCCTGATGGACGTGGCCAAGAACGTCGGCTGGGAGGTCTTCAAGTCCTTCATCGGCTGGGACGACTTCACGGGCTGTCTCAACGGCGGTGTCTCCAGCTGCGTGAGCCTGCTCATCGACGCCATCCCGTGGGGCACGATGTTCAAGAAGGGCGCCGAACTGATCAAGGGCGCCTGGAAGCTCTCCAAGGCCGCCATGAAGTTCCGCAAGGAACAGAAGTGGGCCCGCAAGATCATGCAGGAGGCGGAGGAGGCCGCCGAGGACGTCGGCAAGGTCTGCCCCGTCAAGCACAGCTTCCTGCCGGGCACCAAGGTCCTCATGGCGGACGGCTCCGTCGAGAACATCGAGGACGTCAGAACCGGTGACGAGGTCGTGGTCACCGATCCGGAGACCGGCAAGACGTCGACGAAGAAGGTCGTCGCCACCATCACCACGGAGGACGACAAGGACTTCACGACCCTGACGGTCGCGACCGGCAAGTACGGCATGACCACGTCCATGCTCACCGCCACGGACACGCACCCCTTCTGGGTTCCGGAGCTCCACGCCTGGATCCAGGCCGGCGAGCTGAAGCCGGGCGAGGGCCTGCGCACGAGCACGGGCACCCGCGTTCGGATCACCGCGGTCTCCCACTGGACGGAGCTCCACCGCACGCACGACCTCACGGTCGACGAGGTGCACGACTACTACGTCGTGACGGGCGATGTGGGCGTTCTGGTCCACAACATGGGGCGGAAGCCCGGCCAGCGGCCCAACTACAACGCCGAAGGACCGCACACCACGTTCGTGCGCCATGGCGGGACGGGACAGATCAAGAAGTACGCGGAGTGGGCGCCGCAGTCGAACCCTCGTAACCCGGCCCCGTTCGAACTCGTTAAGAGGTTCGACCTGGAGGGACCGGCCCACACGAACGCGGATGGCACAGTGGTGGAGACACCGCACATCAACTCGCCGAACGGGGGTGACGCGCGTGCACCAGAAGACTGGGAGAAGCCACTCGGATGCTCCTGATGAAGATCGCGGGATGCGTTTCATCCAATCCTGGTACGCGTCCAACTGCGACGGGGATTGGGAGCATGAGTTCGGCATCAAGATGGCCACGACGGACAACCCTGGCTGGCACATCAAGATCGATGTGAGCGAGACCGATCTGGAGGGCGTGCTCGTGGAGCGCGTGAGGCGTGATCTCCCGGGAGGAGGGTGGATGATGACCTGGAGCGACGGAAGCGTCTTCCAGGCAGCCTGCAGTCCGCTCGCACTCGGTGAGGTGGACGCGTTCTTCGAGACGGTGGTCGGCGAAGCCGCCGCCGGCTCGGGGGAGTCCCCCGCCTAGCTCACCGCCGTCACCCACGCTTCGGGGCTCACGGATCTTCCGTGGGCCCCGAAGTTCTTGCTGCCGACAGGCGGTCAGTCCGTCGCGAACTCGGCGCACAGCCGCCTGAGCACCACCCCGCAGCGGCGGGCGTACGCATGCTGAAGTCCCCGGGTGGCCGCCCCGCCCGCGCGGGCGTACCACTTTTCGGCGCGGCTGAACGCGGCGACCGTCAGCCACACCGTGCCGTCTCCCGTGCGGTCGACCACGAAGGCCTCCTCGCCGCATTCGGGGTGGCCGGTCAGGGTGCCGTAGGCCCAGCCGGCGCGACGGGGTTCCTCGACCGTCCAGACGATGCGGCAGGGGGCCTTGATCAGGCCGGCGAGGGTGACGGTGACGTCCACGTTCGGTGCCGCGCGGTCGGCGGTGGCGTCGATGCCGACGCCCATCGCGCGGTGCATCTCCCAGGTGAGAACGGCCTCGGCCGCCCGTTGGAACACCTCCTCGCCCTCGCCGATGCGCGTGCGCACGTGCAGGGGGTGGAAGCCGGGCGGGCAGACGGTGAGGTTCTCGCGGGTCGTGCCTACCGGCTCGTAGGTGAAGGACATGGGTCACAAGCGTAGGACGGCCCCCGGGGATGCCTTCGTCCCGGGGGCCGCTCCTGCCGACTACGAGGTGACTAGCTGACGTTGACCGCCGACCAGGCCGCCGCAACCGCCTTGTACTCGGTGCTGGTGGAGCCGTACAGGGCGGACGCCGCCGACAGGGTGCCGGTGCGGGCCGACTTGTAGTTGGTCGTCGACGTGAAGTACGTCGTCAGCGCCTTGTACCAGATCTGCAGCGCCTTGGCGCGGCCGATGCCGGTGACGGTGGAGCCGTTGTAGGTCGGCGAGTTGTAGGTGACGCCGTTGATCGTCTTCGAACCGCTGCCCTCCGAGAGGAGGTAGAAGAAGTGGTTCGCGACGCCGGACGAGTAGTGCACGTCCTTGTTGCCGACCGAGGAGGACCAGTAGTCCGCCGAGCCGCCGTCCTTGCTGGGCTTGTCCATGTAGCGCAGCGGCGAGCCGTCGCCGTTGATGTCGATCTTCTCGCCGATGAGGTAGTCGCCCACGTCGGAGGAGTTGTTGGCGTAGAACTCCACACCGGTGCCGAAGATGTCCGAGGTGGCCTCGTTCAGGCCGCCGGACTCGCCCGAGTAGTTCAGGCCCGCGGTGTTCGCGGTGACGCCGTGGCTCATCTCGTGGCCGGCCACGTCCAGCGAGGTCAGCGGGTGCGTGTTGGTCTCGCCGTCGCCGTAGGTCATGCAGAAGCAGTCGTCGTCCCAGAAGGCGTTGACGTACGAGCTGCCGTAGTGGACGCGCGAGTAGGCGCCGACACCGTCGTTCTTGATGCCGCTGCGGCCGAAGGTGCTCTTGTAGAAGTCCCAGGTCTCCTGCGCGCCGTAGGCGGCGTCGGCGGCCGCGGTCTGGTCGGTGGTGGAGCTGGAGGCGCTGCCGGTGCCCCAGACGTTGTCCGAGTCGGTGAACAGCGTGCCGGTGCCGGTGCTGGTGGTGTGCTTCAGGTTGTACGTCTTGTGCCCGCCGCGCGTGGTGTCGTACAGCTGGTACGTCGAGCCCGACAGGTTGGTGTTGAGGCTGACGGTGCCCGAGTACAGCGTCTTGCCGGTGCCGGTGGCGTTCTCGATGCCCTGGTACTCGAAGAGCTTCTTGCCCGTGGCCGCGTCGGTGATGACGTGCAGCCGGTTCGGGGTGCCGTCGTCCTGGAGGCCGCCGACGATGGTCTCGTAGGCGAGGACGGGCTTGCCGGAGCCGGCCCAGATGACCTTGCGCGCGCCGTCGGCCGAGGTCTTGGCGGAGCCCAGGGACTTGGCGGCGGTCAGCGCCTGCTTCTCGGCCTTGGCGGCGGCGATCTGCGGCTTGAGCGACGCCACCTTGATGGCGCTCTTCGTGGCTCTGGTGACGCCCTCGGCCTTGCCCGCCTTGGACGTGTGCACGACCAGGTCGCCACCGAGCACCGGAAGGCCCGCGTAGGTGCGCTCGTAGCGGGTGTGGACGGTGCCGTCGACGTCCTTGACGACGTCCTTGACGACCAGCTGCTCCTTGGCGCCGAGGCCTATGCTCCGGGCGGTCTCGGCGGCGCCGGCCTGCGCATGCTGGACCAGGGAGGTGCGGGCCGCGGCCGACAGCGCGGTCGGGGCGGCGGCCAGGGGCTTTGCGGAGGCGGACCCGATCGGGGTCTGCGCGGAGGCGCTGGTGGTCAGCCCGGTGGACAGCAGGGCTCCGGCTGCGACAGCGGTGGCGATGGCCAGAGTGGTGCGCTTGTGACGCGCGTAGAGGGGGCTCACTCAAGCTCCTTCTCGTGGGGGAGTCCGGGCAGCGTGGGGTTACTGACCGGAGTGGGAAGTGCTGCTGTGCGGCGGGTGAGGGAAGAGTGACATCAGGGACGCGTACATGTCAGGACCCTCAAGTGATGTTGGCCGAAAACCAGCTGTCCGGTAAATGTTGCGGCCATGTAAAACGGGCGCCGCCCGGGGGAGTCGAACCTCCCGGACGGCGCCCTGCCGACGAGCTCGTGACATGCGGTTTACGGGAACGTCAGCTTCCAGCTGTTGATCGTTCCGACGTCGTACGCCGCCTGGTCCTGGACCTTCAACTTCCAGGTGCCATTGGCCGATTCGGAGGATGCGTTGACCGTGTAGGTCGCGTTCACGTTGTCCGCGGAGTCGGACGAACTGAAGTTCTTCAGGCGGTACGCGGTGCCCGACGGGCCGACCAGGTCGATCACCAGGTCACCGCGCCAGGTGTGCGAGATGTCGACCGTCACCTGGAGGTTGTTCGGGGCGTTGCCGCTCCGCCCGGAGACGGTGATGTTCGAGGTGACCGCGGGCCCGTTGTCCGGGATCGACACGGGCGTGGTGTTCTCGTACGACGTACCGCCGCCGCCCCCGCCGCCGGACCGTGAGCCGACCGCCACGCCCGCCCAGGCGTCCTGCACCGCCTTGTACTCGGTGCTGGTGGTGCCGTACAGCTCACCCGCCGCCGCGAGGGTGCCGGTGCGGGCGCCCGCGTAGTTGGTGGTGGACGTCCACTTGGTGGTCAGTGCCCGGTACCAGATCTGCAGCGCCTTGTCCCGGCCGATGCCGGTGACCGGAAGCCCGTCCGCCGTGGGCGAGTTGTAGCTGACGCCGTTGATGACCTTGGCGCCGCTGCCCTCGCTCAGCAGGTAGATGAAGTGGTTCGCGGGGCCCGACGAGTAGTGCACGTCGATGCCGCCGATCCCGGAGTACCAGCTGTCCTTGGACGCGCCGTCCTTGCTGGGCTTGTCCATGTAGCGCAGCGGGGTGCCGTCGCCGTTGATGTCGATCTTCTCGCCGATGAGGTAGTCGCCGACGTCCGAGGTGTTGTTGGCGGCGAACTCCACGCCGGTGCCCATGATGTCGCTGGTGGCCTCGTTGAGGCCGCCGGACTCGCCGCTGTAGTTGAGGCGGGCGGTGTTGGCGGTGACGCCGTGGCTCATCTCGTGGCCCGCGACGTCGATCGCGGTCAGCGGCTTGCTGTTGCCTGAGCCGTCGCCGTATGTCATGCAGAAGCAGCTGTCGTCCCAGAAGGCGTTGACGTACGAGTTGCCGTAGTGGACGCGCGAGTAGGCGCCGACGCCGTCGTTCTTGATGCCGCTGCGGCCGAAGGTGTTCTTGTAGAAGTCCCAGGTGACGGCGGCGCCGTAGTGCGCGTCCGCGCCCGCGGTGGCCGCGTTCGACGTGGTGCCGTTGCCCCATGTGTCGTTGGTCTGCGAGAACAGCGTGCCGGTGCCGGACGTGCCGTGGTTCAGGTTGTACGTCTTGTGGCCGCCGCGCGCCCCGTCGGTGAGGGTGTAGTTCGACCCGGACTGGGTGGTGGTGAGCGTGACCTGGCCGCTGTACTGCGTGTTGCCGACGCCGGTCTCGATGCCCTGGTACTCGTAGAGCTTCTTGCCGGTGGCGGCGTCGGTGATGACGTGCAGCTGGTTCGGGGTGCCGTCGTCCTGCAGTCCGCCGACGACGGTCTCGTAGGCGAGCACGGGCTTGCCGGTGGCCGCCCAGATCACCTTGCGGGAGCTGTCGGCGGCGGACCGGGTGCCGCCGAGGGCCCGGGCGCGCTTGACGGCCTGCCGCTCGGCGGCCGCCTTCGTGACGCCCGGGGTGAGGCCGGCGACCTTGATGGTGGCGTTCGTGGCCTTGATGACGCGCTGGGTCGCACCCGACTTCGCGGTGTCGACGATCAGGTCGCCGCCGAGGACCGGGAGGCCGGCGTAGGTGCGCTCGTAGCGGGTGTGGAGGGTGCCGTCGGTGTCCTTGACGACGTCACGGGCGACGAGCTGCTCCTGCGACCCGAGGCCTATCGCCTTGGCGGTGTCCGCCTTGGCGGCACCGGCGTCGCGGATCAGTTCGGCGCGCTGCGAGGGGGTGAGCCGGACCGCCGAGTGGGCCGGATTGCCCTTGGCCGACGGCGCCTGGGACGCCGGGGCGGCGCTGGCCGCGCCGGACTGGACGGCGGCGGCGATCAGCGCGGTGACGCCCGCGAGGGCGACGGCTGCGGTGCGGCGGTGCATGGTGTGGGAGGTGCGTCCGCGAGAGGAACTGCTTCTCAACACTGACTCCTTCTGCATGGCCGCGGGTCGCGCGGCCAGGGGAGATCCGGACGGTGGGTTGGGGCGTCCGGGCAGAACTGGGCGTAACGCGGAACCATGTGCCTGTGCGGGGCCGGCTCGTGCAGAGCAGATGTAGCTGTGGGGTTGCTGTGAGTCGGCCGTGGGAAGAGTGACAGGGGATCAAGCCATCTGTCAGGACCGCGTCAGAAATTTGGCCGGAAATGGTCCGTTGACCGGATGTTCATGTTCGCTATGCGGACCGTTGGCCCGGGATGCGACCGGCCGGGGCGCACGTCCATGCGGAAAGCAGGCGGAGGCCCTCATGGCCCGTCTGTCCACCGGTCCGGTCGCGTCGGTCGTCGGATTCGCCGAACAGCTGTCGTGGGCGCTGTACCGGTCGGACCGGCGGGAGTTCGTGGAGGGGGTGTCGGGACGCCACCTGTTCACCTGTGCCACCGTCGTTCACGCGCAGGCGCTGTTGTCGCCGACGGCCGCCGACTGTATGAGGCCCTCCTCCCGGACCCGCCCCTCTTCGAGTCGTACGCCCCCGGCCTCGTCCGGGCGGAGCCCCTGCTCCAGGTGCCCGACACGGTGTACGCACACATCAACTGTGCGCCCTGGGACCAGGCGTGTCCCCGTGCCACGTTCGCCACAGGGCCGCGTAGGCGCCCTCCGCTGCCACCAGGGCTTCGTGGGTGCCCAGTTCGGTGAGGCGGCCGTTCTCCATCACCGCCACCCGGTCGGCGTCGTGGGCGGTGTGCAGGCGGTGGGCGATGGCGATGACGGTGCGGCCCTCCAGTACGGCGGCCAGGGCGCGCTCGGTGTGCCGGGCGGTCGTCGGGTCCAGCAGGGCCGTGGCCTCGTCCAGGATCAGGGTGTGCGGATCGGCCAGCACCACCCGGGCGAGGGCGAGTTGCTGGGCCTGTGAGCCGTCCGTGGGGCAACCGCCCGTACCGAGGGTGGTGTTGAGGTCTTCCGGCAGGTCGCGTACCCAGTCCTCGGCGCCCACCGCCGCCAGCGCCGTCCACAACTCCTCGTCCGTGGCCGCCGGTTCGGCGATCAGCAGGTTGTCGCGGACCGTGCCCAGGAAGACATGGTGCTCCTGGGTGACCAGCACCACCTGGCGGCGCAGCCGTTCCGGCTCCAGCGAGGCGATCGGCACCCCGCCCACCGTCACCGTGCCCGCGCCCGGCGCGTCGACGCCCGCGAGCAGCCGGCTCAGCGTCGTCTTGCCCGCGCCGGAGGGACCCACCACGGCCAGCCGCTCCCCGGGCCGCACCGTCAGATCGACCCCGCGCAGCACCTCGCCGCCACGCTCATAGGCGTACCGCACCCCGCACACGTCGATCCGGTCGTCCGAGGGAGCCGGGGAGCCGCCGTCCTCCCGCGCCCGCGGGGCCCGCGCCAGCCCCTCCACCCGGGCGAACGAGGCCCCGCTGCTCTGGAGTTGCTCCACCCGCATCAGGATCTGGTCCAGCGGCTCGGTGAACTGCCGCAGATACAGCGCGGCCGCCACCACCGCACCCAGGCCCACCCGCCCGTGTGCGTGCAGCACCCCGCCGATCAGCAGCACCCCGGCGACCGGCACCGTGTACGACACCTCGACCGCGGGGAAGAACACGCTCCGCAGATACAGCGTGTACAGCCGGGTCCTGCGGGACGTCTCCAGCGCGTCCCGGCTCGCCGCGGTCCGCCGCTCCCCGAGCCGGAACGCCTCCACCGTGCGGGCCCCGGACGCGGTCGCCGCGAAGATCTCCGCGACCTGCGAGGTGGCCGCGCCCTCGGCCAGATACCCGTCCCGGGCCCGGCGCAGATACCAGCGCAGGGCGAACCAGATCGGCGTCAGCCCGAGCACCCCGAAGAGCCCGAGCAGCGGGTCGAGCGCGAACACCGCGCCCAGCACGAACAGCGCCTGCACCGAGCAGACCAGCAGCTCGGGCCCGATGTCCCGCAGCGTGGTGCCCACCGCGCCCACGTCGGCGGTGCCGCGCGCGGTCAGATCACCGGCGCCGGCCCGCTCCACCACCGACGCCGGCAGCGCCAGCGCCCGGTCGACGAACTCCTCACGGACCCGGGCCAGGGTCCGCTCCCCGAAGCGGTGACCCACGTACCGGGCCCAGCGGGCCAGCAGCAACTGGGCCAGCGCACACGCCAGGATCCACAGCGCCAGCCGGTCAACGGCCCCGGTCCCGTGCCCGGCCCGCACCTCGTCCACGATCCGCCCGAGCAGCCACGGCCCGGCCAGAGCGGACCCGGCGGCCAGCGCGTTCAGGGCCAGTACGGCGGCGAAGGACCCTCGGTCGGCCTTCACCAGGCGGACGGCCGCCCGGCGTACGTCGGCCCGTTCGGCGACGGGCAGTTGACCCGCGGCAGGCTGCGTCACCGTACGACCTCCTCCGTGTCCCGTGCGACCAGCGCCCGGTAGCCGGGCTCGTACTCCAGCAGCCCGCGGTGCGTGCCGCTCGCCGCGACCTTGCCGTCGACCAGGTAGTGGACGGTGTCCGCGCGGTCCAGGACCAGCGGGGAGGTGGTGGTCACCACGGTCGTACGGCCCACGCGGGCGGCGCGCAGCCGGTGGGCGACCGTGGACTCCGTGTGGGCGTCCAGGGCCGAGGTGGGTTCCACGGCGAGCAGCACCTCCGGGTCGGCGAGCAGCGCCCGCACCAGCCGCACCCGCTGCCGCTGGCCCCCGGAGAGGCTGCGGCCCTGGGCGGCCACGCCCGAGTCCAGGCCGTCCGGCAGGCCCTGCACGATGTCGTCGGCGGCCGCCGCGCGCACCGCCCGCCCGACGGCGGCGTCGCCGCGGTCCCGGTGCCCGCTCACCACCTCCCGCAACGGGCCCGCGAACAGATCGGCCTCGTTGTCGGCGACCAGGATCCGCGACCGCACCTCCACCAGCGGGATCGCGTCGAGCCGTACCTCGCCCCAGGTGGCGGCCGACGGCGTGTACCGGCCGAGGCGGTCGACCACCGCGGCGGTGTCGGCGGGGCGGGCGCCGACCAGGGCGGTGAGCCGTCCCGGCAGCACCCGCACCCCCGACTCGGGGTCGTGCAGCGCGGCCGGTTCCGCGGGCGCGGGCAGCGTGCCGTCGTCCGGCTCCGGCTCCAGCCGCAGCAGCCGTACGACCCGGCGCGCGGCCACCACGCCACGGCTGAGCTGGTAGCCCATCTCCAGGAAGAACGCCACCGGCCCCACCAGCACGGCCACATAGCCGTACACCGACACCAACTCGCCGATGGTGAGCTGCCCCTGGGCGGCCAGCCGGGCCGCCAGCCAGGTCACCACCGCAAGGAACAGCGTCGGCAGCCCGACCCCGAGTGCCTGCACCCAACTGGCCACCGCGCCGACCCGGTAGCCCTGCGCCCGCAGCCGCTGCGAGTCCCGCCGGAAGGCGTCCGCGAACAGCCCCTTCCCGCCCAGGCCGTTGAGGACGCGAAGGCCGCCCGCGAGGTCGCCGATGCGCGCGGTCAGCACGCCCTGCCGCTCCCGGTACTCGGTCTCCTCACCCTGCAACCGCACCGTCAGCGGCCCGGCGACCAGCACGATCACCGGCACCCCGAGCAGGACCACCGCGGCCAGCGGCGCCGAGATCGACAACAGCACCCCGGCCACCACCGCGTAGACGACCACGGCGCCCACCCCGGGCCCGACGACGGTCAGGGACTGGGCGATCGTCTGCACGTCTCCGACGCCGATCGTGACGACCTCCCCGGCCCCCGCCCGGCGCGGCAGCGCGGCACCCAGCCGCACGGCCTGCCCGACGACCACCTTGACCGTGCGGAAGTTGGCGTCCATCCGCACCCTCGTCATGGTGCGGTGGCGCATGATGCTCACCCATGAGTTGACGGCCCCGACCAGGAACAACACCAGCGTCCACCAGGCCAGCCGGCCCAAGTGCCCCGGCACCAGCCCGTCGTCGACCGCCCGGGACATCAGATAGGGCGCCGTCGCCATCAGCACCATCCAGACGCTGGCCAGCAGCGCCCCGCACAGCGACCGGCCCGGCTGCCGCAGCACCAGCCACCACAGGAAGCGCCAGCCGCCACGGCAGTCGGGTGTCCCCGGATCCTCGTACGCGTCGATCATCCTCAGCCCCCGTTTCCGCCCGCTACGCCAGACTGTCCCGCCAGGCCCGGTGCAGATCGGCGAACCGGCCCGTGCCGGCGATCAGTTCGTCCGGCCGGCCGTCCTCGACGATCCGCCCGTGCTCCATCACCAGTACCCGGTCGGCGATCTCCACGGTCGACAGCCGGTGTGCGATCACCACGGCCGTACGGCCCCGCAGCACCGTCGACATCGCGCGCTGCACCGCCCGTTCGCCGGGGACGTCCAGCGAGCTGGTCGCCTCGTCGAGGATCAGCACCGCCGGGTCGGCGAGCAAGGCCCTTGCAAAGGCGACCAGTTGGCGCTGCCCCGCGGAGATGCGGCCACCGCGCTTGCGTACGTCCGTGTCGTACCCGTCGGGCAGCTCGCTGATGAACTCGTGCGCGCCGATCGCCTTGGCCGCCCGCTCGATCTCCGCACGGCTCGCGTCCGGGCGCCCGATCGCGATGTTCTCGGCGACCGTGCCGGAGAACAGGAACGCCTCCTGGGTCACCATGACCACCCCGCGCCGCAGTTCGCGCACGGCCAGCTCGCGCAGGTCGACTCCGTCGAGCAGGACCCGGCCGTCGGACGGGTCGTAGAAGCGGGCGAGCAGCTTGGCCAGCGTCGACTTGCCCGCGCCCGTCGAGCCGACGACGGCGACCGTCTGCCCGGCCGGGAGCGTGAGGTCGAAGCGGGGGAGCACCTCGCCGCCGGTGCGGTAGGCGAACCGCACGCCGTCGAAGACGACCTCGCGGCCGGGGCGGTCCGCCGATTCGAGCGCCGGGAGTTCCTTGGGAGCCGAGGGTTCCGGCACGGACGGGGTCTGGGCGAGCAGCCCGGCGATCTTCTCCAGGGAGGCGGCCGCCGACTGGTACGAGTTGAGGAACATGCCCAGCCGGTCGATCGGGTCGTACAGCCGCCGCAGATACAGCACCGCGGCCGCCAGCACACCGAGTTCCAGCGAGCCGGACGCCACCCGGTGGGCGCCCCACAGCACGATCACCGCGACCGCCGTGTTGGCGACCAGCCGGGAGCCGACCACATAGCGGGCCATCTCCAACAGCGCGTCGCCGTTGGTGCGTTCGTGGCGCCGGTTCAGGACGCGGAAGTCGGCGTCGTTCGCGGACTCCCGGCGGAAGGTGCGCACCGGCCGGATGCCGTTCATCGTCTCCACGAACTTCACGATCACGGCCGCGATCGCCGTGGACCGCGCCGTGAACACCCGTCCCGCACGCCGCTGGTACAGCCGTACGAGGAGGTAGAGCGGCATGAACGAGACCACCGCGACCGCGCCCAGGCCGAGGTCGAGCCAGAGCAGCATCGCCGAGATGTAGACGAACGACAGGACGACCGTGACCAGTTCCTGGAGCCCCTCGCTGAGCAGCTCCCGCAGCGACTCGACGTCGGTGGTGGAGCGGGAGATCAGGCGGCCGCTCGTGTATCGCTCATGGAAGTCGACGCTCAGCGCCTGGGCGTGCCGGAAGATCCGGCCGCGCAGATCGAGCAGCACGTCCTGGTTGACGCGCGCGGAGGCCTCGATGAACGCGAACTGGAGCACGCCGGAGACGAGCGCGCACAGCCCGTAGCCGACGGCCACCGCGATCAGCGGACCGTGGTCGTGGTGCCGGAACGCCGGTACGGCGCGGTCGATGGCGTACGCCACCAGCAGCGGGCCCGCCTGGACGGCCGCCTGCTGGAGCAGCAGCAGAAGGGTGGTGACGGCGACGCGGGCCTTCATCGGGGTGAGCAGTGAGCGCAGCAGGGCGGCCGTCGCGCCGGGCCGGGTGGGCAGGACGTCGCGGTCGAAGGGGTCGGTGCCGTCGGGAGGGCGGGGGAGTTCGCCCTCGTCGCCGGTCGCGGGGGTGGTGGAGGCGGAGGTGGAGGTGGTGGGGGCGGTCAACGGTCGTCCTCCGCTTCGTCGGTCGGCTGCCCGCCCGCTTCCTCGGTCGGCTGTCCGCCCGGTTCCCCGGCCGGATCCCCGGTCGGCTCCCTCGTCGGTTCGCCAGACATCAGGTGGGCGTATTCGGCGTTCGTGCGCAGCAGTTCGTGGTGGGTGCCGACCGCGGTGATGCGGCCCTCACGGAGCAGGGCGACGCGGTCGGCGAGCAGCACCGTGGAGGGCCGGTGGGCCACGATGAGCGCGGTGGTGTCCGCGAGGACCTGCCGCAGCGCCGCCTCCACGGCGGCCTCGGTGTGCACGTCCAGCGCGGACAGCGGGTCGTCGAGGACCAGGAACCCGGGCCGGCCGACGACGGCCCGGGCGAGGGCCAGCCGCTGCCGCTGCCCGCCGGACAGGCTCAGCCCCTGCTCGCCGACCTGTGTCCCCGTGCCCTGCGGCAGCCCGTGCGCGAACTCGGCCTGCGCGACGGCGAGCGCCCGCTCCAGCTCCGGCGCACCGGCGCCGTCGCCCGCCCCCATGAGCACGTTCTCCCCGACGCTCGCCGAGAACAGCGTGGGCTCCTCGAAGGCGACCGCCACCTTGGAGCGCAGTTCCTCGCGGGACATCGCGGTGATGTCCTCGCCGTCCAGCGTGATCCGCCCGGAGGTCACCTCGTGCAGCCGGGGGACGAGCGCGGTGAGCGTGGTCTTGCCGCTGCCCGTGGCCCCGACCAGGGCCATGGACTCGCCGGGGCGGATGTGGAGGTCGATGCGGTCGAGGACGGGCGGGGAGCCGGGCGGGGCGTCGGGGTAGCGGAACGTGACGCCGTCGAACCGCAGACCGGTCCGTGCGGCCGCCGGTCTCCCGGTCCGCTCGGTGACGTGCGGGTCCTCCGGCCGCGCGTCCATCACCTCGAAGTACCGCTCCGTCGCGGTCGCCGCCTCCTGGGTCATCGCCAGCAGGAACCCGATGGAGTCCACGGGCCAGCGCAGCGCAAGTGCCGTACTCAGAAAGGCGACCAGGGTCCCCGTCGACAGGTCCCCGTCCGCCACCTGCACCGCCCCCAGCACCAGCGCCGCGCCGATCGCCAGCTCCGGCAGGGTCACGATGACGCCCCAGATGGTCGCCAGCAGGCGGGCCTTGCGCAGCTCGGTGCCGCGCAGCGTCCACGACAGCGTGCGGAACACCCGCGCCTGGCTGCGGTGCCGGCCGAACCCCTTGATGATGCGGATCCCGAGCACGCTCTCCTCGACGACCGTCGTCAGGTCGCCGACCTGGTCCTGGGCGAGCCGGGCCACCTCGGCGTACCGCCGCTCGAAGACGACGCAGGTCCACATCACGGGCACGGCGGGACCCAGGACGACCAGTCCCAGGGTCCAGTCCTGCTGCAGCATGATGACCAGGCCGACGACAATCGTCACCCCGTTGACCAGCAGGAACGTCAGCGGAAAGGCGAGGAACATGCGCAGCAGCATCAGATCGGTCGTGGCCCGCGAGAGCAACTGGCCGGAGGCCCACCGGTCGTGGAAGGCCACCGGCAGCCGTTGCAGATGCCGGTACAGGCCCGCCCGCATCTCCGCCTCGACGTTCGACAGCGGCCGCGCGACCAGCCACCGCCGCAGCCCGAACAGCCCCGCCTCCGCGACCCCGAGCAGCAGCAGATACAGCGCGCCGAGCCACACCCCGCCCGGATCCCGGTCGGCCACCGGCCCGTCCACCATCCACTTCAGGACGAGCGGGATCACCAGCCCCAGACAGGAGGCGACGACCGCGACGAACGCGGCGGTGAACAACCGCACCCGCACCGGCCGGACGTACGGCCACAGCCGCAACAGGATGCGTACAGTTGAGCGATCGCTGGTGGTTGCACGTGTCGTGGGCATCACCCGCGAGCCTACGGACCGCCACTGACAACGCCCACAGAGTTTTGGCCGGACCCGGGTCCGGACCCGGGTCCGCGGGGTCTCAGTCCAGATCCATGGTGTGGGTCTCCCGGCCGTAGGGCTGCGACATGATGGCCGGCCGGGCGGGCCGCCACAGGTCGTCGTCCTCGTGGAGCGTCAGCTCTCCGCCTCGGCGCAGGAGCCAGACTTCCTCGAACTGGAAGTGCCACCAACGACTTCGGAATCGTCCCGACGGTCGACGTGGGATTCCGGCTCGGCAAGGAGAACGAGTCCCCGGACCATGGCGTTCCATGGCTGCGGGGGCTTTGGCTCGATCACACGAATCCACGTGCCCAGCCCCGTCTCGGCCCCCTCCGTCACCAGTCGGGCGCCCGTGACCGATGCGTCGAGGATTCCGGTCTCCGAGCCGACCTCCGCCAGCTGCATCGCGACCTCGTCGACGGACAACCGCGTCGCGAATTCGAGGTCGTATTCGATCGCCAACTACCCGCTCGCTTCCTTCTCCATCAGACGGGCATGACCTGTGCATGCTGATCCCGAAGCGCCGTCCAGGCCCGTTCCTGATCCGGGCCGGGCATCATGGGGGCGGGGTGACCGGACCGCTCGATCAGCACGAGCGAGGTCGGTATGAACCCGAGTGTGAGGGACCGCAGGATGCCCTGGTCCGACGCGCTGAAGCCATGCACCGCCGTGGCGGCCAACTGCGTGAACTCCGCGAAGTCGATGATGCATTCGCCGTCGACGATGTCACCGACGCCGGAGCCTATGCCGTAGATCCCGGCGCACATGTGCGCACTGCCCGTGAACGCGCGGGCCACATCGGCCGGCGGGCACCAGATGTAGCGTCCCGGTATGCCCTCCGAGCGGAACTTGACCCTCACTGTCATCTCAGTGCAACACCATGGTGAGCGTTTCGCGTCACTCAGTCGATTTTGAAAGTGGCGCGGTCGTATTCCTGTGAGATCAGGGAAAGACGGTATGGCGTCCACAACTCCGCATCGTCACTCAGGCTTGTCTTCCCGGCCCGACGCACGAGTTTTGTCAGGAGATCCGCTGCGGGCGGTGGAGAAGATGGCAGGAGTTGCGCATTACGCGCCGCGTCGGCGAGTTTTTCTGCCACGCGCAGAGCGGAGTCTGATGTCGCAATGTCCAGGGTGTAAGAAAAAGCCACGACGATGAATCTCCAGCCCAGTCCGCGACGCTGTCCTGCCGGACACGCGTGCCCATGGCGCTCGCGGCCTTGTCGTACCGGTGATACGCCTTGCGGAGGGGCTCGAGAGTGTCGTGCGCCGTCTCGCGGAACGCGTCGGCCGCTTTCGACTTCCACGACTCGAATCCGCAGAGCGCCTCCACGTCGCCCGCTTCACGCTTGATGTCGTTCGCGACCTCGCGCAGCGACTGGCCGAGCAGGGCGATGATGCCGGGATCGCCGGGCACGGGGTCGCCCTCCTCGTCGAGAACGGCCCACTCGTGGACGGGGGGACGCCTCACTTCGCCCCTCCGTCTCGCTTCGCCCGCTTGTCCTGCTCACGCAGGGCCTGCGCGAGCTTCTCGTCGACGGCGTCGTAACTCTTCGCGGCTTCCAGGGTGATGACCCCGAGCTTCCTGATCTGCGTCGCGAGATCCTTGCGGTGGATCTTCCAGTTGTCGGCGAAGTCGTCGAAAGCGTCGATGATCAGGCTGTCGCCCAACTCGGCCGCCGACAGGTCCTCGGCCGGATTCGCCCGGTCGGTGAAGGAGTCGTAAATCCTTTGCGGTGCGCGCGAGCACTCGCGTATGCGCTTGGTGTCCGCGCTCAGATCACTCATCGACGTCCCGCACCGACATGTGGTGTTGCCCCCGAATGCCATGGCCATTTCGCGTGCATGTCAAGCAGACGATCTTAGCCGGTGCGCTTATGGCGCAGGTATGCCGGACGTATGCGAAAGCTATTGCGATCTTCAAGAGCGTGTGAAGGCTCCAGGTCGTGACCCCCTCACCCCGTCACCCCGTCACCCGCAACAACACCACCGACCGCCCCTCCACCATCAGCCCCGCCCCCGCCCGATGCACCACTCCCGGCGCCTCCCCCTGTTCCTCGCGCGAGGTGTCGACCACGACCTCGTAGCGCTCCGCCCACGGCGGGCCCGGCAGGGTGAAGGTCGTCGGGGCGTCGCCGGCGTGGAGGATCGCGAGGAAGCTGTCGTCGGTGATGGGGGCGCCCTGTTCGTCGCGGCCCGGTATGTCCCGGCCGGAGAGGTACATGCCGAGCGTGGCCGCGGGGGCGTACCAGTCGCCCTCGGTCATCTCCTCGCCGTGTGCCGTGAACCAGGCCAGGTCCCGCAGGCCGTCCGCCGAGTGGGCGCGGCCGGAGAAGAAGGCGCGGCGGCGCAGGACCGGGTGGCGGTGACGCAGGGCGATGAGACGGGAGGTCAGGTCGAACAGGGGGCGCCAGGACGGGTCGTCCAGCAGGGTCCAGTCCAGCCAGCTGATCTCGTTGTCCTGGCAGTACGCGTTGTTGTTGCCGCGCTGTGTGCGGCCCAGCTCGTCGCCCGCCACCAGCATCGGCACACCGGTCGAGAGCAGGAGCGTGGTCAGCAGGTTGCGCAGTTGGCGGCGGCGCAGCGCACGTACCGGCTCCTCGTTCGTCTCGCCTTCCGCGCCACCGTTCCAGGAGCGGTTGTCGTTCGAGCCGTCGCGGTTGTTCTCGCCGTTCGCCTCGTTGTGCTTGCCCTCGTAGGAGACCAGGTCGCGCAGGGTGAAACCGTCGTGGGCGGTGATGAAGTTGACCGAGGCGTAGGGGCGGCGGCCGCCCCAGGCGTACAGGTCGCTGGAGCCCGAGATGCGGTAGCCGAGGTCGCGCACATCGGGGAGCGCGCCGCGCCAGAAGTCGCGGATCGCGTTGCGGTAGCGGTCGTTCCACTCCGTCCAGAGCGGGGGGAAGGCCCCCACCTGATAGCCGCCGGAGCCGATGTCCCAGGGCTCGGCGATCAGCTTCACCCGGCGCAGCACCGGGTCCTGGGCGATCACCGCGAGGAAGGGGGAGAGCATGTCGACGTCGTGCATGGAGCGCGCCAGCGCCGCCGCCAGGTCGAAGCGGAAGCCGTCCACGCCCATCTCCGTCACCCAGTAGCGCAGCGAGTCGGTGATGAGGCGTAGGACCTGTGGCTGGACCACGTGCAGCGTGTTGCCGCAGCCGGTGTAGTCGGCGTAGCGGCGGGCGTCGTCCTGGAGGCGGTAGTAGCCGCGGTTGTCGATGCCCTTCAGGGAGAGCGTCGGGCCCAGTTCGCCCGCCTCCGCGGTGTGGTTGTAGACCACGTCCAGGATGACCTCGATGCCCGCCGCGTGCAGGGCGCGGACCATCCGCTTGAACTCGCCGACCTGCTGGCCCGTCGTACCGGAGGCCGCGTAGGCCGCGTGCGGGGCGAAGTACCCGATCGAGTTGTAGCCCCAGTAGTTCTTCAGACCGCGGCGCAGCAGATGGTCCTCGTGGGCGAACTGGTGCACCGGGAGCAGCTCGACCGCCGTCACGCCCAGCTTCACCAGGTGCTCGATCGCCGCCGGGTGCGCCAGGCCCGCGTATGTGCCGCGCAGCTCGGGCGGGATGTCCGGGTGCAGTTGCGTGAAGCCGCGCACATGCAGCTCGTAGATGACCGAGTCGGCCCACGGCGTCTTGGGCCGGCGGTCGTCCGCCCAGTCGTCGTCATCGTGGACCACCACGCCCTTCGGGACGTGCGGCGCCGAGTCCCGGTCGTCGCGCACCGTGTCCGCGACATGCTGCTCCGGCCAGTCGCGGACATGCCCGTACACCTCCGGCGGCAGGCTGAACTCTCCGTCCACCGCGCGCGCGTACGGGTCGAGGAGCAGCTTCGCCGGGTTCCAGCGGGCGCCGATCCACGGGTCCCAGCGGCCGTCCACCCGATAGCCGTAGCGCTGGCCTGGCATCACGCCCGGCACGAAGCCGTGCCAGATCTCGTGCGTCAGCTCGGTCAGCCGCACCCGCGTCTCCCGGCCCTGCTCGTCGAACAGACACAGCTGGACCGCCTCCGCCCCGGCCGCCCACAACGCGAAGTTGGTGCCCGCCACCCCGTCCGGACCGGCCCGGAAACGGGCGCCCAGCGGCGTGGGCGCGCCCGGCCAAACGGGTGGAGTCGGCGCGGTGGCGCGCTCAGCGCCGTTCACCGCGGAGGCCGGGCGGCCGCCGTCGAGGGCCCGCTCCTGGGCCACTGTCTGCTGCTCGGCTGCGCTCGTCACCTTGCGGCCCCTTTGTGTCGGCTCGTTCGCCTTCGGAGCGCTCTCAGCCAGCGCCGGGGCGGCCGACGCGCCCGGCCCCCGGCGGGGCCCGCTGCGCGCACGACCTCCCGGCACCGGCGTCCCCGCGGCTCACGGGCGCGGCTCCCCATCGCGTCGTCCTCCCACTGTTCTGCCCAGCGCTTGCGTCGCACTCACGTTTCCCCAGGGCGGGCCCGGTCGTTGAGCCGCTCGTGAGGTATGCACAAGGGCGCGCACGGCGCGCGGGGGCCGTGCTGGCCGCCGTACTGACATGGGCAGGACTGCTGGCGGGAGCCGCCGGCTGCACCGGGGACGGCTCGGGCGGCGACGCCCTCGACCGGATCTTCGGCAAACCCCCGGCAGCCGGGGACATCATCCGCATCTCCCCGGACGACGGCAGCAAGGCCGTCCGCTCCGGCGAGCCGCTGCGGGTACGGGTGTCCGACGGACGACTCGAATCGGTGAGCGTGGTCCGGGTCCAGGACGCCCAGGACACCCCGGTGGCCGGGCACATCACCGACGACGGCAGGACCTGGCAACCCGACGAGCGGAAGCTGGCGCTCGCCGCCAAGTACACCGTCGACGCGGTGGCGCTGGACGGGCACGGGCGCCGCTCGGCCCGGCACGCCACCTTCACGACGTACGTCCCCGACAAGCGGTTCATCGGGTACGTCACCCCCGAGAACCGCTCCACCGTCGGCACCGGAATGATCGTCTCGCTGGCCTTCAACCGGCCGATCCAGAACCGCGCCGCCGTCGAACGCGCCGTCCGCGTCACGGCGAAGCCCCCCGTCGAGATCAGCCCGCACTGGTTCGGCGAGGACCGCCTCGACTTCCGCCCCCAGCAGTACTGGAAGCCCGGCACCCGGGTCACCGTCGAGCTGCGGCTGCGCGACGTCGAGGGGGCGCGCGGCGTCTACGGACTCCAGTACAAGACGGTGACCTTCACCGTGGGCCGCAGCCAGGTCTCCGTGGTGGACGCGGCCGCGCACACCATGGAGGTCAAGCGCGACGGCCGGCTGCTCACCACCGTGCCCATCACCGCGGGTGCCCCGAAGACCACCACCTACAACGGCAAGATGGTGGTGATGGAGATGCTGGAGGTCACCCGGATGAACAGCCAGACCGTCGGTTTCGGCGGCGAGTACGACATCCCCGACGTGCCGCACGCCATCAAGCTCACCGACTCCGGGACCTTCCTGCATGGCAACTACTGGGCGGGGGACGCCTTCGGGAACAGCAATGTCAGCCACGGCTGCGTGGGCCTGATGGACATCAAGGGGGGCAGTTCGGACACGCCCGCGGGCTGGTTCTTCGACCGGACCCTGATCGGGGACGTCGTCGAAGTCGTCAACAGTAATGACAAAAAGGTCTCTCCCGACAATGGGTTCGGAGGGTGGAACATGGGGTGGAACGAGTGGAAGGCGGGCAGCGCGGTCAAGTAACCAGGAGGGGGACGGGATTCGGGGCGCCGACCGACGGCCGAAGTTGCGACGGAACGGTGACCTTTGCCTGACACGAAGCTCAAAACCCTGCGGTTAATATGCGCCAGTGGGTGCGCGGGACGCGCCGGGGAGCGGGCCTGACCAGGCCCCGCGAGGGGAGAGAACGTGAACGTGCGGCCGATATCGGGGGCGTCGGTTGACGCGCGGGGGCGGGGCCGGAAGGGGATGCCGGTGCTCATAGCCGGCGTCCTGCTCATGGCCGTGACCGCGTGCGGCGGGGGAGGGACGGACTCGGGTTCCGGCTCCGGTGCCGGGAAGGGCAAGGACTCGACGCAGCAGGGCAAGCAGTCCGAAGCCGTCGTCAGCATCGCGCCCAAGGACGGCGCGAAGTCGGTGCGGACCAGCGGGGCGCTCAAGGTGACCGCCGGCCAGGGCAAGTTGACCGCGGTCGAGGTCAAGGACGCCAAGGGCGGCAAGATAGACGGGAAGATAACCGACGGGGGCGCCACCTGGACGCCCTCGTCCCACCTGGCCGCCTCCACCAAGTACACGGTGCACGCGGTCGCCAAGGACTCCGCGGGCCGCGAGGCGGCCGAGGACTCCAGCTTCACCACCCTCACTCCGCAGAACACCTTCGCCGGTTACTTCACTCCCGAGGACGGTTCCACCGTCGGCGTCGGTATGCCGTTCTCCATCCGCTTCACCCGGGGCATCACGCACCCCGAGGACGTCGAGAAGGCCATCACCGTCAAGACCGAGCCGGCCGTCGACGTCGAGGGCCACTGGTTCGGCAACGACCGCCTGGACTTCCGCCCCGAGAAGTACTGGGCGGCGGGCACGAAGGTCACCGTCGACCTCAACCTCGACGGCGTCGAGGGCCGCGCCGGGGTCTACGGCAAGCAGGCCAAGACGGTGAAGTTCACCATCGGCCGCAACCAGGTCTCCGTCGTGGACGCCAAGAAGCACACGATGAAGGTCACCCAGGACGGCAAGGTCATCAAGACCATCCCGGTCACCACCGGCAAGCCCGGCTACGAGACCTGGAACGGCCAGATGGTCATGAGTGAGAAGCTCACGGTGACCCGGATGAACGGCGACACCGTCGGCTACGGCGGCGAGTACGACATCAAGGACGTCCCGCACGCCATCCGCCTGACCGACTCCGGCACCTTCGTGCACGGCAACTACTGGGGCGGCGGCGCCTTCGGCAACTACAACGCCAGCCACGGCTGCGTGGGCCTGCGGGACGTGCGCGGCGGCTGGAGCAAGAGCGTCCCGGCGGCCTGGTTCTTCAACCACTCGATGATCGGCGACGTACTGGTCGTCAAGAACGCCCACGACGCCACCGTGGCCCCGGACAACGGCCTCAACGGCTGGAACATGTCCTGGGAGAAGTGGAAGTCGTAAGAGGACGGGCGCGCCCGCGCCCCGTCAGGGGCGCGGGGCTCTGCCGACATGCGGCTCCGCCGCGGGGCGCGAGCAACCCACCACGGCCGGTGGTCGACGACGTACCGATGTCCCACGGCGCGTGAACGCCCGCTAACCTGCGGAGCATGACCGTCTCTCTCGAAGTCGCCGAAGGCGTCGGTACGCTGCGGCTGGACCGGCCGCCCATGAACGCGTTGGACGTCGCCACCCAGGACCGGCTCAAGGAACTCGCCGAGGAGGCCACGCGGCGCGACGACGTGCGCGCCGTGGTGATCTACGGCGGCGAGAAGGTGTTCGCGGCGGGCGCGGACATCAAGGAGATGCAGGCCATGGACCACACCGCGATGGTCCTGCGCGCCCGCGCCCTGCAGGACTCCTTCACCGCCGTGGCCCGCATCCCCAAGCCCGTCGTCGCCGCCGTCACCGGCTACGCGTTGGGCGGGGGCTGCGAACTGGCCCTGTGCGCCGACTACCGCATCGCCGGCGACAACGCCAAGCTGGGCCAGCCGGAGATCCTGCTCGGCCTCATCCCGGGCGCGGGCGGCACCCAGCGGCTGCCCCGGCTCGTCGGCCCCTCCAAGGCCAAGGACCTGATCTTCACGGGCCGGATGGTGAAGGCCGACGAGGCCCTGGCGATCGGCCTGGTGGACCGGGTCGTCCCGGCCGCCGACGTGTACACCGAGGCCCATGCCTGGGCGGCCCGGCTGGCGCAGGGCCCGGCGATCGCGCTGCGTGCGGCGAAGGAGTCGATCGACACCGGAGTGGAGACGGACCTCGACACCGGCCTCGCCGTCGAACGGAACTGGTTCGCGGGCCTGTTCGCCACCGAGGACCGCGAGCGGGGCATGAAGAGCTTTGTGGAGGAAGGGCCCGGCAAGGCCAAGTTCCTCTGAGTTCCCCCGGGTTCCCGTACTTCGCCAGGTTTTCCGCGGAACCCCTTGCAATTGACACGGTGTCTCACCCGGGTCCCTCGATGGGGCGGTTTATGGAAACCTTAAGGCAACCTTAAGCCTGTCTTGTCGAGGCGGCCCGTCCCATGCCCGGATTCGGGCCGTCCGCGCAGGTGGGGTGGGCCGCCGGGGGCACCGAAATGCCATCGGCATATGCCGACCGGATGGCCCGGAATAGGGGTTTCCGGGGGGCGTATTCCTCAGGAACGCCCACGGAGGGCGCTCCGGGCGGCCATGATGGGGGGCATGGCGGGGCTGGAGGGCATCGAACAGCCGCGGGGACACAGCCGTGCGGCCGCGGCACGCTGGTCGCCCGCGGTCGAGGACGAACGGGCACTCAAGGCACTGGAACTGTTCGGCAATCCGACGGAGGCCGAAGTCCCGCTGCCGTCCCGCCCCGAGTCCGCGGCCACCGCGCGCCGGCTCGCCCAGGTAGTCGTTCTGCGCCAGTGGGGACTCACCCCGAAGATGACGGAGGACGCGGTCCTGCTCGTCTCCGAACTCGTCGGCAACGCCGTACGGCACACCGGCGCCCGCGTCTTCGGACTCCGCATGCGCCGCCGCCGTGGCTGGATCCGTGTCGAGATCCGCGACCCCTCCCGTGGGCTGCCCTGTCTGATGCCGGTTCAGGAGCTGGACATCAGCGGCCGGGGGCTGTTCCTGGTGGACAAGCTGTCCGACCGATGGGGCGTCGATCTGCTGCCGCGAGGCAAGACGACATGGTTCGAGATGAGGGTCGCCGACCGCTGAGCGAACGTTCGCGGAGGTGACGACCCGTACGGATCCACCCATCGGGTCAATCGGCTGTTTTCTTACCCAATCACCCTTAAATGGTGCGGGTGACCACGACCGACCGCCGCGGGGCGTTGCGGGCGGGGGCCGGGCTCGTCGCCGGGGGCGCCCTCGCCGGCGGATGCTCGTCCGCCACCGGCTCCGTCGCGCAGCCCACCCCCGCGCGAGCCACGCCCTCGCGCACCCCCGCGAAGCCCGCCCCCCTCGCCGCCCCCGCCCCGCGCACCTTCCCCCGGCAGCCCGCGCAGATCACCCACGGCCCCCGTGACCGCCCCCGTGTCGCACTCACCTTCCACGGCCAGGGCGACCCCGCGCTGGCCCACGCCCTGCTCACCGAGGCCGAGCGGCACGGCGCCCGGATCACCGTGCTCGCCGTGGGCACCTGGCTGGACGAACAGCCGGACATCGCCCGCCGGATCCTTGACGGCGGCCACGACCTGGGCAACCACACCCAGCGGCACGTGGCTGTCAACGCCATGTCAGAGACCGGTGCCCGCGCCGAGATCACCGAGTGCGCGGACCGGCTGAGACGGCTCACCGGTTCGATCGGCACCTGGTTCCGGCCCTCCCGTGCCCCGACGGCCTCCCCGCTCGTTGTCCGGCTGGCCCGCGCAGCGGGCTACCCCCATGTGCTGTCGTACGACGTCGACTCGCTCGACTACACCCGGCCGGGCGCCCCCGCCGTCACCCGGAAGGTCCTGGCCGAGGTCCGGGGCGGGTCCGTGGTGAGCATGCACTTCGGATACCCGGACACGGTCGCCGCCCTTCCCGCCGTACTCCAAGAACTCGACAGCCGCGGACTGCACGCGGTCACCACCACGGAGCTGCTGAGCTGATGCGTCCCACCAAAGCCGTCCGCGTCCTGGCCGCCGGCGCCGCCCTCGCCGCCCTGACGCTGCTGCCCGCGTGCAGCAGCGGGTCCGAGCACCGCGAGAACGAGGCCCTCGGCAGCAAGGCGCCCGCACCGCCCCGGAAGAAGCAACTGGTCGACGGACTGCCCGGGATGCCGCCCGTGCTCGACCCCCACGACGTCTACGCCGCCGACCGCCCCAACCTGTTCTCCCCGGCGGTGAAGGACTTCCCGTCCCGGGTCTACGTGCCCAACACCAACTCCAACACGGTCTCCGTGATCGACCCGAAGACGTACCGGGTCGTCGAGACGATCCCGGTCGGCTGGCAGCCCCAGCACGTCGTGCCCTCCTGGGACCTGCAGACGCTGTGGGTCAACAACGACAAGGGCAACACCCTCACCCCCATCGACCCGAGGACCGGGAAGGCCGGTAGGACGGTCTCCGTCCACGACCCGTACAACCTCTACTTCACGCCCGACGGCAAGTACGCCGTCGTCATGGCCTCCCTCGACCGCGAGCTCGTCTTCCGCGACGCGCACACCATGAAGCGCGTGAAGACCGTGCCCGTCAGCTGCTACGGCGTCAACCACGCCGACTTCTCCCTCGACGGGCGCTACTTCATCGTCTCCTGCGAGTTCAGCGGCGAACTGCTCAAGGTCGACACCGCGCGGATGAAGGTCGTCGCCCAGGAGAAGCTGCCGTTCCAGGGCGCGATGCCGCAGGACGTCAAGGTGTCGCCCGACGGCAAGCGGTTCTACATCGCCGACATGATGGCCGACGGCGTGTGGATCCTGGACGGCGACCGGTTCACCAGACCCTCCCTCCTGCCCACCGGCAAGGGGGCCCACGGTCTGTACGTCAGCCGCGACTCCCGCGAGATGTACATCTCCAACCGGGGCGAGGGCACCATCTCCGTCTTCGACTTCGCCCAGAACGGGCTCACCAAGAAGTGGCACCTGCCGGGCGGCGGCAGCCCCGACATGGGCGGGGTCTCGGCCGACGGCAAGGTCCTGTGGCTGTCCGGCCGCTACAACTCCGAGGTGTACGCCATCGACACCGGCACCGGGGCCGAACTGGCCCGCATCAAGGTCGGCAGCGGCCCGCACGGTCTCGCCGTCTACCCGCAGCCGGGCCGCTACTCGCTGGGCCACACCGGCATCTTCCGCTAGGCCCGGTCGTCACCCTGCCGTCAGTTTGTCGTCAGGGCGCGAGGAGCAGCGCCTCCGCCCCCACCGGCAGGTATCCGGCCGCCTGGAACGCCCGCAGGCTGCGGGCGTTCCCCGGGGAGACCTGGGCCCACACCGGCTCCCCGGCGAGGTGCCGGGCGGCCGTCACCAGCCGGCGTCCCAGCCCCCGGTGCCGTACCCCCTCGTCCACCTCGACCGCGACCTCCAGCCGGCCCGCGACCCCGCGTCCCAGGACGACCACACCGCCGTCCGCCTCCCACAGCCGCACGTCGTCACGGCGCGCACGGGCCCGCACGGCGCGCGGATGGCCGGGGTCGGCGATCTTTGTGAGCACGAGCGGCGGCCGGCCCGGCAGGGGCGAACCCACCACGAGGGCGTCGATGGTGTCGGTCGTACGGCCCGTACGCTCCACGAAGGCGGCGAGGAACCGCGCGTTCATCGTCGCGGAGAGCGCGTCGCAGTCGCCCGCCACCGCCCGCAGCGTCTCGCGCACCCACCGCGGATCCTCGTCCGTGAAGACGACCGAGTGTGCCGTGAAGGCGATGACCCCGGCGTCCCGGTGCGTGTGCTGGGGCACGACCGTCGTACCGCCGTCGTCCGGCGGGAAGACACCGCGCGCGGCCGCGTCGAGAATGTCCCGCAGGGTCTCCGCCACGACCGCACCCCTTGAGTCTCCACCTACTGGAAGCCCCAGACTCGCAGACATGATCGACGACGGCACCGGACTTTTCACCATCGGCGAGCTGGCCGGGAGCACCGGACTCACGGTCCGCACCATCCGGTACTGGTCCGACGAGGGCGTGCTGTCCCCCGTGACCCGCTCCGCGGGCGGCTACCGCCTGTACGACGCCGGGTCCGTCGCCCGCCTGGAGCTGATCCGCACCCTGCGCGAGCTGGGCCTCGGCCTGGACGACGTGCGCGCGGTGCTGGCGGGCGAGGCGACGGTGGCGCAGGTGGCGGCCGCTCATGTGGCCGCTCTGGACGCGCAGATCGGTTCGCTGAGGCTGACCCGGGCGGTGCTGTCGACCGTGGCGCGACGCGGTTCGACCGCAGAGGAGATGACCCTGATGAACAAGCTGGCGCGGCTGTCGGCGGCCGAGCGGAGGCGGATCCTGGAGGAGTTCGTGGACGAGATGTTCCACGGACTGGACACGGCGGACCCGGACATCCGCGAGCGCATGCGGAACACCGCGCTCTCGCTGCCGGACGACCCGACGCCCGAGCAGGTCGACGCCTGGGTGGAGCTGGCCGAGCTGATCCAGGACCCCGAGTTCCGGGCGCTGATGCGCGGCGCGGCCGAGTTCAACGCCGCCGACCGGGGGCACGATTCGCGTGCCGGGGCGTCGATGTGGTTCTTCAAGCGGCTCGTCGAGTTGGTGGGGCGGGCCCGCGAGCGTGGCATCGCACCGGAGTCGCCTCAGGCCGAGCCCGTACTGCGGGACCTGCTCGGCACGGCCGACCGCGGCGACGTGCTCGCCCGTATGAAGGCGACCCACAACATCAGGGCCGCCCGCTACCGGGAACTGCTCGGCATTCTCAAGGGGACGGCCCAGCCCGCCCACGAGGAGGACTTCGCCTGGGTGGTCGCCGCACTGGAGTTCCGGGTGGGCCGTTAGTCTGACCTGCGGCAGTACGCCTGTATGACCTAGAAAACGCGACAAAAAGGGGCGGATCGGTGGCGGACATCGAGGAAGCACGCAAGCAGTTCCAGCGGATCGATGCGGACGGTGACGGTTTCATCACCGCCGCCGAGCTCAAGTCCGCCCTGGCCCAGGAAGGTGACTGGAACGTCACCGAGGCGGTGGCCGAGGCCATCATCAAGACCCGCGACCTGAACGGCGACAAGGTTCTGTCGTTCGACGAGTTCTGGGCCTACCTGAACAGGTGACGCCCGCGGAGAAGGGGGGCACCCGGCCCGGGTGCCCCCCTTCTGCATGTCCCCTTCCGTATGCCCGACGAGATCGTCGTACGGGTGGTCGGTCCCCGGAATAGTCCGCCGGCCCCCGGGGTTGACGCCGCACAGCAGACGCATGCGCATGCATCGATCCCGGAAGGGCCTGTCATGAAGATCGGCATCATCGGCGCGGGCAACATCGGCGGCAACCTCACCCGGCGGCTCACCGCCCTCGGTCACGACGTCTCGGTCGCCAACTCCCGTGGCCCGCACACGCTCACCGAACTCGCCCAGGAGACGGGCGCGACTCCCGTACCCGTCGAGGAGGCGGCGCGCGGCGCGCAGGTCGTCGTGGTCACGGTCCCGCTGAAGGCGGTCCCGGACCTTCCGTCCGGGCTGCTGGACGGCGCGGCCGAGGGGGTCGCCGTGATCGACACCGGCAACTACTACCCCCAGCGCGACGGCAGGATCGCGGGGATCGAGGACGAGGGCCTCACCGAGAGCCGCTGGACCGAGCGGCACATCGGGCACCCCGTGATCAAGGCCTTCAACGGCACCTATGCCCAGGACATCCTGGACGGCCCCCGTCCGGCCGGCGACCCCGACCGGCTGGCCCTCCCGGTGGCCGGCGACGACGAGGCCGCCAAGCGGGTCGTACGCGACCTGATCGACGAGCTGGGCTTCGACACGGTCGACTCGGGCGGTATCGACGACTCCTGGCACCAGCAGCCCGGCACCCCGGTGTACGGCCTGCGCGCGGGCGTCGACGGCGTGACCGAGGCACTGGCCGAGGCGCCGAAGGACAGGCCGGCGGACTTCAGGGGGTAGAGGCGGGGACCGGTCCTCAGCCGAGCGCCCTTGCCACGAACGTGTCCAGGACCCCCGCCCCCACTTCGACCGCGCGGACGCGCCCCTGCCAGTCGGTGATCGTGTGGGAGCGGGCCGCCGTGCGCAGGGACCGGACCCGTGCCCGGGTGCCCTTGCCGTCCCGCAGGTCGAGCGCGGCGAGGGCGGCGCGGGCCCAGTCCCGGGTGGACGCCAGCCAGGGGGCGGCCGAGGCGCGCAGCGGCGCGGGGACCGTGTCCGGCACCCCGGCCAGGACGGTGAGCCGCTCCCGCAGGGCCGGTTCGGCCTTCGCGCCGCTGCGCCAGTAGGCCGCCGTGAGCGTCGCGAGTTGCGGTGCCTGTGCGGTGTTCAGCCGGGAGGCGCGGTTGACGTCGGCGAAGGCGCGCAGGGCGGTGAGCGCGCGCCGGTCGCCGGCGGCCAGTGCGGACAGGCCCGCGTCGAGTGCCGCGGCCGGCCGGTACGCGGTGGGGTTCCAGGCGTACGCGGCCATCGAGAACAGCGCCGGGTCGGAGGCTGCCGCCTGGTTCATCGGGTTGGCCAGGAGACCCGCGACCGCGCCGGGCAGGCCGTCCTCGCGTCCCGTGTAGGGGCCGAGCAGCAGATGGTCCGCCGTGTAGTCGTTGACCGGGTAGTTGTCCCACACCAGCAGCGGGTGCCCGTACAGCCGACCGGCCTCACGGGCCTGCTCGGTGCGCAGCGCCGGGGAGACGACCAGCGGCCCGGTCCACATGACGCGGACGTCCCGGTCCAGCCGCCCGGCCAGCGCGGTCTTGTACGCGCTCGCCCGCGCCCCGTCGTACTCCGTGGGCACGGTGATCAGCGGAGCGGCACCGCTGCGGGCGTCGAGGAACTCGCGCTGCACCTTGTTCAGCAGATCCGCCTGCGCCCGCCCGACCGCGCCCCGCCCGCTGCCGTACACGGCGGCGTCGCGCGCGCAGTTCCAGTGGTCGATCTCGATGTCGTCGAGCGGCACGCCGAAGGACCGCACCCCGGCGCCGTCCCACAGCTGCCGGAACTTGCGCACCAGCGCCGCGGTGTCCGAGGCAGACGAGTAGCAGATGGAAGGGCCGGGGGAGAGCGCGTACACGAAGGAGATGTGGTCGGCCGCGGCCCGGGCGGCCAGGGTGCGCAGTTCGGAGAGCCGGGGCTCGGGGTACGGGTCGCGCCAGCGGCCGCGCAGATAGGGGTCGTCCTTCGGGCTGTACATGTATGTGTCGAGCTTCCAGCGTGCCGCGAAGTCCAGTTGCTCCAGGCGCTCTCGCTGGGACCAGGGTGTGCCGTAGAAGCCCTCGACGATCCCGCGGGCGGCAGTGGCCGGCCAGTCCCGGATGCGGACGGCGGGCAGCGCGGTGCGCACGGCCCGGGAACCGACGGGGCGCACCAGCTGGGCGAGGGTCTGCGCGGCGTGGAAGGCACCGTCCGGATCGACCCCGGCGAGGACCGCCCGGGGCTGCCCGTGGTCGGTGCCGACGGCGAGGACGTACCCTCCCGCGGCGAGACCGGTGGGCGGGGCGGCACGCAGCGGAGCCAGGGCGGCCGACGTGCCGCCCGACGCCACCGTGACCAGCAGCTCGCCGGACTTCGGCGCGTCCCCCAGGCGTATCTCGTCCGCGCCGCCCGCGCGCAGCGCCCGGGTGACGGCGTCCAGGGTGGCCGCGTCCGTCCCGGCGTCCGCGCGCACGGCCACGCTGCGCCCGATCCGCACCGAACCCGCGTCCCGGCGCACGCCGCGCGGTGCGGGCCACAGGGCGGGCACCTGTGCCGGAGCGCTTCCGGCGCGGGTGGTCCGCGCCTTGCCGTCGGCCGCCGAGGGGGCCGCCGCCGCGGCGCCGTCCGGGCCGGCGGGTCCGTCCCCGCAGGAGCGGGCGAACACCACGACCACCAGGCCGAGGACGAACCCGATCAACAGCTGTGGCGGGACGCGGAACTGGCGCACCCGGAGCCCCCTCCACCATCCGTCTGCGCGTGAGGTAGTCGGTCAACTACCATCTGTCGCATCGATTATGACGGAACGGCAGTTTCCGTTCGGGGAGTTACGTGAACGTCGTCGAGGCATGTCGCACAGCCGTGTGACGTTCCGTCGGAAACGGCGGCGAAGGCGTCGACAAGAGGGCACTGTGCGCCAGTTGGCGTAGACACTGCCGACAGCAGGTTCTATCCAGAGATGCGTGGGGCGGACGCGGCCCCTGCTACAGGCACGGGGGAGGTCGCACATGGTGGTGGTTCCGGAAGATCCGCACAGCCACTGGATCGTGCTCCTCGACATCGAGGACTTCAGTCTGCGCGCGGAGACCACCCAGGCGACGCTGCACGACGACCTGTACCACGTGGTCGAGTTCGCGTTACGGCGGGCCGGGCTCGGCCTGGACGGATGCGAGGTGCAGGACCGCGGGGACGGCATGCTGCTGCTGGCCCCGCCGGACACCAGACCCACCCTGCTGCTCAGGGAGTTGGTGCGGGGCCTGGAGGACGCGCTGGTCCACCACCGGGACACCTACAACCACGACCACCGGATGCGGCTGCGGGTCGGGTTCGAGCAGGGGCTGGTCAGCAGGCGCGGCGAGCGGTGGACGAGCAACGCCGTCAACGACCTCTCCCGGCTGGTCGACGCCGGCCCCGTCAAGCAGGTGCTCGCCCGGGCCGGCCGGGCCCATCTGGTGGTGGTCGTCTCCGAGGACATCCACCGCAAGGTGGTGCTGGGCCGCTACCCGGGCATCGACCCGGCGGCGTATCTGCCCGCCGACTTCGTCACCAAGCACGGCGAACCGCGCCGGGGCTGGGTCACCGTACCCGGCTATCCGGCGCCACCCGGACTTCCCGCGGACTCGGGGGAGCCGCCACGTGGCAGAACGAGACCGGGGGCGGACCCCGGCACGGGCGGTACCGCGGGAGGAGCGGGCGGTGGGACCGAACCGGGGAGCCCGGTCCTGCCGCCCTCGCTCCGCATCGGCGATGTGACGAACAGTCAGATCGCATTGGGGGACGGGGCGATGGCCGTGGGCGGTGACTATGTGCACGGCAACAAGATCGAGCATCACCACGGCTCCCGCGACGTGCCCCGCCGCGGCACCTCGGCGGACGGCTCATGACCACACCGCCCGCCGGCGGCGCCCCCGCCCCTGCCCCCACCCCCACGACGACGGCGCCCACCGGGGGAGGGGCGCCGTCCCCGCAGGGCGCGGCGCCGCCCGGCGGCGGCACACCCGCGCAGGGCGGCGCCGGGGGCAGCGGCGGCAACGGCGGCTCGCCCCAGCCCGGCACCGCAGGCGGCGCGGACGGCGGGACGCCCCAGCCGGGCGGCACACCACAACCGGCGGCCCCCGACAACACCGTCGGCGGCAGCGACAGCGCCAGCCAGGCCACCGCCCGTACCGGACAGGGCAGTCTGCGCGCCGGGCTGCTGCGCACCGCCTGGACCCACATCGGCGGCGACCGGGTCGAGGGCGACAAGATCGTCATCCATGCGGGGGGCGAACACCGAGTCGTGCTGCGTACCCTGGCCGCCGCGGACGTGGCAGCCGTCCAGCACACCTTCCGGGCCCCGCCCCGCTGGGACGACGTCGTCGTCGACGCCTGGCAGCGCCGCTCGGTCGTACTGCGCGGCCCCGGCGGCGCGGGCAAGACCGCGGCCGCCGTGCGCCTGCTGATATCCGCCCGGGCCACGGCCTTCTACCTGATCGACTCGGTGGCCGAACTGACCCGGCTGACCGACCTCAGACAGATCGCAGGCGCCGGCCTGCTGCTCGACCGGCCCGTCGACCTCGGCCTGCTGCGCGGCCCCCAGCTGGCCGGCCTGGAGAGCCTGCTGCGGGACGCCGACGCCCATGTCGTGGTGACCGCGGGACCGGAGGCCGAACTCGACCGCGACCTCGGCGAGTACGTGCAGCGCATCGCCCACCCCGAGGCCCTGGACACCGTGCTCGCCGCCCATCTCTCCCACCGGATCGGCGAATCGGAGGCCGAACTCGTCCTCGCCACGGACGGCGTCGCCGAACTCACCGCCGAACTGCTGGACCAGGGTGCCGCCTGCCGGATCGCCGCCCAGCTGGCCTGGATCCTCGAACAGGAACACCGCGACGGCGCCGTCGACCCGCGGCGGATCCGCTCCCGCATGGAACAGACCGGTGGAGAGGGCCCCGAGGAGTGGTTCGAGGGACTCGGCGACATGGGACTGCGCACCCAGGCCATCGCCCTCGCCGTCCTCGGCGGACTCCCCCAGGAGTATGTGTCCCTCGCCGCGAGCTCCCTCCTCGACCGGTTCCGCAGTGACCGCGGCGTCCTTGCCGCCAGCGTCGAGCAAGGACCCGTACCCCTGCGCCAGGACCCCTTCAGCCAGTCCCGCCGGCAGTTCGCCGAGAAACTGCGGGCGCGCACCTACTCCGCCGTCACCCGGGGCGACTTCGGCTGGCTGCCCTGCACCGTCGCCGAGTACCGCAACCTCGACTACCCGGCACGGATCATCCGGCACGTCTGGTCGGAGTACCGCATCCAGCAGGAACTCATCGCCTGGCTCGGCGAGTTGGTCGACCGGCCCTCCCAACAGGTGCGCAGCTTCGCCGGAACCGCGCTCGGCCTGATCGCCACCGAGTCCTTCGACCACATCGCCACCCAGATCTTCCCCGCCTGGGTCATGGACGAGGGCACCGGCTCACTGCGCCGCGAGGCCATCGCCTACGCCCTGCGCGTGTGCGCCCGCGACCCCGCGCTGCGCACCGGCGTACGCAACCTCGTCGACGGCTGGTACATGAGCGGCACCTGGCAGTTCCAGGCCGCGGCCGCCCGCGCCTACGGCCTCTGTCTGGGCGGCGCCGACCTCCCGACGGCCCTGCAGACCCTCACCCGGCTCGGCACCGTCGACCACATCCAGGTCGCCATCGAGATCGGCGACGCCTTCGCCGACCTGATGGAGGAGGACGTCGACACCCACGCCCCCGTGGTGCTGCGCGCCATCGCCGAGATGTCGCACGAACCCGCCAGCCGCCCCTCCGGCCACCTCGCGTTCCTCATCCTCGCCGACGCCCTGGCCACCGACGAGCCGGCGGCGGGCGGCGCCCCTCCGCGCAGCCGCCCCACCCTGCTCCGGCTGGCCGCGGATGCCCAGCCCGGCGGCGAACTGCGCCGGCTGCTCGGCTATCTGTGGTCCGAGGCGATCAGCGGCGAACTCTTCGCCGACCAGGCCGGGACCGTGCTGGAGGCCTGGGCCGCCCAGGCCGAGGCCGACCCCCAGCTCCTCGACGACCTGGTCCGCATCCTCGTGGAGGACGTGGCGGCGCGCAGTCCCCGGGCCGGAATGCTCCTGGAGCGCTACGCCCGGCACTGGACCGACCGCGACCGCTTCCGCCCGCTGCCCCGCTCCGCCCGGGTCCTCGGTGCCCGTCTGCACAGCGCCCCACCCGCCCGACCCACTCAGCCAGGAGGTGGCCGGTGACCGAGCCGGTCTCATTGATCGTCAACCGGAGTCCGGTGCCCCGCATGGCGGTGGGGCCCACCAAGGCGACCCAGCCGCACCTTGCGGTCGTGTACGCCACCGCCGCCGGCGAGGTGGAGTGCTTCGAGGGCCGCCCCATGACCCCCTCGCAGCAGGTCTTCTCCAAGTACCGCACGCGCTACGAGGTCGACCTGCGCGGCTACCGGCGCAGCGCCGTCCTCGGCCGCAACCCGCTGGTCTCCCGGGACGGCGTGCACGCCTTCGAGGTGAAGGTCGACTTCGCCTTCCGCGTCGACGGCTGGGACGGCGCCAAGGCCCTGGTCCGCTCCGGCATCGACAACCCGCTGCCCCTGGTGCACACCTACCTCACCAGCCTGTTCCACGCCGCCGGACAGCGCTTCGCCATCGAGGACTCCTTCGGCCTCCAGCACTACCTCAACCAGCGGTGCGGGCAGCAGGTGACCCTCGCCGAAGGGCTGGTCGTCTACGGCTGCCAGGTGTCGGTGCAGCCCGACGCCAAGTCCAAGGCCTACCTGGAGTCCCTGATCGAGGCGGGCCGCCGGGAGACGCTGGGCCAGGCCGAACACGTGCCCAACATGGGCGATGTGCTGCGCGAGGGCCAGATCGCGGCCAAGAAGCAGGAACAGGAGATGGAGGCCGCCGCCCGCCAGGCCGAGGCCCTCAGGCATGTCGCCATGGACAGCGAGGGTCTGATCCGGCAGTACATGAACACGCACCCGGAGGACGCCGCGGGCGCGTTCGACATGCTGCGCAAGCTGGAGGAGGCCCGCTTCGCCACCGCCGAGCTGCAGAACCAGCGCGCGCTGGCCCTGTTCCAGGCGATGGCCGACAAGAACCTGGTGCAGGCCGGCGACCTGGAGGTGATGCGGCAGCTGCTGACCGACGTGGTCGGCCGCGCCACCGGCGGCGCCACCCAGCTCCCCTCCGCGACGACCCCGCAGCTTCCCGGCGCCCGGCCCTGGGACGCCCCGGCCGCCCAGCTCCCCTCGGCGTCCACCGCCGGATCCGCCCAGACACAGACCCAGGCCCAGGCCCCGCCGCCCCGGCCCGCGGACCAGGGCCCCGGGTTCACCGTCGTGGGCGACTCCCTCCCTCCGTACGCCGGACGGCCCGCCGTCCCCACCTACGCCGCCCTGATCTACCTGGTGCTCGACGAGTCTCTCGACCGCGACAGCCTGCAGGAGCTCAACCGCGGCCTGAACGACCTGCACTCCGCGCTCTCCGGCGCACCGGAGGTCGCCAGGTCCCTGCGGCTGTCCGTGCTCGGCATGGCCGCCACCGCGGAACCCCGCCTCCAGCTGGAGACCGTCACCCACGGCACCCGGACGCCGATCCTCACCGGCCGCCCGGGGCTGTCGTACAGCAGCGCCTTCCAGCTGCTGAAGACCGTCGTCGGGCAGGACGTCGCCGTCGTCAAGGCCGAGGGCGTCCAGGTGCTGCGGCCGATCGTGTACTTCCTCACCGGCGGCGTCCCCGACGAGGGCAACGGCTGGCGCGAGGCCCACCAGCGGCTGACCGACATCGGCGGCAACCCGGCCGCGCCGAACGTGATCGCCCTCGGCCTGGGCCGGGCCGACGCCTTCGCGGTCCGTGCCGTCGCCACCCGGCCCGAGTTCGGCTTCATGGCACCGCCGAACCAGGACGCCGTGTCGGCCGCCCACAGCTGTGCCGGGTTCCTGCGCGACAGCGTCGTCGGCTACGCCCGGCGCCTCGCCTCCGGCGACCCGCAGTTCTCGGTCAACCCGCCCGACGGCTTCCGGCGGGCCGAGGACGCCTACTGATCCGCACCACCTCCCACGCAGTCAGTCCCACCACGCAAGAACGGAAAGACGATGATGGAAAGCAATCGGGGGCACTTGCTCCCCATCTACGTCCTGGCCGACGAGTCGGGCTCGATGACCGAGCACATAGACGACCTCAACGACGGTCTGCGCTCACTGCACCAGGCGCTGCTCGGCGAGCCGATGGCCGCGGCCAAGGTGCGCTTCTCGGTCCTGGGCTTCTCGGACGACGTGGTCGAACGGGTCCACCTGGTCGACCTGCGCAGCGCCAATGAGTTCCCGCTGCTGCGCACCCGCGGCATGACCAGCTACCTCGCCGCCTTCGAGGACCTGATCAACCGCATCCCGGGCGATGTCAACGCCCTCAAGAGCGAGGGCTACCAGGTGCACCGGCCCGCCGTGTTCTTCCTCAGCGACGGGCTGCCCAACCACGGTGAGGACTGGCAGGACGCGCACCGCAGGCTCACCGACCGCTCGGTCACGCTCGGCGCGCCGAACATCATCGCGTGCGGCATCGTGGACGCCGACGCGCAGACCATCAACCAGGTGGCCACGGAACCGCAGTTCGGGTTCGTCGCCAACAAGGGCGTCGATGTGGGCGGTGCCATCGCGAAGTTCTGCACCGCCCTCACCAAGAGCGTGATCTCCTCAGGTCGTTCGCTGGGCTCGGCGTCCCCGCAGCTGGTGGTCGACAAGCCGGAAGGCTTCACCGTCGCGATCGATGTGATCTGACGTGACCTGGTTCCCCAACCGGCACCCCGACGACGACCGGGAGGGGCAGCGGCCCGTGCCGCCGCCTCCCCGGCCCGCGCCCGAGCTGTACCCGCAGCAACCGGCCGAGTCCTACGACCGGCCGGAACCGGCGGGCTCCTACGCCCACGACTGGCAGCCGGGCCGGCCGTGGCCGCCCGTCGCCCAGCCCGCCCAGTCGCCCGCGCACCCCGCCCCGGCGCCGGCTTCCCCTCCCCGGTCGGACGCCTTCGCCGAGGGATGGCAGACGATCAGCGTGGACGGCGCCGTTCCCGAGTTCGACCCGAGACCGCCGATCGGCGCCCTGTCGTACCGCCCCGACACCGTCTGCGACGGCTGGTCCACCGAGGCGCTCGACCTGCGGCTCGCCTCGGTGCGCGGCTACGCCCACCGGGCCGAGGGCCGGCCGCGGGAGGACGACGCGGCCGCGGCCTGGGACGAGCACACCCGCACCGTGGTGTTCGCCGTCGCCGACGGTGTCTCCGACGCCCGCCAGCCGCACATCGGCTCCCAGCTCGCCTGCCGCAGCGCGGTCGACGAGATGCTCGCCCAGGTGCGCGCGAGCGGCGGGCTCGTCACCGACTGGCCCAAGCTGCTGAGCACCGTCCACTGGCAGCTGCGGGTGCAGGCCCGCCGGCTGCTCCACCAGGAGGACGCCACCGTCGACGAGACGGCCGACCTGCTGGCCACCACCCTGGTCGCCGGGGCGGCCACGCCCACCCCGGCGGGGGTACGGGTGGCGCTGGTGTCGGTCGGCGACTCCGGGGTGTGGCTGATCAAGAACCGGAGTCTGTATCCGCTCCAGGGCGGCAAGGCGGTCGGCGCGGACGGCCTGGTCTCCTCCGCCGTACGGCCCATGCCCTACGTGCCAGCCGAGGTCGTCCCGTTCGAGTACGTCCTGGAGCCGACCGGTGTGCTGCTGATCGGCACGGACGGATTCGGCGACCCGGTCGGCGACGGGCGGGGCGTGGTGGCCCAGCTGTTCTGCCGTGAACTGGAACGCCCGGTACCGCCGTTGGGCTTCGCCCATCTGCTCGACTTCTACCGGGAGACCTTCGACGACGACCGCACGCTGGTCGCCCTGTGGCCGCGCGGGGGCGCGGCGGGGGGCCCGCGATGAGCGAGGTCACGGTGCCCTGGGTACTGCCGGACAAGCTGGGCACCTACACCGCGCACAAGCTGGGCGACGGCGGGCAGGGCATCGTGTACGGGGTGCCCGACCCGCCGGGCAAGTTCGCGGGCGAGTATCTGGCGTACAAGGAGTACCGGCCCACGGAGGCGTACGACAGCGACGTCCTGTACGACATGGTCTGCTTCCGCCAGCGGCTGTCCACGGCCGACCGCGCCTATCTGGACGAGCGGCTGACCTGGCCGCTCGCCCTGGTCTACCTGGGCGACACCCCGACGGACCCCCGCCCGTCGCGCAACCCGCGCAGCAGGGTGGTCGGCTTCCTCATGCGGCGCGTGACCCAGGACTACGAACTGCGCATGCCGGGCGGCGAGGTGAAGCTGCAGGCGCTGGAGTTCCTGCTCAACCCGGACGGCTATATGACCCGGGTCGGCCTGTACGTCGACGACGCGCACCGCGTGGAGCTGCTGCTCGACCAGGCCCGCACCCTCGACTGGCTGCACCGGCGCGGGGTGACGGTGGGCGACCTCTCGCCGAAGAACGTCCTGTTCACCCTGCGGGGGCAGGCCCGCTGCCGGTTCATCGACTGCGACTCGATGCGCTACACCGGCAAGGACGTGCTCAAGCAGGTGGAGACCACCGGCTGGGAGGTGCCGGAGCCGGAGAAGGCCACGGTCGCCTCGGACTCCTGGAAGTTCGGTCTGCTCGCCGCGCGGGTGTTCAACCGGGACCAGGACAGTCCCGACCTCGGCCCGCTGCGGGCCGTGTCCACCGAGCTCGCCCAGCTCGCCAGCCTCGCCCAGAACCGGGACCCGCAGCGACGGCCGCCGATGTCCGAGTGGCTGACCAGGCTGGAGCTGGCGCACAACCGGGTCAAGCGCACCCGGCGCGCCACGGCGCACACCACTCAGCCGCCGGCCCCGAACCCGACGCCCGCGGGCCCCTACCGGCCCCAGCCGCAGCCGGCGCCCCCTCCCCAGGGGTTCACCTTCCCCGCCCAGCCTCAGCCGCGCCGCCCGGCCCGGAGCGGCTCGACGGGCAACAGGGTGGCCGGCTGGCTGCTGGGCGCGGTCCTGGTGGGCGGCCTCGTCGGCTATGCGGCGACCCATATGGACTCCACGGGCGCCTCGGCGTCACCGTCCGCGGGCGGGCCCTCGGCGACGGCCACCGGTGACGTCCACACCAGCGGTGACTCGGACACCGGCGTCAGCACCCCGGACTCCGGCGAGGACACCCCGTCCGACCGGGCCGTGGCCCCCGGAGCCACCGTCGACTACTCGCAGGTCGCGGACGACCCCGAGGCCGAGGACGTGGCCGCCATGTTCGCCCGCTTCTTCGGCGCGATCAACAAGCACGACTACGACACGGCCCTGGACCACTACGACCCCGGCACCTCGGTGGTGAACCTCGGCTCCAAGTCGGCCCGGAACCAGTGGAAGGACGTCATGTCCACCACCCAAGACAGCGACTTCGTCCTGAGCGACCTGTCCTCGGACGGTACCTACACGCTGGCCACCGTGAACTTCACCAGCCACCAGGACGCCGGATACGGCCCCGCCTCCAGCCCGTCCGACACCTGTGACCAGTGGACGGTCACCTATCAGCTGACCGACTCGAACGGCTACCGGATCTACAAGGCGCCGAGGGACGGGGTGAGTTACACCTCCTGCTGACCCTCACCCGCCGAAGGCCTGCGCCTTCAGCTGATCCACCGACCGGACCGACAGATGCTGACGCCCCGTCACGATAAAGCCCTGGGCCCGCCATTGCTCCAGCACACGGCTCACCGTGCGCCGGGAGGTCAGCAGCAGGCCGGCCAGGTCGTCCTGGGACAGGGCGAGGGCGAGACGGCGGCCGGTGCCGTCCGGCTCCGGCATGCCGCACCGCTCCACGAGGTCGAGCAGGAGCGCGGCGAGCCGGGCGGGCACCGGCTCGGTGATGCCGACGCGCTGGAGATCGGCCTCGCGCAGCCGCCGCGACAGGGTCTGTTCCAGGGCGGCGGCAATGCCCGGCCGGGCGCGGGCGAGCACGTGGAAGCGGGTGGCGGGCAGCTGCAGCAGTTCGGCCGGAGTCGCCGTGACGAGCGAGGCCGAGCGCCGCCCGCTCTCCATCGAGGCCTGTTCGCCGAGGAGTTCACCGGGACCGCGCAGCGCGAGCAGGGCCCGATATCCGGCGTGCGACTGGGCGATCACCTTGACCCAGCCGCGCACCAGCACGACCAGATGGTCCGAGTCCTCGCCCTGCGTCAGGAACTGCCGCTCGGCCTCCACCACGACCCGGGTCGCCGCCCGGAGCAACGCGGCCCGGTCATCGGCGTGGAGCGCCTCCCAGAAGGGGGCGGGGCGAAGAGCCACGGCGGTCAGCCAGGCGGCCGCACGGCCAGGGACCCGAGCGCGGACGACCGCCGCACCCACCGTCTCCCGACCCGTATCGAACCCGTCTTCGTCACGCCCCGTCCTCCCGTCCTCGGGCCACCGTACCGGGACCCCACCAGTGTGACCCGAATCAGACGTCGCTCGCCCACTCCCGGAGCGCGGCCCTGCTCTCGAAGGCGGCGACGTTCTTGTCGTGCGGATCGCTGGTGTACTGGTGGAAGAGCCACTTGGCCTTGATGCGGGGCTTGCCCGCGGTGACGTAGTCGGCGATCCAGAGGCCGTCACCGGCGTACGAGGTGACGTCGACGTCCAGCCAGTAGTTCCGGTTGGTGTACAGCACGACCTTGTTGTGCGGCCGGAGTTCCTTGACCTTCCGGATGAACAGGTCCTTCTCCGCGTTGCTCGCGTGCGTTCCGTCGCTCGTCGTCTCCCAGTCGACGGCGAGGATGTCGCCCGCCCGCTCGGGGGCGTGCCTGACGAAGTACTCGGCCTGCGCGGTGAGATGGCCGGGCCACAGGAAGTGGTAGAAGCCGACGACCAGTCCGGCGTCACGGGCGGTCTTGGTCTGGGCGGTGAGCCTCGGGTTGATGTACGAACGCCCCTCCGTCGCCTTGATGAAGGCGAAGGAGAGGCCGTCCGTGTCGTACGAGGCGGACTGGAACGCGCTCACGTCGATGCCGTGCAGCATGCGGAACTCCCTGAAGTGCCAGTGGGGTGACAGGAGCTGATGTGTTGTCAGTCCCACCTTTGCACGCGTGATCCGTTCGCGCGCCTGGATTGTCAGCTCCGGGTCGTCACCGACCCCAGTACCGTGGCCGACTTGGCCGACCAGTCGGAGGTGATCACGCTCGCGTGGTCCCCCGCCAGCAGCGACAGCCGGGCGGCGACCTCCGCGTCCGTGGGGGCGGTCGACGAGATCGCCGGGGGTACGCCGTCCGCTCCCGTCATGATCAGGAAGTAGTGGTTCGTGGCGTAGAAGGACGTGTCGTAGGCGTTGTTCACATAGGTCGCCGCGTCACCGTCGAAGAACACGAACCAGGGGCGGATCGAGGCGTCGTAGCGGCTGGTGCGCGGGTCGCCGTTCGCCGCGCCGAGCACCGCCGGGAAGGCCTGGGCCGCCGAGATGTTCCCGGCCGCGTACAGGTCGCGGAGATGGTCGCCGTACTCCTCGTCCGTCCAGTAGCTGTCGAAGGGGTTGGCCTGCTCGACCGTGCCCGGGATCAGCTCGAAGAGGAACTTGCCCTTGAGCGCGTCACGAGCGGGCCAGGCGTTCGCCCTCGACGCCGCGTCGAGCGTGGAGTAGTCCGAGCCCAGCAGGTCGGACGGCTTGTAGACGCTGCTGCCCAGCTTCTGCGACACCAGTGCGTCGAAGGCGGCCGGGCCCATGCCCGCCCTGCCGTTGAAGCCCACCTTCATCTCCACCTTGAACACGATGGGCGGGTGGTCCGGGTGGAGCTGGTTCCAGGCCGCGATGTTGTCCAGGCAGGAGCCGAAGTCCTGGTTGCGGGCCTTGCTGTACAGCTCGCCCGGGGTCTTCGCGGCCTCGCAGTTGTTGTCGTTCCCCAGCGGGTTGCTGTGGCTGACCCGCCAGCGGTGCGTGAGGCTGTCGACGTAGACGTCGAGTTCGAGCAGCGAGGCGCCGGAGTCCAACGCCTGGGCGAAGTAGGTGTACTTGGCCTTGTCGTACGCGTTGTGCGTGCCGATGGCCGTCGTCTCGGAGAACTTCGGCGCCGCCGCGCGGGCGTTCGCCGGAACTGCCAGCAGCAGGGCGGCGGCACCCAGCAGCGCCGCCGCCCGTCTCACCACACCAACCGAGCGCACGTGTCAACTCCCCTTCGTCGTCGCCGAGTTGGCGGCAGCGTAGGGGAATGCGATTACTGCCCGGTAGCCCCGGGAGGAACATCAAAAAGAGGAGAGGGGGCCGGTCGTCTGCCGGCCCCGAGCGATGCTTTTACAGACTTGCTGGCAAGTGTTAAATTCGTAGCCATGCCCAAGGTTCCCACCGCGCAGCTCGTGCTCGACGCCGCCTACCGCTGCTTCTGTCGCAACGGGTACCGCCGCACCACGATCACCGACATCGTCGAAGAGGCACAGCTGTCGCGCCCGACCGTCTACAAGTACGTCGGGACCAAGGAAGACGCAGTCACCAAGGTCGTCCAGTCCCTGCTGGAGCAGGCCCTCGGTGCGGCGCGGGCGGCGGCCTCCGCCCCGGGCACGCCCGAGGAGCAGGTCCTCGCCGTGCTCACGGTGAAGCTGGAGGTCGCCATCCGGCTGTGGCACGACAGCCCCGCACACGCCCAGGAACTGCTGTCGGCCGCCACCGCCCAGGCGCCCGACCTGGTCACCGACTACACCGACGGCCTGGCCGGGCTCCTGACATCGGCCCTGGCGGACGTCGTCCCGGACGCCGCGCGGCAGGCCGCCGCCGTCCTGCTCACCTTCACCCGGGGCCTGGAGGACGAGCTGCGCGACGCCGACGCCGTCCGCCGCGAACTCCGGGCCGGCGTGCAGATGATCACTCGCGGGGCACTCGCCCGCCCCGCACCGTCCCCGGCCTGACCCACCGGCAGGCCACAGGCGAAAGGACCACGATGAGCAGCACCGCCCCCACGTACTACCGTGACCAACAGGCCTGGCGCGACCTGCAGGAGTTCCTGCCCTCCCGGCTGCGCCTGACCGGCGCCACCGCGCCGGAGGAGGAGTTCTGGGACTGGCGCGGACACCGCGTCCACCTCGACCGCTACCGCGATCCCGGGGCGAGGGCGAAGGTCGTCCTGCACCACGGCGTGGGCACCAACGGCCGCCAGATGTCCCTGATCCTGGGCGCCCCGCTGGCCCGGCGCGGCTTCGAGACCGTCGCCCTGGACAACCTCGGCTACGGCCTCACCCAGGTCAAGGCCGGCACCACCCCGTCCTACGACGACTGGGTCGATCTGGTCGTCGACTTCCTCGCCCACGAGCGCTCCCGCGACGACCGCCCGGTCGTGCTCTACGGCCTCAGCGCGGGCGGCATGCTCGCCTACCACGTCGCCGCGAAAGCCCCCCGCTCCACCCTGGCCGGCCTCGTCGGCATGACCTTCATCGACCAGCGCAGCCAGCAGGTACGCGACGAGACCGCCCACGACAGGCTCACCGCCCGCACGGGCGGCGCGCTCATGGGTCTGCTGGCCAGGACCCCGGCCGCCTCCCTGAAGTACCCGATGAGCCTGGCCTGCAAGATGTCGGCCCTGGCCAACGACCCGGCCGCCATGAAGGTCTTCATGAAGGACCGCACCTCCGCCGGCAACCGGGTCAGCTTCCGCTTCCTGGGCAGTTACCTGAGCTATGCCCCGGCGGTCGAACCCGAGGACTTCGACGCCTGCCCGGTCCTGCTGACCCAGCCCGCCGAGGACCGCTGGACCCCGCTCCATCTGAGCCGGCCCTTCCTGTCCCGCATCACCAAGGTCCCGGTCGACACCGTCATGCTCGACAACGCCGGCCACTACCCCCTCGAGGAGCCGGGGCTGACGCAGATGCAGGACACCATCGCCGACTTCGTCACCAAGCACGCCGCCTGACCCGGCACGCCGCCTACCGCGGCACCTGCCCTAGCACTCGATGATGTTCACGGCCAGCCCGCCCCGGGCCGTCTCCTTGTACTTGACGGACATGTCCGCGCCGGTGTCCTTCATGGTCTTGATGACCTTGTCCAGGGACACCTTGTGGGAGCCGTCGCCGCGCATCGCCATACGGGCGGCCGTGACCGCCTTGACCGCGGCCATGCCATTGCGCTCGATGCACGGGATCTGGACCAGGCCGCCGACCGGGTCGCAGGTCAGGCCGAGGTTGTGCTCCATGCCGATCTCGGCCGCGTTCTCGACCTGCTCGGGGCTGCCGCCGAGGACCTCGGCGAGGGCGCCCGCGGCCATCGAGCACGCGGAGCCGACCTCGCCCTGGCAGCCGACCTCGGCGCCGGAGATGGAGGCGTTCTCCTTGAAGAGCATGCCGATGGCACCGGCGGCCAGCAGGAAGCGGACCACACCGTCCTCGTCGGCGCCGGGGATGAAGTTGATGTAGTAGTGCAGCACCGCGGGGATGATGCCCGCCGCGCCGTTCGTGGGGGCGGTCACCACACGGCCGCCGGCCGCGTTCTCCTCGTTCACCGCCATCGCGTAGAGCGTGATCCACTCCATCGCGTGCGCCAGCGGGTCGCCCTCGGCACGCAACTGGCGGGCGGTGACGGCCGCCCGGCGCTTGACCCGCAGCCCGCCCGGCAGGATGCCCTCGCGGGTCATACCGCGGGACACGCACGCCTGCATCACGCGCCAGATCTCCAGCAGGCCTTTGCGGATCTCCTCCTCGGTGCGCCAGGCCCGCTCGTTCTCCAGCATCAGCGCGGAGATCGACAGACCCGTCTCCTTCGTCAGACGCAGCAGCTCGTCGCCCGTGCGGAAGGGGTACTTCAGAACCGTGTCGTCCAGCTTGATCCGGTCGGCGCCGACCGCTTCCTCGTCGACGACGAAGCCGCCGCCCACCGAGTAGTACGTCTTCGAGAGCAACTCCGTCCCCTCGGCGTCGTACGCCCACAGGGTCATGCCGTTCGCGTGGTACGGCAGCGCCTTGCGGCGGTGCAGCTTCAGGTCGTCGTCGAAGGAGAACGCGATCTCGTGCTCGCCGAGGAGACGGATGCGCCCGCCCGATTTGATCTGTGCCACCCGGTCGTCCGCCGTCTCCACGTCCACCGTCCGCGGAGACTCGCCCTCCAGGCCCAGCAGCACCGCCTTGGGCGTGCCGTGGCCGTGGCCCGTGGCGCCGAGGGAGCCGTACAGCTCGGAACGTATGGAGGCGACGGACTCCAGCACGCCCTCATTGCGCAGCCGGCGGGCGAACATGCGTGCCGCGCGCATCGGCCCCACCGTGTGGGAGCTGGACGGGCCGATGCCGATCGAGAACAGGTCGAAGACCGAGATGGCCACGGTGACTCCTCAGTACGGGGGTGGTGCGAAGGGATGGGGCACCGCGCCCACGGAAGAAACGTGCGCTTCCAGTGTGCGCGGTGCCCGCGCCGGGGTGAACTACTTGGAGAGCCCCGGGTACAGCGGGTGCTTGTCGGCCAGGGCCTTGACCCGGGCCTTCAGGGCCTCCGCGTCGTAGGACGGCTTCAGCGCCTCGGCGATCACATCCGCGACCTCGGCGAAGTCCTCGGCCGCGAACCCGCGGGTCGCCAGGGCCGGCGTACCGATCCGCAGACCGGAGGTCACCATGGGCGGACGCGGGTCGTTCGGGACCGCGTTCCGGTTGACCGTGATGCCGACCTCGTGGAGGCGGTCCTCGGCCTGCTGACCGTCCAGCTCGGACTCGCGCAGGTCGACCAGGATCAGATGCACATCGGTGCCGCCGGTCAGGACGTTGACCCCGGCCTCGCGGGCGTCGGCCGCGGTGAGCCGTTCGGCGAGGATCCGCGCGCCCTCGACCGTACGGCGCTGGCGCTCCTTGAAGTCCTCCGAGGCGGCGACCTTGAAGGAGACCGCCTTGGCCGCGATCACGTGCTCCAGGGGACCGCCCTGGAAGCCCGGGAAGACGGAGGAGTTCAACTTCTTCGCGAAGTCCTTCTTGGCGAGGATGATGCCGCCGCGCGGGCCGCCGAGCGTCTTGTGGGTGGTGGAGGTGACGACATCGGCGTACTCGACCGGGTTCGGGTGCAGACCCGCCGCGACCAGACCGGCGAAGTGCGCCATGTCGACCCACAGATACGCCTCGACCTCGTCGGCGATCCGGCGGAACTCGGCGAAGTCCAGCTGCCGCGGGTACGCCGACCAGCCCGCGATGATCACCTTCGGGCGGTGCTCCTTGGCGAGCCGCTCGACCTCGGCCATGTCGACCAGGCCGGTCTCGTCCACGTGGTAGGCGACCACGTCGAACTGCTTGCCGGAGAAGTTCAGCCGCATGCCGTGGGTCAGGTGACCGCCGTGCGCCAGGTCCAGACCGAGGATGGTGTCGCCGGGCTTGGCCAGTGCGAAGAGCGCGGCCTGGTTGGCCGAGGCGCCCGAGTGCGGCTGCACATTGGCGTACTCGGCGCCGAACAGCTCCTTGACCCGGTCGATGGCGATCTGCTCGGCGACGTCGACGTGCTCGCAGCCGCCGTAGTAGCGGCGGCCCGGGTAGCCCTCGGCGTACTTGTTGGTGAGTACCGAGCCCTGGGCCTCCATGACCGCGACCGGAGCGAAGTTCTCCGAGGCGATCATCTCCAGGGTGGACTGCTGGCGCAGCAGCTCGGCGTCGACCGCGGCGGCCACGTCCGGGTCGAGTTCGTGCAGGGGCGTGTTCAGGACGGACATACGTCTACGACTCCTCAGCCGGCGGTGTGGGCCACGTACTCGTCGGCGGAGAGCAGGTCGGCCGGCTCGTCCGTGACGCGTACCTTGAACAGCCAGCCGCCCTCGAAGGGGGCCGAGTTCACCAGGGAGGGGTCGTTGACGACGTCCTCGTTGACCTCCGTGACCTCACCCGTGACCGGCGAGTACAGGTCGGAGACCGACTTCGTGGACTCCAGCTCGCCGCAGGACTCGCCCGCGGTCACCGTGGAGCCGACCTCGGGGAGCTGGGCGTAGACGACATCGCCGAGCGCGTTGGCCGCGAACTCGGTGATACCGACCGTCGAGACGCCGTCCTCGGCGCCCGACAGCCACTCGTGCTCCTTGCTGTAGCGCAGCTGCTGGGGGTTGCTCATGGCCTGAATTCTCCTGTACGCGGGGATGTGCTGATGACTGGGGGAGTACTGAAACCGCAGGTGAGCGGGGTGATGTGCCCGGCATCACAAGCGGGCGGGGCGAGGGCCCCGGTGATCAGTCTCTACTTCTGGCGCTTGTAGAAGGGCAGTGCCACGACCTCGTACGGTTCGTGGCTGCCGCGGATGTCCACGCCGACGCCCGCCGTACCGGGCGCGGAGTGCGCCGCGTCGACGTAGGCGATGGCGACGGGCTTGCCCAGCGTGGGAGAGGGGGCACCCGAGGTGACCTCGCCGATCACCGCGCCGCCGGCGACGACCGCGTACCCCGCGCGGGGGACCCGGCGCCCCTCGGCGACCAGGCCGACCAGGACGCGCGGCGGGTTCTGCTCGGCACGGGCGGCGGCCTCGGTGAGCGCCTCGCGCCCCACGAAGTCGCCCTCCTTCTCGAACTTCACCACCCGGCCGAGTCCGGCGTCGAAGGGTGTGAGGGAGGTCGTCAGCTCGTGCCCGTACAGCGGCATGCCCGCCTCCAGGCGGAGCGTGTCACGGCAGGACAGGCCACAGGGGACCAGACCGACGCCCTCGCCGGCCTTGGTCAGCGCCTGCCACAGCTCGACGGCGTGCTCCGGCTTCACGAACAGCTCGAAGCCGTCCTCGCCGGTGTAGCCGGTACGGGCGATCAGCGCGGGGACACCGGCGACGGTGCCGGGCAGGCCCGCGTAGTACTTCAGGCCGTCCAGGTCGGCATCGGTCAGGGACTTCAGGATGCCGGGGGACTCGGGGCCCTGGACGGCGATCAGGGCGTAGGCGTCGCGGTCGTCGCGGACCTCGGCGTCGAAGCCGGGCGAACGTTCCAGCAGCGCGTCCAGGACCACCTGGGCGTTGGAGGCGTTGGCCACGACCATGTACTCGGTCTCGGCCAGCCGGTAGACGATCAGGTCGTCCAGGATGCCGCCGTCGGCCTGGCAGATCATGGTGTAGCGGGCGCGGCCCACCCCGACGGAGGCGATGTTGCCGACGAGCGCGAAGTTCAGGAACTTCGCCGCCTCCGCACCGGTCACCGTGATCTCGCCCATGTGCGAGAGGTCGAAGAGTCCGGCCTTCGTGCGCACGGCGATGTGCTCGTCGCGCTCGGAGCCGTAACGCAGCGGCATGTCCCAGCCGGCGAAGTCGGTCATGGTCGCACCGAGCGAGCGATGCAGCGCATCGAGCGCGGTATGACGGAGTTCGGTACTGCTCATCGGTCGGTTGTCTCCCAAGGCGATGGGGTCCCCCCGCGCGAGCCGAATTCGAGCGTGGGGGAGGGCGAGGTCGTTCCTCCCCATCTGTCATCGGAACCTGAGAGGTTCGCCATGACCACCCCTGTCCGGGACGACCACGGCTTGCACCTTGGGTGGGGCCACCGTCACGGCGGCCCGCTTTTCAGATGTGCCTCGCCCGCGCGGTAACGGTGCCTGAGAGATTCAAGGGAGGGACTTGCTCCTTCGGCGCCCCGGCAGTGCTGCCGAGGACTCTCCCGCGCGGATTCAAACGGCCGGTATGCAGTTGGCGGCCACATCATTGCACGCCTCGCCCGCGCGCGGCAGGTCGGCTTCTGTAACCGGGCTGTGGCAGTACGCGCACGAAAACGCGAGACACCAGGCATTACCTTCTCTTTACACTCGACGGGCAGGGGAGCTCCGAGCCCAAGGGGAGGACGATCACGGTGAACAGGACCACGGCGTACGCCACGACCACGGGCATGGCACTGCCGAAGCGGGCCGCCGCCCCGGCCCGCGGACGCTGCGACGAGCGCCCGGCACCGGTCGTCCGCGATCTGCGCGACCGCGCCGGCCACAGCCCGCACGGCCTGCTCTTCGGCCCCGGCGACCTGGTCGTGATCACCGGCCTGCCCGGCAGCGGCAAGTCCACCCTGATGAGGCGTGCGGTCCGGGGTGCGCGCATCGACTCCCAGGACACCCGTGACCGCTGGGACGCCCGCATGCCCCGCCTCCTGCCGTACGCGGTCTACCGCCCCCTGGTCCGCCTCGCCCATTACGCCGGGCTGCGCCGCGCCCTGCGCTCGGGCGAGGGGGTCGTCGTGCACGACTGCGGTGCCCAGACCTGGGTGCGCGACTGGCTGGCCCGCGAGGCCCGCCGCCGTGGCGGCACCCTGCACCTGCTGCTGCTCGACGTCACCCCGGACACCGCGCTGGAGGGCCAGCGCGAGCGCGGCCGCGGTGTCTCCCGCTACGCCTTCCTGCGCCACCGTAGGGCCGCCGCCCGCCTCCTGCGCACGGTGGAGCGGGGCGAGCTGCCCCCGGGCTGCGGCTCGGCGGTGCTGCTGGACCGGGCCGCGGCGGACGTCCTGCACCGGATCGGCTTCGCGCGGTGAAGCCGGGTCGCCAGTACCCGCTAGCCTTTCCAGCCATACCAGTGGTTCCCAGCAGGCGGTAGGCAGATGGACTTCCCGGCGGACTTCCCTACGGACTTCCCGGCACAGGCGCACCCCCATCCGCACGGCGGATGGCCCGGCAACGAGCTGGAGGAGGTGCTGTCGGCGTCCCTCGGCGTGCCGTCGGCCGGCGCCCGGATCGTCGAGGTCCTGAGCCGCAGCTTCGTATGGATCCCGCTGCCCAACGGCGGCGGCCCGAACAGCGGTCCCCTGGATCTGCCCACGATGGAGATCGAGGGCCAGGTGTACGTCCCGGTGTTCAGCTCCGAGGAGCAGTTCCGCCAGGTCGCCGGCTCCCACATGTCGTACACCATCGCCCCCGCCGTGGAGTTCGCCCGCGGTCTGCCCCCGCAGGTCGGCCTCGCGATCAACCCGGACGGCGTGGTCGGCGTCCCGCTTCCGCCGGAGGCGGTCGCCGAGCTGTGCCGGGCGGGGCGCACCGAACTCGACGGCCCCTCTACCGGCGGCCGCGTCCGCCTCTTCGAACCCGACTGGCAGGACGACCCGGTCGACTTCCTCGCCGCGGCCTCGGCGGAGTTCGCCGGGACGGGTGTGGTCGCCACGGCCCGCCGCTGCCTGGCCGCGATCGAGACCGCGGACCCGGTGATGTTCGTGGGCGTCGAACTGTCCCAGTGGGAGGGCGACCTGCGCGCGCTCCCCCTGGAAGCCCTGGGCAGGGCCCTGGGGAAGGCCCCGGTGCGGTGGCCGGTCAACCTCGTACTGCTCGACGTGGCGGAGGACCCGGTGGGCCACTGGATGAGGGAGAACGTCAGGCCGTTCTATCAGCACGGCCACTGAAGCGTGCTTCGCCTACGCGCACCGGGTCTCGAGCCATCGGGCGCTTAAGCTGTTTCCATACGCGGGGCAACTTCTCGAAGGGGCGGTAAACCAGGTGAGCGCGAGCGGCAGCGGCACCGCGACCGGGCAGGTCGAGCACATGCTGCGGCAAGTCACGCCCGGGCGCTACGACGCCTACGAGGCACTGCTGCGCGCACTCGCGACCCCGTCCTCCGGCCAGGTCTGGATGCTCCTGTGGCACGGCCAGGGCGGCTCCCCGGACGCCCAGTACGGAAACATGGAGGTCGACGGGTACGGCTACGCCCCCTGCGTCACCTCCGCCCAGGAGCTGTCGGCCAGCGGCTGGAACAGATCGTACGAGGTCGTCGACGGCCTCGACGTGGCCCGCACGCTCTACCCCGACCACTACGGCCTCTGGCTGAACCCGCACGCGCCCGGCGGCGGCGTGGGCATCCCCTGGCTCGACCTGCGCCGCATCGCCACCGGCCTGGACCGCCAGCCGGCGGGCCCGCTGCGGCTGTCCGAACCGGCCATCGAGATCCCCCAGTTCTACGCCCTGCTCGCGCAGAACGCCCACCGCACCCCGGCGGTCCGCTCGCTGCGCCGGGCCTGGGTGCAGCCGGCGCTGGGGGCGCCGTACCTGGCCATCGGCCTGGACGTGTACGACACCTCCCCGCCCGCGGTCGACTCGGTGCGGGCGATGATGCAGCAGTCCGTCGGCGCGGTCCCGGACGGGCTGCCGGTGTCGACGGTGGCGATGACGGACGAGTACGACCCGGTCGTGATGTGGATGCGGGCCGGCGCCCGCCCCTTCTACGACCGCGAGGCGCACGCCGCTCCCGCCGCAGGCGGGGGCTACTGGGCCCAGCTGCCGCAGAGCGGAGCCTACTGAGCCCCGTGGCCAACTTCCGCAGGTATGTCCCTGTTTGTCGCTTTGGAGAGATCTTCGCGCGTAGATTTGGGTGAATTTTCGACTTTTGTTCACTCATGGGCGGTTTGACGGTGTCCGCCCCCAGCAACTGCCCGTCCGCATAACGGGTAACCACAGGCTGCATCACGGTTGCGCATCCATTCACCGCCAAGGCTGGCAACTGATCGCCGAAGCGTTGAAGACTCCCACTTCAAGGGGTTCGCCCCTGTGTACGACGGACTGATTGAGGCCGCTACCAGCGGCAAGTGCGGGCCGGCTACCGCCGGTTGAGAGGGGTCCCTGCCAGATGACGGCACCATTGCACGAGCCGACTGCGGAAGCGGCCCCGAGCGCGGCCGAAGAAGCGGCGGCTGCCGCTGCCGGCGACAAGGCCGTACAGGGACGTTCCCTGGGCCGGATCGCCTGGGAGCGCCTGAAGCGGGACAAACTCGCCCTCACGGGTGGGGTGGTCGTGCTTGCCCTCATCGCGCTCGCCCTGCTCGCGCCCGTGATCACCAACCTGCTCGGGCAGGACCCGGACGCCTACCACGAGAGCCTGATCGACCCGCTGTTCGGCACCCCCAAGGGGTCGCTGGGCGGCATCAGCGGAGACCATCTGCTGGGTGTCGAGCCGGTCAACGGCCGCGACATCTTCGCCCGCATCCTCTACGGTGCTCGGGTCTCGCTCCTGGTCGGCTTCCTGTCCGCCATGGTCGCCGTCGTTCTCGGCACCGTGCTGGGCATCCTGGCCGGCTTCTTCGGCGGCTGGGTGGACTCCCTCATCAGCCGCGTCATGGACGGTCTGCTGGCCTTCCCGCAGCTCCTGTTCACCATCGCCCTGGTCTCCGTCATGCCGAACGACATGCTCGGCCTGACCGGCTCCAGCGTGCGGGTGTTCGTGATGATCCTGGTCATCGGGTTCTTCGGCTGGCCGTACATCGGACGCGTGGTGCGTGGACAGACCCTCTCGCTGCGTGAGCGCGAGTACGTCGAGGCCGCCCGGTCGCTGGGCGCCGGGCGGTTCTACATCCTGTTCAAGGAACTGCTGCCCAACCTCGTCGCGCCCATCGTCGTGTACACGACGATGATGATCCCGACCAACATCCTCACCGAGGCGGCACTCAGCTTCCTTGGCGTAGGCGTCAAGCCGCCTACCGCCTCCTGGGGGCAGATGCTTTCGAGCGCGATCGACTACTACGAGTCGGACCCCATGTACATGGTGGTCCCGGGTGTGGCGATCTTCGTGACCGTTCTTGCCTTCAACCTCTTCGGCGACGGCGTGCGGGACGCGCTGGACCCGAAGGGCTCCCGCTGAACCGCCTTACCCCAAGCGTCCCGTGGCACTGCCACGGGGTCTCTCATCAAAATCCGGAGGATCCGAGATCGTGACTACCCAACGCACCTCAGGGCGGCGCAAGCAGGCGTTGGCCGCTGCTGCCGCGGTCGCCGCGCTGCTGACCACGGCGGCGTGCGGCGGCGGCAACAGCGATGACGGCGACAAGGGCTCGAAGACGGGCGCAGCCGGTTTCGACGCGGCCAACAACAAGGTTGCCCAGGCCGACCTCGCCAAGAAGGGCGGCACGCTGCGGTTCGGTGGAGCCCAGGACGCCGACTCGTGGGACACCACGCGCGGCTACTACGGCTTCATGTGGAACTTCGCGCGCTACTACAGCCGTCAGCTCGTCACGAACAAGACGGAGCCCGGCAAGGACGGCGCCACGCTGACCCCGGACCTCGCCACCGGTCTCGCCAAGGTCTCCGACGGCGGCAAGACCTACACGTACACCCTGCGTGACGGCGTCACCTGGGAAGACGGCAAGCCGATCACGTCCAAGGACATCAAGTACGGCATCGAGCGCGTCTGGGCGCAGGACGTGCTGTCCGGTGGTCCGGTCTATCTGAAGGACGTCCTCGACCCCAAGGGCGAGTACAAGGGCCCGTACAAGGACTCCGCCAAGGACAAGCTGGGTCTGAAGGCGATCGACACGCCGGACGACAAGACCATCGTCTTCCACCTCCCGAAGGCCAACTCGGACTTCGAGGAGATGCTGGCCCTGGTCTCGGCGTCCCCGGTCCGCCAGGACATGGACACCAAGTCCAAGTACGGTCTGCACCCGTTCTCCTCCGGCCCGTACAAGTTCGCTTCGTACAGCCCGGGCAAGGACCTCACCCTGGTCCGCAACGACAAGTGGAGCCAGGCCTCGGACCCGATCCGCAAGGCCTACCCGGACAAGATCACCGTTCAGTTCTTCTCGGACGCCAACCAGCTGGACCAGCGTCTGCTCAACGGTGACCTGGACCTGGACATCAACCAGACCGGCATGTCGCCGCAGGGCCGCACCACCGCCCTGAAGGAGCACAAGGCCAACCTGGACAACCCGGTCTCCGGTTACATCCGCTACGCGGTCTTCCCGCAGAGCGTGAAGCCGTTCGACAACATCGAGTGCCGCAAGGCCGTCATCCTGGGCGCCGACCACGTGTCGCTGCAGACCGCCCGTGGTGGCCCGGTCGCCGGTGGCGACATCGGCACCAACATGCTCCCGCCGTCCGTCGCGGGCGCCGAGGGCCAGAAGTACGACCCGTACAAGCTGGCCGCCGACAACAAGGCCGGCAACGAGGCCGACGCCAAGGCCGCGCTGAAGGCCTGTGGCAAGCCGAACGGCTTCAAGACCACCATCGCCGTCCGCAACAACAAGCCGGTCGAGGTGGCCACCGCCCAGTCCCTGCAGGCGTCGCTGAAGAAGATCGGCATCACCGCCGAGATCGACCAGTACGACGGTTCGCAGACCACCGGCATCATCGGCAGCCCTTCGAACGTGAAGAAGAAGGGCTACGGCATCATCATCATGGGCTGGGGTCCGGACTTCCCGTCCGTCCAGGGCTTCGGTCTGCCGCTGTGGGACAGCAAGTACATCCTGCAGAGCGGTAACTCGAACTACGCGCTGATCAAGGACAAGGCGATCGACGGCCTGTTCGACCAGTACGTCAACACGCTGGACGACGCGGGCAAGACCAAGATCTCCACGGAGATCAACCACAAGGTCATGGAGGGCGCGTACTACCTGCCCTTCGTCTTCGAGAAGTTCATCAACTGGCGCGGAGACAACCTGGCGAACGTGTACACCACCGACGGCTACAGCGGTATGTACGACTTCGTCAACCTCGGCCTGAAGTCAGCGAAGTAAACCCGGCACACCCGCCGAACGGCACGAAAGGCAGGTGAAGGCCGGCGACGCGTGATCGCGGGCCACCGGACGACCTCCGGTGGCCCGCGGTCCGCGGCGGGCCGAGAGCTGTGCTCGCTTACCTCATCAGGCGGCTGTTCGCCGCCGCAGTGATGCTCGTGGTCATCGTCATGGTGGTCTTCGGCATCTTCTTCCTCATCCCCAAGTGGGCAGGGGTGGACATCGCCTCGAGCTTCGTGGGCAAGCAGGCCGACCCGGCCGCCGTCGAAGCCGTGCGCGTGAAGCTGGGACTCGGCGACCCGATCTACACCCAGGTCTGGCACTTCTTCAAGGGCATCTTCGCGGGCCGCACCTACGCGGCCGGCGGTGACGTCACCCACTGTGCCGCGCCGTGCTTCGGGTACTCCTTCCGCAGCGAGCAGGCCGTCTGGCCGGTGCTGACCGACCGCTTCCCGGTGACCCTGGGTCTCGCGCTCGGTGCCGCCGTACTGTGGCTGGTCTTCGGTGTCGCGGCGGGTGTCCTCTCCGCGCTCAAGCGGGGCAGCCTCTGGGACCGTGGCGCGATGCTCGTGGCGCTGTCGGGTGTCTCTCTCCCCATCTACTTCACCGGCATGCTCTCCCTGGCGATCTTCGCCTTCGGTCTGAAGTGGATCGACGCGAAGTACGTGCCCCTCGACCAGAACTTCGGCGGCTGGTTCGGCGGCATGATCCTGCCCTGGATCACCCTCGCCTTCCTCTACGCGGCGATGTACGCCCGGATCACCCGCGCCACCATGATGGAGATCCTCGGCGAGGACTACATCCGCACGGCGCGAGCGAAGGGCCTCAAGGAGCAGGTCGTCATCGGCAAGCACGCCATGCGCTCCACGATGACGCCGATCCTGACGATGCTCGGCATGGACCTCGGCGCCCTCATCGGCGGTGCCATCCTGACGGAGTCGACGTTCAACCTGCCCGGTCTGGGCCAGGCGGTGCTCAACGCCATCAAGAACCAGGACCTGCCCATCATCCTGGGCGTCACCCTGATCACTTCTCTCGCGGTGCTCATCGCCAACCTCCTGGTGGACATCCTGTACGCCGTGATCGACCCCCGCGTGAGGCTGTCATGACCGAACTCAGCAAGACCGGAGCCGCCGTGGGCGAGCCCACCTCCGCGCACACCCCGACCGCCTTCCTCGAAGTGCGCGACCTGAAGGTGCACTTCCCGACCGACGACGGCCTGGTCAAGTCCGTGGACGGGCTCAACTTCACGCTGGAGAAGGGCAAGACCCTCGGCATCGTGGGCGAGTCCGGCTCCGGCAAGTCGGTGACCTCGCTCGGCATCATGGGCCTGCACACCGCCGGCCAGTACGGCAAGCGCAAGGCGCGGATATCCGGCGAGATCTGGCTGGACGGCACCGAGCTGCTGTCCGCGGACCCCGACCATGTGCGCAAGCTGCGCGGCCGCGAGATGGCGATGATCTTCCAGGATCCGCTGTCGGCCCTGCACCCGTACTACACGATCGGCCAGCAGATCGTGGAGGCGTACCGGACCCACCACAAGGTCGACAAGAAGACCGCTCGCAGGCGAGCGATCGAAATGCTCGACCGGGTGGGCATTCCGCAGCCCGACAAGCGCGTCGACAACTACCCGCACGAGTTCTCCGGCGGTATGCGTCAGCGCGCGATGATCGCGATGTCGCTGGTCAACAACCCCGAGCTGCTCATCGCGGACGAGCCGACGACCGCCCTGGACGTGACCGTCCAGGCGCAGATCCTCGACCTGATCCGTGATCTGCAGAAGGAGTTCGGCTCCGCGGTCATCATCATCACCCACGACCTGGGCGTCGTCGCCGAGCTGGCCGACGACATCCTGGTGATGTACGGCGGCCGCTGCGTCGAGCGGGGACCGGCGGAGAAGGTGTTCTACGAGCCCCGGCACCCCTACACCTGGGGCCTGCTCGGCTCGATGCCGCGGCTCGACCGCGAGCAGCAGGACCGCCTGATCCCGGTCAAGGGCTCCCCGCCCTCCCTCATCAACATCCCGTCCGGCTGCGCCTTCAACCCCCGCTGCCCGTACGCGGACATCCCGAAGGACAACGTCACCCGCACGGTCCGCCCCGAGCTGACCGAGGTCGGCAGCAAGCACTGGGCCGCCTGCCACATGAGCAAGGAGCAGCGGGAGCGTATCTGGACCGAAGAGATTGCGCCGAAGCTGTGAGTGACGAGAAAGCAGTGACGATTCCTGCGCAGAGCAAAGGCGCCGACCGCGCCGACCGCGAGGTCCTGCTGAAGGTCACCGGCCTGCAGAAGCACTTCCCGATCAAGAAGGGGCTGCTTCAGCGTCAGGTCGGCGCGGTGCACGCGGTCGACGGCATCGACTTCGAGGTCCGGGCCGGTGAGACCCTGGGCGTGGTGGGCGAGTCGGGCTGCGGCAAGTCCACGATGGGCCGGCTGATCACCCGGCTGCTCGAACCGACCGGCGGCACGGTCGAGTTCGAGGGCAAGGACATCACGCACCTCGGTGTGGGGGGCATGCGCCCGCTGCGCCGCGATGTGCAGATGATCTTCCAGGACCCGTACTCGTCGCTGAACCCGCGCCACACGATCGGCACGATCGTCGGCGCCCCCTTCCGGCTGCAGGGCGTCGAGCCCGAAGGCGGCATCAAGAAGGAGGTCCAGCGGCTGCTGTCGGTGGTCGGTCTCAACCCCGAGCACTACAACCGCTATCCGCACGAGTTCTCCGGCGGCCAGCGCCAGCGCATCGGCATCGCCCGTGCCCTGGCCCTGAAGCCCAAGCTGGTGGTCGCCGACGAGCCGGTCTCCGCCCTGGACGTGTCGATCCAGGCCCAGGTCGTCAACCTGATGGACGACCTCCAGGAGGAGCTCGGCCTGACGTACGTGATCATCGCGCACGACCTCTCGGTCGTCCGGCACGTGTCGGACCGGATCGCGGTGATGTACCTCGGCAAGATCGTCGAGCTGGCGGACCGGGACTCGCTGTACAAGGCGCCGATGCACCCGTACACCAAGGCGCTGATGTCGGCCGTGCCGATCCCGGACCCGAGGCGGAAGTCCGCGAAGAGCGAGCGCATCCTGCTCAAGGGCGATGTGCCGTCCCCCATCGCGCCTCCCTCCGGCTGCCGGTTCCACACCCGCTGCTGGAAGGCGACGGAGATCTGCAGGACGACCGAGCCGCAGCTCATCGAGCTGATTCCCGGCCAGCGGGTCGCCTGCCACCACCCGGAGAACTTCGCCGACCAGGCTCCCCAGGACACGGTCCTCATCTCCGCCGCCAAGGAGGCGTCGGAGCTGGTGCCGGACGCGGTCCTGGAGGACTCGGCGGAGACCTCCGCCGCGGTGGCGGCGGCGGTCGCCGAGGCGGAGGCGGCGGAGCACAAGCCCGCGGTCGAGGCCGAGGCTTCCACGGACGAGGCGTCCGCCGACGAGGCCGAGGCCGCTGCCGAGGCTCCCGCCGAGGACTCCGAGACCGACGCCGAGGCGCCCGCCGCGGCCGACTCCCAGGAGTCAACCGACAAGTAACGCATGACAACTGGGCAAAGTCATGTACATGCCCGAACGGGAGAGCGCAGAGTCGACCGTGTCCGTCCACTGACAGACACACGCTCGAAAGGGACGACTCATGGCACTCTCCCGTTCGGCACGTTTAGGCGCAGTCGCCACCGCGGCCGCCTCCTTCCTGGTCATCGCCGCCTCCTCCGCCCCCACCCCGGGCGCTCCCGGCATCGGTGACCCGTACTTCCCGCAGCTCGGCAACGGGGGCTTCGACGCCCGGCACTACGCCCTCGGCATCGCGTACGACCCGGCCACCGGCCGCCTCGACGGCCGTACGACCCTCACCGCCCGCGCCACCCAGCAGCTCTCCTCCTTCGACCTCGACCTGCAGAAACTGGAGGTCACCAGGGTCGAAGTGAACGGCAGACGGGCCCAGTTCACCCGCGACGGCGACGAACTCGTCGTCACCCCGCGCGACACCCTGCGAAAAGGCCGGGACTTCACCGTCACCGTCACCTACGGCGGCATCCCCCAGCCCCTCAACGGCCCCATCGTCTTCGGTTCCGACTACGGCTGGATGAAGACCGGCGACGGGGTCTTCGTCGCCTGTGAACCCAACGCGGCCTCCACCTGGTTCCCGTCCAGCGACCACCCCGCCGACAAGGCCACCTACGACATCCGGATCAAGGCTCCCGAGGGCCTGACCGCCGTGTCCAACGGCCGGCTCGTCTCGACGTACGACAAGGGCGGCTCGACGTACACCCACTGGCGCGAGAGCAGGCCCATGGCGACCTATCTCGCCACCGCCACCATCGGGAAGTTCGACGTGCGCACGGGACGGACCCCCGGCGGCATCCCGATCTACGTCGCCATCGACCCGACCCTCGCCGGCGGCAACGCCGTCGACGTGTACGCCGTCACCGCGGCCGCCACCGACTACTGGTCCCAGGTCTTCGGGCCGTACCCGTTCGAGGAGACCGGCGCGATCGTCGACGACATGCCCGAGGCGGGCTTCTCGCTGGAGGTGCAGTCCAAGCCCGCCTACTCGGCCGTGCGCAGCGAGACGACGATCGTGCACGAGCTGGCCCACCAGTGGTTCGGCGACTCGGTCAGCGTGGCCCGGTGGCAGGACATCTGGCTCAACGAGGGCTTCGCGACCTACGCCCAGTGGCTGTGGGCGGAACACCAGGGCACCCGCTCGGCGCACGACTCCTTCCTCGCCGCCTACAACGCCCGCCCCGCCGACTCGGGCTTCTGGCAGACCGAGGTCGCCGATCCGCAGCGCGACACCATGTTCGCCTCCGCCGTCTACCAGCGCGGCGCGATGACGCTCCAGATGCTGCGGGAGCGGATCGGTGACGCGGCCTTCTTCCGGCTGCTGCCCGCCTGGACCCGGCTGCACCGCTACGGCAACGCGGACACGGACGACTTCATCCGGCTCGCGGAACGGATCAGTGGGCGGCAGCTGGACGACCTGTTCCAGACGTGGCTGTTCACGACAGGGAAACCTGTCGTTTAATCCTTGCATTGCAAGGTGCACACCGTTCTCTGAGTAAGAATAGAAGGGTGCTCCAGCAACTCTTCAGTCCCTCCGTCCAGCACACGCTCGATCTGGTCGGCATCTTCGTGTTCGCCATCTCCGGCGCGCTGCTGGCCGTCCGCAAGAACTTCGACGTGTTCGGCATCGCCGTCCTCGCCGAGGTCACCGCGCTGGGCGGAGGGATCTTCCGGGACGTGATCATCGGGGCGGTGCCCCCGGCCGCCTTCACGGACCTGGGGTACTTCCTCACTCCGCTGCTCGCCGCGCTGATGGTGTTCTTCCTGCACCCGCACGTGGAGCGGATCCAGTCGGCCGTCCTCGTGTTCGACGCGGCCGGCCTCGGCCTGTTCGCCGTCAGCGGTACGACGAAGGCGTACTCCTACGGCCTCAACCTGACCGCATCCGCGGCCCTGGGCCTGGCCACCGCGGTCGGCGGCGGTGTGCTCAGGGACGTGCTGGCCAACGAGGTGCCCTCGCTGCTGCGCTGGGACCGCGACCTGTACGCGGTCCCGGCGATCGTCGGCGCCACCACGGTGGTGGTGTGCATCCACTACGACGCGCTGACCCCGTTCACCACCGGGCTCGCGGTCGTCACCGCCTTCGTCCTGCGCCTGCTCGCGATGCGGTACCACTGGCGAGCGCCGCGTGCGTGGAATCGACGCTCGACGGTGACCGAGGAGTAGTCCCGGTCCCGACACGGCTCTGGCCCATCTGCAGCGTCAGCCAGCGGAAGACCGTCGTCACCTGCGGCTTCCACAGCGCCATGGTGTGGCCGCCCGCGCTGCGCGGCACGAACACCACGTGCACCGTCGTCGGCGCCTTGGCGACCGATTCGAGGGCCACGCCCGCCTCGTAGCCGTCGTGGGGCTGGCCGGAGATGTAGAGGGAGATCCTGGGCGGCACGGCCGCCTTCTTGAGGATCAGGTAAGGATTGTTCTCGGCGCGCACCCTCGGGTTCTGCGCGGCCAGCGAGTTGCGTTCGCCGATCGGGTCGTTGTAGCCGGACATGCCGACCGCGGCCCGGAAGCGGTCGGGGTGGGCGACCGCCAGCTTGACCGCGCAGTGCGCGCCCGCCGAGTACCCGGCGACGGCCCAGCCGCCCGGGGCGGGGTCGGCGCGGAAGTTGTCCATGACCATCTTCGGCACGTCGATGCTGAGCCAGCTGTCGGCGTTCACCTCGCCGGGGGTGTTCGCGCAACCGGTGTCCACGCCGGCCAGCAGATTGGTGCGGGGCGCCACCATGATGAACGGCGCCACCTGGCCGCTCTTCATCAGCGGCAGCAGCTGCTCGTGCGCCTTCAGTGCCCCGAACCAGGCCTTCGCCGAGCCGGGGTAGCCGGGCAGCACCTCCACCACCGGGAACTTCTTGTGCCGGTAGGCGGGTTCGCCGTACTGCGGCGGCAGCCAGACGTAGACCTCGGCGTTCACGCCGGACACCCGGCCCTTGAGCTGGGTGACGCGCACGCCGCCGGCCTGGCGCATACCCGGTCCGTCCGCCGCTCTGAACGTCTGCTTCACTTTGGGCAGTTTCTTCAGTGCTATCCCGCCGGTGCCGTCCCGGCCGAGGTCCGCGGCCTGCTGGACGTGGTTGCCGGTGCCGAACAGGTCGGCCCAGTTGTCGTACAGGTTGTTCTGGTTGTTGACCAGGACGAAGACCAGGGTGACGGCCGTGCCCTGGGCGAACAGCAGCATCAGGACCCGGGCCGTGGCGCGCAGGACCTTGGGCCCCCGCATCCTCGACCACAGGACGAGCGGCAGTATGAGGGCGACGACGGACAACACGACGGTCGTGTAGAGGAACGGAGTCCCGGTGAGGCTCATGTCCTCATAGAGGGGATCGTGCGGCTCCGGGTTGTGGACGTGTCCTGACACTTACCGAGAAATTGCCGGAACCTCACCCGGCAGGACGATCATCGGGTGATCTGCGCACCCCATCCAAAGCTACCGCTTAGTAATTTCCTGTTGTACCGTTCAGGCATGCCAGAAGCAGCTACCGCACCCGTGATCGGCGACAGCGAGTTCGACCGCGACACCGCGGTCGCCCGGCGCGAGCCCGGCGTCTACGACATCGACCTCTCGGCCGGCTGGACGATCATCAACGCCGTCAACGGCGGCTATCTGCTGGCCGTCCTGGGCCGGGCCCTCGCGGACGCCCTTCCGCACCCGGACCCCTTCACCATCTCCGCCCACTACCTGACGGCGTCCCAGCCGGGCCCGGCGGTCGTCCGCACCGAGACCGTGCGCGCCGGCCGCGGCCTCTCCACCGGCCAGGCTTCCCTCTTCCAGTGCGACGAGCAGGGCAACGAGGTCGAGCGCATCCGCGTCCTCGCCTCCTACGGCGACCTCGACGCCCTCCCCGACGACGTCCGTACGACGGCGAAGCCGCCCGTTATCCCGCCCATGGACCAGTGCTTCGGCCCCGAGGACGGTCCGGCCCCGGTCGACGGCAGCTCCGCCATCGCCGACCGTCTGATGCTCAAGCTCGACCCCTCCACCCTGGGCTGGGCCCTCGGCGCGCCCTCCGGCAAGGGGGAGATGCGCGCCTGGTTCGGCCTCGCGGACGGCCGCGATGCCGACCCCTTCTCGCTCCTCCTCGCGGTGGACGCCCTGCCGCCCACCGCGTTCGAGATCGGCCTCAAGGGCTGGGTCCCCACGGTCGAACTCACCGTCCATGTGCGCCACCGCCCGGCCCCGGGCCCCCTGCGGGTCTCGATCACCACCCGCAATCTGGCGGGCGGCTTCCTGGAGGAGGACGCCGAGGTCTGGGACAGCCAGGACCGGCTGGTCGCCCAGTCCCGCCAGCTGGCCCGCGTCAGGCTGCCCTGATCGGCTCGCGCCCGAGCCAGGCCGCCAACTGCCCGTAGGAGTCCGCCCCCTCGGGGGCCGGGCGGGCCGAGGCGAAGGGGGTCTTCGAGTCACGCTCGGGGTCGGGCAGGACACGCCGGGCCGTGGCGAGCGCGGCCTCGGCGAGCTCCGGGTCGAGTGCGTGCGGGTGACCGAGGGACTCGGAGAGGTCCCAGGTGTGGGTCACCAGTTCCATCAGGTATCCGGACAGGGCCGCGTGGCCGGGTGCCTCGCCCCAGGGCACGCGGACCGTCGACGTCATGCGTTCGTCGGAGGACCAGGCCTTCAGCACGCGGTCCCGGACCTCGTCGTACGCGGCGGCCCAGGCGTCGTCCTCGACTCCGTCCGCGAACGGGTGCACGGCCATGCCGTCACCGCCCTCGCCGACCACCGCGATCCGCCGGGAGCCGCCGACCATGTGGCTCAGCAGGGTGCGGACGTCGAACTCGGTACAGGGAGTCGGTCCGGACAGTTGCTCCGGCCGTACGGTCTTGATGAGGGCGGCGGCCTGTTCGGTGGCGCGGGCGTAGAGCGGACGGGGGTCCGTGGGCAGGGCGTTCGTGGCGTTCATACGAGCCTCTCCTTGGGTCGGTGAGCCGAGGATCGCCGGATAACCTGACAGTTTCCGTCAACATTTGCGTCCGGGCGCCGAGCGGCGCGATCGTGGCCGGGTGAAGTCCGACCGCCTGCTGTCCATCCTGCTGCTCCTGCAGACCCGGGGCCGCGTCCCGGCGCACGAACTCGCCGACCGCCTGGAGGTGTCGGTGCGCACCATCTACCGCGACATCGAGGCCCTGTCGGCCTCCGGCGTCCCCGTGTACGCGGAGCGCGGCCGGCACGGCGGCATCGAACTGCTCGCCGGGTTCCGCACGGACGTCACCGGTCTGACCGCCGACGAGTCCCGGGCCCTGTTCGTCCTGGCCGCCCAGGGCGCGCACGCCGCGCTCGGTCTGGACGCGGCGCTCGGCTCGGCGCTGCGCAAGGTGATGGCGGCCCTGCCGGCGCCGTACCGCCCGGCGGCCGAGGTCGCCTCGCGGCGCATCCTGGTCGACGCCACACGCTGGAAGGGCGGCCCGCAGAAGGCCGTCGACCTGGCGGTACTGCAGGACGCGGTGTTCGCCGACCGGAGGCTGAGGCTGCGGTACCGGCACAGCGGGGAGCGCGAGGTGCGGACGTACACCGTCGACCCGTACGGCCTCGTCGCCAAGGCGGGCGTCTGGTACCTGGTCGCGGACCGGCGGACGAAGCCGCGGCTGTTCCGGGCCGACCGGGTGCGCTCCGCGCGTCTGCTGGACGACCCGGTACGGCGCCGGAGCGGTGTCGAACTCGCTGACGTCTGGGAGGTGTTGCGGCGCCAGGTCGAGGAGCGGCCGGCCGGGATCGACGTCACGGTGCGGGTCCGCAGGGACCGGCTCGACATGTTCCAGCGCATGACGGCCTCCTCGCTCACCGAACTCCCCGACGGCGAGGGCGACGAGGAGTGGGTGACCGCCCGGCTGGCGTATCCGTTCGTCCCCGCGGCCCGCCAACTCCTCGCGTTCTCGGACTCGGTGGAGGTGCTCTCCCCGCCCGAGGTGCGCGCGGAGCTGGCGGCCGCGGCCCGTTCTGTCACGGAGCTGTACCAGGCGGCGGCCGGGGAGAACGACTGAAAGACCAGGCCGGCGCGGTTCCTTGAGGTGCGCTTTACCCGATTGACAGGCGGGTGACAGGGCGGGCCCAAGAACGGCCTAAGCGCAGTTGATTGAGTGCCCGCCTCAGGACTCCCTCAGCATCCGTGGAGCTGTCTCTCATGAAGCGTGCACGCCTCGTCCCCGCCGTCGCCCTGCTGGCGCTGTCCCCGCTGCTGCTGACCGCGTGCGGTTCGGGCGACTCGTCGTCCTCGAACGGCACCTCCGGGCAGCAGGCTTGCGGGACGCCGTCCGGCATGCCCTTTGGCGGTGCGTCGGGCCGCCCGAGCGGCGCCCCGTCCGGCGCGCCCTCGGGCAGGCCGACCGGCACTCCCACCGGCACCCCGACCGGCGTCCCCTCGGGTATGCCGAGCGGTGGCCCGGGTGCCGGTCAGGGCGGACCGGGTGGCGGCCAGGGCGGCGGCTGCGGCGGTCCGGGCGGCGGGCAGCCCGGCCAGGGGCAGCAGGCCCAGCAGGGCTGAGCCGGGATCGCGCACGACAGGGGCGGCGCGCCCGGTGAACGGGCGCGCCGCCCCTGTGTGCCGTGCCGGGGTCAGTCCAGCCAGTGCCGCCGGCCGAGGCTGACCAGCCGCAGCTGACGGGCCGCGACCTGGGCGACGCGCTCCCGCTCCTCCTCCGAGGCCGAGGTCTCCAGGGCCTCCAGGAACAGGGAGGCCGTGATGAGCATCTGGTCGACGTAGAGGTGCGCGAGCATCAGCAGGTCGTCCTCGTTCCAGCCGACCGCCTCCGGGTCCTTGGCCAGCTCGGTCCGCACCTCCTCGGCGAACCTGGTCAGCTGGGCCCGGATGGCCTCCCGCACCGGCTGGACGCCGCCGTGCCGCTCGCGGGCGATGAAGCGGACGTGGGCGGGGTGCGTCTCCACATGGCGGGCGATCAGACGGATGGCCCGGGTGATGCGCTCGTCGCTGTCGCCGGCCGTGGACACCGTGGTCCGCACCATCGGGTGCAGGCTGCCCAGCGCCTCGTCGACGAGGGCCACGCCGAGGTCCGCGGTGGAGCGGAAGTGCCGGTAGAAGGCGGTCGGGGCGACGCCGACGGCCCGGGTGACCTCGCGCAGGCCCAGGCTGCTCAGGCTCTGTTCCTCCAGCAGGCCCAACGCGGCGTCCAGGAGCGCCTGCCGGGTCTTCTGTTTCTGGGCCTGCCGGATGCCGAGGGTGTGACTCATGTCATCCAGTTAACAACTGTTCTCCGGAATTGAAAAGCCGTAGGACGCGCTAGACTCAAAGTCAGTGAACAAGTGTTACTACAACCGTTCACCGAAACTTCATGGAGGGGGGATCGAATCCCATGCTGTTCCTTGTCGCCGCGCTCATGCTGCTCGGTGTCGTGCTGGGCACCGTGGCCCACGCGCCGCTGACCGTCAGCCTCGCCGTGGCCGCCGGTATCGCCGTCTGGCTCGGCATCTTCGCGCTTCGCGAGCGCCACGGCCGCCGTCGTCACTCATCGGCCAACTGACCGTCCGCACCGACCCAAAGGAGCTGAGCATCATGCAACTCACCGCACCGGCCACGCCTCGCACCGACACCCGTTCGGGCACGCGCGACGCCGACGGCATGGCCGTGGCGTCCTTCATCCTGGGCCTCCTCGGCCTTCTCGTCCTCAACGTCTTCCTCGGCCCGATCGCCCTCGTGCTGGCGGGCGTCGCCCTGTGGCGCGGCACGGCCCGTCGCGGCCGCGCGTATCTCGGCCTCGCGCTGGGCGTTGCCGACCTGGCGGTCCTGGTGTTCGCCATGGAGGTGTCCAACACGGTTTCCTGGAGCCTGTGAGCCCGGAGAACGCGCCTTGACCAACGGCTGACGCCCCGAGGACGACGGGGCACGGTCGCTGTCAATGCCCGGCCTGGCCGCCGGGCCGCCCCCAAGGGGCCCGTAGAATCGGGCTCACCATGGCTTACCTCGACCACGCCGCGACGACACCGATGCTCCCGGAGGCGGCAGAGGCACTGACCGCCGCGCTGAGCGTCACCGGCAACGCCTCCTCCCTCCACGCGTCCGGCCGCAAGGCCCGCCGTGCGGTCGAGGAGTCCCGCGAGACGCTCGCCGAAGCGCTCGGCGCCCGCCCCAGCGAGGTCGTCTTCACCTCCGGCGGCACCGAGGCCGACAACCTCGCGGTCAAGGGCCTGTACTGGTCCCGCCGTGACGCCGACCCCGCCAGAACCCGTGTCCTCGCCAGCCCCGTCGAACACCACGCGGTCCTCGACGCCGTCCACTGGCTCGGTGAACACGAGGGCGCCACCGTCGAGTACCTCCCCGTCGACACCTACGGCCGGGTGCACCCTCAGGCCCTGCGCGAGGCGATCGCCCGCAACCCCGACGACGTCGCCCTGGCCACGGTGATGTGGGCCAACAACGAGATCGGCACGGTCATGCCGGTCCGTGAACTCGCCGACGTCACCACCGAGTTCGGCATCCCGCTGCACGCGGACGCGGTCCAGGCCGTCGGCCAGGTCCCCGTCGACTTCGCCGCCTCCGGCCTCGCCGCGATGACGGTCTCCGGCCACAAGATCGGCGGCCCGTACGGCATCGGGGCGCTCCTCCTGGGCCGTGAGTACACCCCCGTCCCCGTCCTGCACGGCGGCGGCCAGGAGCGCCACGTCCGCTCCGGCACCCTCGACGTCCCGGCTATCGTCGCATTCGCGGTCGCGGCCCGGCTCGCCGCCGAGCAGCGCGAGTGGTTCGCCCGGGAGATCGGCGCCCTGCGGGACGACCTGATCGAGGCCGTCCGTACGGCGGTTCCGGACGCGATCCTCGGCGGCGACCCGGTGGACCGCCTCCCGGCCAACGCCCACTTCAGCTTCCCGGGCTGCGAGGGCGACTCCCTGCTCCTGCTGCTGGACGCCCAGGGCATCGAGTGCTCCACCGGCTCCGCCTGCACCGCCGGCGTCGCCCAGCCCAGCCACGTCCTCCTCGCCACCGGCACCACCCCGGACCTGGCCCGCGGCACCCTCCGCTTCTCCCTCGGCCACACGTCCACGGAGGCGGACGTGGAGGCGGTGGCGAAGGCGATCGGCCCGGCGGTGGAACGGGCGCGGGCGGCCGGCCTGACCTAGGGCCCAGGGGCGCTCACCGTTTCGGTGCGCGCCCTTGCCGGGCTGCGGTCGCGTGCGGTCACTGCGGACGGCACGCTGATCGTCGACACCGGGGCTTTCCCGGCCGCCTCGGTGATCGTCTTCGCCTGCTCCTTCCCGCGCCTGTGGCGCGATGCCTTCGGCAAGGGCTGCCGCCCAGCGATCGCCCTGCCCGCGGCACCTTCCGCTTTCCTCTCGGCCACACCTCGACGGAGGCGGAAGCGGACGCCGCGGACGCCTTGTCGCCGCCGTTGCCCAGCAGGCCGAACGTCGTGCCGGCCGCCCCGACCGCGGCCAGGCCCAGCCCGACCGTGCCGCCGAGGAACCTGCGCCGGTGCAGGCCCCTGCCGCGCCGGGGCCTGCTCTCCTTGGAGTGCTTGCGCTTGCCGCTGCTGTCCGTGCCCGTGCCGGTGCCGGGCTCTGTGGTGTCGGTCATGGCCGGGAATGCTCGACCCCGGCGCTGTGTGAAATCTGGGCCGAACTTAGGGGAGAGCCGGGCGGGCTGTGGAACCGCCGTGAGCGGTGATCTTGCTCAACTTCCTTGAAAGGAAGCCGAGTTTGCGTGCCGCAGGTTGCGGCCGGGGTGGGGGACGCAACGGACACACGATGCGCGGAGCCCGCTCACAACAACGACGCCATGTGACGTGCGCCACACAGGCTCAGGCCCGCCGTACCAGCCCCAGATACCGGTCCCAGTCCCAGTGCCGCCCCGGATCCGTGTGGTCCGTCCCCGGGACCTCCACATGCCCGATGATGTGCTCCCGGTCCACGGGTATGTCGTACCGACGGCATATCGCGGCCGTCAGCCGCGCCGAGGACGCGTACATCGCGTCCGTGAAGGACGAGGCGCGCTCCACGAACCCCTCGTGCTCGATGCCGACGCTCCGCTCGTTGTACTCCCGGTTCCCCGCGTGGAACGCCACGTCCAGCTCGCGGATCAGCTGGGTGACCCGCCCGTCCCCCCGCACGATGTAGTGCGCCGCCGCCTTGTGCGCCGGGTCCTGGAAGACCTGCACCGCGGTCTTGTAGTCGCCCTGCGTGACATGGATGACCACCCGGTCGATCGGATAGTCGTCCGGCCGGTCCGCCCGCCGGTAGTTCGCCGGGGACGCGGCCACCCACCGCGCACCCCGGAAGTCCACCGCTCCCTCGACCCGCGACTTCTCCACCCCCGGCAGCCGCCACCACAGATGGGCGAGCTCGTCCCGGGCCAGCGCGGCGGTCCCCACAGCCGCCGCGACACCCCCGACGAGCAGGGCCCGCCGCCCCAGCCGCCGATCCGAGTCGCCGCTCGCCGTGTCCGCCCGTGTCTCCCCCATGTGATCGTCAACGGATACTCGCGGGCTCCGGTTCCCGCGCCCCCGTACTCTGGAAGGGCTATGACTGAAACCCCGCAGCGCACCCGTCCCCTCCGCGTCCTCGCCGCCATGTCGGGCGGCGTCGACTCCGCCGTCGCCGCCGCCCGCGCGGCCGAGGCGGGCCACGACGTGACCGGCGTCCACCTCGCGCTCTCCGCGAACCCGCAGTCGTTCCGCACCGGAGCGCGGGGCTGCTGCACCATCGAGGACTCGCGCGACGCCCGCCGCGCCGCCGACGTCATCGGCATCCCGTTCTACGTCTGGGACCTCGCCGACCGCTTCCGCGAGGACGTCGTCGAGGACTTCATCGCCGAGTACGAGGCCGGCCGCACGCCGAACCCGTGCCTGCGCTGCAACGAGAAGATCAAGTTCGCCGCGCTCCTGGACAAGGCCCTGGCCCTCGGCTTCGACGCCGTCTGCACCGGCCACTACGCCAAGGTGCTCGTGAACGAGGACGGCAGCCGCGAGCTGCACCGCGCCTCCGACATGGCCAAGGACCAGTCGTACGTGCTCGGCGTCCTGGACGAGCAGCAGCTCGCGCACGCGCTGTTCCCGCTGGGCGACACGGTGACGACCAAGGACGAGATCCGCGCCGAGGCCGAGCGCCGCGGCCTCGCGGTCGCCAAGAAGCCCGACTCGCACGACATCTGCTTCATCGCCGACGGCGACACCCAGGGCTTCCTCGCCTCCCGCCTCGGCAAGGCCGAGGGCGACATCGTCGACGAGTCCGGCGCCAAGGTGGGCACGCACGAGGGCGCGTTCGGCTTCACCATCGGCCAGCGCAAGGGCCTGCGGATCGGCACCCCGGCCGCCGACGGCAAGCCCCGCTACGTCCTCGACATCTCCCCGGTGAACAACACGGTGACCGTCGGCCCGGCCGCCGCGCTGGACGTCACCGCCCTGACCGCGATCAAGCCCCGCTGGTGCGGCCGGGCCCCGGCCGGTCCCGGCACCTACACCGCCCAGCTCCGGGCGCACGGCGGCGAGACCGAGGTGACGGCGCAGCCGGTCGACGGCGAGCTGCGGGTCACCTTCACCGAGCCGGTCCGCGGCGTCGCCCCCGGCCAGGCGATCGTGCTGTACGACGGCACGCGCGTGGTGGGCTCGGCGACGATCGCGTCGACGGTGCGACAGGTGGCCGCGCGCGCCTGACGAGATCCGTACTCCCGGTGAGGACGTGGAGGAGCGAACCCACTGGACCAGGGACCTGGTCCCTCGGACGGACTCCGGTCCGAGGGACCGCTTCGTCACCTGGTTGCGCGCGGCCGACCTCGGTATCTCGGACCTCACCGTCGACTCCGAGACCGGCGATCCCGTCTTTCTGCACCAAGCCGCCGGGGCCAGGGCATTCCCCTCGAGCCTTGTCTCGATTCGGTGGTGCCGCTCGGGGTGGCTGTCCTGCACTACAACACGTGCGCCCCGGGACCGCGGCCGCGGTCGCGCACTGGGCCGAACGGCCCCTGTCGAAAGGGCCGTTCGGCTGCATGCGGCGGGAAGCTCGGCGGCGTTCCGGCCGGGCCCCGGGTGATGTGATGCGGAGGCGTTCCGTCCGTACTTCGGGCGGTTGCCGTATCTTGCCCCCAAAGACGACAGGAAGCCGACGCGATGCCCCGCCCAGCCGTTCCCCTTCCAGCAGCCCGCGCCCTGACCGTCTGTGTTCCGGCCGTCAGCGTTCTGGCCGTGATCGCCGCCGTGGTGTCCTTCACACGGGGTACCTGGGCCGTGGGCGTCGTCTGGTTCCTGCTCGCCGGACTCACGTCCAACATGGCCTGGTACCACGCCCGCAGGGGGCGAGCGGTCACGGCGGTCTGTGCGAGCGGCGGCGCGTGCGGCACCTGCGTCGTGAAGGTGTGCCGGTGAACGACGACTACCACGCCCTGCTGGCCCGCAGAGAGGCGATGCGCCTGCGCGACCGGCTTCTCGCGCCCGCCCCGCGCGCGGGACGCCCGCAGAACGTCACCGGAGCCGGCGCACGCTGCACGACCCGCCCCTACGACGGCGCCGTGGACCAGCAGCTGATCACCCACAACCTGGCGCAGGTCACCCCGTTCGACGAGTTGATCAAGCATCTCTACGACGCGATGTTCGAACGGCATCCGTACCTGCGGCAGTTGTTCCCCGAGTCGATGGACTTCCAGCGGGCCCATCTGGAGCGGGCGTTCTGGTTCCTGATCGAGCACCTCGACCACCCCGACGAACTGGCCGCGTTCTGCGCCCGGTTGGGCCGCGACCACCGCAAACTCGGTGTACTGCCGGTGCACTACGAGGTGTTCGCCGAGGCCCTGTCCGACGCGCTGGGGCGCTGCGCGCGCGGCCGGCTGAGCCCGGACGCGGAGGCGGCCTGGCTGCGCATGGTGCGGCGCGCCGCCGAGGCCATGGTGGAGGGCGCGAACGAGGCGCTGGCCGAACCGGCGTACTGGAGCGCCACGGTGACCGACCACCAGCGGCGCCGCCAGGACGTGGCGGTGCTGCGCGTGCGCCCCTCCGAGCCGTACCCCTGCCGGCCCGGCCAGTACGCGACCCTCCAGTCCCCGCTGCTGCCGCACACCTGGCGCCCGTACTCGGCGATCAACGCCGACGGCGAACTGGAGTTCCACGTACGGCGCACCGGCCCCGACGGCGTGAGCGACGCACTGGTGACGCGCACTGCGGTCGGCGACACCCTGCGTCTGGGGCCCGCGCAGGGCACCACGACCCTGGACGACCCGGTTTCGCGCGACGTGCTGATCGTGGCGGGTGGCACCGGCTGGGCGACCGCACGGACGCTCCTGGAGGACCTGGCGGCACGCCGGTCACCGGGGCGCAGCGCCCATCTGTTCCTCGGCGCTCGCAGCGCCGAGGACCTCTACGACGCGGCCGTCCTGACCCGGCTGGAGAATCGTTGCTCCTGGCTACGGATCGTCCCGGTGATCGACGACGGACCGGGGGCGTCCGGGCACGCCTCGGTTGTGGAGGCGGTGACCCGGCACGGCGGCTGGGGCGGCCACGACGCCTACGTCAGCGGCCCGCCCGCCATGGTCGCCGCCGCCGTACGACGGCTGACCGCCCTCGGCATGCCGCCGGAGCGCGTCCACCACGACCCGGTCACGGGGACCGGTCCCGTCGTCCTCCCGCCCTGGCAGGCCGGCGCCTCGGCGTAGCGGACGGGTCACTTCTGGTGGAAGAACTCCGCGAGCACGGGTGCGAGGACGTCCGGATCCACTCTGTGGGTCTGCCCTTCCAGGGTGCGATACGTCCCTTGGGGCGCCGCGTCGGCGACGGCCCGGGTCGCTTCCCGCACCCAGGCCGGGCCGGCGCCTCCTGCGACGGCGAGCACGGGGACCGTGAGCGCGGCCAGCCGTTCCCGGGGCACGGCACCGTCGCCCATCACCGCGTCGTCGTACGCCAGCGTCGGGGCGATCGCCTCCATGTCGGCCCACATGGGGGACTGGCGGGCGCCCCGGATCATCTCCTCGGCCAGGCCCGTCAGCCGCAGGAAGTGCTCCACCGCGTCCCCCCTGTGGCCCCGCGCGAGCGCCTCGGTCAGGTTCCGGGTGTACGCCGCCCGCTCCTCGGCGCCGCCCTCGTAGACGGCGAACGGCGGCTCGTACACGGCCACCTGACGGACCGGCAGCCCGCTCGCCGCCGCCTCCAGCGCCAGCGCGCCGCCCGACGACATGCCGTAGAGCGCCGCGTCCCCGCCCACGGCCTCGATCAGCGCCGCCAGGTCCTCCACCTCGCGGGCGACGGCGTACGGCGCCGTGTCCCCGCTTCCGCCGCGCCCCCGCCGGTCGTACGGGACGACCGTGAAGCGCCCGGCGAGCCGTGCGGCCAGCGGGGCCATCGTGGCGCCCGTGGACATCGTGCCGCTCACAAGGACGACCGCCGGACCCCGCCCGCTGCGCGCGTACGCGATCCGGGTGCCGTCGCGCGAAATGATCTGCTTGTCCATGCCTGAGGAGACTGCCACCGGGCACGCGACTAATCGGTCACGACACCGCCGCGCGTGTCTCCTCCTGGACCTCCACGTCGTAGAAGCACAGGTGGTCCTTGATCTGCGCGACCCCGTCCTTGGGCTCCAGATAGGACCATACGAGGTCGGGGGCGTCCGGCAGCGACCAGTAGGACGCCGTCCCCTTGAAGGGGCAGTGGGTGTGGGTTTCGGAGGGGGTGAGGAGGTCGAGGCGCACGTCCTCGGCCGGGATGTAGTAGCGCACGGGACAGCCGGTCTCGCGCAGCACCAGGGGGCGGCGGGTCTCCGCCAGCACCAGGTCCCCGCGTACCACGCGTACGTGCCGGTCGCCCTGCTCGATCGTGATCGTGTGTCCATCGGCCATACCGGAATAGCGCTCGCGGGCCCCCGGTTCTTCCCGCCTAGGCTGACCTCATGCGCATCTGTGTCTTCCTCTCCGCCGCCGACCTCGACGACCGCTACACGCGCCCCGCGCGCGAGTTCGCGAAACTGATCGGCAAGGGGGGCCACACGCTCGTGTGGGGCGGCTCCGACGTCGGCCTGATGAAGGTCGTCGCCGACGGCGTCCAGGAGGCGGGAGGCCTGCTGCTGGGCGTCTCCGTCGAGTTCCTCGCGGCCAAGGTCCGGCCCGGCGCCCACGAGATGGTGATCGCCAAGGACCTCGCCGAGCGCAAGCGGCTGCTGCTGGAGCAGGCCGACGCGGTCGTGGTCATGGTGGGCGGCACCGGGACGCTCGACGAGGCCACCGAGATCCTGGAGTTGAAGAAGCACGGGCACACGGACAAGCCCGTCGTCCTGCTCAACACCGAGGGCTTCTACGACGGCCTGAAGGAGCAGTTCCGCAGGATGGAGGCCGAGGGCTTCCTGCCCCGCCCGCTCACCGACCTGGTGTTCTTCGCGGACGAGCCCGTGAGCGTGCTGGCGTACCTGGAGGAGAGCCTGGGCGTGCGGTGATGCGAGCATGGCGGACATGGCTACTCATGTGATCACCGGCGCGGGCTCCGGCATCGGCGCGGCCGTGGCCCGCCGTCTGCACGCGCGCGGGGACGAACTCGTGCTGCACGCGCGCGACGCGGGCCGGGCGAAGGAACTGGCCGCCGAGTACCCGGGGGCGCGCACCCTGGTCGGCGATCTCTCCGACCCCGACAAGCTCTCCTGGGCCTTCTCCCACCAGACGCTCCCCGACCGCGTGGACTCACTGCTGCACATCGCCGGGGTCGTCGACCTGGGCGACGTCGGGGACCTCACCCCCAAGTCCTGGCGCCACCAGCTCAACGTCAACCTGGTCGCCCCCGCCGAGCTGACCCGCCACTTCCTGCCCCAGCTGCGCGCCGCCCGCGGTCACGTGGTCTTCGTGAACTCCGGCGCGGGCCTGAACGCCCACGCCGGCTGGTCCGCGTACGCCGCCTCCAAGCACGGCCTCAAGGCCCTGGCCGACTCCCTGCGTCACGAGGAGCACGGCAACGGCGTCCGCGTCACCTCCGTCTACCCCGGCCGCACCGCCAGCCCCATGCAGGCCAAGGTCCACCAGCAGGAGGGCAAGGACTACGACGCCTCCCGCTGGATCGACCCCGAGTCGGTGGCGACGACGATCCTGCTGGCCATTGACCTCCCCAGAGACGCGGAGATCAACGACCTGACGGTCCGACCGGGCCAGTGACCTGGTGACCCCGTGACCTTCGAAGGAGACGGCATGAGCGACGGTGGCGAGATCCGCGCCTGGCTGGAGAACGTCTGGGACCGTGCCGAGGCCGCGGTGGTCCTGCGCGGCGGGGACGACGCCGGGCCGCTCGCCCGGCGCACCGTCCTGGCCGAGATCTACGACGACGACACGCTCGCCGAGCTGCGCGCCCTGACCACGACCGGCGACTTCACGGGCGACATCTGCCGCTGCCACGGCAGCCTGACGGTCGCCCTGCTGGACGCCCACGGCGAGTTCATCGGCAGCGGCAGTCACCACGGTCGGACGGACATCGCCTGGGAGCGCGGCCGCTTCCGCAACAACCTCGCGGTCGCCGACCCGGACCGGTTGCTCGCCTTCCTGGAACGGCACGGGCGTACGAGCATCGGCCGGTGATGTCCAGCCCGTCCGGCGATCGAGGACGAGGCCGTTCAGGCCGAAGCGGGGGTCCGGGGGCGGCAGCCCCCGGCAGAGGCCCGCGCGGGCGCCGGGTGCGAGGCAGCGCACGGCGCCCCGAAATCGGCTGAACCGCCGGAGGCATAGGCTGCCCGGGTGAGCGATGACAGCCAGTTCAGGTTCGGTGCGGCCACCGGGGTCGGGTCCATGCCCGGTGACGACGCGCGGGAGGCCGCCAAGACCGTCACCGGGTCCTTCGAGGACTTCCCGTTCCTGCCCGAGCTGCCGGCCCGCGGCCCCGGCGCGGACATGATCGGCCGTACCGCCGGAATGCTCGTCGAGCTGTACGCGCGCGTGGAGCCCAGCGGCTGGCGGATCGGCGACCGGCCCGGCCGGGACACCAAGCGGGCCCGCTCCTGGCTGGGCGAGGACCTCGACGCGCTGGAGGAGTTCACCCAGGGGTACGAGGGCCCGTTGAAGGTGCAGGCCGTCGGGCCGTGGACGCTGGCCACCGCCGTCGAGCTGAAGAACGGCGAGGCCGCCCTCTCCGACCCCGGCGCCTGCCGCGACCTCGCCGCCTCCCTCGCCGAGGGCCTGCGCCTGCACCTCGCCGAGATGCAGCGCCGCGTCCCCGGCGCACAGCTCGTCCTGCAGCTGGACGAGCCCTCCCTAACCGCCGTACTGCGCGGCCAGGTCAAGTCCGCCAGCGGCTACCGGACCCACCGGGCCGTGGACCGGCAGATCGTCGAGGCCACCCTCCGCGACCTCGTCGCGGTGCACCGCACCGGCCCGGTCGTCGTCCACTCCTGCGCCCCGGACGTGCCCGTCGCCCTGCTGCGCCGCACGGGCGCCGCCGCGGTCTCCCTCGACTTCTCGCTCCTCACCGAGCGTGACGACGAGGTCATCGGCGAAGCCGTGGAAGGCGGTACGCGACTGTTCGCCGGTGTCGTGCCCGGCACGGACGGTCCGTTGTCAGACCCTGCCGGTAGCGTCATGGGTGTCAGGACGCTGTGGCGCAGGCTGGGGCTGCATCCGGGGCTTCTCGCGGAGGCGGTCACCATCACCCCCTCGTGCGGCCTCGCGGGCGCTTCCCCCGCGTACGCACGCAAGGCTCTCGCCCATTGCGTCCGGGCGGCGAGATCCCTCGCGGACAACCCAGAGTAACGGGAGGACAACACGGTGGCCGGCGACAAGCAGCAAGCGGAGACGGCAGTGCCCGCCGAGGCACGGGAGCGGCACGCGCAGCTCGCCGAGCAGATCGAGGAGCACCGCTTCCGGTACTACGTGAAGGACGCTCCCGTCGTCAGCGACGCGGAGTTCGACCGACTCCTGCGCACCCTGGAGGCGTTGGAGGCGGAGTACCCGGAGCTGCGCACGCCCGACTCGCCGACCCAGAAGGTCGCGGGAGCGTACGAGACGGAGTTCACCTCCGTCGAGCACCGCGAGCGCATGCTCTCCCTCGACAACGCCTTCAACGACGAGGAACTGGCCGCCTGGGCCGAGCGCGTCGCCAAGGACGTCGGCACCTCCGACTACCACTTCCTGTGCGAGCTCAAGGTCGACGGCCTCGCCGTCAACCTCACCTACGAGCACGGCCGCCTCACGCGCGCGGCGACCCGCGGCGACGGCCGCTCCGGCGAGGACATCACGCCCAACGTCCGTACGATCGCGGAGATCCCGGACCGGCTGACGGGTGACCGCGTCCCCGAGCTCGTGGAGATCCGCGGCGAGGTCTACTTCCCGATGGAGGAGTTCCTCGAACTCAACGAGCGCCTGGTCGCGGCCGGTGACAAGCCCTTCGCCAACCCACGCAACGCGGCGGCCGGTTCACTGCGCCAGAAGGACCCGCGGGTCACCGCCACCCGCCCGCTGCACATGGTCGTCCACGGCATCGGCGCGCTGGCGGGTTACGAGGGCCTCACCCGCCTCTCACAGGCCTACGACCTCCTCAAGACCTGGGGCCTGCCCACCTCCGCGCACAACAAGGTGGTCGACGACCTCGACGGCGTACGGGAGTTCATCGCGTACTACGGCGAGAACCGTCACTCCGTGGAGCACGAGATCGACGGAGTGGTCGTCAAGCTCGACGAGATCCGCCTCCAGGGCCGTCTCGGCTCGACCGCCCGCGCGCCGCGCTGGGCGATCGCGTACAAGTACGCGCCGGAGGAGGTCAACACCAAGCTGATCGACATCAAGGTCGGCGTCGGCCGCACCGGCCGCGTCACGCCGTACGCCCAGGTCGAGCCGGTCACGGTCGCGGGCTCCGAGGTCGAGTTCGCCACCCTGCACAACCAGGAGGTGGTCAAGGCCAAGGGCGTGCTCATCGGCGACACCGTCGTGATCCGCAAGGCCGGTGACGTGATCCCGGAGATCCTCGGCCCGGTCGTCGACCTGCGCGACGGCAGCGAGCGCGAGTTCGTGATGCCCGCCGAGTGCCCCGAGTGCGGTACGGCCCTGCGGCCCATGAAGGAGGGCGACATCGACCTCCGCTGCCCCAACGCCCGCACCTGCCCGGCCCAGTTGCGGGAGCGCGTCTCCTACCTCGCGGGCCGCGAGTGCCTGGACATCGAGCACTTCGGCGAGGTGGCGGCGGCCGCGCTCACCCGGCCGCTGGAGCCGGCCGACCCGCCGCTGGCCGACGAGGGCGACCTGTTCGACCTCACGGTGGACAAGCTGCTGCCCATCAAGGCGTACGTCCTCGACCCGGACAGCGGACTGCCCAAGCGGGACCCCAAGACGGGCGAGGAGAAGGTCGTCACGGTCTTCGCCAACCAGAAGGGCGAGCCGAAGAAGAACACCCTCGCGCTGCTGGCCAACATCGAGGCCGCCAAGGAGCGGCCGCTCGCCCGGTTCCTGAACGGGCTGTCGATCCGGCACGTCGGTCCGGTCGCGGCGCAGGCCCTCGCGCGCGAGTTCCGCTCCATCGACCGCATCGAACAGGCAAGCGAGGAGGAGCTGGCGCGCATCGAGGGCGTCGGCTCGACCATCGCCGCGGCCCTCAGGGAGTGGTTCGCCGAGGACTGGCACCGCGAGATCGTCCGCAAGTGGAAGGCCGCTGGAGTCCCGCTGGAGGACGAGACGTCCGGCGAGGAGGAGGGCCCGCGTCCGCTGGAAGGGCTTACCGTCGTCGTCACCGGCACCCTGGAGAACCACACGCGCGACGGCGCCAAGGAAGCGCTGCAGAGCCGCGGAGCAAAGGTGACCGGTTCGGTGTCGAAGAAGACGTCTTTCGTCGTCGTGGGGGAGAACCCGGGATCGAAGTACGACAAGGCCATGCAGCTCAAGGTGCCGGTGCTCGACGAGGACGGCTTCGGCGTCCTGTTGGAGCAGGGGCCGCAGGCCGCGGCCGAAGTCGCCCTTCCGACCGGGGAGTAGCGGTTGAAGGCCACCCGATCGGTGCATATCAGATGCATACGGGTGGCCGGGGCGCATTCGGGCAACCGTAGACGACCGCTGCCCGTGGAAGCCTTCTGCGGCCTACTGTTGAGATGTGCGCCTGCCGTGCCCAGCTGCGGTCGGGGCATCCCCGTGCTCCTGATGAGTACGGGGAAGGGTTTTCCAACGCGGAGCCGTTGATGGTCGTCGGGCAGCGGACCGCGTGGCGTGGGCACCGCCGGCTGTGAGAGGGACGGGAATGAAACCGACCGAGAGCGCCGCCCCTGACTCACGGCTGCGCCTGCGCCTGAAGATGGGCGCATGGCGCGGGAGCCGGTGGACGGGACGGGCCGCGGAGCGGGCGGGCGCGGCGGTCCGCGCCGCAGGACCGCATGTCGCGACGGAACCGCGCAGCCCCGCCCCTTTGGCCGCCCCCCTGGCCATCGAGGCCGCCCCGGCCCTGCCGGGCGCGGACCACGAGCGCCGGCCGTCCTGGCCCGCGCTGCCCGCGGCCGTCGTCGCGGCCGCCGGGTTCGCGCTGGGCGCCGGCTTCCTGCAGGCGTTCACGGGCAGCCACGCCCTCTTCCCGTCCGGCACGGTCGGCTGGTCGCTGGCCGTGCTGACCGGCATCATCGTCGGCCACCTGGTCATGCTCGGCCGCTCCCGCTGGTGGGGCGGCACCGGCTCCGGCGCCGCCCTCACCCTCGCCGTACTGCTGCTCTACGGCTGGGTGCCCGCCGGCATGGTCAGCCTCACCGTCGTCGTCCTGGTCGGCATAGCCCGCCGCAACCGCTGGCGACAGGGCGTGCTGCAGGGCGCGGTGGACATCCTCGGCATCGGCGCCGGTGCCCTGGTGCTGGGCGCCTTCGGCCGCGTACCGACCGTCGAGTCGCCCTGGAACCCCGGCAGCTGGACCGTCACCACCGCCCCCGAGGTCGTCCTCGTCGCGGCCGCCTATCTCGCCGTCACCCGCGGTCTGCTGTGGTACCTGCACGCCCCGCGCGGCGGCGGACTGCCCACCGTCGCCCGGACGGCCCTGGTCAGACAGGGCCTGGTCGCGGTCGCGCTGCTCGGCATCGCCCCCCTGGTCTGTGTGGTCGCCGACGCCCAGCCGGTCCTGCTCCCGCTGTTCTCCATCCCCCTCGTCGCCCTCGACTCCACCCTGTGGATAGCCCGGGCCCGGGCGGAGGAGCAGTTGCGCGACCCGCTGACCGGCCTGCCCAACCGGCAGTGGCTCCTGGAGCGGATCTGGACGGCCCTCGACGACGCCGAACGCATAGGTGCCCGGGCCGCCCTGATGCTCATCGACCTCGACCGCTTCCGCTCGGTCAACGACACCCTCGGTCATCTCGCCGGCGACCGGCTGTTGCTGCAGATCGCCGACCGGCTGCGGCTGGCGCTGCCCCGCGGCGCGGAGGCCGCCCGGCTCGGCGGTGACGAGTTCGCCGTGTTACTGCCCGTCGCCGACTCCACGACGTCGGCGACCCGGGTCGCCCGCGGCCTGGTGGCCGCCCTCAGCTCCCCGCTCGACCTCGACGGACTCACCCTCGTCCTGGAGGCCAGCGCGGGTGTCGCCGTCTTCCCCGACCACGCCCTGGACGCCGAGGGACTGCTGCGCCGGGCGGACGTGGCGATGTACCAGGCGAAGCGGGACCGCACGGGTGTCGAGGTGTACGAGTCCAAGCGGGACTCCAACACCCCGGACCGGCTCGGCCTGCTCGGCGATCTGCGCCGGGCCCTGGACGCGCACGAGGTCCAGCTGCACTACCAGCCCAAGGTCCGCTTCGACGGCCAGGTCGCCGGGCTGGAGGCGCTGGTCCGCTGGGTGCACCCCGAGCGCGGCAAGGTGCCGCCGGACGAGTTCATAGCGATCGCCGAGTCCTCGGGGCTGATGCCCCATCTGACGGAGTACGTGCTGGAGACGGCGCTCGGACAGGTCGCCCGGTGGCGCGCGCAGGGCCTGCGGGTGCCGGTCGCGGTCAACGTCTCCCCGCGTGACGTCCACACGCCCGGCTTCGCCGGCTCGGTGGCCGCGCGCCTTGCCCGGCACGGCGTTCCGGCGGGAGCGCTCCAACTGGAGATAACGGAGCACGTGCTGCTGGAGGACCCGCAACGGGCCGCCGACACCCTCGCCGGGCTGACCGGGCACGGCGTGAAGATGTCCCTGGACGACTTCGGCACCGGCTACTCCTCGCTGGTGCATCTGCGCCGGCTGCCGGTCAGCGAACTGAAGATCGACCGGTCGTTCGTCGCCCGGCTGGCCGTGGACACCGAGGACGCGGAGATCGTGCGGTGCACGGTCGACCTGGCGCACTCCCTCGGGCTGCTGGTCGTCGCCGAGGGCGTCGAGGACGACGAGACCTGGGAGCGGCTGCGCGACCTGGGGTGTGACGCCGTACAGGGCTGGCTGGTCGCCGCGGCGATGCCGCCGGAGGAGACCACGGCGTGGCTGCGTGCCCGTGGCTCCCGGGGCTGGCAGCGTCCGAGGGCAGCCCTCCCGGCGGCCGCCGCGGACGACCCGGGGCGCATCGGCTAGCCCGGCACGGGACCGGTACGGAAACCGGCACGGGGCCCGTACAGAAAGACGATGCCACCAGCCATGTCCCTGATCGTTCCGACATTCGACGAGACCGTGGTCGTCCGGGAGGCGGAGGCCGAGGTCATCGGCCGCGCGCCCACCACCGTCCGGCTGCTGGCCGACAGCGGCAGCACGGGTGGAGCCCTGTCCACCCAGCGCGTCACTCTCACCCAAGGCGCCGACGGCGCCTCACCGCACCGCCACGACGGCTCGGCCGAGATGTTCTTCGTCCTCGACGGCGCCGCCGAACTGCTCTGCGCCGAGCAGGTCGTCACCGCAGGGCCCGGGGACCTGGTCGTCGTCCCGCCCGGCAGGCCGCACGCCTTCGCCGCCGTCCCCGGCTGCGACGCCGACCTGCTCATCGTCATCACGCCGGGCGTCGAGCGCTTCGAGTACTTCCGCCACCTGCGGCGCGTCGCCCTCGGCGAGGACACCCCGGAGAGCCTTGTGGGGGTGCAGGACCTGTACGACAACCACTTCCTGCACAGCCCGGCCTGGGACGCCCACCGCCGAGGGCCGGAGCGCTGAGCAAACCGTTTAACGGTCTTCGCACCCCGCCCCATAGGATTGGGCCCAAACCACAAACTCTCACCCCAGAGGATCGCTGCATGCCTGGCATCACGCGCGAGGAGGTCGCCCACCTCGCCCGGCTGGCGCGTCTGGAGCTGAAGCCCGAAGAACTCGAACACTTCGCAGGCCAGCTGGACGACATCATCGGCGCGGTCGCACGCGTCAGCGAGGTCGCCGACCAAGACGTACCGCCGACCTCTCACCCGCTCCCGCTGACGAACGTCATGCGCGCGGACGAGGTCCGTCCCTCGCTCACCCCCGCCCAGGCGCTCTCCGGCGCCCCGGCCCAGGAGCAGCAGCGTTTCAAGGTGCCGCAGATCCTGGGGGAGGACTGATCCATGACGGACATCATCAAGCTCACGGCCGCCGAGACCGCCGAGAGGATCGCCTCCGGCGAGCTCACGGCCGTCCAGGTCACCGAGGCCCACCTCGCCCGGATCGAGGCCGTCGACGAGAAGGTGCACGCCTTCCTCCACGTCGACCGCGAGGGCGCCCTGGCGCAGGCCCGTGCCGTAGACGAGAAGCGGGCGAAGGGGGAGAAGCTCGGGCCGCTGGCCGGCGTTCCCCTCGCGCTCAAGGACATCTTCACCACCGAGGGCGTTCCCACGACCGTCGGTTCGAAGATCCTCGAAGGCTGGATCCCGCCGTACGACGCGACGCTCACCAAGCGGCTGAAGGCCGCCGACGTGGTCATCCTCGGCAAGACCAACATGGACGAGTTCGCCATGGGGTCCAGCACCGAGAACAGCGCGTTCGGGCCGACCGGCAACCCCTGGGACCTCACCAAGATCCCCGGCGGCTCCGGCGGCGGCTCCAGCGCCGCCCTCGCCTCCTTCCAGGCCCCCCTCGCCATCGGCACCGACACCGGCGGCTCCATCCGCCAGCCGGCCGCCGTCACCGGCACGGTCGGCGTGAAGCCGACCTACGGCGCGGTCTCCCGGTTCGGCATGGTCGCCTTCTCGTCCTCCCTCGACCAGGGCGGGCCCTGCGCCCGTACGGTTCTGGACGCGGCGCTCCTGCACGAGGTGATCGCCGGACACGACCCGCTCGACTCCACCTCCATCGACGCCCCGGTGCCGCCGGTGGTCGAGGCCGCCCGCAACGGCAGCGTCCAGGGCATGCGGATCGGTGTGGTCAAGCAGTTCCGCGGCGAGGGCTACCAGGCCGGCGTCATCCAGCGCTTCGACGAGTCCGTCGAACTGCTGAAGGAACTGGGCGCCGAGATCGTCGAACTGGACTGCCCGTCCTTCGACCTCGCCCTGTCGGCGTACTACCTGATCGCCCCGTCCGAGTGCTCGTCCAACCTCGCCCGCTTCGACGGCCTGCGCTACGGCCTGCGGACCGGCGACGACGGCAGCCACTCGGCCGAGGAGGTCACCTCCCTCACCCGTGAGGAGGGCTTCGGCCCCGAGGTCAAGCGCCGCATCATGCTGGGCACGTACGCGCTGAGCTCCGGCTACTACGACGCGTACTACGGCTCCGCCCAGAAGGTCCGCACGCTGATCACGCGCGACTTCGAGAAGGCCTTCGAGCAGGGCAGTGGTGTCGATGTGATCGTCTCCCCGACGACGCCGACCACCGCCTTCGCGATCGGCGAGCGCGCCGACGACCCGATGGCGATGTACCTCGCCGACCTGTGCACCATCCCCACCAACCTGGCGGGCAACGCGGCCATGTCGCTGCCCTGCGGCCTGGCCCCGGAGGACAACCTCCCGGTCGGTCTGCAGATCATCGCCCCGGCGCTGAAGGACGACCGTCTTTACAAGGTCGGCGCCGCTGTCGAGGCCGCGTTCGTGGAAAAGTGGGGTCACCCGCTGCTCGAGGAGGCTCCGTCGCTGTGAGCAATGCACTGTCGAAGGCCAAGGGCTTCAAGAAGTCCAAGTCCGGTACGTACCTGTCGATGGCAACGACCGCGTTCGGCGCGATCGGTGTCACCAAGCAGATCAAGAAGGCTCGCGCCGAGCACGACACGCTGCGGCTCGTCGACGCCACCGTCTCCGCGGTCGCGATCGTCACCGGCCTCGCCATCCTGTACCGCGAGCTGAAGCGGCTGGGCGACGACGACGTCCTGCTGGGCTGAGAGGGAAGTTTCACCGTGACCACCACGACCGACCTGGTGTCGTACGAGGACGCGCTGGCGTCGTACGACCCCGTCATGGGCCTTGAGGTCCATGTCGAACTCGGCACCAAGACCAAGATGTTCTGCGGGTGTTCGACCGAGCTGGGCGCCGAGCCCAACTCGCAGACCTGCCCGACCTGCCTCGGCCTGCCCGGCTCGCTCCCGGTCGTCAACGCGACCGGCGTCGAGTCCGCGATCAAGATCGGTCTCGCGCTGCACTGCGAGATCGCCGAGTGGTGCCGCTTCGCCCGGAAGAACTACTTCTATCCGGACATGCCGAAGAACTTCCAGACCTCCCAGTACGACGAGCCGATCGCCTACAACGGCTACCTCGACGTACAGCTGGAGGACGGCGAGACCTTCCGCGTGGAGATCGAGCGCGCCCACATGGAGGAGGACACCGGCAAGTCGACGCACGTCGGCGGCGCCACCGGCCGCATCCACGGCGCGCAGCACTCGCTGCTGGACTACAACCGCGCCGGCATCCCGCTCATCGAGATCGTCACCAAGCCGATCGTCGGTGCCGGGGAGCGCGCTCCCGAGGTCGCAAGGGCGTACGTCCGTGAGCTGCGCGAGCTCATCAAGGCGCTCGGCGTGTCCGAGGCCCGTATGGAGATGGGCCAGATGCGCTGTGACGTGAACCTGTCGCTGATGCCCAAGGGCGGCGACAAGTTCGGCACGCGCTCCGAGACGAAGAACGTCAACTCGCTGCGTTCCGTGGAGCGTGCGGCCCGCTTCGAGATCATGCGGCACGCCGCCGTGCTCAGCGGCGGCGGCACGATCGTCCAGGAGACCCGCCACTTCCACGAGGACACCGGGTCGACGACCTCGGGCCGCGTGAAGGAGGAGGCCGAGGACTACCGGTACTTCCCGGAGCCCGACCTCGTCCCGGTGGCCCCCTCCCGCGAGTGGGTCGAGGAGATCCGCGCCGCGCTGCCGGAGATGCCGCTGGCCCGCCGCACCCGTCTGCTGGCGGAGTGGGGCATCTCGGCCACCGACATGCAGGCGATCCTCAACGCCGGCGCGCTGGACCCGATCGTCGCCACGATCGACGCCGGTGCCGACGCGGCCTCCGCCCGCAAGTGGTGGATGGGCGAACTGGCGCGCAGCGCCAACGAGTCGGGCAAGTCGCTCGACGAGCTGGCCATCACGCCCGAGCAGGTCGCCCGGATCGCCCGGCTGGTCTCCTCCGGTGACCTGAACGACAAGCTGGCCCGTCAGGTCATCGAGGGTGTCCTCGCGGGCGAGGGCACCCCGGACGAGGTTGTCGAGAAGCGCGGTCTGAAGGTCGTCTCCGACGAGGGCGCGCTGACGGCCGCCGTCGAGGAGGCCATCGCCGGCAACCCGGGTATCGCCGACAAGATCCGCGGCGGCAAGGTGGCCGCGGTGGGCGCCCTGGTCGGCGCGGTCATGAAGGCCACCCGCGGCCAGGCCGACGCGGCCCGCGTCAAGGAGCTGATCCTGGAGAAGCTGGGCGTCAGCGAGGGCTGAGTCCCGTGTGCGGTACGGCCCCGGAGGCGTCGCCTCCGGGGCCGTACGGCTACTTGCGGCGTCCCACGACCCGTACGAAGCCCAGTGCGCGGCCCTCGTCCGCGCGGAGCATCTGCGCGCACCGGCCCGCCATCCGGACGTGGAACTCGTCCGTGCTCTCCTCGGCGACCACCTCGCACCACAGCAGCCAGTCGCGCCAGCCGTCCGGCTGCCAGTCGGCCGCCTCGACCTCGACGGCCCCGCCGCGCGTCCAGTGGCGCCGCCACCACTCGGGGGAGTGGAAGCACCAGAAGTCCGGCTCCCACCACGGCGCGAGTTGCGCCGGCGGCTCCGCGCCCTCCGGCTCCTCGCGAAGTGCCGGTACGACGACCCCGATCCGCCCGCCGGGCTTCAGCAGCCGGGTCAGCGTGGGCAGATACAGGTCGTTCGTGCCGAAGTACTGGTACGCGTCGACGGAGACGATCGCGTCGAACGTCCCCTCGCCGAAGGGCAGAGCGTGCGCCTCGGCGTGCACGGGCAGCACCCGGTCGGCGACGCCGGCCTCGGCGATCCGTGCGGCGTTGTCGTCGGGCTTCACCCACAGGTCGGCGGCGACGACCTGGACGTCGTACTCCCGGGCGAGGAAGACGGAGGTCATGGCGCGGCCGCAGCCCAGGTCGAGGACGCGCGCCCCGGGGCGCAGGTCCGCCAGGCCGAGCGCGGGGGCCAGCCACTCCAGCAGCCACAGGGCGTGCGGGCCCATCTGGTTCTCGATGGTCCAGCGGACGTCGTAGCGGTCGCTGCGCGGGTGGCGGGGGTCGGTCAGGCGGTCGGTCAGAGGGTTGTCAGGGTTGTCGGAGGTCTTGGATGTGGCGTCGGACATGCTGTCGGACATCGGTGAACGGGCTCCTTGAGTCCTTCGTACGGGAAAGGTATGCGTAGGAGCTCGGTCGGACCGTCAAACAACGCACCTGCTTCGGTCGGCGGCGAGGTGCCGGCTTTTGGGACTGCGGACGCCGGGACGCTAACAGCGCTTCCCGCTCCCCGCACCCGGATTGTTCAGGCACACGTACTACGCTCGCCCGCCATGAGTGGACGCACGGATTCCGATACCCGAACCGAGACGGCCGAGGTGGACGGCGCAGCCGACATGGACGACGTGGACGACGACGAAGAGGACCCCGCTGTGGAGGCGCGCCGGGCCCGCTGGACGGCGACCGGCACCGGAGCCCTGCTGTCCCTCGCGGGCCTGGCCGCGGCCCTGTTGCGGCTGAGCGGTGCCGCGCCGGTGCTCGTCCCGGCCGCCTACGCCTTCGGGGCCGCCGTGTGCGCGTTCGCCGCGGTGCTCGGCTCCCGGGGCCGTACCCGCCGGGCACTGTGGCTGCTGATCGTGGGGACGATGATCATGGCGCTCGGGGACCAGTTCGACTGAAGTACCCGGCGCGACGACAGAGTTCACGGAACTGTCCTGTGACTTGTCTCCCACTCCGGCGGATAACCCCCGGAACGCGGTAAACGATCACATTCGCCTGCAAGAGTGTCCTGCGATTGCTCATGCGTTCTTTGCGGGCTGTTCAGTTCATGGACGATCCTTCCCGGTCAAAGATCCTCAAATCGTCAACTGGGAGCACGTCCGTGGCAGCCCTTGCACGTTGGTGTGTCCGGCACCGCCTGGTCGCCGTTCTGCTCTGGCTCCTCGCGTTCGGCGGGGCCACCGCGGCCGCCGCCGTCACCGGCCCCGCGTACTCCAACGACTACGAGGTGCCCGGAACCGAGTCGGGCCGCGCCGCCCAGCTGCTGCGGGACGGCTTCCCGGGCCTCGGCGGCGACACCGACACCGTCGTCTGGCACACCACCTCGGGCACCGTCCGCGCCGCCGACGTCGAGCAGACGATGACCCGCACCCTCGACGAGATCGCCGGCCTGCCCGGAGTGTCGTCCGTGACCAGCCCCTACGAGGGCCGGGGCACCGGTCGCGTCAGCCACGACCGACACACCGCGTACGCCACCGTCACCTTCGCCGCCCCCGCCGAGGACATCGACAGGTCCGAGGCCCTGGCCGTCGTCCGCGCCGCCAAGTCCGCCGAGGCCGACGGGCTCCGGGTCGAGCTCGGCGGCAGCGCCATCGGGCTCACCGAGTCGTCGAGCGGGCATGTCGCCGAGGCGGTCGGCGTGGTCGTCGCCGCCGTCGTGCTGTTCCTCGCCTTCGGCTCGCTCGCCGCCTCGCTGCTGCCCATCGCCACCGCGCTGGTGGGCGTCGGCACCGCGTACGCCGCGATCGTGCTGCTCGGGCACGCCATGACCGTCGCCGACTTCGCGCCCATGCTCGGCATGCTCATCGGGCTGGGCGTCGGCATCGACTACGCGCTCTTCATCGTGACGAGACACCGGCGCGGGCTGAAGCGCGGCCTCACCGTCACCGAGGCCGCCACCGACGCCGTCGCCACCACGGGCCGCGCGGTCGTGTTCGCGGGCGCCACCGTTTGCATCGCCCTGCTGGGCATGCTGATCCTGCGGCTGAGCTTCCTCAACGGCGTCGCCGTCGCCGCCTCGCTGACGGTCGTGCTGACCGTCGCGGCCTCCGTCACCCTGCTGCCCGCCCTGCTGTCCTGGATCGGACCCCGCGCCCTGAGCCGCCGGGAGCGGCGCAGGCTGGCCGAGCACGGGCCGCAGCCGGAGCTGCCGACCGGACTCGCCGCCCGCTGGTCCGCCTTCGTCGAACGCCACCCCAAGCTGCTCGGCACCGTCGCCGTGGCCGTCGTCGCGGCCCTCGCGCTGCCCACGCTCTCCCTCCGCCTCGGCACGTCCGACCAGGGCAACGACCCCAAGGCGTCGACCACCCGACAGGCGTACGACCTCCTCGCCGAGGGCTTCGGACCCGGCGTCAACGGCCCGCTGACGCTGGTCACCCGGGTCGACGGCGCCGCGGACCGGCTCGCGCTCGACAACCTCGACACCACCCTGCGCGAGACCGCGGGCGTCGCCTCGGCGACACCGGCCCGGTTCGACACCGGCGGCGACACCGCCTACCTCACCGTCGTCCCCGACTCCGCGCCCCAGTCGCAGCACACCAGTGACCTGGTCGACCGGCTGCGCACCGAGGTCCTCCCGCACGCGGAGACCGGCACCGCGCTCGATCTGCAGGTCGGCGGAGTGACAGCCGGCTACGACGACTTCGCCGCGGTGATCGTCGGCAAGCTGCCGCTCTTCGTCGGCGTCGTCATCGGACTCGGCTGCGTGCTGCTCCTGCTCGCCTTCCGCTCGCTCGGCATCCCGCTGAAGGCCGCCGCCATGAACATCGCCGCCGTCGCCGCCGCCTTCGGCATCGTCGTCGCGGTCTTCCAGTGGGGCTGGGGCAGCGAACCGCTCGGCCTCGGCCGGGCCGGCCCCATCGAGCCCTTCCTCCCCGTGATCATGGTGTCGGTCCTCTTCGGACTCTCCATGGACTACCAGGTCTTCCTGGTCAGCCGGATGTACGAGGAGTGGCTGGAGACCGGCGACAACCGGCGGGCCGTCCGCGTCGGACTGGCCGAGACCAGCCGGGTGATCAACTCCGCCGCGGTCATCATGATCTCGGTCTTCCTCGCCTTCGTGCTCAGCGGCGACCGCGTGATCGCCATGTTCGGCATCGCGCTGGCCTCCGCGGTCGCCCTGGACGCCTTCGTCCTGCGCACCCTCCTCGTGCCCGCCCTGATGCATCTGCTCGGCGGCGCCAACTGGTGGCTCCCGCGCTGGCTGGACCGCCGTATGCCGCGGATCAGCATCGAACCGCCCGAGTGCCGGGCCGCCCATGAGAGGCTCACCGAGGCCGTGGAGGAACTGACGAAGGAGCGGCGGCAGGATGTACGCGATTTCCCTGGGTGACGACGGCGCTGAGCTGCGCCCCCTGGAGCCCTGGCACGCCGGGGAGTTCCTCGCGCACCTCGACCGGGGGCGGGAGTTCATCGGCCAGTACATCGGCTTCGGGGCGCGGGAGACGGACGTGGACTCCGCGCGGGCCCTGCTCACCTCCTACGCCGAGAAGCGCGCCGCGGACAGCGGCAGCCTGCACGGGATCTGGCTGGACGGGAAGCTGGTCGGCGGGGTGCTGTTCCGGACCTTCGACGCCGCACAGGGCAACTGCGAGGTCGGCTGCTGGCTGGAGCCCGCCGCGGCCGGACGGGGGCTCGTCACCCGCGCGATCACGGTCCTCGTCGACTGGGCGGTCGACGCGCGCGGAATGCACCGCGTGGAGTGGTACGCGGCCTCCGCCAACCGGCCGAGCATCAATGTCGCCCGGCGGCTGGGGATGACCCGGGACGCGGTGCTCCGCGAGAGCCGCCTGCACCGGGGCGTCCGGCACGACATCGAGGTGTGGTCGGTGCTCGCCCCCGAGTGGCGTGCGGCACGCGCGCGTGCGTCCCGCGGCGATCATTAAGAGACCTCTCAGACAGCCTCCGTACGGTGCGGGGCATGGCAACGAAGACAGTCGACGGTGCCGGGGACGGCACCGAGGTGAAGAACGACGCGAAGAACGACGACGCGAAGAACGACGACCTGAAGAGCGACGAGATGGCGGTGGACGTCACCGAGGCCGAGGACCGGGCCGATGACGTGACCGAGACCGAGACCGAGACCGAGGCCGAGACGGCCGAGGAGCCGGCCGGCGCGGAGGCCGAGGGCCCCTCCGGCGTCGGCCAGGGCGCCGCAGCCGTCGTCTCCGCCGTCCTGGGCCTCGTCTCGCTCACGGGCGGCTGGATCGGCACCGTGGCCGCCGCCCGCGAGACCCTCATCGGCCAGCTCCGGACCGCGTCGAACGCGGCCGTCGCCAAGCAGATCAAGGAGGTGTACGGCGACGCCTGGCACACCACCGCACTGTGGGCCGGCCTGTTCGCCCTCACCGCGCTGATCACCGGCGTCGCCGTCCTGGCCCGGCCCGCGTTCGGCGCACCCGGCAGGCCGCAGGCCCCCTGGATCAAGTCGGTCGCCTGGGCGGGCGTCTCGCTCGGCGTCATCGGCCTGCTCCTGGCCGTCCTCAAGTACTCCGACGCGCTCCTCGCACTGCCGACCACGAGCTGAATCACCCCAGTTCGCAAGGGGTCTTAGGGCATCCGTAGGCACCTTACGGAGCTTCTAAGGCCCCTTACGCGCGTCTCAGGCCCGGCGCCCGCCCCAAGATGCGGAACTCTCCCGATGTGGCACACCCCCCTGGGAGACGAAGGTGGAGGCATCGCAGAAAGCGAAGCCCGAAACCGAACTCACAGGGGACACACCGTGATCGAGTACGAACTCCAGCGACTCCGTTCCGCCGAGCTGCTTCGCCGGGCCGAGGACGAACGCCTGGCCCGCGTGGCCGTACGCGGCCGCCGCGCCGCCCGCCGAGAGGAGGAGGCCCGCCGGGCCGCCACGACCGAGGCCCATACCGACCGCCCGCGCCGGCACCGACTTCCTCGTGCCGCGTGACCGCCCGGACGGGGGAGGACGGCCGTACGGGGGTCGGCCGCCTCCTCCCGTACGGCGGTGGGGAACGGTCCCCGGTCCGTCGTACCACCCAGGCCGCGACCGGTACGACCAATCCCCCCGCCCTGTGGAAAACGGATGCCGTGGCGTCCGACCCCCGTGCGATGCTCGGACCCGTGCAGACCAGGTCCGTCAGTCCCGTCTTCGTCGGCCGTACCGATGAGTTGGAGATGCTGAACGAAGCGCTCGCCCGTGCCGACGCGGGCGAGCCGCAGGCATGGGTGGTCGGCGGCGAGGCGGGCGTCGGCAAGACCCGCCTCGTCGAGGAGTTCACCACCGCCGCCTGCCGCCGGGGCGCCGTCGTGGCGCTCGGCGGCTGTGTCGAGATCGGCGCCGACGGACTGCCGTTCGCGCCCTTCTCCACCGCGCTGCGCGCCCTGCGCCGCGCCCTGCCCGGCGAACTCGCGGCCGCGGCAGCCGGACAGGAGGAGGAACTGGCCCGGCTCCTGCCCGAGCTGGACGAGGCCGCACCGACCCGGGCCGCGGGCCGGCACGACGAGGAGGGCATGGCCCGCCTCTTCGAACTCACCGCCCGACTGCTGGAACGCGTCGCCGCCGACCGCACGGTCGTCGTCGCCCTGGAGGACCTCCACTGGGCCGACGCCTCCACCCGGCACCTCCTGTCCTACCTCCTGCGCACCCTGCGCACCGGCCGCCTCTTCGTCCTCGCCACCTACCGCGCCGACGACATCCACCGCCGCCACCCCCTGCGCCCGCTGCTCGCCGAACTCGACCGGCTGCGCACCGTCCGCCGCCTCGAACTCGCCCGCTTCAACCGCGCCGAGGTCGGCCGCCAGATCGCCGGCATCCTGGCCGCCGAACCGGACCCCGCCCAGGTCCAGGAGATCTTCCGGCGCTCCGACGGCAACGCGTTCTTCGTCGAGGAACTCGCCGTCGCCGCCCACGAGGGCTGCTGCACCGGACTCACCGACTCCCTGCGCGACCTGCTCCTCGTGCGCGTCGAGACGCTGCCGGAGTCCGCCCAGCGGGTCGCCCGGATCGTCGCCGAGGGCGGCTCCACCGTCGAGTACCGGCTGCTGGCCGCCGTCGCCCGGCTAGCCGAGGACGACCTCATCGAGGCGCTGCGGGCCGCCGTGAACGCCAACATCCTCAGCGCCGCACCCGGCGGCGACGGCTACCGCTTCCGCCATTCCCTGGTCCGCGAGGCCGTCGCCGACGACCTGCTGCCCGGCGAACGCTCCCGTCTCAACCGCCGCTACGCCGAGGCCCTGGAGGCCGACCCCACGCTCGTCCCCGCCGACGAGCGCGACATGCGCCTGGCCAGCTACTGGTACCAGGCCCACGACCCCGCCAAGGCCCTGCCCGCCGTCCTGGACGCCTCCGTCGTCGCCCGCCGCCGGCACGCCTACAGCGAGCAACTACGGCTGCTGGAGAGGGCGATGGAGCTGTGGGACACCGCCCCCGAGGACGTACGGACCGCCCTGCGCCCCGTCGACTACACCGACGTCTATCCTCCTTGCGCCTGCGACCCCGCCACCTCACCCCTGCGCTTTCTCGATCTGATGGCGGAGGCCGCTGTCGCCGGGCGGCTGTGCGGGGAGCGCGAGCGTGCCCTGAAGATCACCAAGCGGGCGCTGCGCCTGCTGGAGGACGAGGACGACCTTCCCCCGGGCTCGCAACCGTGTTCGGGCAGCGGAGTCCCCCTCCGTGCCGCCTGGTTCTGGAACCAGCGCTCCAGCCTGGTCCAGGCGCAGGGGCGCGGCGACGGCCGGCACGAACTGGCCATGGCCCAGGGCCTGGTGCGCGGTCTGCCGCCCTCGGAGGTGCACGCCGAGGTGCTGAGCAGCGTCGCCAACTGGTCGATGCTGCACGAGCCGGGCCCCGAGGCCCTCGCCGCCGCCGAACGGGCCGTGGAGTACGCGCGCATGGTCGACGCCCGCGAGACGGAGCTGAACGCACGCGTCACGCTCGGCGGCCTCATGGTCGACTCGGGCGCGGTCGAGGCGGGCCTCGCCGAGATGTTCCGGGTCAAGGAGCAGGCACTGAGGGAGGGCTTCCCCTACGTCGCCGGCCGTGCCTATGTGAACCTCCCCTCCGAGCTCGAAGCGGTCGGCCGCTCCCGGGAGGCCACCCCCATCCTGGAGGAAGGCACCCGCTTCACCCGGAAGTTCGGTCTGCTGGGCTCCGAGGCCTGGGTGTGGGCCAATCTCTCCCAGTCGCTGTACTCCCTCGGCCGCTGGGAAGAGGCCGCACGGGCCGCGGCCGACGCGGCCCGCCGGGGACCGAGCGCCAAACCGCTCGGCACGGCCGCCATGTGCCTGGCCCATCTCGCCCTGGGCCGCGGCGACCTCGCCGAGGCGGCGCGCCAACTCGCCGCGGCCCGCGAGCACTTCGGCACCCACGACCCCATGCCCCAGCAGTGGCTGCCCCTCGCCCGCACCGCCGTCGGCGTGGCCGCCGCGGAAGGCCGGCTGCTGGACGCCCGTGCCGAGCTGGAGCGGGCCCTGGACGCCGGCCTCCCGCCCGGCACGAACCGCTACGCCTGGCCCCTGCTCCTGGCCGCCGCCACCGCCGAGGCCGACGCCCGCACCCTGCCCGCCGCGGAGCCCGGCCGCGCCGAGATCCTCGACCGGGTGCGCGACACCGCCGGGAAACTCACCACCGGCGCACCCGTCTGGCTCGCCCACGAGGGATGGGTCCGCGCCGAACTCCACCGTGCCAAGGGCACGGACACCCCGGAGATCTGGTCGGAGGTGGTCACCTCCTTCGAGTCGCTGGAGCGCCCCTACGACCTCGCGCGCGTCCGCCGGCGCCTTGCCCGGGCCCTGCTCGCCGACGGCGGCGACGACGAGCGCGACCGGGCCACGGAACTGCTGCGCCTCGCCCGGGCCGTCGCCGACCACCTCGGAGCCCGCCCGCTGGCCGACTCCGTGGCACTCCTCGCCCAGCGCGCCCGCCTCGGCCCGACCCGCGCCCCGCGGCAGGCGCCCGGCCCCGCCGACCCCGTCGAGGCGCTCGGCCTCACCAGCAGGGAACGCGATGTGCTCCGCCTGGTCTCGGCCGGCCGCACCAACCGGCAGATCGCCGAGGAACTCTTCATCTCCCCGAAGACCGCGAGCGTCCACGTGTCGAACATCCTGGGCAAGCTCGGCGTCTCAGGAAGGGGCGAGGCGGCGGCGGTGGCCCACCGGCTGGGGCTGTTTCCGTCCGGCCCGCACCGCGCCAGGACGGCGGGGTGAGTCCGCCACCGCGAGGACCGGCATGGGGGAGGCGCCGTGTTCAACATCTTCGAGGAACTGTTCGCACCGGGCCGTAAGCACACCCGCGACGAGCGGAACAGGCTGGAGCTGACCCGGGAGGACGTCGGGGACAACGATCCCGGGCGCGGGCCGATAGACCTCGAATCCGGGAAGGTCGTCGTGCGCCGGCCCAAGCCCTCGGACGAGTCCGTGGAGGAGTAGGCGGACCGTCAGCGCACCTCCAGTTCCAGGATCCGGTCGTCGCCCTTCTTCGGCGTGCCCCGGCCGTCGGTGTTGCTGGTGACCAGCCACACCTTGTGGCCGCCCGCCGCGACCACCGTGCGCAGACGGCCGTACTCGTCGGTGAGGAAGGCCTGCGGGGCCGCCGAGGTCTGCGTGCCCTTCAGGGGGATGCGCCACAGCCGCTGTCCCTTCAGGGCCGCCATCCAGATGACCCCGTCGACCTGGGCGATGCCGCTGGGGGAGGCCTCGTCGGTGTGCCACTGGGCGATCGGGTTGTGGTAGGCGGGGTCGGACGACCTGCCCTCCGCCTCCGGCCAGCCGTAGTTGTCGCCGGGCTTGATCGCGTTCAGCTCGTCCCAGGTGTCCTGGCCGAACTCCGAGGCGAACAGGCGCTGTTTGTCGTCCCAGGCGAGGCCCTGCACATTGCGGTGGCCATAGGTGTACACGGGGGAGTCGGGGAACGGGTTGCCCGGGGCCGGCTCGCCCTCCGGGGTCATGCGCAGGATCTTGCCGCCCAGCGACTTCTTGTCCTGGGCGAGGCCCCGCTGCCCGCTCTCGCCGGTGCCCGCGTAGAGCATGTTGTCCGGGCCGAACGCGATCCGGCCGCCGTTGTGGATATAGCCCTTGGGAATGCCCTTGAAGATCGTGTCCGGGGCGCCCAGCTGATCACCGGGGGGCCTGTGCTCGTCGTAGATCATGCGGACGATGCGATTGTCCGAGGCCGAGGTGAAGTACGCGTAGATCATGTGGTCCGAGGCGTAGTCGGGGGAGAGGGCGATGCCCAGGAGGCCTCCCTCGCCGGCCGCGGACACCCCGGAGACCGTGCCCAGCTCCGTCTTCCTGCCCGTCTTCTCGTCGACCCGGGTGATCGTCCCGTCGTCGCGCGAGGACACGAGCAGCCCGCCGTCCGGCAGGGGAGCCAGGCCCCACGGGGTCTTCAGGTCCTCGGTCACGGTGCGCAGCACCTTCACCGAGCCCTTCGCGGGCGGGGTCGGCTCGGTCGCCCGCCCGGACGGGGAGCCGCCGGACGCCGTCCCCTTCGGCGTCGTACTCAGCCCCCCGAACGGGGCTCCCCCTCCCCCGGAGGAACAGCCGGCCGTCAGCAGGAGCGCGGCCGTGGCCAGTACGGCCGACACAGCTCGACGTTGCACGATCATCGTCCCTTCGACGCGGCGCCCCGGCGGCGGGCCCTACTTCTCATACACCCGCTCGCACCGTCCGGGTTCCCGATCCCCCGGAATCGGAGCCCTGCCGGACGTCTCAGTCCCACGATTCCTGTGCGGGTGGCAGTTGGGCCAGTGCGGGCAGGTCTTGTGGGGTCGGTCGTACGTCGATCGCGTCGGCGTTCTTCGTTGCCCGTCGGTAGTGGCTGGTGCGGGCGGGGCACGCGGTGCGGGTGCGGCGGCAGGTGCCCTCGGCTGGTCGTACTGTCCGGGTTCCCGATCGTCCGGATTCGGGGGCCGGTCGGACGTCTCAGTCCCACGATTCCTGTGCGGGTGGCAGCTGGGACAGTGCGGTCAGGTCTTGCGGGGTGAGCCGTACGTCGACGGCGTCGGCGTTCTCCGTCGCCCATCGGCAGTGCTTGGTGCCGGGGACCGGGACCACGTGCCGGCCCTGGGACAGCACCCAGGCCAGCGCCACCTGTGCGGGGGTGACCTCTTCCCCGTGCCGGCGGGCCACCCGGCGCAGGCCCGCGACGATCGGCTGGTTGGCGGCCATCATCTCGGCCGTGAAGCGGGGGTGGCGGGCCCGCAGGTCGTCGGGTTCGAACCCCTCGCCCGGAGTGAGCGTGCCGGTCAGGAACCCATTGCCCAGCGGCATCGCCGCCAGGAAGCCGATGTCCCGCGCCTCGCACCACGGCAGCAGCGCGTCCAGGGCCTCCGGCGACCACACCGACAGCTCGGCCTGCACCGCGCTCACCGGGAAGACCTGCTGCACCCGCTTCAGCTGCCGGAGCGTCGCGTCGTGCAGCCGCGCCCCGGACCGGCGTCCGCCCCGCGCGCCCACCGCGCACAGCCCCAGCGCCCGTACCTTCCCGGCCCGCACCAGCTCCGCCATGGCGCCCCAGGTCTCCTCGACGGGGACCTCCGGGTCGGCGCGGTGCAGTTGATAGAGGTCGATCACATCCGTCTGCAGCCTGCGCAGCGAGGCGTCGCAGGCCCGCTTCACATATCCGGGCCGCCCGTTGGCCACGATGTGCTGATCGCCCACCAGCAGGCCCACCTTCGTCGACACGAAGGCGTCGTCGCGCCGCTGCTTCAGTACCCGGCCCAGCAGCAGCTCGTTGGTGAACGGGCCGTACATGTCGGCCGTGTCCAGCAGCGTCGAGCCCAGGTCCAGCGCCCGGTGCACCGCCCTGAGCGACTCGTCCCCCCGCTGCCGCGAGCCGCTGTACGCCCAGCTCATCGGCATGCATCCAAGTCCGACGGCCCCCACCGCGAGCGCCCCCGCGCCGATCGTCCTGCGCTCCACCTGCTCGTGAACCTCCCTCTACCGGCCCCCAACCTAACCTCTGCCTGCCCGGGTGCCTGACATAGCCTCCTGACCATGACTTCAGACGTATGGCTTCCCATTGCGCCGCAGGACATCGAGGGGCTTCCCGACGGGCTGAACTACCTGTTCTGGGACGGGGGCAAGGACGGGAATCAGGCGTTTCCCGGCGATCCCGCGGATTGTGTGGTGTACGTGGTGCCGTACATGAAGCGCCAGTCCGTCAAGGTGCGCCCCCTGGAGCCGATGCGGAACCTCCAGGTCGTCCAGACCCTCACGGCCGGCGTCGACGACGTCACCGCGCGGCTGTCGTCCATCGTGCCCGGCGTCCGGCTCTGCAATGCGCGCGGTGTGCACGAGGCGAGCACCGCCGAGCTCGCGCTCACCCTCACCCTCGCCGCCCTGCGCGGCATCCCGAAGTTCGTCCTGGCGCAGCAACAGGGGCAGTGGCAGAGCGAGTTCCACCCCGCCCTGGCCGACAAGTCCGTTCTGATCGTCGGCTACGGCTCCATCGGCTCCGCCATCGAGGACCGGCTCGTGCCCTTCGAGGTCGCGCGGGTGGCGCGCGTCGCGCGCTCCGAGCGCACCACGGCGCGCGGTCCGGTGCACCCGCTCACCGAACTGCCCGCTCTGCTTCCGGAAGCGGACGTCGTCATCCTGTCCACGCCCCTGACGGAGTCCACGAAGGGCCTGGTCGACTCCGAGTTCCTGGCCCGGATGAAGGACGGGGCGCTGCTCGTGAACGTCGCCCGCGGACCGGTCGTCGACACGAAGGCCCTGCTCACGGAGCTGGAGACCGGGCGGCTCAGCGCGGCCCTCGATGTCACCGACCCGGAGCCGCTGCCCCCGGGGCATCCCCTGTGGCAGGCGCCCGGCGTGCTCATCAGCCCGCACGTCGGCGGGCCCACCTCGGCCTTCCTGCCGCGCGCCAAGCGGCTGCTGGTGGACCAGTTGCACCGGTTCGTGAACCGGGAGCCCCTGCGCAACGTGATCCTTACGACGGGCTCCACCGGCGCATGACGACGGGCGCAACAGGCGTGTAATCCGCTTCGGGTACCCTCCGCAATCTTCCGGACGCGGTGCGTGCGCTCATTGCCGCTGATCGTCACGGAGCGTAGAGAAGCTATGTCCCTGAGTGACGAGACTGGTGTATCGTCCCGACAGGGGCTGCGCCGCGCACCGTTCGGCGCCGGGGATGGACATTTCAGATATGTGAGGGGGGCGACGGGCGATGCACGGCCTATGGACGAACGATCCGACGCGGCGGAGCCGTCGGCGGCGACCCTGGCGCACGACCGCGCGCAGACGCGGCCACCACAGCAGCCATCACCACCACCGCAGGCCCAGCGGACGCAGGAGGCATGCGCACCCAACGCCCCGATACCCGAGGGACCCGGGAGCGACGCGGACCGGGAGCACCCGGTGAGCCCGCCGCCCGCTGTGCCGACCGCCCTCAACGGGACGCTGCGGGCGCAGCCTCCGTCGAGGACGCCACTGCCCCGGCCGCCGGCTCTCGGCGGCGGGTCCGGCCTGGTCCACCAACTCGGCCTGGCCCTGGTGAGCGCGGGATACGCCGTCGGTTCCGCGCTCGGCTGGGGTTCGAACGAAGTCGCGCTGATCATGGGTGACTTCGGACTGACCGCCGCGGCGGGCACCGCCGCCGTCTCGTGCTTCCTCTACGCGCGCACGCCCCGGGTCCGCTTTCGACCCGCCTGGCTGCTGTTCGCCCTCTCCTCGGCGATGGCGGCCCTGGGCAACGCGGTCTGGGGGTGGTACGAGGTCGTCCTGGACCAGCCCGTGCCCAGCCCCAGCTACGCCGATCTGTTCTTCCTGTGCTTCGCGCCGCCCGCCATCGTGGGGCTGCTGGTGCTGGCCAAGCGGCCGGTGACGAAGGCGGGATGGATCTGCCTGGCGCTCGACGCCTGGCTGATCGGCGGTTCGCTGCTCACCCTCTCCTGGAGCCTGGCGCTCGCCCAGGCGGCCAGGTTCGACGGGCCGAGCGTGGCGCACACCGCGCTGTCGCTGGCGTATCCCCTGCTCGACATCGCCCTGGTCAGCATGGTGCTCGCGCTGCACTTCCGGCGCTCGCCGGGCAACCGCACGGCGGTCAACACCGCCATCGGCGCGCTCGCCCTGACCGTGATGTGCGACGCCCTGTTCACCTCGCCGCTGCTGCACAGCAGCTACCACTCCGGCCAGCTGCTCGACGCGGGCTGGTTCGCCGGTTCGCTGCTCCTCGCCTACGCGCCCTGGGCCGCACCCCGGCGCCACGGCCGGCCGGAGCCCGAGCGGCACGGCGGCGACGGGCACACGCGCGTAGTCCACGAGCACGTGCCCGGCCAGCGTGCGGCCGGCCACCCGCAGGCCGAGCACCGGCAGGCCGACCGCCCGCAGGCCAATCAACCTCAGGCCAATCACCCGCAGGCCGACCACCCGCAGGTGCCCGCGCCCGCCCAGGGGAGTGATCACAGCCGGTATCCGGCCGGCCGGCCCCTCACCGGCTCGCTGGCCGCGCTCACCCCGTACCTCGCCGCGGCCGTGTGCACGCTGGGCATCCTGTACAACGTCCTCAACGGCCGCAGTCCCGACCACGTAGTGCTCATCACCGCCGGTGCCGTCGTGCTCGCGCTCGTCGTGCGCCAGGGCATCATGCTGCTCGACAACATCACGCTCACCCAGGAACTGGCCCAGAAGGAGAACCACTTCCGCTCCCTGGTCCAGGGCTCCAGCGACGTCATCATGATCGCCGCGCCCAACGGCATCCTCCGCTACGTCTCCCCAGCCGCCGCCGGGGTCTACGGCCGGTCCGCGGAGGACCTGGTGGGCACCGAACTGGCCAATCTCATCCACCCGGAGGACCTGGGCTGCGTGGTGCACGAGGTGCGCCGGTTCCTCGCCGCCAGCCCCCTGGAGGAAGCCACCACCCGCATCGAGTGCCGGTTCCGGTCCGGCGACGGCGGCTGGCTCAACGTCGAGTCCACGGTCAACCGCCACCACGGCGGCCTCATCTTCAACAGCCGGGACGTGACCGAGAGGGTGCGGCTGCAGGCGCAGCTCCAGCACAACGCCGAGCACGACCCGCTCACGGACCTGCCCAACCGCGCGCTGTTCACCCAGCGTGTGCAGCAGGCCGTGTCCGGCCGCCGCGCCTCCGACCGCGGCGCCCATCTGCGCGGCACCGCCGTCCTCTTCATCGACCTGGACGGATTCAAGGCCGTCAACGACACGATCGGGCACCAGGCCGGGGACGCGCTGCTCGTCCAGGCCGCCCGCAGACTCCACGACGCGGTGCGGCACGGGGACACCGCCTCCCGGCTGGGCGGCGACGAGTTCGCGGCCCTGATCGTCGGGGACGGCACCCGTGACCGCAGTGCCCGGGAGCGGCACATCCTGGAGCTCGCCGACCGCCTCAGGCTGACCCTCTCCCAGCCGTATCTGATTGACGGCAACGATGTCCGTGTCAACGCCTCCATCGGTGTCGCCTTCGCCGAGCCGGGCCTGGGCGCGGGCGAATTGCTGCGCAACGCCGACCTCGCCATGTACCGCGCCAAGTCGGCCGGAAAGGGCCGGGTAGAGCTGTACAAGCCGCAGATGCAGCAGGACGTCGTACGGAAGGCGGAGCTGGCCACGCGCCTGCGAGCCGCGCTGCACGACGGCGAGTTCGCCCTGCTGCACCAGCCGGTGGTGTGCCTGGCCAACGGCCGGATCACAGCGGTCTCCGCGCAGGCACGCTGGCGCTCCTCCCAGGGGGTGCTGTTCACCCCGGCCGAGTTCCTGCGGGTCGCCGAGGACAGCGACAAGACCTCCGAACTGGACCGCTGGATCCTGGAGGAGGCCGTGGAGCAGGCTGCCGAGCGCGCCGCGACGGGGCTCGCCGTGCCCGTGGGCGTGCGCATGTCCGCCCGGCGGCTGCTCGACCGGTCGATGCCGCTCGGCTCGGTGGAGGCCCTGCTCACCCGGCACGGGCTGCCCTCCGGCTCGCTGGTGATCGAGCTGTCCGACACCGACCCCCGGGTCTCCCTGGACGAGCTGGAGCGGCGTCTGGGCGCCCTCAAGCGGCTGGGGGTCCGGATCGCGCTGGACGGCTTCGGCAGCGGCTACGCGGCGATCACCGCCCTGCGGCGGCTCCCCGTCGACGTGTTGAAACTCGACCGCAGTCTGGTCGAGGGCGTCGTCGAGTCCGCGCGGCTGCACAAGATCACCAATGGGCTGCTGCGCATCGCCGCCGACCTGGGCATGCAGTCCGTGGCCGAGGGTGTGGACCTGCCGGAGCAGGTGGTCGCGCTGCGCTCGATGGGCTGCACACACGGGCAGGGCATGGCGTTCGCCGGGCCGCTCGACGAGTACCGGCTGCGCCGGGCGCTCGGATCCGGCCAATATCCGGTTCCGCTCGGACCGGCCGAGCCGGCGTTCGCGGGCGGCGGCGCGGGGGTGTACACAAGTGGTGTGCCCGCTGTCTTCGGAGGCGGAAGTGCCCTTCGTTCACATAATGAGACTCCCGTCCCACCCACTTGACACGTGGTGCGCGTCGGGGGGAGGGTCAGTGCCATGCGCACCCGAATTCTCGTACTTGGACAGCGCGTCGGCTGAGCTGGGACCCGCCGGAGGACGATCCGGAATCCCCAGCGACCACACCGGCGCGCTCCCCTCGCTTGCCTTTTGGCACGAGGGGTTTTTTGTTGCACCAGCACCATCCGTACGGACGTAAAAATCCGTACGAACCTCGCGAAAACCCTCAGCATCGAGAAGAGAATGCCGATGACCGAGCAGGCCCCCGGGGCCCACCATCCGCAGCCGCGGCCCCGTTCCGGAGGACAGCAGTCCGCGACCGTCGAGCACGTCACGGGTGCGCAGTCCCTCATCCGTTCGCTTGAGGAGGTCGGCGCTGACACGGTATTCGGCATTCCCGGTGGCGCGATCCTGCCGGCGTACGACCCGCTGATGGACTCCACCAGGGTCCGTCACGTCCTCGTCCGCCACGAGCAGGGCGCCGGCCACGCGGCCACGGGCTATGCGCAGGCCACCGGCAAGGTCGGCGTCTGCATGGCGACCTCGGGTCCGGGTGCGACGAACCTGGTCACGCCGATCGCCGACGCGCACATGGACTCGGTGCCGCTCGTGGCGATCACCGGCCAGGTCGCGTCCAAGGCGATCGGCACGGACGCCTTCCAGGAGGCGGACATCGTCGGCATCACGATGCCCGTCACCAAGCACAACTTCCTCGTCACCAAGGCCGAGGACATCCCGCGGGTGATCGCGCAGGCGTTCCACATCGCCTCCACCGGACGCCCCGGCCCGGTCCTGGTCGACATCGCCAAGGACGCCCTCCAGGCGAAGACCGTCTTCTCCTGGCCGCCCGTCATGGACCTGCCCGGCTACCGGCCCGTCACCAAGCCGCACGCCAAGCAGATCCGCGAGGCCGCCAAGCTGATCACCTCCGCCAAGCGGCCCGTCCTCTACGTCGGCGGCGGTGTCCTCAAGGCACACGCCACCGCGGAGCTCAAGGTTCTCGCCGAGCTCACCGGAGCGCCCGTCACCACCACCCTGATGGCGCTCGGCGCGTTCCCCGACAGCCACCCGCTGCACGTGGGAATGCCGGGCATGCACGGTTCGGTCACCGCCGTCACCGCGCTGCAGAAGGCCGACCTGATCGTCGCCCTCGGAGCCCGTTTCGACGACCGCGTCACCGGCAAGCTGGACAGCTTCGCCCCGTACGCCAAGATCGTCCACGCCGATATCGACCCCGCCGAGATCGGCAAGAACCGCGCCGCCGACGTGCCGATCGTCGGTGACGCCCGCGAGGTCCTGGCCGATCTGATCCAGGCCGTCCAGAAGGAGTACAGCGAGGGCCACAAGGGCGACTACACCGCCTGGTGGAAGGACCTCAGCCGCTGGCGCGACACCTACCCGCTCGGCTACGACCAGCCCGAGGACGGCTCGCTGTCCCCGCAGCAGGTCATCGAGCGGATCGGCCGGCTCGCCCCGGAGGGCACGATCTTCGCGGCGGGCGTCGGCCAGCACCAGATGTGGGCCGCGCACTTCATCCAGTACGAGAAGCCCGCCACCTGGCTGAACTCCGGCGGTGCCGGGACGATGGGCTACGCGGTCCCGGCCGCGATGGGCGCCAAGGCCGGCGTGCCGGACCGTGCGGTCTGGGCGATCGACGGCGACGGCTGCTTCCAGATGACCAATCAGGAACTCACCACCTGCGCCCTGAACAACATCCCGATCAAGGTCGCCATCATCAACAACGGCGCCCTCGGGATGGTCCGCCAGTGGCAGACCCTGTTCTACAACCAGCGTTACTCCAACACCGTTCTGCACAGCGGCCCGAGCGACGTCAACCCGGACGCCCGGGGCACCCGCGTCCCCGACTTCGTGAAGCTGTCGGAGGCCATGGGCTGCTACGCGATCCGCTGTGAGAACCCGGAGGACCTGGACAAGGTCATCGAAGAGGCGAACTCCATCAACGACCGCCCGGTCGTCGTGGACTTCATCGTCCACGAGGACGCGATGGTGTGGCCGATGGTCGCCGCCGGCACCTCCAACGACGAGATCATGGCCGCCCGGGACGTCCGCCCCGACTTCGGCGACAACGAAGACGACTGAGCGAGGAAGACCACAGAGAAATGTCCAAGCACACGCTCTCCGTCCTGGTGGAGAACACGCCGGGCATCCTGGCCCGGATCGCCGCCCTCTTCTCGCGCCGTGGCTTCAACATCGACTCGCTCGCGGTCGGTGTCACCGAACACCCCGACATCTCCCGCATCACCATCGTGGTGAACGTCGAGGACCTGCCGCTGGAGCAGGTCACCAAGCAGCTCAACAAGCTCGTCAACGTGCTGAAGATCGTCGAGCTGGAGCCGGCGCAGGCCGTCCAGCGCGAACTCGTTCTGGTGAAGGTGCGTGCCGACAACGAGACGCGCTCCCAGATCGTCGAGATCGTCCAGCTGTTCCGCGCCAAGACGGTCGACGTCTCCCCGGAGGCCGTGACCGTCGAGGCCACCGGAAGCAGCGACAAGCTGACCGCCATGCTCAAGATGCTGGAGCCGTACGGCATCAAGGAGCTGGTCCAGTCCGGCACGATCGCGATCGGCCGCGGCGCCCGCTCGATCACGGACCGCTCGCTGCGCGCTCTGGACCGATCCGCGTAAGGCTGAGTACGGGCGGTTTCGCGCCGCCCGTATGCCGAGACCCCGAAACTTCACTTCCGCCCGCCGTCATACGGTGGGAGCAACATCTGCACACCAAGGAGAGAACCCAAAGTGGCCGAGCTGTTCTACGACGCTGACGCCGACCTGTCCATCATCCAGGGCCGCAAGGTCGCGGTCATCGGCTACGGCAGCCAGGGCCACGCGCACGCCCTGTCGCTGCGCGACTCCGGTGTCGACGTCCGTGTCGGTCTGCACGAGGGCTCCAAGTCCAAGGCCAAGGCCGAGGAGCAGGGTCTGCGCGTGGTGAGCCCGGCCGAGGCCGCCGCCGAGGCCGACGTCATCATGATCCTCATCCCGGACCCGATCCAGGCCCAGGTCTACGAGGAGTCCATCGCCCCGAACCTGAAGGACGGCGACGCGCTGTTCTTCGCCCACGGCTTCAACATCCGCTTCGGCTTCATCAAGCCCCCGGCCGGCGTGGACGTCGCCCTGGTCGCCCCGAAGGGCCCGGGCCACCTGGTCCGCCGCCAGTACGAGGAGGGCCGCGGCGTTCCGGCGATCGCCGCCGTCGAGCAGGACGCCACGGGAGGCGCCTTCGACCTGGCGCTGTCGTACGCCAAGGCGATCGGCGGCACCCGCGCCGGCGTCATCAAGACGACCTTCACCGAGGAGACCGAGACCGACCTGTTCGGTGAGCAGGCCGTGCTGTGCGGTGGCACCTCCGCCCTGGTCAAGGCTGGCTTCGAGACCCTCGTCGAGGCGGGCTACCAGCCGGAGATCGCCTACTTCGAGTGCCTGCACGAGCTGAAGCTGATCGTCGACCTCATGTACGAGGGCGGCCTGGAGAAGATGCGCTGGTCCGTCTCCGAGACCGCCGAGTGGGGCGACTACGTCACCGGCCCGCGCATCATCACGGACGCCACCAAGGCCGAGATGAAGCAGGTCCTCGCCGAGATCCAGGACGGCACCTTCGCCCAGAACTGGATGGACGAGTACCACGGCGGTCTGAAGAAGTACAACGAGTACAAGACCCAGGACGCCGAGCACCTGCTGGAGACCACCGGCAAGCAGCTGCGCAAGCTGATGAGCTGGGTGAACGAGGAGGCGTAGGCCTCAGGGCCGGGGCCGGGGCGAAAAGCTCCGGCCCCGTTGTCCATCCCGTCCACCACGGACGGGTGATCCTTCCGCAGAGGCGCAAGATGACCTCCGCCGCGCAACTACACTGCTGCTCAACAAACGCGTCAGGCCCACAGCGTCGTGCGTCTTCCGCGGCTAGCCCCTCCTCCGCCTGCGGCCGTCGGGACGGCCGTCCGCATGCTTTGGACTTGTGAGGACCTCACGTGAGCTCGAAACCTGTCGTACTCATCGCTGAAGAGCTGTCGCCCGCGACTGTGGACGCACTCGGCCCCGACTTCGAGATCCGGCACTGCAACGGCGCGGACCGCGCCGAGCTGCTCCCGGCCATCGCCGAGGTGGACGCGATCCTGATCCGTTCCGCCACCAAGGTCGACGCCGAGGCGATCGCCGCCGCCAAGAAGCTGAAGGTCGTCGCGCGTGCCGGCGTCGGCCTGGACAACGTCGACGTCTCGTCCGCCACCAAGGCCGGCGTGATGGTCGTCAACGCCCCCACCTCCAACATCGTGACCGCCGCCGAGCTGGCCTGCGGTCTGATCGTCGCCACCGCCCGCAACATCCCGCAGGCCAACGCCGCGCTGAAGAACGGCGAGTGGAAGCGCAGCAAGTACACCGGCGTGGAGCTGGCCGAGAAGACGCTGGGTGTCGTGGGCCTGGGCCGCATCGGTGCCCTCGTCGCACAGCGCATGTCCGCGTTCGGCATGAAGGTCGTCGCGTACGACCCCTACGTCCAGCCCGCGCGCGCGGCGCAGATGGGCGTGAAGGTCCTCTCGCTGGACGAGCTCCTCGAAGTCGCCGACTTCATCACGGTGCACCTGCCGAAGACCCCCGAGACCCTCGGGCTCATCGGTGAGGACGCGCTGCGCAAGGTCAAGCCGAGCGTGCGCATCGTCAACGCTGCGCGCGGCGGGATCGTCGACGAGGAGGCGCTGTACTCGGCGCTCAAGGAGGGCCGCGTCGCGGGCGCCGGACTGGACGTCTACGCGAAGGAGCCGTGCACCGACTCCCCGCTGTTCCAGTTCGACCAGGTCGTCTGCACCCCGCACCTCGGCGCCTCCACCGACGAGGCCCAGGAGAAGGCGGGCATCGCCGTCGCCAAGTCCGTCCGTCTCGCCCTCGCGGGTGAGCTGGTGCCGGACGCGGTGAACGTGCAGGGCGGTGTCATCGCCGAGGACGTCAAGCCGGGTCTGCCGCTCGCCGAGCGTCTCGGCCGCATCTTCACCGCGCTCGCGGGCGAGGTCGCGGTCCGCCTCGACGTCGAGGTGTACGGCGAGATCACCCAGCACGACGTGAAGGTGCTGGAGCTGTCCGCGCTCAAGGGCGTCTTCGAGGACGTCGTCGACGAGACCGTGTCGTACGTCAACGCGCCGCTGTTCGCCCAGGAGCGCGGTGTCGAGGTCCGGCTGACCACCAGCTCCGAGGCGACGGACCACCGCAACGTGGTGACCGTGCGCGGCACGCTCGGCAACGGCGAGGAGGTGTCGGTCTCCGGCACCCTGGCCGGCCCCAAGCACCTCCAGAAGATCGTCGCGGTCGGCGACTACGACGTGGACCTCGCGCTCGCCGAGCACATGGTCGTCCTGCGCTACGAGGACCGTCCGGGTGTCGTCGGCACCGTCGGCCGCATCCTCGGCGAGGCGGGCATCAACATCGCCGGCATGCAGGTCGCCCGCGCGGTGGCCGGCGGCGAGGCGCTGGCGGTGCTGACGGTCGACGACACGGTTGCCTCCGGCGTGCTGACCGAGGTTGCCGAGGAGATCGGGGCGACGTTCGCTCGTTCCGTGAACCTGGTCTGAGCTGACCGTCCCTGGGGGCTGCCGCCCCCAGACCCCCGCTTCGGCCTGAACGGCCGCGTGCACAAACGCCGGGCGGGCTGAGAGATTTCCTCTCAGCCCGCCCGGCGTCCCGTGTTTCAGGCGTTCTGTTCGTTGCCTGCTTCAGACGTTCTGCTTCTCGCCGCTGCCGATCTTCCGCAGCGTCGCCGCCGAGGCGATCGCCGCTCCCGCCAGCACCACCGTCCCGGCGATCGCCGCCGCGTGCATCCCGCTGGTGAACGCCTCGCGTGCCGCCGTGGCCAGGGCCCTGCCCGCGTCGCCGGGGAGCTGACCGGCCGTCGCCAGGGCACCGCCCAGGGTCTCCCTGGCCTCGGCGGGGGCCGACGCCGGGATGTCGTGGCGGTAGACGGCCGTACCGATGGAGCCGAGGACCGCCATGCCGAGGGCGCCGCCGAACTCCGCGCCGGTCTCCAGAAGGGAGGACGCGGCGCCCGCCCGCTCGACCGGGGCGGCCCCCATGGCCAGGTCGGTCATCTGGGACATCACCATGACGATGCCGGAGGCGAGCACGCCGGCCGCGGCCAGGGACAGCCACAGGGAGTTTGTGCCGGTGAGGGCCAGCATCGCGTACCCGGCCGCCGAGGTCGCGAAGCCCGCCGCGACGACGTAGCCGCGGTTGACGCCCTTCTGCACCAGTGAGGTCGCGAGCGGGGCCGCCATGCCGATCGGCACCGAGGGGAGCAGCGCCCACAGGGCCGCCTCCATCGCGCTCTTGCCGAGCACCGACTGCAGGTACTGCGTGGTGAAGAACGCCGAGCCCATCATGCCGAAGGAGGAGACGAGGTTGAGGACGACGGCCGGGGCGAAGCCGCGGCCGCGGAACAGGGCCGGGGAGATCATCGGGGAGTCGGCGGTGCGCTGGCGGCGGACGAAGAGGGCCGCGAACAGCAGGCCGACCGTGATCGAGACGACGTACTGCGGGTGCCAGCCCTGCGAGGGGATCTCCTTCAGGCCGTAGATCACGGGGAGCACGGCGGCCATCGACAGGGGGACGCTCAGCCAGTCGAAGCGGCCGGGCTCGGGGTTCCTGGACTCGGGGAGCAGGACCGGGCCGAGGACCAGGAGCAGTGCCATCGCGGGCAGGTTGACCAGGAAGACCGAGCCCCACCAGAAGTACTGGACCAGGACACCGCTCATGACCGAGCCGAGTGCCACGCCCGCGGTCATCACACCGGACCAGATGCCGATCGCCTTCGCGCGCTGGCCGGGGTCGGTGAACATCGTGCGCAGCAGCGCCATGGTGGACGGCATCAGGGTCGCGCCGCCGATGCCGAGGACCGCGCGGGCGGCGATCAGGGTCTCCGCGCTGTTCGCGTACGCCGCCACCAGTGAGGCGGTACCGAAGGCGGCGGCGCCCAGCAGGAGCAGTTTGCGGCGGCCGATGCGGTCGCCCAGCGAGCCCATCGTCATCAGCAGGCCGGCCAGTACGAATGCGTAGATGTCGAAGATCCACAGCTGCTGTGTGCCGCTCGGCTCCAGGTCGGCGCTGATCGCGGGGATCGCGAAGTAGAGGACCGAGACGTCCATCGAGACCAGCAGCAGCGGAAGCATCAGCACACCGAGCGCCGTCCATTCGCGGCGGCCGGCACGGCCTGTCGGGGTCGTGGTGGTGCTCGTCGTGTTCGTCATGACAGCGAATGTACAAGCGTCTTAAACGCTTGTCTAGAACGCTTGTATAAGTCATGCGTCTAGGACGGTTGTATGGATCGGCGCTAGGCTGGTCCGCATGGGACACCGTGAGGATCTGCTCGAAGGCGCCAAGCGCTGCCTGCTGGAGAAGGGGTTCGCGCGCACCACGGCGCGCGACATCGTCAAGGAGTCGGGGACGAACCTCGCCTCGATCGGCTATCACTACGGCTCGAAGGACGCGTTGCTGGCGCAGGCCTATGTCGCACTGGTGGAGGGCATGTCCGGCGCCTTCGACGGAGGAGGTGCCGTGGAGCCGGAGGGCGCGCCCGGGTCTCTGGAACGCTTCCGGTGGGTGTGGTCGAACATCACCGGCACCATGCGTGAGCCCGGTTCGATGTGGCGCCTCAGCATGGAGATCGTGGTCATGGGCGACCAACTGCCCGAGGTCCGCGACCATCTGGCGATCGCCCAGCGGGAGGCCGGCCGAGGTCTCATCCCGCTGCTCATGGGCGGTCGCGAAGAGGACGTCCCGGACGAGGTCGCGGACACCCTCGGCAAGTTCTACCTGACCCTGATGACGGGCCTCATCGCGCAATGGACCTTCGACCCGAAGACCGCCCCCGACGGGGACGCCCTGGCGGAGGGTCTGCGTCAGATCATCGAAGCCGCCACCAGAACCTGACGCGTCCGTCTTTCCGGCGTCGTACGCGAGGTTCCGCAGGGCGGTCACCGTGCTGCCGTACGACGGGCGGGCGGCCCGGGTGTACATCAGGGCCGGCGTGGGGCTTCCCTGCCCTGGACCGGTCGGCGCCCTCGCCCGGTCGATCGAGTCCGGCCGCAGGCTTCCACGCCGTGACCCGTCTGCCCGACGGGACCGACGACCAGGAGGGATCGCCGCCGCGGGGGACCTGCCGGCCGCGCCCGGCTAGAGCCGGGCCCCCTTCAACGCCATGTGCAGCAGCAGGCGGTCCTCGCCGTCGTCCAGGTCCAGGCCCGTCAGCTGTTCCACCCGGGACAGGCGGTAGTACAGGGTCTGGCGGTGGATGCCCAGTTCGGCGGCGGTGCGGCCGGCCTGGCCCGCGCGGTCGAGGTACACCTCGGCGGTGCGGGCCAGCTCCTGGTGGGCGGGGGTGAGCAGCGGGGCCACCGCCCGGTCGCGGGTCGCCTCGGCGGGCAGTGAGGTCAGCAGCCGGTAAGGCCCGATCCGCGCCCACTCGGCCACCGGCCCGAACTGTGGCTCCGCCAGCGCCGCCCGGGCCGCCCCGACCGCCTCCTGCCAGGCGGTCCCCAGCTCGGCGAGCCCGAGGCGCGGGGCGGCGATCCCGGCGGCCGCCGCGGAGCCGCTGCTCCCGGCCGCGTTCGAGGCCCGCTCCAGCAGCCGTCCCGCGGCCGAGACCGCCGGGGTCACCGTGTCCGTCGAGCGCAGTCGCACGAGCAGGGCCAGTGACTGGGCGGACGGACCCCAGGGCACGGTGCACAGGGCCGTGGCGCCCGGCAGGGTGCGTACCGACGGCGCGTCCTCGGGGTCGGCCGAGGGCCAGGGGGCCACGCACACCACCGTGTGCGGGCCGTCCGCGCGGTTGCCGAGGGCCGTGCGCAGCTCGGCCACCGCCATGTCCCGCTGCCAGCCGGGCTCGGCCGTCAGCACCGCCCGAAGCTCCCGGGTGAGGTCGGCCCCGGCCTGCGCCTCGTCCGCGAGCAGCGCGCCGATACGGGCCGTGACCGCCATCGCCGCCGTCAGCTGCTGCTCGCTCGGGCCCGGATCGTCGTCCAGGAGCCAGACGTAACCGAGGACGACACCCCGATGGCGTACCGGAAGGCAGATTCGTCCCCGGTACACCCCCGCCTCCGGGGTGGGCGGGATGCGGACGGGGCCCGTCGCCCGGGTGATGCCGAAGCCCTCGAACCACGTCCGGACCGCCGCCGTGGAGCGCCGGGTCAGGATCGAGCGGGTGCGGACCGGGTCCAGGGCCGAGGGGTCGAGCTCCCCCTCGCTGTCGTAGGCACCGAAGGCGATCAGCTCGAAGTCGCGGTTCTCCAGCGTCGCGGGCGCGTCCAGGAGTTCCGAGATCTCGTCGACCAGCTCCTGGTAGTCACCCTTGTAATCGGCCGTCACGCGGGTATTCTCCCGCATTTCCGTACCGCCTTCATACAACTGTCTGAGATCCGGGGAACGGATGCGTGACAGCTGTCGATGGCAGACGATCGGAGAGATCCTTAGGTTTCACGGTGGTTCTCCGTGCCGTACCCAAAAAATCATCTGCTTCGGGTCGGCATTCCGTAGGTCTTGTTGTGGAGGTGCCCCGTGCTGGGTCCCGTGATTCTCGCCGCGTCGCGCAGCGACCGGATGCGTCGCCTGATCTCGGCGGCCCCGGTGACCAAGCAGGTCGTCGACCGCTTCATCCCCGGCGAGACCGTCGACGAGATCGTCCCGATCATCCAGGACCTCACCACCAAGGGCCTGGAACTGACCATGGACGTCGTCGGCGAGGACATCACCACCCCCGGGCAGGCCACCGCCGCCCGGGACGCGTACCTGCAGCTCATCGAGCGCCTCAAGGACCTTCAGCTCGGCCCGAAGGTCGAGATGTCGGTCAAGCTCTCGATGTTCGGCCAAGCGCTGGAGGGCGGCCACGAGCTCGCCCTGGAGAACGTCCGCCCGGTCGTCGAGGCCGCCGCCGCGATCGGCACCACGGTCACCCTCGACGCCGAGGACCACACGACCCTCGACTCGATGTTCGCCATCCATGAGGAGCTGCGCAACGACCACCCGCAGACCGGCTGCGTCATCCAGGCCTACCTCTTCCGCACCGAGGCCGACGCCCGCCGCCTCGCCGCGGCGGGCAGCCGGGTACGGCTCGTGAAGGGCGCGTACAAGGAGCCCGCCGAGGTCGCGTACCAGCAGAAGCACGAGATCGACAAGGCGTACGTCCGCATCCTGAGGACTCTGATGGAGGGCGAGGGGTACCCGATGATCGGCTCCCACGACCCCCGGCTGATCTCCATCGCGCAGGAGCTCGCCCACCAGGCCGGGCGCAAGATGGACGAGTACGAGTTCCAGATGCTCTACGGCATCCGCAGCGACGAGCACCTGCGCCTGGCCGCCGAGGGCCACCGCATGCGCGTCTACACCGCCTACGGCACCGACTGGTACGGCTACTTCATGCGGAGGCTCGCTGAGAAGCCGGCCAACCTGCGCTTCTTCGTCCGCTCGATGATCAGCAAGGGGTGATGCGCTGGATGAGCCGCGACTGTCGGTCCCCGAGGAGCTTCGGAGACCAACAGCCGCCGCCCTGCGGCCGGCTGAGCCGGACCCAGATCCGTGGAAGGAGTTACGGATCTCGTGACTCCGCCCCCGAGGGGGCTTCTCACGAGCTCGCCGCAGCGAGTCCGTGACGGTCAAGCCCTGACCGCTGCTCACCATACGCAACCGCTTCGGCCCGCCCGTGCCGAAGCCCGAGAAACACTCGGAAGAGGTAACCGATGGACGCTGTGACCCAGGTCCCCACCCCCGTCAACGAGCCGGTGCACGGCTACGCCCCCGGCTCGCCCGAGCGTGCCCGGCTGGAGGCCAAGCTCAAGGAGCTGGCCGAGAACCCGATCGAGCTGCCGATGACCATCGGCGGGGAGAAGCGGATGGGCGGCGGCGAGGCCTTCCAGGTCGTCCAGCCGCACAACCACAAGGCCGTCATCGGCACGCTCCGCAACGCCACCCAGCAGGACGCGCAGGACGCCATCGACGCCGCCCTCGCGGCCGCGCCGGCCTGGCGCGCGATGTCCTTCGACGACCGCGCGGCGATCATCCTGCGCGCCGCCGAGCTGCTGGCCGGCCCCTGGCGCGAGACCATCGCCGCCTCCACCATGCTCGGCCAGTCCAAGACCGCCCAGCAGGCCGAGATCGACAGCCCCTGTGAGCTGGTCGACTTCTGGCGCTTCAACGTCCACTACGCGCGCCAGATCCTGGCCGAGCAGCCCCCGGCCAACTCCCCGGGCGTCTGGAACCGTCTGGACCACCGTCCGCTGGAGGGCTTCGTCTACGCGATCACGCCGTTCAACTTCAGCGCGATCGCGGCCAACCTGCCCACCGCGCCCGCGCTGATGGGCAACGTGGTGGTCTGGAAGCCGTCCCCGACGCAGACCCACGCCGCCGTGCTGTTGATGCAGCTCCTGGAGGAGGCCGGTCTGCCCAAGGGCGTCATCAACCTCGTCACCGGTGACGGCATCGAGGTCTCCAAGGTCGCCCTGGTCCACCGTGATCTCGCGGGCATCCACTTCACGGGCTCGACCAGGACCTTCCAGTACCTGTGGAAGACGGTCGGCAACAACATCGAGAAGTACCGCTCCTACCCGCGTCTGGTCGGTGAGACCGGCGGCAAGGACTTCCTGGTCGCCCACCCGAGCGCCGACCGCGCCGTCCTGAAGACGGCCCTGACCCGCGGTGCCTTCGAGTACCAGGGCCAGAAGTGCTCGGCCACCTCCCGCGCCTACATCCCGGCCTCCATCTGGAACTCGGGCTTCAAGGAGGAGTTCGCGGCCGAGGTCGACTACCTGACCATGGGTGACGTCACCGACCTGTCGAACTTCATCGGTGCCGTGATCGACGACCGTGCCTTCGCCAAGAACAAGGCCGCGATCGACCGTGCCAAGGAGGACCCGACCTGCACGATCGTCGCGGGCGGCTCCTACGACGACTCGGTCGGCTACTTCGTCCGCCCGACCGTCGTCGAGTGCACCGACCCGGCCAACGAGGTGTTCCGCACCGAGTACTTCGGCCCGTTCCTCGGCGTCTACGTCTACGAGGACGACCAGTACGACGAGATGCTGACCCAGATGGAGTCGGTGTCCGACTACGCCTTGACCGGCTCGGTCATCTCCAACGACCGTGCGGCGGCGGCGTACACGATGGAGAAGCTCCGCTACGCGGCGGGCAACTTCTACATCAACGACAAGTCGACCGGCGCCGTCGTCGGCCAGCAGCCCTTCGGCGGCGGCCGTTCCTCCGGCACCAACGACAAGGCCGGCGCCCCGCAGAACCTGCTGCGCTGGACCCTGACCCGCGCCATCAAGGAGACGCTGGTCGCGCCGACCGACTACTCCTACCCGCACATGGGCTGACCAGCCCTCCCGAACACGGGCCGGGAAGCCTGACCCCCGAGCAGGCTTCCCGGCCCGTCTCCAACTCCCGGCACGTACGACGGGGATACTCGATCCATGACCCCCCGTCTCCGCACCGTCCACACCGCCGAGCTCACCCCCGCCGAACTCCGTGCCGTTCGTGCCCTCCTCGACGGCGCGTTCGGCGGTGAGTTCGGGGACGAGGACTTCGAGCACGGGCTCGGTGGCGTGCACGCCTTGGTGCACGACGGCTCCGGGCTCGCCGCCCACGGTTCGGTCGTGATGCGTCGTGCCCGGCATCGCGGGTGCTGGCTGCGGGTCGGGTATGTCGAGGCCGTCGGTGTGCGGCCCGATGTGCGCCGTACCGGGCTGGGCGGGCGGGTGATGGAGGCGCTGGAGCGGTTCGTCGGCCGGGCCTACGACCTCGGCGCGCTGTCCGCGAGCGACGACGGCGCCCGGCTCTACGCGGCCCGCGGCTGGCGGCCCTGGGCCGGCCGTGTCTGCGCGCTCTCCCCGGACGGCATCGTCCATCTGCCGGAGGAGGAGGGGAGCGTCCATGTGCTCCCCGCGCTCGCCGGTCCGCTCGACCCCGGCCAGGAGCTGGTCTTCGACTGGCGTGACGGGGATGTGCTCTGACGGGAGCATGGGGTTCTGCCTTCCACGCGGGGTGAAAGCCCAGCTCACAGCGGTGTGACGCAATCCGCCGTCTCAGATAGTAGGAAGTCCGAGTAATTGTGGAGACAGAAGCGCGTCCCTCGCTTAGTTTTGTAGAAGCCGAACGTCTCGCTCGATCAAGCGAATGGCGGTCGTGAGCCGGGCCCCGTGCAGGCAACCCCTGCGGCACCGCTCCCCGCCCCTTCCGGCGTCTCGTATCCCCCTGCCGAACTCCACGTTCGTCGAAGGAGTCGATTTCCCATGGCCGAGACGACCGTCCGCCGCCGAGTCCGCCACGTGACCCGCACGAGCGAGTCCGACCGCAAGAACGCCGCCGCCGCGCTCCAGCGCGCCCTCGACCGCCGTGACAACGGCGGCGAGACCGGCCACTGAGCCGCACACCTCACGTGTTACACGTGCCACTCGCCCGCTCGCGTGGCTCGTGCGACACCCCACAGCCGGGAGCCGCACCCGATCGGGGTGCGGCGTGGTGGTCTCATCCGCCGCGCCGCACCTCGAAGTGGTCGATCCGCTTCCCGCTCTGCGCCAGCGCCGACACCTTCAGCCTCGGGGTCGTACCCGCCTCCGCCTCCACCGAGAGGAAGGAGAAGCCGGTGTACCGCACCCTCGACCACTCCACCGACTCCGCGCTGGGGCCGTGGGACTTGGTCCAGTGGAAGGTCTTCACCGCGTCGTGCCGGGTGACGTGCCCCTCGTAGCTGTCCTTGACCCCCGAGGGGAACGAGTAGAGGTTCCGCCCGCCGCCGCCCGCCGTCACGTACACGATCCCGTCGCGCGTGGGATCCGTCGACGCGCCGATCGGCACGGTCCTGCCGACCTCGCCCTTCCTGATCGCGTCCGTCCGCTCGTACACATGGTTGTGCCCGTTGATCACCAGGTCCACCTGGTGCTTGGCGAACAGCGGCAGCCACTCCTTGCGGACGCCGCCGTCGGAGGCGTGCTGGGAGGTCGAGTACGCGCAGTGGTGGAAGAAGACGACCACGAAGTCGACCCCCTTCGCCGCCCGCAGCTCACCGAGCTTCCGGTCCAGCCACCGCGTCTGCCGGCCCTGGGTGAACCCGAGGTTGGCGGGGATCTCGTACGACACGTCGTTGGCGTCCAGCGCCACGAAGCCGACGTTGCCGTAGGTGAACGCGTACACGCCCGGCGCGTGGTGCGGGTCGAAGCCGCTGTCCGGCAGGGTGAAGCGGGCCAGCTGGCCGCCGTAGCCCTCCGGTGAGTACCAGGCCTCCATGTCGTGGTTGCCGGTGGTCACCATCCACGGCACGGACCTCGCCACCGACTCGGTCTGCTTCAGGAACAGGTCCCAGAACCGCGGGTCGTACCCGTCCGACTTCTTGCCCGCGCCGTTGACGTCCGCGTAGCAGATGTCACCCGCGTGCAGATGGAAGGCCGGCTTCTGGCGCAGCAGCAGATCGTCGTTGGCCCTCGCGCTCGTGCCCACGCCCTGGTCGCCGAAGGCGGTGAAGACGAACCGCTCCGGGGTCGCGGGGGCCGTGCGGAAGGAGGTGATCGTCGAGCGGTGGACGGGGGAGACCGGGTCCCAGCCGTCGTGGCCGACGCCGTAGTAGTACGTGGTGCCGGGCTTCAGACCGTCCAGGGCCGCGTGCACGTAGTACTGCTCGACCGCCGAGCGCACCCCCTGCACGCCCGGCGTGTGCAGGGCGCGTACCTCGGCCTCGATGCGGCGGCCCAGGTCGTCGGGGCGGGGCCCGACCCGTACGAACGGCTTCGTGACCGCGAACGGCACCTGCCAGGAGATCCGCATCCGGGTCTGCGGGTCCGAACCGAAGGCGAGATGGCGGCCGAAGGGACGGATCGCGGAGCCGCGGACCCGGGAGGTCGCCGTGGCCGGCGCCGCGCTCGCCCTCGCGCTGCCGGACGCCGTCGAGCAGCCGGCCAGCAGCCCGCCCGCCACCGCGCCCGCCGTCACCAGCGTGCGGCGCCGGGTGAGCCGGGTGTGCAGGTACTCGTACTGCTCGGCCATGCTCATCCGGCGGGCCAGCTGCGGCGGAATGCCGACGTCGGGGGTCTCCATGCAGGTGAACTTCCCAGCGAACGCCAACGCCCGCTACACGTACGGGTGAACGCCAGCCAACGGGATGACGCCGTCCCTCTTTCGGCTTGTCCGGATGGCGGACAGCCCATGTCATCCCATGGGACGAGGAGTAGGGTGCCGGGCATGTCTCGCAGCATCAATCTCGCAGTGATCCCCGGTGACGGCATCGGCCAGGAAGTCGTGGCCGAAGGCCTCAAGGTCCTCTCCGCCGTCCTTCCGCAGGATGTGAAGCTGGAGACCAAGGAGTACGACTTCGGCGCCAAGCGCTACCACGCCACCGGTGAGACCCTCACCGACGCCGACCTCGACGCGCTGAAGCAGCACGACGCCATCCTGCTCGGCGCCATCGGCGACCCGTCGGTCCCGTCCGGCGTGCTGGAGCGCGGCTTCCTGCTCAAGCTCCGCTTCGCCTTCGACCACCACGTCAACCTGCGGCCGTCGAAGCTCCTCCCCGGCGTCGCCACCCCGCTGGCCGGCCAGCCGGAGATCGACTTCGTCGTCGTCCGCGAGGGCACCGAGGGCCCCTACACGGGCAACGGCGGCACCATCCGCAAGGGCACGCCGCACGAGGTCGCCACCGAGGTCTCCGTGAACACGGCCTTCGGTGTCGAGCGCGTGGTCCGCGACGCCTTCGCCCGCGCCCAGGCCCGCCCGCGCAAGAAGCTCACGCTGGTCCACAAGAACAACGTGCTGACCTTCGCCGGGCACCTGTGGACGAACATCTTCAACGCGGTGGCCGCGGAGTACCCCGAGGTCACCACCGAGTACATCCACGTCGACGCGGCGACGATCTATCTCGTCACCCAGCCCGAGCGGTTCGACGTCATCGTCACCGACAACCTCTTCGGCGACATCATCACCGACCTCGCCGCGGCCGTCTCCGGCGGCATCGGCGTCGCCGCCTCCGGCAACATCAACCCGGGCGGCGAGTTCCCGTCCATGTTCGAGCCGGTGCACGGCTCGGCCCCGGACATCGCCGGCCAGGGCAAGGCCGACCCCTCCGCCACGGTCCTGTCCGTCGCCCTCCTGCTGCGCCACCTCGGCTACGAGACGGAGGCCGCCCGCATCGAGGACGCCGTCTCCGCCGACCTCGCGGAGCGCGGCCGGCTGCCCGCCCGCAGCACGTCCGAGATCGGCGACGCCCTGTCCGTACGAGTAGCCGGCTGACCCGCGCCACTCGAAGCCATTCGAAGCCGCCGGGTCACTCCAGCCCCCGGCGGCTTCCCCATGTCCCCGCCGGGTGCCACCATCGACCCCTGGGCCGCATTCACCCCGATTCCTTCCGCCGTCGCCCCCGGGCGATAATCGAACACGGAGCCGCGGTATGAGGGAATGCTCGGACGTCCTAACACTGGCCACCGGCCGTGCGGGCGTGAGCGCGGCCCGTCACTACAACCGGTGAAGGACAAAGCACCCATGACGACGCCCACGATCGAGCTCAAGCCCTCCGCCCACCCGCTGCCCGCCGCCGAGCGGGAGGCGATCCTGGCCAGTCCCGGCTTCGGCCGCCACTTCACCGACCACATGGTGACCATCAGGTGGACCGAGGGCCGGGGCTGGCACGACGGCCAGCTCGTTCCGTACGCGCCGATCCCCCTCGACCCGGCGACCAATGTCCTGCACTACGCCCAGGAGATCTTCGAGGGCCTGAAGGCCTACCGGCGCCCCGACGGCTCGGTCGCCACCTTCCGCCCGGACCAGAACGCCAAGCGTTTCCAGCGCTCCGCCAAGCGCCTGGCCATGCCCGAGCTGCCGGTCGAGACGTTCATCGAGGCCTGCGACGCCCTGGTCCAGCAGGACAAGGGCTGGGTGCCCGCGCACGGCGGCGAGGAGTCCCTCTATCTGCGCCCGTTCATGATCGCTACCGAGGTCGGCCTGGGTGTGAAGCCCGCCAACGAGTACCTCTTCATCGTCATCGCCTCCCCGGCCGGCGCCTACTTCCCGGGCGGGGTGAAGCCGGTCTCCATCTGGGCGTCCGAGGACCGCGTCCGCGCCGTCCCCGGCGGCATGGGCGACGCCAAGACGGGCGGCAACTACGCGGCCTCCCTGCTCGCCCAGGCGGAGGCCGCCGCCCAGGGCTGCGACCAGGTCTGCTACCTCGACGCGGTCGAGCACAAGTGGGTCGAGGAACTCGGCGGCATGAACCTGTACTTCGTGTACGGCGACCGGATCGTCACCCCCACCCTCACCGGCTCCATCCTGGAGGGCGTCACCCGTGACTCCCTGCTGACCGTCGCCCGCGACCTCGGCTACGCCTCCGAAGAGGCCCGCGTCTCCATCGACCAGTGGCAGACGGACTCCGAGAACGGCACCCTGACCGAGGTCTTCGCCTGCGGCACCGCCGCCGTCATCACCCCGGTCGGCACGGTCAAGCGGGCCGGCGCCGAGTGGAAGCAGTCCGACGGCGAGCCCGGCGAGGTCACCCTCAGGCTCCGCCAGGCCCTCCTCGACATCCAGCGCGGCATCGCCGAGGACAAGCACGGCTGGATGCACCCGCTGGGCTGAGCGAACTCCAGCCGCTTGTTCGACGCGTATCGCCTCCCCCGTGCGGGTATTTCCTGAGTCCACGGGGGAGGGAGCACGCGTGAGCGGACGGTCGCCGATGCCACGACTGCGGTGGCTGATGCGGACGTTACAGACCCCGCGCCGGCCGCAGAGCCTCACCGTGCTGGCGCTGCTGACCGCCGTCGCGGGCCTGCTGCTGTGGCGGGCCTCGACGATGGACAACTACGGGCAGAACCTCGCCCTCAACCTCGGCACCGACATCGTCGGCGTGGTCGTCACGGTGTTCGTCATCGGCCCGCTGATATCCCGGGCCCAGGAGGGGCGCGTCCGCGAGCACACCCGACTGGACTACGAGTGGTTCGCCGCACAGGTGTACCGGTCGACCTCGAACGTGAAGGTGCTGGACACCTTCTCCAACCTGTTCGGCCCGCAGTTCTCCGAGCGCCTCTTCAGAGGAGTCAGGTCCGCCACCGCGAGCGGCGCCCGCGTCCAGATCCTGCTGCTCGACCCGGACTCCCTCGCCGTCATCCTGCGCGGCCGGGAACTCGGCGAACAGAGCGCCGACATCCGCCGCGACATCATGCGCAACCTGCGTACCCTGGACGAGTTCGCGCGCCGGCTGGAGGACAGCTCCCGGCAACTGCTGGAGGTACGGCTGTGCTCGACGTCCCCCGGCGTCACGCTCTACCGCTGGGACGAGCGCTGTCTGGTCTCCTTCCTCACCGTCGGCCGGCTCTCCGGGGAGGGCGTCCAGCTGGAGGTCGCGGTCCGCTCGCCGCTCGGCACCTTCGTGGAGCAGCGCTTCGAGGAACTGTGGCAACAGGGCCAGCCGATGGAGCGGTTCACCCACCTTCCCGTCACGGTCGTCGACGCCACCGACGGGCGCCGGGAGTTCACCTGCCGCTTCGTGTTCCTCGACGACAGCCTGTACGTCGCCGCCCCCGACCTCGTCACCTATCTCGCCCGGCGCCGGCTCGACCAACTCACCGCGTACAGCCAGGCGCTGAGCAGGGCGGAAGGCCATGAGGTGATCGTCGTCGACGACGAGAGCGAGCTGCACGGACGGCTCATCCAGCACTTCGCGGAGAAGTACGATGCGTCGGCGGCCGCCTTCGTCGAGTTGCGGCCCCCGGTCCTGGTCACGGAATAGAGGGCCCCGGCAAAAGATGAGTTCAGCGCACCACCCCGCACCGCGCACGAGCCCCCGCTTCCGCGCCTTCACCCCCCGTGACCTGGACGCACTGCTCCAGCAGCGGGTGTCCCTGCTGCCCGCCGACCGGCTCGCCCTGCGCGCGGTGGCGGCGGTCCTGCCGTTCCGTACGAACAGCTATGTCGTCGACGAACTGATCGACTGGTCGGCCGTGCCCGACGACCCGATCTTCCGGCTGACCTTCCCGCAGTCCGGGATGCTGCCCGCGCCCGACGTCCGCACGATGGCCGACCTGCTTGCCCGTCAGGCGCCCACGGGCGAGGTGCAGCGCGCGGCCCACGAGATCCGGATGCGGCTCAACCCGCACCCCTCCGGGCAGCTGGACGCCAACGTCCCCGTGCACGAGGGCCGCCGCCTCACGGGCCTTCAGCACAAGTACCCGGAGACGGTTCTGGTCTTCCCGCGCCAGGGCCAGACCTGCCACGCCTACTGCACCTACTGCTTCCGCTGGCCGCAGTTCGTCGGCGAGGCCGAGCTGCGCATCGCCACCGACGACATCGCCGCCACGAGCGCCTATCTGCGCGCCCACCCCGAGGTCGCCAGCGCGCTGATCACCGGCGGTGACCCGCTGGTGATGAGCACGGAGGTGCTGCGCCGCTACGTCGAGCCGCTGCTGGAGATCGACACGGTCCGCTCGGTGCGGATCGGCACCAAGTCGCTCGCCTTCTGGCCGTACCGCTTCACGACCGACCGGGACGCCGACGATCTGCTGCGGCTGTTCGAGAAGGTGGTGGCGAGCGGCCGGACCCTCGCGCTCATGGCCCACTTCACGCACCCGCAGGAGCTCCGCCCGCCCGTCGTGCGGGAGGCGATGCGCCGGGTGCGGGACACGGGCGCGGTGATCCGCTGCCAGGGGCCGCTGGTGGCCGGGATCAACGACAGCGCGGACGCCTGGGCCGAGCTGTGGGAGGAGACGACCTCGCTGGGCGCGGTGCCGTACTACCAGTTCGTGGAGCGGGACACGGGCCCGCAGGGCTGGTTCGGGGTGCCGCTGGCGCGCGGATACGCCGTCTTCCGCGACGCCTACGCCCGCGTCTCGGGCCTCGCCCGCACCGTCCGCGGTCCGGTCATGTCGGCGATGCCCGGCAAGGTCTGCGTGGACGGCATCGCCGAGGTGGCGGGCGAGAAGGTCTTCGTCCTGCACCTGATCCAGGCCCGCGACCCGGAACTGGTCGACCGCCCGTTCTTCGCGGCCTACGACGAGGGTGCGACCTGGTTCACGGACCTGAAGCCCGCGTTCGGCGCCGACCGCTTCCTGCCGGGACTGGAGGCGGGCTGACGGCAGTCCGCTCCTCGTCCGGTTTGAGCGGCGTTCAATGTGGTGTGCTCGACCTCATGCTCCAGTGCTTCTGATTGCGGAAGCCTCGGTTTAGAGTGATGCTCTAATCTGCTGGAAGCAAGGAGGTGCCGCGTCATGAGACTGACCCCGACGGAACGTGACCGGCTGCTGCTCTTCGGAGCCGCCGAGCTGGCCCGCGCCCGCCGCGCCCGCGGACTGCGGCTGAACGTGCCGGAGGCCACCGCGCTCATCGCGGACACCGTCTGCGAGGCCGCCCGGGACGGCGCCAGGCTCGCCGAGGCCGTCGAGCGCGCCCGTGCGGTCCTCGGCCCGGCCGACGTCCTGCCGGGCGTCGCCGACGTCGTCACTGAGGTCCACGTGGAAGCCGTCTTCGACGACGGCTCGCGGCTCGCGGTCGTCTCCGACCCGATCGGGGGCGGGCTGGGCGAGGACGGCCCGGGCGCGCTGCTGCCGGGGCCCGAGCACACCGAGCCCGAGCCGGCGGTACGGCTGACGGTCACCAACACCGCGACCGTGCCCGTCTCCGTCACCTCCCACTTCCACTTCTTCGAGGCCAACCCGCGACTCGGCTTCGCCCGCGCCGCCGCCTACGGGATGCGGCTCGCCGTACCCGCCGGGTCGTCGGTGCGGTTCGGGCCGGGGGAGAGCGTCGAGGTCGGCCTGGTGCCGATCGGGGGCGAGCGGATCGCGATCGGCTTCGCCGGGCTCGTCGACGGGCCGCTGGACGCGCCGGGGGCCCGGGAAGAGGCCCTGCGCAGGGCCGCCGCCTGCGGATATCTGGGAGCGGAACGGTGAATCCGTACGAGTACGCCGCCACCCACGGCCCCCGGGCCGGCGACCGGGTCCGCCTCGGCGACTCCGGCCTCACCGTCCGGGTGGAGTCCGACGCCCAGCAGTACGGCGACGAGTTCCTGGCCGGCTTCGGCAAGACCGCCCGGGACGGGCTGCACCTCAAGGCCGCCGCCGTCCGTGACACCTGTGACGTCGTGATCAGCAACGTCGTCGTGATCGACGCGGCGCAGGGCATCCGGAAGGTCTCCATCGGCATCCGCGAGGGGCGCATCTGCGCGATCGGGCGAGCGGGGAACCCCGACACCCTCGACGGGGTCGACGTCGTCGTCGGCACGGGTACGTCCATCGTGTCCGGCGAGGGGCTGATCGCCACCGCCGGTGCCGTCGACACGCATGTCCATCTGCTGTCCCCGCGCGTCATGGAGGCCTCGCTGGCCTCCGGCGTGACCACGATCATCGGGCAGGAGTTCGGGCCGGTGTGGGGAGTCGGGGTCAACTCGCCGTGGGCGCTGCGGCACGCGTTCAATGCCTTCGACGCCTGGCCGGTCAACATCGGGTTCCTGGGTCGCGGGTCGTCGTCCCGCTCCGCGCCCCTCGTCGAGGCCCTCGCCGAGGGCGGTGCGTCCGGCTTCAAGGTGCACGAGGACATGGGCGCCCACACCCGCGCCCTGGACACGGCGCTGAGGGTCGCCGAGGAGCACGACGTCCAGGTCGCCCTGCACAGCGACGGACTGAACGAGTGCCTGTCCGTCGAGGACACCCTGCGCGTCCTGGAGGGCCGTACGATCCACGCCTTCCACATCGAGGGCTGCGGCGGCGGACATGTGCCGAACGTGCTGAAGATGGCGGGCGTGCCGAACGTCATCGGCTCCTCCACCAACCCGACCCTGCCCTTCGGCCGGGACGCGGTCGCCGAGCACTACGGCATGATCGTCTCCGTCCACGACCTGAAGACCGACCTGCCCGGCGACGCCGCCATGGCCCGGGACCGCATCCGCGCCGGGACCATGGGCGCCGAGGACGTGCTGCACGACCTGGGCGCGATCGGGATCACCTCGTCGGACGCGCAGGGCATGGGCCGGGCGGGGGAGACGGTGCGCCGTACCTTCGCGATGGCCGGGAAGATGAAGGCCGAGCTGGGGCCCCTGCTTCCCCATGACGGGGAGGGCGGCGACAGCGAGGGCGACGACAACGCCCGCGTGCTGCGCTACATCGCCAAGCTGACCATCAACCCCGCTCTCGCGCACGGCCTCGCGCACGAGGTCGGCTCGATCGAGGCCGGCAAGCTCGCCGACATCGTCCTGTGGCGCCCGGAGTTCTTCGGTGCCAAGCCGCAGCTCGTCCTCAAGTCCGGGTTCCCGGCGTACGGCGTGACCGGCGACCCCAACGCGGCCACCGACACCTGCGAACCGCTGGTGCTGGGCCCGCAGTTCGGGGCGCACGGCGCCACGCCCGCCGACCTCTCCGTCGCCTTCGTCGCCCGGGCCGCCGCCGACCAGGGCAACGACTCGATGCCGACGCGCAGAAGGAGGGTCGCCGTCCGCGGCACCCGGGGCATCGGCCCCGCCGACCTGCGCCTCAACTCCCGTACCGGAACCGTCGACGTGGACGGGCGCACCGGCCTGGTCACCCTCGACGGAGATCCGCTCCGCTCGGAACCCGCCGACTCGGTCTCCCTCAACCGCCTCTACTTCCTCTAAGGACCCGCGCCATGACCACCCCCGCAGCCGACGGCTTCCGCATGCCCGCCGAGTGGACCCCGCACGAGCGCACCTGGATGGCGTGGCCGGGCCCCAACCCCACCTTCGACGACCCGGACGACCTCGCCGCCGCCCGCGCCGCCTGGGCGTCGGTCGCCCGCACCGTCCGCCGCTTCGAACCGGTGACGGTCGTGTGCGGCCCCGGACAGTCCGCCGAGGCCCGCACCCTGCTCGGCCCGGACGTCGACACCGTGGAGCGCGACCTCGACGACGCCTGGATGCGCGACATCGGACCCACCTTCCTGACCAACGCCAGCGGTGGACTCGCCGCCGTGGACTGGACGTTCAACGGCTGGGGCGCCCAGAGCTGGGCCCGCTGGGAGCACGACGCGAAGATCGCCTCGTTCGTCTCCGACCTCGCGGGGGCGCGGACGTACGCCTCGCGGCTGGTCAACGAGGGCGGCGCGATCCATGTCGACGGCGAGGGGACGGTGCTGCTGACGGAGACGGTCCAGCTCGGCCCCGAGCGCAACCCGGGCCGGTCGCGCGAGGAGGTCGAGGCCGAGATCCACGCCCACCTGGGCACCCGCAAGGCGATCTGGCTGCCCCGCGGTCTCACCGGCGACTATCCTCCCCCACTGCCTGAACGGCGTGGGGGGACGCCCAGCGGCTTCGGCACCCTCGGCCATGTCGACATCGTCGCCGCGTTCGCCGGCCCGGGCGTCGTGGTCGCCCACCACCAGCCGGACCCGGCGCACCCCGACCACGAGGTGACCGAGGAGGCCATCGGCATCCTGCGCGCCCAGACGGACGCGCGCGGCCGCCGGCTGGAGGTCGTCGAGGTGGCCGCCCCGACCGTCCTGGAGGCCGACGGCCACTGGGCCGACTACTCCTACATCAACCACTACCTCTGCAACGGCGGCGTCGTGCTCTGCGCCTTCGACGACCCACGCGACGAGCAGGCCGCCGGCATCTTCCGCCGTCTCTTCCCGGAGCGGACGGTGACACTCGTGGACGCCCGGACGATCTTCGCCGGTGGCGGTGGCATCCACTGCATCACGCAACAGCAGCCGAAGACCCGGTGACGGCTGTCGTCGGGTAGAACATACGGGTGAACGTCCTGGTCTGCGCGGCCTGCGGCCGCCGTCTCAGCGAGCCGCTGCGCCTGCTGTCCGAGCTGCCCGAACGCCCGGAGTACAGCGGGCTGAAGAACCCCGACGGCTCGCGGCATGCGCCGTCCACCGTGCCGCGGGGCACGTACGCGGTGGACCCCGAGCCGTCCGGGGCGCCCCTCGTGCCGCATCCGGACCCGGAGTGGGTCGGAGCCGCCGTGCCCGGCGTGTGCGTCGGTGACCCCGACGGGCAGGGGTTCCTGATGTCGGCCGGGCCGCGTGACACGTGGGTGGTCCACCCCGAGGACACCCGCGGCTTCCTGGCGTCCAACGACGCCTGCCCGGAGTTCGGGTGCTGCGGCCCCATGGGGCGGCAGGGGCCGAACTTCGTGTGCCCGGGGTGCGGGGCGGAGGTGGCGACCCTGTTCGCCGACTGCTCCGGACCGTACGAGACCCACTTCCTGCCCGACGCCGTCCGGGTGGTGCCCTCATGAGCACCGCCCCGCCGCCCCGTCGCCGTACCCCCGCGCCGCCGCGCGAGGAGGTCCTTGCCGCCGCCATGGACATGATCGCCGAGCGCGGTCTGGAGAAGCTCACCATGGCGGCGCTGGGGCGTGCGGTCGGCATGAGCAGCGGCCATCTGCTGTACTACTTCCGCTCCAAGGACGAACTCCTGCTCCAGACCCTGGAGTGGAGCGAGGGCAGACTGGGCGCCGAGCGCGGCCGGCTGCTCATGCGCGGGGCCCCGGCCCGCGAGCGCCTGGACGCCTATGTGGACCTGTACGTCCCCGACGGCCACCGCGACCCGCACTGGACCCTGTGGCTGGAGGTCTGGAACCGCTCGCAGAGCGCTGCCGCCGACGCTGCCGCCCGCGACCGGCAGGCCGCCATCGAGGGCGCCTGGCACCGCGACCTGGTCGCCCTGATCGCGGAGGGCATCTCGCGCGGCGAGTTCCGCCCCGTCGACGCCGACCGCTTCGCCGCCCGGCTGCGCGCCCTGCTCGACGGCTTCTCCATCCATGTCGCGGTCGGGCTGCGCGGCACGGACCGGGAGCAGGTCATGACCCATGTGCGCGAGTTCATCGCGGATGCCCTGCTCACCCCCGGTGCCTGACGCCCGAACGGGACATGAGAGACGAGCGGGACGCTTCGTACGTACCGCATCCTGAGACAACCCGTGAGCCGGGGGCGGGGCTGTGCCAGACTGCCCCCGTGCTCACGTTCGCCGTGATTATTGGCAGCAGGCGCGCCGGTCCGCAGTGACCACCACGTACGACCAGGTACGGGTGGCCACCGTCGTCCTAGACCCGCGCGCAGACCTCTCGCACCCGCGAGGGGTTTTTTCGTTTTCCTGGCCCACCTTCAGCCGGGAGCGGAGCGCGAGGGAGTATGGAGGGACGGTGGAGCCGGTCATTCCGGTAAGACCGAGATTCAACACAGGAGCCTTGAGACCATGACCGCAACCAGCGAGCTCGACGATTCGTTCCACGTCTTCGACACCACGCTGCGCGACGGCGCGCAGCGCGAGGGCATCAACCTCACCGTCGCGGACAAGCTCGCCATCGCACGGCACCTGGACGACTTCGGCGTGGGCTTCATCGAGGGCGGCTGGCCCGGGGCCAACCCGCGGGACACCGAGTTCTTCGCCCGCGCCCAACAGGAGATCGACTTCAAGAACGCCCAGCTGGTCGCCTTCGGCGCCACCCGCCGGGCGGGCGCGAAGGCTGCGGACGACCCGCAGGTCAAGGCGCTGCTGGAGTCCGGCGCCCCGGTGATCACCCTGGTCGCCAAGTCGCACGACCGGCATGTGGAGCTGGCGCTGCGCACCACGCTCGACGAGAACCTGGAGATGGTCCGGGACACCGTGTCCCACCTGCGCGCGCAGGGCCGCCGTGTCTTCGTCGACTGCGAACACTTCTTCGACGGCTACCGGGCGAACCCGGAGTACGCGAAGGCGGTCGTCCGGGCGGCCTCGGAGGCCGGCGCGGACGTGGTCATCCTCTGCGACACCAACGGCGGCATGCTGCCGGCCCAGGTCCAGGCCGTGGTCTCGACGGTCCTCGCGGACACCGGCGCCCGGCTCGGCATCCACGCCCAGGACGACACCGGCTGCGCGGTGGCCAACACCCTCGCGGCGGTGGACGCGGGCGCGACCCATGTGCAGTGCACGGCGAACGGCTACGGCGAGCGCGTCGGCAACGCCAACCTCTTCCCGGTCGTGGCGGCGCTGGAGCTGAAGTACGGCAAGAAGGTCCTGCCGGAGGGCCGGCTCCGTGAGATGACGCGTATCTCGCACGCCATCGCCGAGGTCGTCAACCTCACTCCCTCCACCCATCAGCCGTACGTGGGTGTCTCCGCCTTCGCCCACAAGGCGGGCCTGCACGCCTCCGCGATCAAGGTCGACCCGGACCTGTATCAGCACATCGACCCCGAACAGGTCGGCAACACCATGCGGATGCTGGTCTCCGACATGGCGGGCCGCGCCTCGGTCGAGCTCAAGGGCAAGGAACTGGGCGTCGACCTGGGCGGCGACCGCGAACTGGTCGGCCGGGTGGTCGAGCGCGTGAAGGAGCGCGAGCTCCAGGGCTACACGTACGAGGCGGCGGACGCGAGCTTCGAGCTGTTGCTGCGCGAGGAGGTCGAGGGCAAGCCCTTCAAGTACTTCGAGGTCGAGTCCTGGCGCGCCATCGTCGAGGACCGCCCCGACGGCACCCACGCCAACGAGGCCACGGTCAAGCTCTGGGCCAAGAGCGAGCGCATCGTCGCCACCGCGGAGGGCAACGGCCCGGTCAACGCCCTGGACCGGGCCCTGCGCGTCGCCCTGGAGAAGATCTACCCCCAGCTGGCCAAGCTCGACCTCGTCGACTACAAGGTCCGCATCCTGGAGGGCGTGCACGGCACCCAGTCCACCACCCGGGTGCTGATCTCCACCTCCGACGGCACGGGCGAGTGGTCCACGGTGGGCGTCGCGGAGAACGTCATCGCCGCCTCCTGGCAGGCCCTGGAGGACGCCTACACCTACGGCCTGCTGCGGGCCGGTGTGGAGCCCGCCCAGTAACCGGCGCTCAGCAGGAGTCCTCGGCGAGCTTCTCGAACTCGCCGGGGCTCATCGCCCGGCCGTCGGCCCAGACCTGGCCGGGCTTCAGCCGGGCGATCTGGGCGGTGGTGAACTCGACGACCCCGTTGTAGGAGTCGCCGGTGACGTAGTGGCCGAAGGCCAGCGAGTACCGGTGCTCCGGCAGCAGCCGCTGCGGCCCCCGGTGCCGGGCCCGCCAGGCGTGCGGCGGCGAGAACAACGGGAACCGGGCGTTGCCGCTCAGCTTCTCCTTGCGCACGTCCCACCCGGTGGTGGCGGGCCCGTCCTCGGCCCCCTTCGCCCACCCGTCGAGCGACGGCGTCCGGTAGCTGTCGCTCCCGCAGGGCCGGATCAGTGCGTACGGCACCCCGTCCGCCCCCATCCGAACCCCGGCGAGCGGCAGATCGACGGCGGCACACCCGCTGAGCAGCAGCGCCCCGGCGACGATGCCCACCGCTGCCGCACCGGCACGTCTCATGTCCCGTCCCCCCTCACGGACGGGACACGGCCCGTCCTACTGCAACCGCCACTTCTGGTTGGCGGCGCCGGTGCACGACCAGATCTGTGCCCGCGACCCGTTCGCCGACGAGTTGTCCGTCACGTCGAGGCACTTGTTCGCCGCCGTATTCACGACATCACCGGTGGAGGAGTTGTACGACCACCGTTGTGCACCGGTCCCGTTGCAGTCGTACAACTGCACCTTCGCCCCGTCGGCGGTCGAACCCGACGTCACGTCGAGGCACTTGCCGAGTGCCCTGACCGTACCGTCGGCCGCCACGGTCCACTGCTGTGCCGCGGTGCCGTTGCAGTCGTAGAGCTGCACCGCCGTACCGTTGGCGCTCGACGCGCCCGCCACGTCCAGGCACTTGCCGGCGAGCCCGACGAACGCTCCCGACCGGTCGCCCCCGCCCGACTGCGTGCCCGACCAGGTGAAGGTGGCCGACGTCTTGCCGGGCAGCGAGTAAGTCGCGTGCTGCGAACCCCAGTTGATCGTGACCGTCTTCGTGGCGGACGCGTCGTTGTAGGCGATCAGCGCCTTCGAGCCGTCCGGGTTGCGCCAGGCCACGTTCGGCACGGACGACGAGGCCGTGGACGCGATCCGCTGGGCGCCCGGCCGTACGAACTTGGTCAGGTGGCCCATCGTGTAGTACTCGACCGTGTAGTCGACCGTCCCGCTCTGCCCGTCCCCGTTGTGCACGGTGATCAGTCCGGTGCAGGTGCCGCAACCCCCGTTGTGCGGGCCCTTGTTCTGGTCCACGGCCAGCGACCACTTCGTCACCGACTTCGCCCAGTTCCGGGTGTAGTCCACGATGTTGAGCATGTCCTCGCGCTGCTGGTTGGCGATCCAGGTGCCGCCCGAGTGCTCGGTGCCGAAGGCGTCCAGCGAGGGGTACTGGTTGTGGACGGACGTCTGCTTGCCGACGTCACCGCCGTAGCCGTGCCAGGCGATCCCGCCGAAGTTCGGGTGGTTGCGGATCGCCGGGTCGTCGACCGACTGGGCGGCGTAGGAGTCGTAGACGTCCCAGTTCCAGTCGTGCGCCAGCACCTTCGTCTTCAGCCCCGCCGACTGGAGCTTCGGCAGCAGCTCGCTCTTCATGAAGTACGCCAGGCCGCTCGCGTTCCAGCTCATCGACGGGTAGCCGGAACAGCAGGTCGGCTCGTTCTGCGGGGTCACGTACGAGACGTCGACGCCCTGGTCCCGGTACGCCTGGAGGTACTTGACGAAGTACGCGGCGTACGCCCCGTAGTCCTCCGCCTTCAGCCAGCCCCCGTTGAGCGAGCCGCTGTCCTTCATCCAGGCCGGTGCCGTCCAGGGTGAGGCCATCACCGTCAGGGACGGGTTCAGCTGGAGCGCCTGCTTCGTCAGCGGGACGACGTCCGCGAGGTCGTGCGCGATCGAGAACTTCGCCAGGGAGGGGTCGCTCTGCCCGGCCGGCACGTCGTCGTACGTGTACCCGTACCGCGCCAGGTCCGAGGCGCCCATCGGATTGCGCAGGAACGACAGCCCGATCCCGTCCGTCGGCGAGAACAGCTTCCGCATGGTCGCGTCCCGGGTCGACTGCGACAGCGCCCCGCTGCCGTTCATCAGCCAGGCCGCGGTGTCCGTGAAGGACGCGCCGCCCCCGGTGAAGGTCTGGTAGCGGGTGTTCTCGTCGACGGTGATGTTCTCGCCGCCGCCTCCGGCACCGGACTGGAAGGCGAACGGCGTCTGCGCCTGGAGCCCGCGGACCACATGGCGTCCGGCGTCGTCGTCGGTGGTGGTCAGCCAGGCGGTGACCTGCTCGCCGGCCGCGTGCGCGGGGGGTACGGCCGCGGTGAAGCCCGCCGCGGTGAGCAGTCCGGCCAGGAGCAGCCGGACCGCGGATGGGGTTCCTCTCATGCTGCGCAGCCCTTCTCGTGGGGGACAACAAGCCTGTTGCAGAGGGGATTTGAACCCGAATCCGTGCTGACGTGACGTCTTGACGGGTTTCCGGGGCGCTAGTTAACTCATGACGTGAGCTAAGTCATGAGTGAACCACGAGAGCCGAGGGAAGGTCCATGCGAAGAACCGCCCTGCTCGCCTCAGCCGGTCTGCTGACCGCGCTCCTGCCGCTCGCGTCGGCCCACGCGGCCGACGATCCCCCGCCCGTCCCCGTCGACCGCTTCGAGGGCGAGGTCCCCTTCGCCTCCCAGCCCGCCGAGGGCATCTTCACCTGGGGCGGCGACAGCGACGACCCGCCCGCACTCACCCTCGCCGACCGCACCGACGCCCCCGAGGGCGCCAAGGTCCTCTCCGGTACGTACGACATCAGCGGCTACGGCGGCTTCACCCACGACTTCGCCGCGAACCAGCCGGCCCACGACTGGTCCGCCCACAAGGGCATCCGCTTCTGGTGGGACGGCCAGGACAACGGGAAGAAGATCGCCTTCGAGATCAAGGACGGCGGCGCGGGCGGCGAGGCCTCCGAACTCTGGACCACCTCCTTCACCGACGACTTCAGCGGCTGGAAACAGATCGAGATCCCCTTCACCGACTTCGTCTACCGCACGGACTACCAGCCCGTCGGCGGCATCGACCACATCCTCGGACTGACGCAGATGTGGGGGTACGCCGTCACACTGCCCGTCGGCGTGCACGGGCAATTCGCCATGGACGACGTCGAGTTGTACGGCAAGGCCGACCAGTCCCTGCGCGCCTCCGTCACCACCGACTCCGCCGTCTACCCGGTCCGCGAGGGCGACACGGCCACCGTCAGGGTCACCGTCGCCACCACCGGCTCCGCCCCGCTCGACGAGCCCGTGACCGTCGCGTACGAGACGGCTGCCACCGGGAGCGCCGACCCCGGCAAGGACTACACCCCGGTCTCCGGCACGCTCACCTTCGCGGCGGGCACGGCCTCCGGCTCCGCGCAGACCATCCGGGTCCCCACCCTCAAGGACAAGGCGGCCGAGTCCGCCGAGGCGATCCCCCTCAAGCTCACGGTGACCGGCGCCAAACCCCCGGCCGAGACACCGCAGATCGTCGTCGACGCGCACGGACTGCCGTATCTGAACGCCAAGTTGCCGGTGAAGAAGCGCGTCGCCGATCTTCTCTCCCGCATGTCACTGGCGGAGAAGGCCGGCCAGATGACCCAGGCCGAGCGCGGTGCCGTGGCGAACGGCGGCGACATCGCCACGTACGAACTCGGCTCCCTGCTCTCCGGCGGCGGCTCCACCCCCACGCCCAACACCCCCGAGGCCTGGGCGAAGATGATCGACGCCTTCCAGCTGAGGACACAGGCGACCCGCTTCCAGATTCCGCTGATCTACGGCGTCGACGCGGTTCACGGCCACAACAACCTGGCCGGCGCCACGATCATGCCGCACAACATCGGCATCGGCGCGACGCGGGATCCCCGACTCGCCCAGCAGGCGGGCTCGGTGACGGCGGCCGAGGTGCGCGCCACCGGCATCCCCTGGGACTTCGCGCCCTGCCTCTGCGTCACCCGTGACGAACGCTGGGGCCGCTCGTACGAGTCCTTCGGCGAGGACCCGGCGCTCGTCGAGTCCATGGAGACGATCATCCAGGGTCTCCAAGGGCGCGCGAACGGCAAGGATCTGAGCCGCAACGACAAGGTTCTCGCCACCGCCAAGCACTTCGCCGGCGACGGCGGCACCGAGTTCGGCTCGTCGACCACGGGGTCGTACACGATCGACCAGGGCGTCACCAAGGTCACCCGGCAGCAGCTGGAGGCCGTCCACCTGGCGCCCTACGAGACCGCCGTCGACCGGGGCGTCGGCACGGTCATGCCCTCGTACTCCTCGCTCGACATCCTCGGCGACGGGCAGGGACCGGTGAAGATGCACGCCCGCGCCGACATGATCAACGGTGTGCTCAAGGGCCGGATGGGCTTCGACGGCTTCGTCATCAGCGACTGGAACGCCATCGACCAGCTCCCCGGCGACTACGGGTCGCACGTCCGCACGGCCGTGAACGCGGGCGTCGACATGATGATGGTGCCGTACTCCTACAAGGAGTTCAGCGCGAAGCTCATGGATGAGGTGCAAGCCGGCCGGATCAGCGAGAAGCGCATGGACGACGCTGTCTCCCGCATCCTCACCCAGAAGTTCCGTCTCGGCCTCTTCGAGCACCCGTACGCCGACACCAGCGGCGCCGCGCGGATCGGCTCGCCGGAGCACCGGGCGGTCGCGCGTCAGGCAGCCGCCGAGTCCCAGGTGCTGCTGAAGAACGACGGCGGCGTACTGCCCCTGAAGAAGTCGCAGAAGGTCTATGTCGCCGGGTCCAACGCCGACGACATCGGCAACCAGACCGGCGGCTGGACGCTCACCTGGCAGGGCTCCTCCGGGAACATCACCAAGGGCACGACCGTCCTGCAAGGCCTGCGCAACGCCGGCGGGTCCGTCACCTACTCCAAGGACGCCTCGGCGCCCACCTCCGGCCATGACGTCGGCGTGGTCGTCGTCGGCGAGACCCCGTACGCCGAGGGCGTCGGAGACGTCGGCAACGGACACGACCTGCAGCTGTCCGCCGCCGACAAGGCCGCCGTGGACAAGGTGTGCGCGGCCATGAAGTGCGCCGTGCTGATCGTCTCCGGGCGGCCGCAGCTGATCGGCGACCGGCTCGGCGAGATCGACGCGCTGGTCGCCTCCTGGCTGCCGGGCACGGAGGGTGACGGCGTGGCCGACGTGCTGTACGGCAGGCGGCCCTTCACCGGGCAGCTCCCGGTGACCTGGCCCAGGACCGAGGCCCAGCTGCCGATCAACGTCGGCGACTCGTCGTACGACCCGCAGTTCCCCTACGGCTGGGGGCTCACGACCCTGACCGAGGTTCCGCGGGGCGGCGCGAAGGCGCTGCGGGCGCTCGGGGCCGCGGCCACGATGGCCGAGAAGAAGGGCGCGGACGGCACAGGGCGCGCGCTGGTCGCCAAGGCGCGGCTGATCGTGCAGAACAAGATCGGGCAGCGGATCACCGCGGCGGTGGCGAAGCCCTTCGCCGACGCGGACCATCTGCTGCTGACCGGACGCTACGGAGAGGCGGTGCGGGCGCTGACGGCGGCCTATCGGGCGGCCTGAGCCGCAGCTGGGAGGCGCCATTCGACGGTGGGCGCCTCCCAGCTGCATATATGACCATTCCCGGGATATCTGACCAATTTCTGTTGGTTCGGGTAGCTTCGAGACATGAAGGCCGTCGTACGGACCCGAGGCCCGGCCGGGCTGCTGCTGGCCCTGGCGCTTGCCCTTCTCACCGTGCTCGCGCCGGGTGCCTCGGCGGCCACCAATGTCTCGACGATCGCCGAGGCCCTGCGCAAGAACCCCGTGTACATCGACCCGGCCGCCTCCGGACAGCTGTCGCCCGTGGACGTGCGAGCACTCGACAAGCAGATCAGGGACGCCGACAAGCCGCTCTTCATCGCGGTCCTGCCGGCCGGCTACCCCACCCGGAACCTCTTCACCGACCTGCGCACCGCCACCGGCATCACCGGCCTGTACGCCGTCCGCCTCGGCAACGGCTTCGACGCCCGCGCCGACTCCGCGGTCCTGCCGCGAACGGCCGTGCGGAACCTGGTCACCAGCGTCCAGGGCGAGCCCGCCAGGACCCAGCTGACCGACTTCACGAACCGGGCCCTGGCCAACATGGGCGGCAGGGCCCCCGCATCCTGGGGCTCCTCCAGAAGCGGCCAGGGCGTCTCCGGCACGGCGCTGATCACGGTCGGCGCCGTGGTGGTGGTGGCCGGCGCGGGCGCGTACGCGCTGGTCCGGCGCGGCCGCCGGCGCCATGACGAGGAACAGCGGGCCGCTCTGGAGCGGCTGCGGGTGGTGGTCGACGAGGACATCACCGCCTTCGGCGAGGAGCTGGACCGGCTGGACTTCCACCCGGCGGAGGTGGGCGCCGACGACGCGATGCGCGCGGACTACGAGCGCGCGCTGGACGCCTACGAACAGGCGAAGCAGTCCATGGCGGAGGCCCGCAGACCGGAGGACGTCCGGGCCGTCACCCAGGCCCTGGAGGACGGCCGGTTCTCCCTCGCCCAGCTGGCCGCCCGCCGCGAGGGCCGCCCGCTGCCCGAGCGCCGCCCGCCCTGCTTCTTCGACCCGCGCCACGGCCCCTCGGTCGCCGACGCGATCTGGACACCTCCCGGAGGCTCGTTCCGCGAGGTGCCGGTCTGCGCGGCGGATCGGACGCGGCTGGCCGACGGCCGCGACCCGGTCGTCCGCGAGGTCGACACCGACTACGGCCGCCGCCCCTACTGGGACGCGGGCCCGGCCTACGGCCCCTGGGCGGGCGGCTACTTCGGCGGCGGCATCCTGCCGGGACTGCTCGTCGGCACCCTGCTCGGCAGCGCGATGGCCACCCCGTCCTACGCGGCCGACTACGGCACCGGCTACGGCGACTTCGGCGGCGGCTACGAGGGCGGCGACGTCTCCGGCGCGGACTTCGACCCCGGTGACTTCGGGGGCGGGTTCGGGGACGGCGGGGGCGGGGACTTCGGCGGGGGTGGCGGGGACTTCGGCGGGGGTTAGAGAGCCGATGCGCTCACCGGTCCGGCCCCTCAGGCCTCCGGTCCGGGCAGGTCGGCCAGCCGCTCCAGTAGTGCGCCCGCCAGGGCCAGCACGCCCCGCTCGGTCTCGCCGAGGGACCCGAGCGCGGTGGCCAGCCAGGCGTCGCGGTCGGCCATGTCCCGCTCCAGCGCCCGCCGCCCCTGAGCCGTGAGCGTCAGCACCGACCGGCGCCGGTCCTCCGTGCCCGGCTCCCGTGCGATCAGCCCCTCCGTCTCCAGTTCCGCGAAGACCCGGGTGAGCGACTGGGGCCGCTGCCGCTCGGCCGCCGCGATCTCTCCGGGGGTCGCCGAGCCGTGCCGGTGCAGATGCCCGAGGACGGCGAGCTGATTGGGGCTGAGGCTCCCGTCCCCGCGCTCCTGACGCAGCCGACGGTTCAGCCGTACGACACCGCGTCGGATGCGGGCGGCTTCGGAGAGGTCGTCCATGACCGGAATCATAAGCCAACCCTTACTACTTGTGCGGCGGACTTCCTCGTACCATCGAGTGAGTGACCGCCAAACTAATACGCAACGCGTACGAAGCGGCGCTGACGATGACGGCCGTGCTGCTCTGCTGGGCCGCCGCCCTCCGCCTGGAGGGCGCCGCCGGACTGCACACGGACTCCGTCGTCCTCGCGGTCGCCCTGACCCTCACCCTCGCCAGAAGCGGGCGGACGGCCGACACCCGCGAACGGCTCACCGCCCTCGTCCTGCTCCCCGCCGTCGCCGCGGTCTGCGCGCTGGTCGGCCATCTGATCGCCGCGCACTACGCGGTGGGCGCCGCCGTCTTCACCGCCGGGATCTCGCTGCCCATCTGGATCCGCCGCCACGGCCCCGTCGCCACCAGGGCGGGCACGCTGATGACCCTGCCGTTCGTCGCTCTCCTCGTCGTCCCCGGCCCGGCACTGCCGTCCGAGGCGCAGGGCGCGCTGGTGAGCTGGGCCTGGTCGGCGCTGATCGGGGTGCTGGCCTGCGGCTGCGTCTGGCTGGTGCAGGCACTCGCCGACCGGTACGGCCCCTGGCCCGCCGAACCCGCAACCGCTCCCGCCCCACGGCGCCCGTCCCGGCTCCGCCCCCGCCCCAGCACCCGGATGGCCGTGCAGATGGCGGTGGCCGTCGCGGCCGCCTTCGCCCTCGGCCGGCTCCTCTTCGACCACCACTGGCCGTGGGCGGTGCTCACCGCGTTCGTCGTCGGGAGCGGCAACCGCGGCCGAACCGACGTACTGCGCAAGGGAGTCGAGCGCTTCGCCGGAGCCTGCGCGGGCACGCTGCTGGCCACCGGCGTGGCGGCGCTGGGAATCACCGGGCACACCGCGGTGGCCGTCATGTTCGCGGTCCTGGCCGTGGCCCTGTGGCTGCGGCCCCTCAACTACGCCTACTGGGCCGCCGGCATGACCACCGCCCTGTCCCTCCTGCTCGGCTACTTCGGCCAGGACGCGAGCAGCCTGCTGCCCAACCGCCTGGCCGCGATCGCCGTCGGCGCCGCCCTGTCCGTCGCCGTGGCCTGGTGGCTGCTGCCGGTCCCGAAGCGCCTTACGACGATCGCGGCACGACCAGTCCCGACTCGTACGCCATGACCACCGCCTGCGTGCGGTCCCGCAGCCCCAGCTTGGACAGGACCCGGCTGACATGCGTCTTCACCGTCTCCTCCCCGACGCGCAGCCGCTGAGCCACCTCCGGGTTGGACAGCCCCTCCGCGAGCAGCCGCAGTACCTCCGTCTCGCGCCGGGTGAGCAGGGAGAGGGCCGCGTCCGGTGCGGGTGCCCTCGGGCGCAGCCGGGCGAACTCGGCGATCAGCCGCCGTGTGATCGCGGGCGCGAGCAGCGCCTCCCCGGCGGCCACGACCCGCACCGCGTCGAACAGCCGCTCCGCCGTCACGTCCTTCAGCAGGAACCCGCCGGCCCCCGCCGCGAGCGCGTCGTACACGTGCTCGTCGAGGTCGAAGGTGGTCAGGATCAGCACCCGCGGCGCGTCCGGGCCGGACAGCGCGGCGGTCGCCCGGATACCCACTAGGACAGTTTTTGTCCTAGTGCCTGCCTACGCTGGCCTCATGACCCCTGCTCCCAGCGCCTCTCACCCCTTCGCCTTCGAGACCGCGGTCGACCTGGACGCCTGGCTGGAGGTTCACCCCGCTCCCCATCCCGGCCTGTGGATCAAGGTCGGCAAGAAGGGCTCCGGCCTCGCCTCCGTCACCGCCGCCGAGGTCAACGACGTCGCCCTCTGCCACGGGTGGATCACGGGGCAGCGCAAGGGGCTCGACGCCTCGTGCTACCTGCAGAAGATCACTCCGCGTCGGTCGGGCAGCCTCTGGTCGATGGTGAACGTACGGCGGGTGGAGGAACTGACTGAGGAGGGGCGGATGCGGCCGAGCGGCATCGCCGAGGTCGAAGCCGCCAAGGCGGACGGGCGGTGGGGCGCGGCGTACGAGTCGCAGAAGGGAGCCGCCGTACCCGAGGAACTTGTTGCCGCGCTTCAGGACGACCACCGCGCGCGGGCTGCGTTCGAAGCGCTCGGCAGGACCGATCGGTACCTCACCATGCTCGGCGTGCTGCGCGCCCGGACCCCGGAGAGCCAGGCCGTCCAGGTGGCGGCCGCTGTCGTGAAGTTGCGGGTGCGCGAGCGCCCGCCCTTCGACACGGGGGAGTGAAGGGCGGGCGCGCTCACGGGCGTGAGTGGTCGGGGGCCGCCGTTTCAGGCCGCCCGGTGCCGGAGGCTCACGCGTTCTTGATCGCCGAGATGTCGAAGTTCAGCTTGATCTTGTCGGAGACGAGGACGCCACCGGTCTCCAGCGCGGCGTTCCAGGTGAGGCCCCACTCCGAGCGCAGGATCTCCGTCTTGCCCTCGAAGCCGACGCGCTCGTTGCCGAAGGGGTCCTTCGCGGAGCCGTTGAACTCCAGGTCGATGGAGAGCGGCTTGGTGACACCGAGGATCGAGAGGTCGCCGGTGACGCGGTAGTCGTCGCCGCCCAGGGCCTCCGCCTTGGTGGAGCGGAAGGTCATCGTCGGGAACTCGTCCGTCTTGAAGAAGTCCGACGACTTCAGGTGGCCGTCCCGGTCGGCGTTGCCCGTGTCGATGCTGTCCATCTTGACGTCGAGGGACGCGGTGGACTTCGCCGGGTCGGAACCGTCCAGGTGCAGCGAGCCCGAGAAATCGAGGAAGCCGCCCTTGACGTTGGTGACCATGGCGTGGCGGGCCACGAAGCCGATCGTGGTGTGGGCCGGGTCGATCGTGTACTCGCCGGTGAGCGCGGCCAGGTCCGGGTTCACGGCGGCCGGCGCGGCGGCGGGGGCGGCGGCGGACTCGGAGGTGTTCTTGCGGCCGAAGATGCCCATGACGTTGCTCCTTTGGGGACGGAGGTCTTGATGTTGAATGTTCAATGAGGTCAACACGGACGACCGTAGACCTATTCCGTTCAATGTTCAACATAGTCCAACGGCGTGTTTCCGCCAATACGGTGCGTCACGTGGTGACCGGGTGAAGGGTGTGGTGGTAGACGCCAAGGGCATGACCTCCACGCGCCGCGCCTTCCTCACCGCCGCCCTGCTCGCGAGTGCCCTGGCCCCGGGCACTCCGACCGCCCGCGCCACCGGCGCCGACCCCTACGCGGTCCTCCGCCACCGCTGGCTCGACATCGCCCTCGGTGCCGGCTACGACCCCGCCGCGGAGCCCTACGCCTCCCGTCTGGCCCAGACCGGCGAACTGGCCCGTGCCTTACGCGCCACCATGACCCCGACGGCCACCTCCCTGTGGCCGGGACACCCCTTCGACCCGCCCGCCGGCATCACCCGGAGCTACAGCCGCCTGTGGACGATGACCCAGGCCTACGCCCAGGCCGGCACCGGCTCGACGGACGACGAGGGCCTCCTCACGGACGTCCTGCGCGGCCTCGACCACCTCTCCGCCACGGTCTACAACCCCGCCACCACCCGCTACGGCAACTGGTGGGAATGGCAGATCGGCAGCCCCCGCCTGCTCATGGACATCACGGCCGCCCTGTACGACCACCTCGGCGACGCCCGCACCACCGCGGCCTGCGCGGCCGTCGACCACTTCATCCCGGACAGCGCGCTCACGGACTACTCCGGCACCTCCACCGGCGCCAACCGCGTCGACCTGTGCCGCTCCGTCGCCCTGCGCGGCGTCCTCGGCCGGGCCGGCGACCGCATCGCGCTCGCCCGGGACGCCCTGTCGCCCGTCTTCCCGTACGTGACCAAGGGGGACGGGCTGTACGCCGACGGCTCGTTCGTCCAGCACACCTGGGTCGCCTACTCCGGAACCTACGGACAGGTCATGCTCGACGGGCTCGGCCGGCTCTTCGCGCTTCTGGCCGGCTCCGCTTGGGAGGTCACCGACCCCGGCCGACGGAACGTCCTGGACAGCGTCGAGCGGGCCTACGCGCCGCTCATCCACGACGGGTTGGTGATGGACGGCGTCAACGGCCGGGCCATCAGCCGCGGTTACCTGGCCGACGACGATCTGCACGTCATGCGCAGCGACCACTACCACGGGCAGGCGCTCGTCGCGGCCGTCACGCTGCTCGCGGGCGGCGTCGACGAGGAGGAGCGGGAGCGCTGGTACGGCCGGATCAAGGGATGGATCCAACGGGACGACGTCACACCCATCCTGACCGGTCGTCAGTTCGCTGTCGCCGACCTCGCCCGGCTGCACGCCGTCGCCGACTCACCCGTACCGGCCGCCCCCGAGCCCGTCGGCCATCACCTCTTCGCCGCCATGGACCGCGCCGTGCACCGCCGCCCCGGATTCGTCGCCGCCCTCTCCATGAGCAGCGACCGGATCGCCCACTACGAGTGCGGCAACGGCGAGAACCCGCGCGGCTGGCACACCGGCGCCGGAATGCTCCAGTGGTGGGCCGAGGGCCCGAGCGATCAGTACACCGACTGGTTCTGGCCCACGGTGGACTGGTACCGGCTGCCGGGCACCACCGTCTCCACCCGACGCCTCGCCGACCGGGCCGGCGGCGAGTGGGGCGCGCCCAAGCCGGACGTGCGGTGGGTCGGCGGCACCACGGACGGGGAGTACGCGGCGGTCGGGCAGCATCTGAAGGGCCTCGGCTCCACGCTGGAGGCCCGCAAGTCGTGGTTCTGCCTCGCGGACGCCGTGATCTGCCTCGGCGCCGGGATCACCTGTGCCGACGGGGTGGCCGTCGAGACGGTCGTGGACAACCGCAACCTGGGGGAGGGCGGCACCCAGGCCTTCGTACGCGGCCGGTGCTGGGCCCACCTGGAGGGGCACGGTGGCTGGGTCCTGCCGTACGGCGGTGACCTGCGGGCCCTGCGCGAGGACCGCACCGGTGCCTGGTCGGACATCAACACCACGAGCACGGCGGAGCGGCGCACCCGGCTCTGGCAGACGCTGTGGCTCGACCACGGAACCGACCCCACCGACGCCGGCTACGCCTACGTCCTCCTCCCCGGCGCCTCCCGCCACGCCGTCGCCGCCCGCGCGGCCGACCGCCACTGGCTGTCCGTCCTCGCCAACGACGCCCGGGCGCAGGCGGTCGCGGTCCCGTCCCTCGGCCTGACTGCGGCCAACTTCTGGCAGGCCGGTACGGCAGGGCCCCTGGGGGCATCCGGGGGAGCGAGCGTGCTGGTCCGGCGGCACGGCCGTACGGCTACCCTCTGCGTCAGCGAGCCGCCGCGCACGGGCGCGCCGCTGGAGATCGTCTGGGACCGTCCCGTGCGCTCGGTGGTCCGGGCGGACGACACGGTCGAGGTACTGTCGGCAGGCGGCCGTTTGAGGCTCCGCGTCACTCCGGGGATGGCATGTGCCACACAAGAATGTGAGGTGGCTCTCCGGTGACGGCTTTGTGGCACCTCCACAACGCCGACGCCCTCTGAGCAGTCGGAAGGCCTGCATGTCGTCGAGGTTCTGTTCAGGGGTACCAGGAAAACGGGCCGGAGACTGTACGGAGTCGACGGCTCGCTTTCCTTGCTGTACTTCGTAAGGTCGCTACATGACCGTTGTGGAAGAGAAGACGGGCGAGCCGACCGGCGAGCCGACGGACGCGCGCGGGCGGGTCGCCGAGCTGCACGAGATTCGTGCGCAGGCGCTGGCGGGCCCCAGCGAGAAGGCGACCGAGGCGCAGCACGCCAAGGGCAAGCTGACGGCGCGGGAGCGGATCGAGCTGCTCCT
>NZ_JBIAWG010000023.1:0-150423 GCF_042895285.1 Streptomyces sp. NPDC001406
ACGCCCGGTTACATTCCGAACCCGGAAGCTAAGCCTCACAGCGCCGATGGTACTGCAGGGGGGACCCTGTGGGAGAGTAGGACACCGCCGAACAAATTTTGAGAAGGAGCCCCAACTCCGGTTGAAAAACCGTGAGTTGGGGCTTTTTCGCGTTCACGCCACGGTCATGGCCACGTCACCTCGGTTCCACGGGGTTGTCAACGCTCCGTGTCACCGTCGTGACCCATGGTCCTCAGACGCAGAAACAGACGTCGAGTTGTCACTGTGCTGGCAGGTACCGCTGTGCTCGTCACCGGAGCCGCCGTCGCCCTCGCGGCCGGCGGCGGGCAGGGCACCGCAGGACCGAAGGGCGACGAGACCGCCGTGACTCCCGTCGGCTACAAGGTCACTCCGGCCGGGCGCCAGGCCCAGCTGGGCAATCTCCCCCTCAACGCCGTACTGTCCCCCGACAAGAGCATGCTCCTGGTGAGCAACGCCGGTCAGGGCACCCAGTCCCTGCAGGTGGTCGACCCCGAGGACTCGGAGGTCGTGCAGACCATCTCGTATCCGAGCCCTCAGGCGATCTTCACGGGCCTGGCCTTCAGCCCTGACGGCAAGCGCGCGTACGCCAGTGGAGGCGGGCGCGAGATCATCCACACGTATGACGTGAGTGGCGGACGGCTGACCGAGACCACTCCCATCAAACTGCCCACCAAGAACCCCGGCGGCCAGGCCGTGAACATGTATCCGGCCGGGATCGCCGTGACGCCCGACGGAAAGCGGCTCGTCGTCGCCGACCGGCTCGCGGATGCCGCCACCGTGGTGAATCTCGGGGACGGATCCATGTCCACCGTCGCCGTGGGGCACGCGCCGTACGCGGTCGCCCTCGCGGAGGACGGGAAGACCGCCTTCGTCACCAACCAGGGTGGCGACACCGTGAGCGTCCTCGACATCAGCGGGCCGGCTCCCATGGCCGGGACGGCCATCAAGGTCGGGACCCATCCCAATGCCGTCATCACCGATGAGGGCCAGGACCGGCTCTACGTCGCCAACGGGGACAGCGACCAGGTCAGTGTCGTCGACGTCGCCACCCGGAAGGTGACGAGGACGATCGGGCTCGCGCCGTACAGGGACGCGCCCGTGGGGAGCAATCCCGATGCGCTCGCGTTGTCGGAGGACGGCCGGCGGCTGTACGTCGCCAACTCCGGGAACAACGACATCGCTGTCATCGACCTGAAGAGCGGAAGGTCCGCCGGGCTCATTCCCACCGCCTGGTATCCGACCGCGGTCGTCGCGCACGACGACAAGCTGTACGTCACCAACGCCAAGGGGCTCGGGGCAGGGCCGAACAACGGGCCCGGGTATCCGAACCCGACGTCCACCGCTCCCACCTCGCCCGACCAGTACTCGGGCTCGATGATGAAGGGCACCCTGTCGACCGTCCCGCTGGACGGAGGGGCCAAGCAGCTGAGGCGGTGGACGCGGACCGTCATCGCCAACAACGGGTTCGGGGATGGGAACAGCCCGCGGGCCGTCGGGGCCGTCGTACCGCGGCGGGTCGGGGAGAGGACCCCGATCAAGCACGTCATTTACGTGGTCAAGGAGAACCGGACCTACGACCAGGAGTTCGGTTCGCTGGAGAAGGGCAACGGCGACGCGTCCCTCAATCTCTTCGGGGACGAGTCCGCGCCCAACGCCCGAGCGCTGCAGCGGCAGTTCGTGACCCTCGACAACTTCTACGCCGACGCCGAGGTCAGCGCCCAGGGCTGGAACTGGACGGTGGCCGCCAACTCCAACCCGTACAGCGAACAGGGCTGGCCGGGCAACTACTCCGGCCGCAATCACACCTATCCGTCGGAGAACGGCGACCCGGCGATCGCGCCCAACAAGGACCCCGAGCACGCCTATATCTGGCAGCGGCTGCACGACAAGGGCGTCGGCTTCCGGAACTACGGGTTCTATGTCGGCGCCGACGCGAGCGGGAAGGCCGTCGCCGAGGACCCCGTCCTCAACGCCGGTACCGACCACGACTTCGGGCCGTACAACCTCAGCTGCCCGGACTCGGCCGGCACCTTCCCCGCCCGCGGCTCGACCTGTGGCAGCCCGCGGATCGAGGAGTGGAAGAAGGAGTTCGCCCAGTACGAGGAGAGCGGGCAGCTGCCCGCCTTCGAGATGGTGCGGCTGCCCAACGACCACACCTCCGGGACCAAGGCCGGCATGCCGACCCCGAAGGTCTATGTCGCCGACAACGACTGGGCGCTCGGGCAGCTCGTCGACACCGTCTCGCACTCGAAGTTCTGGAAGTCGACCGCGATCTTCGTGACCGAGGACGACGCCCAGAACGGGCCCGACCATGTGGATGCGCACCGGACGATATCGCAGGTCATCAGCCCGTACACGCGGACCGGACGGGTCGACTCGACCTTCTACAGCACCGCCTCCATGGTGCGGACGATGGAGCTGCTGCTGGGGCTGTCCCCCATGACGCAGTTCGACGCGTACGCCACCCCGATGGTGAACTCCTTCACGGCCGAGCCGGACGCGGCGCCGTACGACGCCGTGAAGCCGACGACCGACCTCACGGCGGTGAACACGGTCAACTCGCCGATGGCCGGTGTGTCGGCGAAGCAGGATCTCACCAAGGAGGACCAGATCGACGAGCGGACCTTCAACGAGGCGATCTGGAAGAGCGTGCGCGGGGCGAAGTCGCAGATGCCGGAGCCCCGGCACGACCTCTACGGGGCTGTGCCCAATGATCAGGCCAAGGAGCTCGATGACGACGACTGACGGTGTCAGTCGGCCGCGGTGAAGGTCACCTCCGCGGTGTCGACGCTCCCGCCCCGGCGGCCGGGTGCGCTCTGCCACTTCCAGTAGAGGTTGGTGTGGGCGATCACCTGCTCCGGGGCGGGGGCGCCGTACGCGGAGAGGTCCTCCGTGGTGTGGGCGTCGGCGACCAGCGTCGCGTCGTACCCGCGGACCATGGCGCCGTGCAGGGTGGAGCGGATGCACACGTCCGTCTGGGCGCCGGTGACGACGAGCCGGCCGACGCCGCGCTCGGCCAGGACGGACTCCAGCTCGGTGTCCTCGAAGGAGTCCGGGTAGTTCTTGTGGACCAGGGGCTCGGTGTCGTGGCGCTTCAGCTCCGGGACGTACTTCCAGGGCTCGCTGCCGGACTTCAGCTGTTCGTCGGAGTGCTGGACCCAGATCACGGGGACGTTCTCGGCGCGGGCCTTGTCGACCAGGACGTTGATGTTCGCGATGACGTCGGCACGGTTGTGGGAGCTCTCCACCACCCCGTTCTGGACGTCCACGATGAGCAGTGCGGTGTTCGGCCGGTTCTGCAGAGTCGTCATGGCGACCACGGTAGACCGCGGCACTGACAACGAGCCCGGACTATTTCGGGTGAGCGGTCCGGTGGGCGGGTACTAGCGTGGCCGTATGAGCAGCTTGATCAGCGACGAATACGTGATCCGGGCGATACGGGCCGAGGAGTGGCAGGCCGTCAAGCGTCTGCGGCTCGACGCGCTGCGGGATCCCGTGGCACACCTCGCGTTCCTGGAGACGTACGAGAAGGCCGCGGCCGAGCCGGACGCCTTCTGGCAGGGGCGGGCCGAACGGTCCGGTGAGGGGGCGGCCGGCGCCCGGCAGTTCATCGCCGAGGGGCCGGACGGGGCGTGGGTCGGCACATTGACCGTGCTCGTGGAGGAGGCGGGGTCCACCGACTGGGCCGGCTTCGCGGTCGACCGGAAGCAGGGGCATGTCGTCGGGGTGTTCGTGCGGCCCGGGTACCGGGGGATCGGGCTGACGGAGGCGTTGTTCTCGGCTGGGCTGGAATGGGCCTGGGGGATCGGGGCCGAGCGGGTGCGGCTGATCGTCCATGAGGACAACGGGCGGGCCCAGGGCTTCTACCGCAAGGTGGGGTTCGTGCCGAGCGGGATCACCGTGCCGTTGGAGCAGGCGTCCGGGGAGTCCGAGTTGGAGTTCGTGCTCGAAAAGTCGTAACGACACATAGCAAGTCGTAACGAGTCGTAACGAGGCTTCTCAGACCGGCAGTTCGTGGTACGGCCAGCGGGCGCGGCCCTGTTCCCGGGAGCGGAGCAGGGCCAGGGTCGGCAGGCCGCGGTCCGCTCCGTTGGTCAGCAGCTCGGGGAGCTGGGGGAGCGGGGCGACGGCCGCGATGTCGTCGAGGACGAGGGCCAGTGGTGGGTCGAGCCGACCGGAGGATGACCGTTCGGCCATGCGCCGGCCGCGCTCGACCACGCTTGAGACAAGTGCCGTCAGAAGAGGCATCGCACCTGGGTTGGTCCTGGGGTCCTCGATGGATTCACCCACCAGATAAAGCGTGCCCCCTTCATTGACGAAGGAATCCAAGGCAAGCGCATCAGTTCGGTTCGGAGTGCATGCCTCGCGGATATTGACCGTGGAGAGGGCGGCCAGCGCACGGCTCGTCAACTCCTGGGCGATGTCGCGGCGTTCGGGGTGTGCGGTGAGCGCGGCTTCCAGTTCGCCCGCGGCTCCGGGGGCCGCCTTGGGGTTGGTACGGAGGGTTCGTACGGCGTCCTGGATCTGGGCGCCCTGGGTCCAGCGGTGGACGTGGCGGATGGTGCGGCCGTCTATGGCGGCGGCGTGCAGATAGCTGCGGAGCAGGGTTTCGGCGGTGTCCACGAGGGCCTGGTCGATCTTGGCCGTGGGTCTGACCGGGGCCAGCAGGGCAGTGGCGCGTTGCACTGCCGTCTGCTTGTCCTCGCAGCCCGCCGTGGGCGACCAGTGGAGGCGGGCCGGGGTGTCGCAGAGGTGGGTCGGGTCGTAGAGGAGGACGGGGCCGAGTTTGGCGCGCGCGTCCTTGGTCTCCGACCAGAGCACGGGGTTCGACGTGACGACCAGCGCGGGGCCTTCCGCGTCCCGGATCGCCTGGGTCGCGGTGCTGTGGCGGGTCTCGGGCGGGGCGTAGAGCACCGCGCCTTCGGTGCGGCCGGCTTCCCACGCGCCCACGCGTTCACCGTTGGCAGGGAAGCCGGGGAGGGCTTCCGTCGGCTCGGGCTCCGCTTCCCTGCGTGGTTCGGGCACCTCGAACTGCTGGGGCTGGGGTGCCTGCGGCTGAGCCGGCTGTGACTGAGCCGCCTGAGCAGGCTGAGCAGCCTGCGCGCGCCCCTTCGCCACCCCCTTCTCGAAGCTCCGTCTGACCTTCCCCGCCCGCCACCGCGCCAGCGTGCCCATCACGAACACGGTCAGTACGAACAGCACCATCAACTGGCCGATGAACAGACCCCAGAACAGCCCGTACCCGGAGAGCTGCCCGGCCGGTGTGCTGGGCCAGGCGCCGGTGATGTCGTGCGGTTCGCCGATGAGGTGCCGCATGGCCAGCGGGGTCCGGGTGAAGGTGACGCCGGACGGCCACGAGCCCCGGGCGAACCAGCCGGCCAGTCCCGTCGCCGTCCACACCAGCAGGGTCATGCCGAGGAGGAACGCGAGCAGGCCGATCAGCAGTCCGTCGGGAATGCCGCCCTGGTTCTCCCGCCGGGGGTCGCGGTGGTCGTCGGGTCTCACGGGGTTCCTCCCTACGCCACCGTCGATTCGGAGTCGCCCAGGTGCTGTTCCACGAAGGCCGCCGTGCGCTCCTCCGCCTCCAGCTCGGCCGCGCGCAACGCGTCGTCGGACTCCATCTCCCGGGACGACTCGGTCATCGCGCGGTCGGTGAAGACCAGCGGGCGTTCCGTCTCCGTCACCAGGTGCTTGACCACCTGGACATTGCCGTTGACGTCCCACACCGCGATGCCCGGGGTGAGGGTCGGGATGATCTCCACGGCCCACCTGGGCAGGCCCAGCACCCGTCCCGTCGCCCGCGCCTCGTCCGCCTTCTGGGCGTAGACGGTCCGTGTGGAGGCCATCTTCAGGATCGCTGCCGCCTCCTTCGCCGCCGCGCCGTCCACGACGTCGGACAGATGGTGGACGACCGCCACGAAGGACAGACCCAGCCGGCGCCCGAACTTCAGCAGCCGCTGGAACAGCTGCGCGACGAACGGGCTGGCGATGATGTGCCAGGCCTCCTCGACCAGGAAGATGCGCTTCTTCCGGTCGGGGCGGATCCAGGTGTGCTCCAGCCACACGCCGACGATCGCCATCAGGATCGGCATGGCGATGGAGTTCCGGTCGATGTGGGACAGGTCGAAGACGATCAGCGGGGCGTCGAGGTCGATGCCGACCGTGGTGGGGCCGTCGAACATGCCGCGCAGGTCACCGTCGACCAGTCGGTCGAGGACCAGCGCCACGTCCAGGCCCCAGGCCCGTACGTCGTCTATGGCGACGTTCATCGCCTCGGCCGACTCCGGCTCCGGGTGCCGTAGCTGCTCGACGATGTCGGACAGCACCGGCTGGCGCTCGACGATCGTCTCGTTGACGTACGCGTGCGCCACCTTCAGCGCGAAGCCGGACCGCTCGTCCAGGCCGTGCCCCATCGCGACCTCGATGATCGTGCGCAGCAGCGCCAGCTGGCCGGTCGTCGTGATCGAGGGATCGAGCGGGTTGAGCCGGATGCCGTGGTCCAGGGCCGCCATCGGGTCCAGCCGGATGGGAGTTATCCCCAGCTCCTCCGCGATGAGGTTCCATTCGCCGACCCCGTCCTCGCCCTGTGCGTCCAGGACGACGACCTGGCGGTCGCGGAAGCGCAGCTGGCGCAGGACGTACGTCTTCTCCAGGGCCGACTTGCCGTTGCCGGACTCGCCGAGGACCAGCCAGTGCGGGGCCGGGAGCTGCTGGCCGTAGAGCTGGAACGGGTCGTAGATGTAGCCCTTGCCGGAGTAGACCTCGCGGCCGATGATCACGCCGGAGTCGCCGAGGCCGGGGGCGGCGGTCGGGAGGTAGACCGCCTGGGCCTGGCCCGTGGACGTGCGCACCGGCAGCCGGGTCGTCTCGACCTTCCCGAAGAGGAAGGACGTGAAGGAGTCGGTGAGGACGGACAGCGGATCCCGCATGTATGGCCCCTACCTTCGAATACCGGTGGCGAACGGGAGTGTGTTCACGAAGGCCCGGTGGTGCTCGCGGTCGCACCACTCCAGTTTCAGATACGACTTTCCGGCCGAGGCCCTTATGGTCCGCTTGTCGCGGCCCAGTGCCTCCGGTGAGCGGGAGGACACGGTGATGTAGCCGACGAGGTTGACCCCGGCCGCGCCACTGGCCAGGTCCTCGCCGCGCTGGTCGAGACGGTTGTGGGCGGCGATGTCGCGCGGGTCGACGGTGCGGTTCATCTTGGCGGCGCGGCTGGCCTCGGCCTCGTCGTTCGTCTTCTCGGTCAGCATGCGCTCGATGGCGATCTCGGTGGGTTCGAGGTCCATCGTCACGGCGACCGTGCGGATGACGTCCGGGGTGTGGACCAGCAGAGGGGCGAGGAAGTTGACGCCGACCGGTGTCATCGGCCACTCCTTCACCCAGGCGGTGGCGTGGCACCAGGGCGCGCGGGTCGAGGACTCCCGGGTCTTGGCCTGGAGGTAGGTGGGCTCCATGGCGTCGAGCTCGGCCGGCCAGGCATTGCGTTTCGTCATCGCCTGGATGTGGTCGATCGGGTGGTCCGGGTCGTACATGGAGTGGATGAGGGAGGCGAGCCGGCCCTGGCCGAGCGGCTGGCGCACCCGGATGTCCGCCTCCTGGAGCCGCGAGCAGATGTCGGTCAGCTCGCGCGCCATGACGACGGCGAGCCCGGCGTCCCGGTCCAGTTTCCGCCCGGCCTGCGGTCGTGCCGCCCGGGCCATGGCCTGCGCCTCGGAGGCCAGCTCGCGCGTGTAGTGCATACAGGCGACGAGGTAGGCGCGGTGCTGCTCGCTGCTGGTGGACACCATCGACTGGAGCTGGTCGTACGAGCGGGCCAGCCAGTCGGGTGCCTTCTCGTCCCCGCGCTGCGCGACGTCCTTGGCGTGGGCGTCCGGGTCGGCGGGGAGGGTGCGGGCGAGCATCTGGAGCCGGGTGACGAAGCCGTCGCCGTTGGCCACGTGCTTGAGCAGCGTGCCGAAGCGGTCGACGAGGGCCTCCTGGTCCTCGGAGTCGCGCAGACCGACGCCGGGGCCCTCGATCTCGATGGCCGCGGTGACGGTACGGCGGTCGGCGTGCAGCAGGACGGCGATCTCGTCCGGCCCGAAGGGCGCGGCCAGCCAGCTGATGCGGCCGATCCCGGGCGGCGGCCCGATCTCCACCTCGCGCCCGTCGAACCGGGTGCCGGCTTCCATCACCCCGCTGCGGTAGACGGTGCCCTGCCGCAGGGTGCGCTTGTAGCTGCGGTTGATCTCGAACCACTTGTAGAACGTACGGCGCTTGTACGGCACGTACACCGCCATCAGCGCCAGCAGCGGGAAGCCCATCAGCAGCACGATGCGCAGCGAGAGGACGGGAACCAGGAGCCCGCACATCATGCCGAGGAACGCGCCCGCGATGATCAGCGCGATCTCGCCGGACTCACGGTTCCGTCCGACGATCGCGTTCGGCCGGGCGCGGCCGATGAGATACGTACGGCGGGGCGTGACCGGATGGGACATGTGGGACTCGGTCGTCAACGCCCTTCACCTCCCGAGCGATTGCTGCTGTTGCGTGTGTTGCTTGCGTGCGGGGTGTTCGCCGGGCTGGGGGCGCGCGGCGCGGGGGTGGCGGAGGGGGAGCCGCCGCCGCCTCCGTTCGAGCCGCGTGAGCTGTGCGCGGCGACGCCGCCTTGGGCCGGGTTGGCCGGGCGGGGGGTGTTGGAGCCGCCGGACTGGCCGCCGCCTCCGTTGTTGTCGGCGCGGGCGCTGTGGGTCTTGATGCCCTGCGCGACCAGGGTGGCCGGGGAGCTGATGACCGCGGCGGCCTTGCCCTCGGCGCCCTGCATGATGCGGTTGTTGCGGCCGTTGGCGATCTCGTCGCCGAAGCCCGGGACGAAGCGGTAGATCATCGCGCTGGCGAAGATGGCGAGCAGGATGATGGCGAGGCCGGAGACCACGGCGGAGAAGGCGTTGGGTCCGTTGTCGCTGGACAGGGCCCCCGCGAGGCCGAGCACGATGACGATCACCGGCTTGACCAGTATGACGGCGATCATGATGCCGGCCCAGCGGCGTACGTGGCCCCAGAGGTTCTTGTCGACGAGGCCCGCGTAGACGACGGTGCCGAGGAGGGCGCCGACGTAGAGGAGGGCGGCCCTGATGACCAGCTCCAGCCAGAGGATGCCGGCGGCGAGGATGCTGACCAGGGAGACGACGATCAGCATGATCGGGCCGCCGCCGATGTCGTTGCCCTTGCTGAGGGCGCCGGAGAAGGTACCGAAGAAGGTGTCTGTCTGGTTGCCGGTCGTCTTCGCGAGTATGTCGGTGACGCCGTCGGTCGCCGATACGACGGTGTAGAGGATCAGCGGGGTGAACGCCGACGCGAGCACCGTCAGCCAGAGGAAGCCGATCGCCTCGGAGAGGGCGGTGGTGAGCGGGACGCCGCGCACCGCGCGCTTGGCCACGGCCAGCAGCCACAGGAGGAGGGTCAGGATCGTCGACGCCGCGAAGACCACCGCGTACTGCTGGAGGAACTTGGCGTTGGTGAAGTCGACGTTCGCGGTCTCCTTGACGGCGTCACTGAGCTTGTTGATGGTCCAGGAGGCGGCGTCGGCACAGCCCTTGGCCAGGGAGGAGAGGGGGTCGAGGGTGGAGAGGGGGTCGTTGGGGGTGCTGGTGGATCCCTTGGAGCCGCTGTCGCGTTCGCAGTAGTCCTTGGCAGGGCCGTGGATCAGGTCGCAGGGGTCGTTGCTCTTCGACGGCGAGGGCGTGGGTGCCGCGAATGCCCGGGTGGCGGTGAGAACCGCTGCGGTCTGCACGGCCGTGAGAACGGCGGTCAGCTTGAGTACGCGGTGATTAGCGGGCATAGGTGAACCCTCCGTACTCCTCGACGGCCTTCGACATTTCGTCGGCGCTGGAGGCCTTGTCGTCGCCGGGAACGGGCGCCGGGCCTTCCTTCTGAGAGTGCGTGATGATCTTCCAGTCACCGGCAGCCCACTCAAGTTTCATGGTGATGGTGAACCAGCTGTTGGTGACTGGGTTCGTGGAGTTCTCGCCCGCCAAGCCGAGCAGACCGCTGCACCAGACCTCGACGGTTGCGGTGTCGCTGGAGGACTCGATGACCTTGGTGCCGATCGGGCTCGTACGGGAGACGAACGTGTAGCCCTTGGGAGTCGAGCCGTCCTGGTTCAGGCCGACACTTCTGTTGAACTCGGGCGTGTATGCCTGGTCGAGCGAAGCCTCGAAACTGGAGACCCGGGGGGACGTGATCACGGTCTGCAGGATCGCGTCGCGCTTGGTCTTGTCGAACATCTCGGCCGAGCCCAGCGCAACGGCGTAGTTGGCCGCCGCACTCTCCGCCCCCTGCCGGCTGTGTGCGAACCCCGTCGGAATCCCCCCCGCCTTCGACTCCACCGGCTTCGTCCCGCTTGCCGCTGTGGACGACGTGGCCGGCTTGTCGGTGGTGCCGTCGGAGGACGTCGCGTCGTCACCTCCACGGTTCGCAAAGGCGATCGCGGCGATCAGGAGGACCACCACCCCGACGACCGTGACCAGGCTCCGTGAGGACGAGCGGCCGCCGCGCCGGGCGCCGCCGTAGGGGTCGCCCTCGGGGAGTCGCGTGCGTGTCTGACCCGTGTCGGCGTACCCGCCGGAACCGTGCTCGTCTCCGAGACTCATGCCGCGTTAGCCCCCTCGTACCGGACCGCGTAGGAATACGACGGTAGCCGTGCTGGTTCCCGCGCGGGCGCGGTGTGGTGACTCGACATCAGGGAAACGCAACCTCAGCCGGTGGGCACGAAGGGCGGGTGGGGTGGAGGGAGACGACAGGGCCAGGCCGGGCGCGCCCGGGGCGCGGTTACACGGCCATTCCGTACACGATGGTGAACAGCGTGCCCAGCGAACCGATGATGAAGACACCCGTCAGACCGGCGATGATGAGGCCCTTGCCCTGTTCGGCGCTGAAGGTGTCCCGGAGGGCCGTCGCGCCGATGCGCTGCTTGGCCGCGCCCCAGACCGCGATGCCGAGGCAGAGCAGGATGGCTACGGCCATCACCACCTCGATCATCACCTTCGCCTCGTTGCCCAGGCTGCCGAAGGGCCCCCAGTCCGGAGCGATCCCGCCGATGATGGTGTTGATGTCTCCCTTGTCGGCCGCAAAGAGCATGTAAGTCACCGCCCCTGGTGGGTAGTTCCGAGATGCCCCTGCGGTGTGCAGAGGTCACGCCTCATTCTCGCCGAGATTGTCGCTGTCGTATGTCGACTTGACGTCATTGCTTGGCGGGTTTCGTACGAATGGCACGTACGGTGACTCTGTGTATCACGGCAGGTCACGCCGGGCAACGAGGCCTGAGCGGAACCTGTCGTGTGGTTCCGTCGTTGACCCCTCTTACGACCTGGCACGGTTTCTGACGGCCGGTCGGGTGAGTCGTCGAGACGATGTTCTCACGGTACGCATCACGAACGGGCCCCGGCTGCCGCCGAGGCCCGCGCCATCTGCCGTGTGCTGCCGGTCCGTTCACTCGCGCACGAAGAACGGGCCGCGGCCGGCTGCCGTGGCCCGTTCCCTTTCCGTGCCGCCGAGGGGACCCCACGTCCCCCTCATTGCGGCGGCTCCCCGTGACCCGACGGGGACGTCATGGCGTGGGGCTCACCCGGTGAAGGGAAGTCCGTAGGGGGAGCGGGTGCCTGGCGCAGGGGGGGTGGCCGTCCAAGTCGCCTCGGGAGAGGCGGACTTGGCGTCGGCGCTCACGCAACGACCCTCGCTTGTTGAGTGCGCGACAACAAGACAGGTGGCGGAATTCTGACTCCCGCGTTACCGAAACGGCCGCCGGGCTTACCGGTCATTGGGGGCCGGATGGTGCCGGGGTGGGGGCGGCTTGACCCGGCTGTGTTTCGCCGCGTCTCAGCGGGGTTTGAGGCCGTGCAGCAGGTGGTGCACGTGTTCGTCCAGGCCGGCCAGGGCCTGGTCCGCCGGGATCGAGCCGTTGGCGGCGAAGGAGGCGAGTCCGTGCATGCTCGCGGCCGCGACGAGGGTGATGCGCTCCGGGTCGCCCGCGACGATCTCGCCCCGTGCCTGCGCGTCCGCGACGAGCCGCATGAAGGAACCGACGGAGCGGTCCACCTCGGCGGCGAGTTGCGCGGAGGCCTCGGGGTCGTGCTTGCGCGTGAACATCAGCTCCAGCAGCGCGGCGTTCTCGGCGGCGAACCCGACGTACGCCTTGGCCAGCGCGCACAGCCGCGGCTCCAGCGCGAGCGCGGGATCGTCCGCGGACTCCAGGGCCTGGGCCAGCCGCTCGTACCCGGCCAGGGCCAGGGCGTCGAGCAGTGCCTGTTTGTCCTTGAAGTGGCGGCCGGGGGCGGCGTGGCTCACCCCGATCTCGCGCGCCAGCTCGCGCAGGGACAGCGCGGCGGCGCCCCGGTCGCGCAGGGTGCGCTCGGCGGCCTCGAGGAGGGCGGCGCGCAGGTCTCCGTGGTGATAGGGGCGGCTCTCGGACATGCGGACCATCGTATCGGCATGTAGACGGCGGCAGCATTGTTGGCGGCGTCACCATTGTTGTCATTGACAGCATTGTAGGCGACGCCTACATTGAAGTCATGGCTGACAAGAACGACGCGCTCAAGGCGCGCACATGGAACGCGACCCACCTCCCCGACCTCCGTGGCCGTACGGCCGTCATCACCGGCGCCAACAGCGGCATCGGTTTCGCCGCCGCCGACGCGCTGGCCCGTGCGGGAGCACGCGTGGTGTTCGCCGTACGGGATCTCGAGCGCGGCCGGGCCGCCGCCGCGAAGGTGACCGGCAGCACGGAGGTGCGCCGCCTGGACCTGGCGGATCTCTCCTCCGTACGGGAGTTCGCCGGGGCGTGGCAGGGCCCGATCGATCTGCTGATCAACAACGCGGGCGTGATGATGCTCCCGGAGCAGCGGACCAAGGACGGCTTCGAGACGCAGTTCGGCACGAACCACCTCGGCCACTTCGCCCTGACGAACCTGCTGCTGCCCCACGTCACGGGCAAGGTGGTGACGGTCTCCTCCGGTGCCCACCGCATGGGCGACCGCGCCATCTCCTTCGACGACCCCAACCTCACCGGCCGCTACACCCCCCAGCGCGCCTACTCCCAGTCCAAGCTGGCGAACCTCCTGTTCACCCTGGAACTGCAGCGCCGCCTGACGGAGTCCGGCTCGCCCGTCCGCGCCCTCGCCGCCCACCCCGGCTGGGCGGCCACCAATCTGCAGAGCCACACCGCGAACCCGGTCGCCCGCGGCCTCATGCTCGTCGGCAACCGGTTCCTGGCCCAGGACGACAGGGCGGGCGCGCTGCCTACCCTGTATGCCGCGACCCAGGACCTGCCCGGCGCCAGTTTCGTCGGCCCGGACGGCCTGGGCGAGATGCGCGGCGCGCCGACCCTGGTGGGCCGTATCGCGGCGGCGAGCGACCCGGCGGCCGCGCGGCGGCTGTGGACGCTGTCCGAGGACATGACCGGTATCAAGTGGGGCCTCAAGATCGCCGAGGCGGTGTGACAGGGGCTGTCGGAACGGCGTGAACGGGCGGCGGCTACGGTAAGCGGAATCAACCGCTCCAAGGAGGTGGCCGGATGGACGCAGACGCCGTGGACTTCACGCTCGGCGGCCGTACGGCCCTGGTCACCGGCTCGGTACGCGGGCTGGGCCTTGAGATGGCCCGAGGGCTGGCCGGGGCCGGCGCCCGGGTGATCCTCAACGGGCGCGACCCCGCCGCCCTCGACGCCGTGGCCGCGCGGCTCCGTGAGGACGGGCTGGACGTGCTGGCCGCCGCCTTCGACGTCACCGACCGGCGGGCCGCCGACGAGGCGGTGGCCGCCCTGGGCCACATCGACGTCCTGGTGAACAACGTGGGCCACCGCGAGCGGCGGAGCATCGAGGATCTCACCCCCGACGAACTGGCCCACACCCTCGACGTCCATCTGACCTCGGCGTACGCCCTGAGCCAGACCGTCGCCCGGGGCCTCGCCGAGCGCGGCACTCCCGGCCGCGTCATCAACGTCTGCTCGGCCGTCGGCCGGCTCGGCCGGACCGGGCACGTCTCCTACGCCACCGCCAAGGCGGGCCTGGACGGCCTCACCCGCGCCCTCGCCGCGGACCTCGGCCCCAGCGGTACGACCGTCAACTCGGTGGCACCGGGCACCTTCGCGACCGACGGGAACGCGAACCCGGCCGTGAACCCGGCCGTGAACCCGGCCGTGAACCCGGCCGAGGACCCGGACTCGGACCCGGACTCGGACCCGGACCGGGACCGCTGGCTGCGCACCCGTACGGCCCTCGGCCGCTGGGGCCGTCCGGCCGAGATAGCGGGCATCGTCGTCTTCCTGGCGAGCGATGCGGCGTCCTTCATCACCGGGCAGACGATCGCGGTGGACGGCGGGATGACGACGACGTTCTGACCGGGGCGGGCGGTCGTCGGCAAGCTGTCAGCACATTGGCCCAACGGGACGGTACGCACGAGGCGGGGGAGGAACCCGCACAGTACGGTGGTCTCGAACCGGACTTGAGCCGGCCGGGGTGCGGTGGTCCGGCGGCCGACAGGGCGGTTCACAGGAAAATCTCAGTGAAGTCGGGAACTGTTTCTCACCTTCGTGGGACAAAGTGGGGCCTGATGAAGCGCATCTCACGCATCTCAGGTACCTCGCGTCCCGTCCTGCTCGGTGGTGCGATGGTGTTGCTGGCCGTCACCTCGGCTTCCGTCGCGGCGGCCGACGACGGGCCGGGACCGTTCGGGGTCACCGCCGTGGCCGCCGTCACCGCGCGCGGCGCGCGGGTCGGGGCGCTGTTCGGCGCGGACAAGGCCGACGACCTTTCCGGGAACCACTTCTGCACCGCCTCCGTCGTGCACAGCGCCCAGCGGAACCTCATCGTCACCGCGGCGCACTGCGTGTACGGCGACGACTCCGACCTCGTGTTCGTGCCGGGGTACCGGGACGGCCAGGCGCCGTACGGGGTGTGGAAGGTCGGGAAGCGGTTCCTGCCCGACGGGTGGTCCCAAGGGCAGGACGAGGACAGCGACATCGCGTTCGCGTTCGTGGACGAGCTGGACGGGAAGCGGATCGAGGACGTCGTGGGCGGCAACCGCTTCGCGACGGGGATGGCGACCGGAGCGACGGCGGTGACCGTCACCGGTTACCCCGACTCCCACGAGGTGCCCATCAGCTGCACCAACAAGCCCTCCGCGCACAGCAGTACGCAGCAGCGCATCGACTGCCCCGGCTTCAGCGGAGGAACCAGCGGCAGTCCGTGGGTGAACGGGGACCACGAGGTCGTGGGCGTGCTCGGCGGGCACGAGCAGGGCGGGTCCACGGACGACACCTCCTACAGTGTGGTGCTGGGCGCGGAGGCGGCGGAGCTGTACCGGGACGCGGTGACCGATCCCTGAGCGTCGCGAACAGGCCGAAATGCCGGGTGGGCGGGCGGACGCGACGCAAAAGAGGTCTTGAACGGGCCTTGGATGGGGGAGGGTTGAGCCGTGCGGAAAGTATGGGTGGCCGGTGGCGTCGCGGTCGGGCTCGGCCTGAGCTTCGTGATGCTGCTCGTCGTCGGGGTGTACATCGTCGCCGGGAACCTCGTCAACGGCGTCGGCGGGGGCCGGGTCGGGCTGGCCAAGGGAGCGGTACCGGCCGCCTACCAGGCGCTGGTGCAGAAGTGGGGCAACCTGTGCCCCGCCCTCAACCCCGCCCTGCTGGCCGCCCAGTTGTACCAGGAGAGCGGCTTCAACCCGAACGCCAAGAGCCCGGCGGAGGCGCAGGGGATAGCACAGTTCATCCCGGGGACGTGGGCCACGCACGGTGTCGACGGCGACGGCGACGGCGACCGCGACGTCTGGGACCCGAATGACGCGATTCCGTCGGCCGCTTCGTACGACTGCGAACTCGCGAAGTACGTCAAGGACGTGCCCGGCGACACGTCTGCCAACATGCTCGCCGCCTACAACGCGGGGGCGTACGCGGTCATCAAGTACGGGGGTGTGCCGCCGTACAAGGAGACCCAGGGCTACGTGAAGACGATCACGACGCTGCAGGAGAGCTTCGCCGCCCCCGCCACCCGGGTCGATCCCTCCGAGCAGGCCGCCGGGGCCATCTACTACGCGCAGAAGAAGCTCGGCACCCCTTATCTCTGGGGTGGGAACGGCACCGCTGACCAGGGTGGGCGGTTCGACTGTTCGGGGTTGACCAAGGCCGCCTACGAGAGTGTGGGGGTCACGCTGCCGCGGGTCGCCAACGATCAGTACAACGCCGGGCCGCACCCGTCCCGGGACCAACTGCTCCCCGGTGATCTGGTGTTCTTCTCGGACGACCCCACCGACTCCCGGGCCATCCGGCACGTGGGAATGTACGTGGGGGGCGGTTACATGATCGACGCTCCGCGGCCGGGGGCCGTGATCAGGTTCGATCCGGTCGACACCCCGGATTATTTCGGCGCCACCCGCGTCACCGAAGATGGCGCGAAAGCGCTCCCGACAACTGTGTGAACCGACTGTGAACCCACCCCCTGAGCTGCGGCGATGAGTCTCTCTTCGATAACGTCTGCGTGATCATTCGGTGGAGGGTGGAACGTATCAACGGGGATCGTGCGTTCCTGTTGACGTAGTCGAGCGGACGCTCAGCGGAAGCGGACCTACAAGCCACGGGGGTGGGCAGGAGCGGCGCACGTGAGGTGCGTCCGGAACAACGACGAAGGGGCCGCAGCACCATGGCTGTACTCGCCGAATCCGGATCGAACCCCGACGTCGACCTGCTCTACGACATCAACGGCCTGGCCAAGAGCGCCCCGAACTGGTTCGACCGGGTCATGGAGTTCGTGGGCGAGTACGGGCTGCTGCTCGCCATGGTGCTGCTGGTGGTGTGCTGCTGGTGGTCCGTCCGCCGGCGGGCCGGCAGCGCGGACGAGGCGGCGTCCTCCGTGGCCGCGCTCGTGTGGGCGCCGCTCGCGGCCGCCATCGCCGTGCTCGTCAACGTGCCCATCCGCGGGTTCGTCGAGCGGCCCCGGCCCTTCCGTGATCACCAGGGTCTCGCGGTCCTCGTCTCCGGCAAGACCGACTATTCCTTCGTGAGCGACCACGCGACGATCACCATGGCCCTGGGCGTGGGGCTGTTCGTCGCCAACCGGCGGTTCGGGATCGCCGGGATCGGGCTCGCGCTGTTCGAGGGCTTCTGCCGGGTGTACATGGGCGTGCACTATCCGACGGACGTCGTCGGCGGCTTCGCCCTCGGCACGGCTGTCGTCCTGCTGCTGTCCCCGCCGGCCATGGCCCTGCTCACGCCGGTGACGAAGGCGGTCGCGCGGTCGCCCAGGGCGGGGCTGCTGATCCGGCGCCGCCCGTCGTCCGGCGACAGCGGCGAGACCGGCGAGGCGCTGGTCCCGGGGGCCCGGACGCAGGCTGCGTCCGAGGAGCGGGACCTGGCGGCCTAGCGGCGGCAAGCAGCTCAGAGGCTCTGCGGGTAGGTGAAGAAGCGGGTCGGGTCGTACTTCGTCTTGACCTGCTTCAGGCGTGCCGCCGCGTCCCCGTAGTACGCCTTGCGCCAGTCCCTCAGCGTCGGGTCCGTGTAGTTCTGGTACGCCGCTCCCGACGCGTACGGCTTCATCGCGTCGTGCGCCGTCGTCAGCCAGGACTGGGCCGTGCTGCCCGAGGTGCCGGTCCGCCAGGAGGCGATGTACTGGGCCAGCATGCGCGAGCGGCGGTGGACGAAGGCCGTCGCCGTGGGAGAGACGCGGTTGACCGCGCCGCCGAGGGCCGTCAGGGCGATGCTGCCCGAGCCGCCCCGCACCGTCTGCATCTGCTTGAGGAGCGTCTGGATGCCGGCCGCGGACAGGGAGCGGTCGAAGAAGTCCGAGCGGGCGGCGTACGTCTCCCTGCCCAGCGCGCCCTGCGGGGAGCGGCCGGGGGCGGAGCCGGGCAGATGGCACTGGGCCTGCGCGGAGAAGGAGGAGCAGCCCGCGTAGATCTCCATCGCTTCCTCGTAGCCGCGGCGGCGCAGCGACACGCTCCGCGCGTTCGCGCCGACCAGGTGTGCCAGGCGGTCCACCGCGTTCTGGAGCTCGCCGTAGGTGCCGAGGGAGAACGCGGCGACCGAGACGGTCGGGGTGCCGCCCGCCGAGTTCGCCAGGTGCAGGGAGGACCAGATCTCGTCCGGCTGGCTCGGGCCCCACTCCTGCCAGGCCTTGATCACCGCCGCGGCCTTCGCCCACGGCCAGGTCAGATAGCCGGTGACGGCCTGCGGCGCGGGGTGGGTCCTGAACTGAAGTTCCGTGACGACACCGAAGTTTCCGTTGCCGGCGCCGCGCAGGGCCCAGAACAGGTCCTTGTTCGTGGTGGCGTTCGCGACGAGCTGCTTGCCGTCCGCCGTGATCAGGGTGGCCTGGGTCAGGCTGTCGCAGGTCAGGCCGTAGGCACGGGAGACGACACCGTGGCCGCCGCCGAGGACCAGGCCGGAGACGCCGACCGTGGGGCAGGAGCCCGCCGGGATGGTCACGCCCTTCGCGGTGAGCGCGCGGTAGACGTCGATCAGCTTGGAGCCGGCGCCGACCACCGCCTGGCCGCCGCTCACGCGTATTCGGTTCAGCTTTGAGACGTCGACGATCAGGCGGCCGTTGCCGGAGGACCAGCCGGCATAGGAGTGGCCGCCGTTGCGTATCGCCACCTGGATGCCGTGGGCCTTGGCGTAGGCCAGCGTCGTGCGGATGTCGTCCGCGTGCGTGACATAGGCGACCGCCGCGGGCTTCAGACCGTCGAAGCGGGTGTTGTACAGCTGGTGGGCGGTCGTCCAGGAGGCGTCCCCGGGGCGGACCAGAGGGCCGTCGAGGTCACGGGCGAGGCCGGCCCAGTTGGCGGCGGCCGCCGCACGGGCGGTCTTGGCTTGCGTACCGGAGGATATGGACGTAGCGGACGAATCGGCTACATTGGCTGTGCCAGTCGAGGGGCCGGCAGACGACTTGCCCCCGCTGCACCCCGCTGTCGCGGCCGCAGTCAGTGCGGCCGCGCCGCCTGAGATGAACGTGCGCCGTTCCATACCCGTGCCTTTCGTCGGCTTTCGTGGAACGAGACGAAGCCGGGGGACCGAGGGTTCCACCGACTTCGAATACACGTGCGCGCCGCTCGGGCGGGGCGCCGCGCGGACAACTGTATGCAACCCGGCCGTCGGGACCTTGGCGTGCCCTCCCCGTGAGCATTCCGTGACCTTACCGGGCCGACGGCAGGGGTTCACCCGCCGTTCACTTATGGCCATCGGTGGCTTCACCTGATCTGCCTAATTTCGGCCGTACACGGTGCGGAGAGCGGCCCTGACAGGAACTCGCGCACTGACGACGACCTCGCACGCCGCCGACGGTGGCGGCTCCAGGAAGGAACTCCTGAAAGTGAAGCTTCAGCGCAAGAACCGGCTGCGCGCCATCTCCCTCGGTGCTGTCGCCGTCTCCGGAGCCCTGGCCCTGACGGCGTGCGGCTCCGACGACACCGGTAAGAAGACGACGGACAACTCCTCGTCCTCGACGAGCGCCAGCTCGATCAAGTGCGACAACGCCAAGGGTCAGCTGCTCGCCGACGGCTCCTCCGCGCAGAAGAACGCGATCGACGCCTGGGTGAAGGAGTTCTCCCAGGCCTGTGGCGTCCAGATCAACTACAAGGGTGGCGGCTCCGGCGCCGGTGTCACGGCGTTCACCCAGGGCCAGGTCGCCTTCGCCGGTTCCGACTCGGCGCTCAAGCCCGAAGAGGTCACCGCCTCCAAGAAGGTCTGCTCCGGCGGCCAGGGCATCGACCTCCCGATGGTCGGCGGCCCGATCGCCCTCGGTTACAACGTCCCGGGTGTCGACAACCTCGTTCTGGACGCGCCGACCCTCGCCAAGATCTTCGACAGCAAGATCAAGACCTGGAACGACCCGGCGATCAAGAAGCTGAACCCCGACGCGAAGCTTCCCAACCTGAAGATCCAGGCGTTCCACCGCTCGGACGAGTCCGGCACCACGGACAACTTCACCAAGTACCTGATCGCCACCACCCCGGACAACTGGAAGTACTCCGGCGGCAAGGCCTGGCAGGCCAAGGGCGGCCAGGCTGCCCCGCAGTCCGCGGGTGTGGCCCAGCAGGTGAAGCAGACCGCCGGTGCCATCGGTTACTTCGAGCTGTCCTACGTCACGGACGGCATGAAGGCCGTGTCCATCAGCACGGGTGCCAGCAAGCCGGTCGCCCCCAGCACCGAGAGCGCCACCGCCGACATCGCCGCCGCGAAGGTCATCGGCACCGGCAAGGACCTCTCGCTCCAGCTGGACTACAAGACCAAGGCCGAAGGCGCCTACCCGATCACCCTGGTCACCTACGAGATCATCTGTGACAAGGGCAACAAGGCCGACACCCTGCCGGCGACCAAGGCGTTCCTGCGCTACATCGCGAGCGAGGACGGCCAGAAGGTCCTCTCGGGCATCGACTACGCGCCGGTTCCCGACGAGATCATCGCGAAGGTCCGCACCACCATCGAGGGCCTGAGCTGACCTAGGAGTGCGGTCCGGCCCCGGACTACCGGGACCGGACCGCACCGTCCGGTGCACCGCCGCCAGGAGCCGTACAACCCATATGGCTCCGCAGACCGGAGAACCCGATGGACATAACTACACGGAACACTGAAGACGCACCTCCCCCCACCCCACAGCCGACCGCGGGCGCGCAGAAGCGTGTCTCCCGTGGCGCCACCCGACCCGGCGACCGGATCTTCCTCGGTCTCTCCCGTGGGTCGGGCATCTTCCTGTTGGTGATCATGGCCGCCATCGCGGTCTTCCTCACCTACCGTGCCTCCCTCGCCATCAGCAAGGACCACGGGAACTTCCTCACCACCTCCGAGTGGAACACCAACCTCCAGCCGCCGGTCTTCGGTATCGCCGTGCTGGCCTTCGGCACGATCGTCTCCTCGATCATCGCCATGCTCATCGCGGTGCCGGTCGCGGTCGCGATCGCGCTGTTCATCACGCACTACGCGCCGCGCAAGCTGGCCGGACCCGTCGCGTACGTGGTCGACCTGCTCGCCGCGGTGCCGTCCATCGTGTACGGCCTGTGGGGCGCGCTGATCCTCGTACCGCACATGACCGGCCTGTTCGGCTGGCTCAACGACTACTTCAGCTGGACCGGGCTCTTCACCTGGGACGAGGGCGCCCCGCGCTCGATGCTCACGGTCGGCATCCTGCTCGCGATCATGATCCTGCCGATCATCACCAACGTGAGCCGTGAGGTCTTCCGCCAGGTCCCGCAGATACACGAGGAAGCGGCCCTGGCCCTCGGCGCCACGCGCTGGGAGGTCATCCGTATGTCGGTGCTGCCCTTCGGCCGCTCCGGCGTGATCTCCGCCTCGATGCTCGGCCTCGGCCGCGCGCTCGGCGAGACGATGGCCGTCGCCACCGTGCTCTCCCCGGACTTCATCATCCACGCCAGCCTGCTCAACCCGGGCGGTGGCACCTTCGCCCAGAACATCGCCAGCAAGTTCAGCGAGGCGACACAGTTCGGCCGTGACGCGCTCATCGCCTCCGGTCTGGTCCTGTTCGTCATCACCCTGCTGGTCAACGGCGCGGCCCGCATCATCATCGCCCGCCGCGCGGAGTACTCGGGGGCCAACGCATGAGCCACGCAGCCGTCGTCAGCGACAAGCGCCCCAGCACGCTGCGTGGCGCCAGCCTCCCCAAGTGGTCGCCGTGGGCGATCGCGGGCGGCTCGATCGCCCTCGGGATCGGCATCGCCCTGGCCGCCGGCCTGGACAGCAAGATCCAGTGGGGCCTGATCGCCGCGCTCCTCTTCGTCTTCGGCACGTACGGCATCGCCGCCCGCGTGGAGGGCCGCCGCCAGGCCAAGGACCGCATCGCGACCAGCCTCGTCTGGGTCGCCTTCATCCTCGCCGTCGTCCCGCTGGTCTCCCTGATCTGGGTCACCATCGCGCGCGGCGTCAAGGTCCTGGACGTCTACTTCCTGACCCACTCCATGGGTGTGGTCGCCGACACCGAGCCGGGCGGTGGCATCTACCACGCCATCATCGGCAGCCTCGAACAGGTCGGCCTGGCCACCCTGATCGGTGCCCCGATCGGTGTGATGACCGCGATCTACCTCGTCGAGTACGGACGCGGGGGCCTCGCCAAGGCCGTCACCTTCTTCGTCGACGTGATGACCGGTATCCCGTCGATCGTCGCCGGTCTGTTCATCCTCAGCCTGATGCTGATGTGGGACATGCAGCCCTTCGGCTTCGCCGGCTCCCTCGCCCTGGCCATCCTGATGATGCCGGTCGTGGTCCGCTCCACCGAGGAGATGCTCAAGCTCGTCCCGAACGAGCTGCGCGAGGCCTCCCTGGCGCTCGGCGTCCCGAAGTGGCGCACCATCCTGAAGGTGGTCCTGCCGACCTCCATCGGCGGCATCACCACCGGCATCATGCTGGCGGTCGCCCGTATCGCCGGTGAGACCGCGCCCGTGCTGCTGCTGGTGTTCGGCAACCCGTTCATCAACACGAACCCCTTCGAGGGTGCGCAGGCGTCGCTGCCGCTGTACATCTATCAGCAGTTCGCGAACAGCGCGGGTTCCGGTGCGGCGTACGACCGGGCCTGGGCGGCCTCGCTGACGCTGATCGCCTTCGTGATGATCCTCAACCTGGCGGCCCGCGCGATCGCGCGCTGGAAGGCCCCGAAGACCGGTCGCTAAGGCGACGATTTCCGGCTCCGCCGGGCGGGGCCCCTCAGCGACTGATTTCTGGAAGTGAAGTAGACATGGCCAAGCGAATCGACGTAAGCGGACTCACCGCCTACTACGGCTCCCACAAGGCGATCGAAGACATCTCGATGACCGTCGAGCCTCGCTCGGTGACGGCCTTCATCGGCCCCTCCGGCTGCGGCAAGTCGACGTTCCTGCGCACGCTGAACCGTATGCACGAGGTCACCCCCGGTGGCCGGGTCGAGGGCAAGGTCCTGCTCGACGACGAGGACCTGTACGGCGTCGGCATCGACCCGGTGTCGGTCCGCCGCGAGGTGGGCATGGTGTTCCAGCGCCCGAACCCCTTCCCGACGATGTCGATCTTCGACAACGTGGCGGCGGGGCTGCGGCTGAACGGCAACTACAAGAAGAGCGCGCTCAGCGACATCGTCGAGAAGTCGCTCAGGGGCGCGAACCTCTGGAACGAGGTCAAGGACCGCCTGAACAAGCCCGGCTCGGGTCTGTCCGGCGGCCAGCAGCAGCGGCTGTGCATCGCGCGGGCGATCGCGGTGGAGCCGAAGGTTCTGCTCATGGACGAGCCCTGCTCGGCCCTGGACCCGATCTCCACGCTCGCCATCGAGGACCTCATCGGTGAGCTGAAGGAGCGCTTCACGATCGTCATCGTGACGCACAACATGCAGCAGGCGGCGCGTGTCTCCGACCGGACGGCGTTCTTCAACCTCGCCGCCGTTGGCCAGCCCGGCCGGCTGATCGAGATCGACGACACGGAGCGGATCTTCTCCAACCCGTCCGTCCAGGCCACGGAGGACTACATCTCCGGCCGCTTCGGCTAGGCCGATGCCGGTATAAATCCCCTCGCGGTGCTGCATGGCGGTGCCACCGCGAGGACGGAAAAGGGCCCGCCCCTGGCTCCCGGGGGCGGGCCCGTTCCTTACGTACGCACCCGGAGGGTCCTCACTGGGACTCCCCCCAGCCCCCACCAGGGGGCTCCGCCCCCTGGACCCCCGACCTATGCCCGCCCACCACCCGACTCGGTCGGCTGAAAAGGCAAGCGCTGCGGGCACTCGGTGCGCTGGACAGCGAGCCCTCCGGACCTCGCCCCCCGGGGGACTTTCCAGCCAACCGATACGGGTGGGCGGGTGGGAAACGGGGGTCGGGGGGCGGAGCCCCCGGGCATGGCGGACGAGGTGGGAAACGGGCGGCAGAGCCTCAGGCATGGCGGCGCGCTCGGCTGGTAAGCGGGCCCTGCGACCGCGCCCTGGGGGGGCGACTTTTCGGCCGACCGAGACGGGTCGGCGGGTGGGAAAGCGGGGGTCTGGGGGCGGAGCCCCCAGGTGCGGCGGCTCGGGACACCCGGCTCCTACAGGAACGCCAGCTTTACAACGGCGTAGGCCAGCGCAGCGACCAGCGCTGCTGCCGGCATCGTGATGAACCATCCCATGACGATGTTCTTGGCCACACCCCACCGCACCGCGTTCACCCGCTTCGTCGCCCCGACGCCCATGATCGCCGAGGTGATGACATGGGTAGTGGAGATCGGCGCCTTGAAGAGGAATGCCGTGGTGAACATGATCGACGCACCGGTCGTCTCCGCCGCGAACCCCTGCGGCGGATCCAGCTCGATGATCTTCCGCCCCAGCGTCCGCATGATGCGCCAGCCACCCGCATAGGTACCGAACGACAGCATCACCGCGCAGACGATCTTCACCCACACCGGGATCGGATCGCCGTAGGTCTCGTGGCCGGAAATGACCAGGGCCATCACCACGACACCCATGGTCTTCTGCGCGTCCTGCAGACCGTGTCCGAGCGCCATGCCGGCCGCGGACACCGTCTGCGCTATCCGGAAGCCGCGCTTGGCCTTGTGCGGGTTGGCCCGCCGGAAGATCCACATGATCGCTGTCATGACCAGATAGCCGACGATGAGACCCACGACCGGCGACAGGAACATCGGGATGACGACCTTGTCGAGCACCCCGTTCCACAGCACGGTCGTGCCGCCCGCGAGCGCCGCGCCCACCAGGCCGCCGAACAGCGCGTGCGAGGAGGAGGACGGCAGGCCGAAGTACCAGGTGATCAGGTTCCAGGTGATCGCACCGAGCAGCGCGGCGAAGAGGATGCCCATCCCCCTGCCGCCCTCGGGTGTCTCGATCAGCCCCTCGCTGACGGTCTTGGCGACGCCGGAGCCCAGGAATGCACCGGCGAGGTTCATGACCGCGGCCATCGCCAGCGCGGCCCGCGGCGTCAGCGCGCGCGTCGACACCGACGTGGCGATGGCGTTCGCCGAGTCGTGGAAGCCGTTGGTGTACGTGAAGAAGAGCGCGACCGCGATGGTCACGACCAGAGCGAAGGTGTCCATCGACGCCTCAGGACTCCTTGACGGCGATGGTCTCCACCGTGTTCGCCACGTGCTCGAAGGCGTCCGCCGCTTCCTCCAGCACATCCACGATCTGCTTGAGCTTCAGGACCTCGATCGCGTCGTACTTGCCGTTGAAGAGGTGTGCAAGAAGCTTTCTGTGGATCTGGTCCGCCTGGTTCTCCAGCCGGTTGACCTCGATCCAGTACTCGGTGAGGTTGTCCAGGGTGCGCAGATGCGGCATGGCCTCGGCGGTCAGCTCGGCCGCCCGTGCCAGCACCTCGATCTGCTGCTCGACACCCTTCGGCAGTTCCTCGATGTTGTAGAGGACGACGAGGTCGACGGCCTCCTCCATGAAGTCCATGATGTCGTCGAGGGAGGACGCCAGGGAGTAGATGTCCTCACGGTCGAACGGGGTGATGAACGAGGAGTTCAGCTGGTGGAAGATCGCGTGCGTGGCGTCGTCACCCGCGTGTTCCGCTGCCCGCATACGCTCTGCGATCTCGGCCCGGGCGGAAGCGTCCGCCCCGAGCAGTTCCATCAGGAGTTTCGAGCCGGTGACGATGTTGTCCGCGGAGGCGGCGAACATGTCGTAGAAGCTCGTCTCCCTGGGGGTCAGACGAAAGCGCACGTGGGGTCCTCGGGGTGCTTCGGTTTCGGTCAGGCTGATGCTAGAGGCAACATCCGGCCACGGCTATCGGGCCGTCCTCCAGTGTCGCCCATCGGACAGATCGATCATCACGGGGGCGTACCAAGGGCCCTATACCCAGCAAAGTTCGTTACCATATACCCACTAGGGGTATATGTCTGGAGGACGCGATGACGACCACCGAGGCCGGCGCCACGGCGCCCTCCGAGGGCGCGCACCAAGGCGCGACGCACGGGTACCACAAGCAGAAGGACGAGCACCTCAAGCGGCTGCGCCGGATCGAGGGGCAGATCCGCGGGCTGCAGCGCATGGTCGACGAGGACGTCTACTGCATCGACATACTCACGCAGGTATCCGCCTCCACCAAGGCCCTGCAGTCCTTCGCGCTGCAGCTCCTGGAGGAGCATCTGCGGCACTGCGTCGCGGACGCGGCCGTCAAGGGCGGAGACGAGATCGACGCGAAGGTGGACGAGGCGACCAAGGCGATCGGACGCCTGCTGCGCACCTGACCGCGTACAGGGCAAGTCGTACGGGACACGTCGTACGGGACGAGCAAGGGACAGGAGGAGTCACGGGACGGGCGGTCCCCCCACCCGCCCGTGGGACACCCGGCCTACTCGCCGGAGGTGTCACGCTCCTGGGCCACTTTCAGCACCTCGTCGATGCTCTCAAGGCTGAGCCGGTCCTCGTGGGCGGCCGAGGCCGCGATGATCAGGTCTCCGCACAGCTCGATCTCGGCGAGGGCCACGTGGTCCTGAACTGCCGTACCGCCGACCGGAGCCACGTGCATCACCTCTTCTCTGCCGTCACCGACTTCCTAGAGTAGGCAGTGGTCTACACACCGCGCATGGCACGGACGGGCTAGTTCGCGAGATGGTTACCGGCTAGTTCTCTGGCTGGTTTTCTGCGATGCGGCCCGCGTAGATGTCCTTCTCGCGCGGCAGCCGTACGTCCGCGGGGGCGCCGAAGTCGTACAGCAGCGTCGTCGAGGCGACCGCCACGGTGGCCTTCTGCTCCCCGTTGACAAAGCTGAAGTGCTGTCTGAGCTTGCGGATGCGGCCCTGGTCGTCGAGGTAGGCGTCGAACGGCACACGGGCCGTGGCGAACCCTTTCGCCGCCGCCGCCAGGGCGTCCCGGTTGCCCGCCGAGGCCGTCCTGGCCGCCGTGCCGAGATCGGCGGTGCCGCGGAAGTGCCGCACCTGAGTCCCGCCCACCTCGGTCCGCCCCACGAAGGTCGCCGTACGCGTCCCGCGCAGCAGCTCCGCGGCCGCGTACGGATCCGTCGCCCCGCCCGTCACCAGGTTGCCGTCGGAGAGCGTCGCGGTCTCGACCCGGACCCACTTGTCGGCGGGCACCCCGGCGCCCCGGTTCTTCATGAACAGCGCGCCCGGGGCGAGGAGCTCCGTGATGGGCCGGTGCTCCACCGTCCCCGCCGGGTCCTGCGGGAGCTGCACGGTGAGCCGGCCGAGCTGTCTGCGGTAGTCGTAGACACCCTTGCCGCGGATGGTGACCCGGGTGCCGCCGGTGGCCATCTCCATCGACGTGCTCGCCTTCGAGCTGCCCGCCTCGCGCAGCAGATCGGCGGCGCGGTGCAGCGCGACGACCGGATCCACCGCGCCGCGCACGTCCTCGGCGGCGGCTCCGCTCCCGGAGCATCCCGTTCCGCACACACCCAGCACGAGCGTGATCCCCACCGCGGCGACCGTGCCTCCCGAGCGCCTGTGCTGCCGCCGATCCATCGCCTGCCTACCCCCAGCCGGTACGTCCGTCACGGGCCCCCTGTCGCATCGGCTAACGACGAGCAGGGGCCCGCCGTCACGCGCTGTCGAGGGCATACCGCGGGCATGGGAGCGCTTTACCCTCAGGCCGGTAACGTTGTCGGCGTGACACAGCAGGACGGTCCGGATCGGGTCCGACAGGGGCAGGAACACCACACGACGACCTACGAACAGGGCCGCTTCTGCGTGGCACGCTGCACCTGCGGCTGGCGCGGCCCGGCCCGCCGGGCCAGAAGCCAGGCCCGGACGGACGCGGAAGGTCACGCGGCGGACCGCTGACCGCCACGCGCGTTCTACGCGTTTTCGAGCTCTATGTGTGTTCGAGCTGCCGCAGCAGCACATCGACCAGGTCCCGGTCGCGCGGCTGGGTCAGCCGGCCGCGGGCCGCGACGGGGGAGAGCCACAGGATGCGGTCCACCTCGTCGTTCGGGACGAAGCGCCCGGAGCCTGCCTCGGCCGCCCAGTAACGGACCTGTTTGGGGCGGCCGTTGGCCAGATAGCGCAGGGTGGGCAGCTCGGCTCCGAGCACGGCGCCGTAGCCGGTCTCCTCCGCGACCTCGCGCAGCGCACCCGCCCTCGGGTCCTCGCCGCGCTTGAGCTTGCCCTTGGGGTGGGACCAGTCGTCGTACTTGGGCCGGTGGACGAGACAGACCTCCAGGTCGCCGTCCACCGGAGAGCGGCGCCACAGAACGCAGCCCGCGGCCTGGACGATGGTTTCCTTCGCGTGCGTCACCGGTGCTCTCACCGCCTCCTCGGGAGGGTCAGGGTGCGCTGACCGCCTGTTTCTGCCACGACTGCTGGAACGCGAACCGCGCCGCCTCCACCTCGTGCCGCTGGTCGGCGTGCAGCACACCGAGGGCGTACGCCGTCGCCGGGGCGATGCGCGGGGTGCGCGCCGCCTGGGCCGCCGCCGCGGCCGCCTCCGAGGCGTCCCGGTGCCGGTTCAGGGCCTGGCCCGCCGCGAGGAGCCGTACGTCCACGGGGGCACCGGGCCCGAGGAGGACCTCGCGGGCGTAGCGGTGCAGCCGCAGCAGCAGGCGGACCTGGTGCCAGGGGCCGTCCTGGGGGTGCGGGGACGGGTCCGGGGACAGGCCGTGGATCAGGGCCTCCGCGTTGTACGGATGGCCGGCGGTGACCAGGGGCAGGCCGGCGATCGCGGCGGTGAGCCGCTCTTCGGCCGCGGCGGCCGCCGGGCGCAGATCGGTGGTGGCCGCCGCGGGGGTGAGCGGGACCTCGCTGGCGAGTACGGCGACCTTGTCGGCGACCGCGTGGAAGCGGGAGGAGCCGAGGGCCTGGAGGGCCGTGGAGTGGGCGCGGGTCCGGGCGAGGGTGAGCTGGCGTTCGAGCAGGGCACCGGCCTTCGCGGCGCCCACGGTGAGGTTGCCGCGTTCCGGGACGGCCGTGACCGTGACACCGCGGCCGCTCGCGCTCGCAGCGGTCGGGTCGACGGCCTGTGCGGGAAACGCGGTCGACCCCGACAGCCGGTGCAGCGCGAGCAGCAGCCGCTCCAGCCGGGCCTCGTAGGCGTGCTCCAGCCCCAACGTCCCCGAGAGCCAGGCAAGTTCGGGGCGCATCTCCTCGGACCAGTCGGAGTCGAGGAGCGGGCGGAAGGTGTGCAGGCTGCCGCTGATGCGGCGGGCCGAGCGGCGCAGGGCGCGTGCCGCGTCGACGGTCTCCTCCGCGGTCGTGGCCGCCCCGGTCTCCCGGTGCAGCCGCAGGGCACGGAGGAACTCCGTGGCCTGGGCGCGCAGATAACGCGCGAGCGCGTCCCCGATGGGGGCACCTCCCTGCTCGAGCGCAGTCGAGAGCTTGGGGGAGACCCCGGCCGTGGTCGGGTCCGTCGGGTCAAGGTGTTGCTGTGCCACGCCGGCGCCTCCGGGCGTCTATGAGCATCTCCTGGACGTTGCGCAGGGGCTGGCCGTCCGCGTCGGTCGCGTGCCGGGTCCAGTCGCCGTCCGGGCCGAGGTGCCAGGAGGACGTGGTGTCGGACATGCCGGTTTCGAGCAGTCGGTTCAGGGCCGCCCGGTGGGCCGGGTCGGTGACCCGTACCAGGGCCTCTATCCGGCGGTCGAGGTTGCGGTGCATCATGTCCGCGCTGCCGATCCACACTTCGGGCTCGCCGCCGTTGCCGAAGGCGAAGATCCGGGAGTGCTCCAGGAAGCGGCCGAGGATGGACCGTACGCGCATGTTCTCGGACAGGCCGGGGACGCCCGGGCGCACCGCGCAGATGCCGCGCACCCACACGTCGACCGGCACACCCGCCTGCGACGCGCGGTAGAGCGAGTCGATGAGCGCCTCGTCGACGATCGAGTTGACCTTGATGCGGATGAACGCCGGACGGCCCGCACGGTGGTGCTGGACCTCCTTGTTGATCCGCGAGATCAGGCCGTCGCGCAGGGACTTGGGCGCGACCAGCAGACGGCGGTACGTCTCCCGGCGCGAGTAGCCCGACAGCCGGTTGAACAGGTCGGAGAGGTCCGCGCCGACCTGCGGGTCCGCCGTCAGCACGCCCAGGTCCTCGTAGAGCCGGGCCGTCTTCGGGTGGTAGTTGCCGGTGCCGACGTGGCTGTACCGGCGCAGCGTGTCGCCCTCCTGACGGACCACCAGGGACAGCTTGCAGTGGGTCTTCAGACCGACCAGGCCGTACACGACGTGGCAGCCGGCCTCCTCCAGCTTGCGCGCCCACTTGATGTTGGCGTGCTCGTCGAAGCGGGCCTTGATCTCCACCAGGACGAGGACCTGCTTGCCGGACTCGGCGGCGTCGATGAGCGCGTCCACGATCGGGGAGTCGCCGGAGGTCCGGTACAGGGTCTGCTTGATCGCGAGGACGTCCGGGTCGCCGGCCGCCTGCTCCAGGAAGGCCTGCACGGACGTCGAGAAGGAGTCGTACGGGTGGTGCAGCAGGACGTCCCGGCTGCGCAGCGCCGCGAAGATGTCGGGCGCCGAGGCCGACTCGACCTCCGCCAGGTCGCGGTGGGTGCCCGCGACGAACTTCGGGTACTTCAGCTCGGGCCGGTCCAGGCCGTGGATGCGGAACAGACCCGTGAGGTCCAGCGGGCCGGGCAGCGGATAGACCTCGGCCTCGCCGATCTTCAGCTCGCGCACCAGCAGGTCGAGGACCTCGCGGTCGATGGACTCCTCGACCTCCAGGCGCACCGGCGGCCCGAAGCGGCGCCGCATGAGCTCCTTCTCCAGGGCCTGGAGCAGGTTCTCGGCGTCGTCCTCCTCCACCTCCAGGTCCTCGTTCCGGGTGAGCCGGAAGGCGTGGTGCTCCAGCACCTCCATGCCCGGGAAGAGCTCTTCCAGGTGCGCGGCGATGACGTCTTCGAGGGGGACGTACCGGCCGGGGGCGGCCTCCAGGAAGCGGGACAGCAGCGGCGGCACCTTCACCCGGGCGAAGTGCTTGTGGCCGCTGACCGGGTTCCGTACGACCACGGCCAGGTTCAGCGACAGACCGGAGATGTACGGGAAGGGATGCGCCGGGTCGACCGCGAGAGGAGTGAGGACCGGGAAGATCTGGTGCCGGAAGAGCGTGAAGAGGCGCGCCTGCTCCTTCTCGGTCAGCTCGTTCCAGCGGACCAGGTGGATGCCCTCCTCCGCGAGGGCGGGGGCGACGTCCTCGTGGTAGCAGGCGGCGTGCCGGGCCATGAGCTCGCGGGAGCGGGCCCAGATCATCTCCAGCACTTCACGGGGCTGGAGCCCGGAGGCGGAGCGGGTGGCGACGCCCGTCGCGATACGGCGCTTCAGACCGGCCACCCGGACCATGAAGAACTCGTCCAGGTTGCTGGCGAAGATCGCCAGGAAATTCGCCCGTTCGAGAAGGGGCGTGTTCGGGTCCTCGGCCAGTTCGAGGACCCGCTCGTTGAAGGCGAGCCAGCTGCGCTCCCGGTCGAGGAAACGACCCTGCGGCAACTGGGCCCCTTCAACCTTCGACTCCTCGTACGCGTCGAGGTCGGCATCGATGTCGGGTTCCAGGTCGGAGACCGCGCCAGCCACGGTGTGCGGGCGGTGCGCGGCTATGGAGCCCACGGAGGGCTGCGCGTGCTGGACCTGTGCCTGGGTGTCTGACTGGCTCATAAACCCATTGTTCCGCGCCACGAGCGAGACGGGCGCGTCGGAACGTGCGGGTGGGAGCGTCACGGCCCCGTTTTCCCCGGACCCCTCGGGAGGCGGGGAAGGCTCTGGCACGGCGGGCTTCATTGGCTGAGCGTCGCAAGTTCGTCTGAACCGATGGTTACGGAGACATGGCGTGCGGGATATGTGGGAGCGGCTCCCGGGCGTCTACGCCGACCGGGTTCCCGTACGAGCCCGAAGGTGGCGGCGCGTACGTCCCTCCCCCCGTGGAGGGACGTACGCGTCCGCCGGTCTCATACGGCCCTGCGGCGCAGTACGGCATAGGCCGCCGTGGTCGCGAGGGCCGCGAGGGCGAGGACGATGCCGGTCTCCGCCAGGTGGAGGGGCCAGTAGTGGGACTGGGGGTGGTACACGGCGAAGTAGCCGTCGGTGTTCCGTCCCTGGTTCACCTGCCAGACGTCATTGGGCAGCTCGAACCGCTTCGGGGAGGTCCGGGTGACCGTCGGCCACAGGTCCTCGCGGTGGAGCTCCAGCAGGAGGTTGAGCAGCCACATCGTGGCGAAGGCGGTGCCCAGCGCGGGCAGGGTGCGGCGCAGCAGCAGCGCGGTGAGCGTGCCCACCGCGAGGGCGCACAGGGCGTACGCCACCGTCAGCGGGCCGCGGGCCACGAACACGTCGGCGAAGGTCCAGTCGTCGCCCATCAGATCGCGGTGGGCGGCCCAGCCCCAGCGGAACGCCAGGACGAGGACCGTGCCGCCCGCGGTGAGCGCGAGCGCGGGCACCGCGAGCTTGGCGGTCAGCCAGCGGGCCGGGGTGACGCCCTGTGTCCAGGCCAGCCGTGCGGTGCCGGACTCCAGCTCGCGGCCGATCAGGGCGCCGCCCGCGAAGACGGCGACGGCGAGGAAGCTGTAACAGATCAGCGTGCCGATCCAGCCGACCGGTTTGCTGTAGTCGAGGCTTGCGAGGAAGTTGCTGCAGACCACGCGACGGTCGCACGTCCCCACGGCCGCCCGGACCCGGTCCACGGTCACCTCGTTCAGCCAGACCAGCCAGCCGATCAGGCCGGCGACGAACGCGGCCCAGACGAGCAGGGCCGGACGGTGCAGGCGCAGGACGGCCCGGGGCAGGCCGCGGAGCGCGGCGGAGGTCGGGACGGAGGTCATGCGGTGGCCTCCTTGCGGGCGGTCGCCGTGGCGGTCCGGCGTCTGAGCAGGAGGAACGCGGCCACGGTCAGCAGAGCGGTGACGGCGAGGAGGAGAGCGGTCGCGGTCAGTTGCAGGGGCCAGAAGTGGGCGGCGGGGTGGTAGTCGAGGTACGTGCCGACGGCGTGGAGCCGGGCGTACGCGGCGTCGCAGCTCGCCTCGTCGGCGCAGCCGGGGGCCTGGAGACGGGTGCCGTCGGCGGTGACGAGGCCGTTGCCGACGGTGAACTCCCCGAGCGGTGATCCCGAGTGTCCGAGGGGGACCACGCGGCTGACCGGCGGCCACAGGTGGGGCACGGCCAGGGCGAGGGCGATCCACAGCCCGGCCACGGCGGCCGCGGCCGTGACGAGCGCGGCGAGGGCCCGGCGCCAGAGCAGTCCCGTGAGGACGCCGACGGCGAGGCCGGCCAGGGCCATCGCCACGGCGGTCGGGCCGTTGGCGTGGAAGGTCGGCCCGTCCCACCAGCTGTCGTTGGTGTCCAGTCGGCCCCGGCCCGCCGACCAGGCCAGTCGGTGCAGCAGCACCAGAAGGCCGGTACCGGTGGTGACCAGCGCGGCGGGCAGGGCGAGCCGGGCGGCCAGCCAGCGGGTGGGGGAGACGGTCTGGGTCCAGGCGAGCCGGACTGTGCCGCTCTCCAGTTCGCGGCCGATCAGCGCGGCACCCGACCAGATGGCCACCAGGAACGGGACCAGGAGCACGGCGAGGGTCGTGTACAGGTACACGTCCTTGTAGAGCTGGACCGTGTCCAGGTCGTACGAGCAGTTCGCCCTGGGGCAGGCGTCGTACCGTCGCCAGGCCGCCGCGGCGGAGTCGATGAGCGGGCCGCGCAGCCACAGCAGGGCGCCGCCGACCGTGATCACCAGCGCGGCCCAGACGAGCAGGGCCGGCCGGTGCAGGCGCAGCAGCCAGCGGACCTGGTGCGGCCCGTCGGCCGGGCTCGGGGTGGCCGGCGTGCCGGGGACGGTGAGGGTGGTCATGCGTGGGTCTCCTCGGTCTCGGCCGGGGTCAGGGTCGCGGCCCGCGGGTTGCGCAGGTAGGCGAGGACGAGTTCCTCCAGCGAGGGGGCGGTGGTGCGCCAGTCGGTGGGCAGTGGGCTCGCGGGGCGGATCAGCGCGCTGAGCTGGCGGCCGGTGACCCGGGACTCGACGACCGTGTGCGGGGCGAGGGCGGTGTCGGCGGCCGTGCTCACGCGGGTGTGGGCGGCCAGCAGGTCGTCGATCTCGCCGGCCAGGCGGATCCGGCCGCTGCCTACCAGGAGCAGGTGGTCGCAGGAGTTCTCCAGCTCGGCCACCACGTGCGAGGACATGACAATCGTGGTGCCGTACTCGGCCGCCTGTGCCATCAGCGTGCCCATCAGCTCGTGCCGGGCCAGCGGGTCCAGGTCGGCCATCGGCTCGTCCATGAGCAGCAGTTCGGGCCGCTTGCCCAGTGCGAGGGCGAGTGCGACGCGGGTGCGCTGCCCGCCGGAGAGCGCACGGATGCGGGCCTTGGGGGCCAGGCCGCCGGCGGCCACGACGCGCTCGGCGGTGGTCGCGTCCCAGCGGTCGGGGTTGAGGTCGGCACCCATGCGGAGCGTCTCGGCGATCGTGAGCTGCGGGTACAGGGGCTTGTCCTGGGCGACATAGCCGACCCGCGCGCGGGCCCGCGCCGGATGCGTCCCGAGGACGGTGAGCGTGCCCTCGGTGGGCGCGAGCAGCCCGGCGGCGAGGGCGAGGAGCGTTGACTTGCCCGCCCCGTTGGGGCCGACGACGGCGCAGACCCGCCCGGCGGGCAGCCGGAAACCGCACGCACGCAGCGCCCATCGGCCCCGCCCGAAGCGCATGCCGAGCGCGCTCGCCTCCAGGGCCGCTCCGGTGTCGGTCATGACTGGTCTCCCTGGAAGTGCTTGTCGAGGACGGCGGTGAAGAGTGCGGCCACGTCGTCCCGGTCCAGCCCCGCTTCGCGGGCCTTCGCCGCCCACTGCTCCAGCTCCGCCCGCAGGGGGGAGTCGGCCGGGGCGGTGCTGAGCGTTCCCCGTACGAAGGTGCCGAGTCCGCGCCGGGCTTCGACCAGTCCCTCGCGTTCGAGCTCGCGATAGGCCTTGAGGACGGTGTTCGGGTTGATGGCGGTCGCCTCCACGACTTCGCGGGCCGTGGGCAGCTTGTCGCCGGGCGCCAACAGGCCCAGGCGGAGGGCCTGTTTGGTCTGCTGGACGATCTGCAGATAGGTGGCGACCCCGCTGTGCCGGTCGATGCGGTACTCGACCATCGGTGCACCACCCTTTCACTAATTGAGTAGTGAAAGGGTGGTGCAAGAAAAGGGACGGCGTCAAGCGGGCCGTCCCTTATCAGGGGTATGTCATGTATGAGTGATATGTCAGGTCTCGGTCCTGTACATCAGATCGGTCTCGTGCGTCACGAACCCGAGCCGCTCGTACACCGACACCGCCGACTTGTTGTCGGCGTCGACATACAGCATCGCCGTGGACAGCCCCCGCGCGGCCAGATGCCGCAGGCCGATCGTGGTGAGGGACTTGCCGAGCCCGCCGCCCTGCGCGCCCGGGGCCACCCCGAGGACGTACACCTCGCCGATGCCCTCCTCGGCGTGCACCTTGGTCCAGTGGAAGCCGACCAGCACGCCCTCCCGCTCGGCGAGGAAGAAGCCGGCCGGGTCGAACCACGGCTCGGACATGCGGTCGTCCAGATCCCGCTGGGTGAGGGAGCCCTGCTCCGGGTGGTGCGCGAAGGCGGCGGCGTTCACCGCGAGCCAGGCCGCGTCGTCCTGCCCCGGCACGAAGGTGCGCACGGTCACGCCGTCGGGCAGCTTCGGCTCGGGCAGCTCCAGATCGGTCAACGACCGCCGCATCTGGCGTAGTTCACGGAACAGGGTCAGCCCCAGGACCTGGGCGAGGTGCCGGGCCGCGGAGTGCCCGCCGTGCGCCCACACCCGCAGCCGTTTGCCGGACGCGGCCAGCAGGGCCGAGCCGAGCGCCCGCCCGTGTCCGTGCCCGCGGTGCGAGGGATGTACGACCAGTTCGGCGGCCGGCGCCTCCACCGGATCGGTGTCCTCCAGTTGGGCGTAGCCGACGAGTTCGCCGTCCACGGTCAGCAGCAGATGGGAGACGCCCTCGCGCGCGCCTCCGCGCAGTTGCAGCCGCCCCTGCTCGGACACCGGATGCTGACCGTCGGACCGGGCAGCCTCCGCGAGCAGTCCGACCACGGCCTCGGCCTGGTCCGGGGAGAGCTCGGAGAAGGTCTCGATGGAACGGGAGTGGAAGGGCCGTACGGTGTCGTCGTCGCTGGTCATGCGTATGAGGGTACGGCGCGGCCCCCGCAAAGTGGCGGCAAAGGAATAGGCAAAGGGAAACCTGGACGTAACCCTGAACCCCCTGTCGCGCTACGCGCGTTGACTCTAGGCTGCGCCCGATCGGACACTCACCACAGCAGACCCACAGGGGGGTCCCATGCCGGCCACGTCCCCATCGCCACGCCCCGCCGGACGACGTACGTATGCGTTGCTGGCGGCCGCGGCGAGCCTCGCCACCGCCGCCGCACTGGCCGCCGCGCTGCCCGCGGACGCGCACGACAACAAGGGCGGCGGACATCTGCCGAGCCGTTACCAGGACGTCCAGCTCCTCTCCTTCAACGACCTGCACGGCAACCTCGAACCGCCGGCCGGTTCCTCCGGCCGGGTCGCCGAACTCCAGGCGGACGGCACGACGAAGAACATCGACGCGGGCGGTGTCGAGTACCTCGCCACCCATCTGCGCCAGGCCCGCCAGGGCCGGCCGTACTCCATCACCGCGGCCGGCGGCGACATGGTCGGCGCCTCCCCGCTCATCTCCGGCCTGTTCCACGACGAGCCCACGATCGAGTCGCTCAACAAGCTGGACCTGGACGTCACATCCGTCGGCAACCACGAGTTCGACGAGGGCGCCAAGGAACTGGCCCGGCTGCAGAACGGCGGCTGCCACCCGACGGACGGCTGCTACTCGAACGAGGGGTTCTCGGGCGCGGACTTCCCCTACCTGGCCGCGAACGTCCTCGACGAGAAGACCGGCAAGCCGATCCTCAAGCCGTACTGGGTCTGGAAGAAGAAGGACGTCAAAATCGGCTTCATCGGCGTCACGCTGGAGGGCACCCCGAACATCGTCTCCGCCGACGGGGTGAAGGGGCTGCAGTTCAAGGACGAGGTCGAGACGATCAACAAGTACGCCAAGGTGCTCCAGAGCCAGGGCGTGAAGTCGATCGTGGCGCTGATCCACGAGGGCGGCTTCCCGGCCTCCTCCTCGTACAACTACAACTGCGACTCGCCGGGCGCCGGTGACGGCATCTCCGGCCCGATCGTCGACATCGCCAAGAACGTCACCCCGGCCGTGGACGCGCTCGTCACGGGCCACACCCACACGGCGTACGTGTGCACCATCAAGGACCCGTCGGGCAAGCCGCGCATGGTCACCTCGGCCGCGTCCTTCGGCCGCCTCTACACGGACACCACGCTGACGTACGACCGTTGGACGGGTGACATCGCCCGTACGGCCGTGAAGTCGGCGAATCACGTGGTCACCCGGGACGTTCCCAAGGCGCCCGACATGACCGCGCTGATCGGCAAGTGGAACACCCTGGCCGCCCCGATCGGCAACCGCGCCATCGGCTACATCTCCGCCGACATCAACAACACCGGCACCGAGTCCCCGATGGGCGACCTGATCGCGGACGCGCAGCTCGCGTACGGCAAGGAGCTGGACCCGGAGACCGACGTCGCGCTGATGAACCCGGGCGGTGTCCGGGCGGGCCTGACCTACGCGGCCAAGGGCGCCGAGGGCGACGGTGTCGTCACCTACGCCGAGGGCTTCACCGTCCAGCCCTTCTCCAACACGGTGAACCTGCAGAGCTTCACCGGGGCCCAGCTGATCCAGGTGCTCAAGGAGCAGGTGAGCGGCGCGAACGCGGCCGCCCCGAAGATCCTCCAGCCCTCCGCCGGCCTGACCTACACGCTGGACCTGACGAAGACGGGCGCGGACCGGGTGGTCACCGACTCGATCCGGCTGAACGGCGCCGCCATCGACCCCGCCGCCACCTACCGCGTCGCCACCAACAGCTTCCTCGCGGGCGGCGGCGACGGCTTCCCCACCCTCGGACAGGGCACGGGCGACCTCGTCGGCACGGACGACCTGACCGCCCTGGAGAAGTACCTGACGGCCAACTCCTCCGCCACCGCGCCGATCGCGCCTCCGGCCACCAACCGGATCACGATCGTGCAGTAACACCTGTGTGAATAGCGTTTCGGTTCCGAAATGACCCTGAGAATTGATCTCAGGGTCATTTCATTGAGGCGCCCGGTGGAGAAGTTCCAAGAACCCTCCCCCTTCTGGGGACCGGCGGGCGCCTGTCTGGGCGTCGCCGCGCAAGGCGGTCAGGAGGCCGTGGGCGTCCAGTCGCCCAGCCGCAGATCCTGGTGGTCGAGGTCTTCTGGCAATGACAGGGCCTGGCTGAGTCGGTCACGGTGTTTCCGGCGGAGCCGTAGCCGCCCCCGGCAGCCGCACCGTCGCCACCGCCCCGCCGCCCTCCGCCCGGGTCAGGGTGACCTCGCCGCCGGCCTGCTGGATCGTGCGGGCGACGATGGACAGGCCCAGGCCCGAGCCCGGCAGGGCCCTCGCGCTGGGGGAGCGCCAGAAGCGGTCGAAGACGTGGGGGAGTTCGTCCTCGGCGATACCGGGGCCGTGGTCGCGGACCGTGAGCACGCCCTTCTCCAGGACCACGTCGATCGTGCCGCCCTCGGGGCTGAACTTCACCGAGTTGTCGAGGATGTTGACCACGGCACGTTCCAGGGCCGACGGTTCCGCCCGTACGTACCAGGGCTGCACGTCCGCCGTGATCGTCAGCTCCGGGCCGCGCAGACGGGCGCGGACCATGGCCGCCTCCACCGTGTCGTGGAAGGCGACCACCTGGACGCGCTCGCCGCGCTGGCCCGCGGAGCGGGACAGCTCCTGCAGGTCGCCGATGAGCGAGGCCAGCTCCGTCATCTGCGCCTTCACCGAGGCGAGCAGCGCCTTGCGGTCGCCCGGCGGGAGGGGGCGGCCCGTCTCCTCGCTCCGGGTGAGGAGTTCGATGTTCGTACGCAGCGAGGTCAGGGGGGTGCGGAGTTCGTGGCCCGCGTCCGCGATCAGCTGTTGCTGCAGCTCGCGGGAGCTGGCCAGGGCCGTGGTCATCGAGTTGAACGAGCGGGACAGGCGGGCGATCTCGTCGTCGCTGTCCTCCTCGACCGGGATGCGGATGCCCAGGTCCTCCGTCCGGGCGACGTGTTCGACCGCCTCGGTGAGCTTGTCGACGGGGCGCAGGCCTGCCCGGGCGACGGCCAGACCGGCGGCTCCGGCGCCGATGACCCCGACACCGGAGACGAGGAGGAGGATCAGGGCCAGGTCGTTGAGCGTGGACTCGGTGCTCTTGAGAGGTACGGCCGCCATGATGGCGTAGCTGGTACTCGTGCCCGTGGTCGGGTCGTTGATGGTCAAGGGCACGGTCATCACGCGCACCGCGTTGCCGTCCTGGTCCGTACCGTTGCGGAAGATCCCCTGATGGCTGCTCGCGTTCTTGATCACGTCCTTGTCGGCCTGGGTGACCTTGATCCTGCCCACCGAGGTCAGGAAGAGGCAGGGCGTCCCGTCCGGCTGGACCACCTGGGAGTAGGTGTTCCGGTAGCCGCCGTTGAATATGTTCTGCGGAGTCTGCGTGCAGTTGTTGAGCGCGTCCGCGAACTGGTTGACCTGTTGTTGTTCGATGGGCCCCCGCGTGAACTGGGCCTTCCGCAGGTCGTTGTCGAGCTGGTCGTACAGCTTCCCCTGCACGATGAACCAGCAGGTGACCGCCACCGCCGCCACCGCGAACGCCACCGCCGCCGCCACGAGCATGGACAGCCGTGCCCTGATCGGCAGCGCCCGGAACCGGCGCGCGAGCATGTTCACTCCGCCGCACCCTGTCGCAGCACGTACCCCACGCCCCGCACCGTGTGCACCAGTCGCGGCTCGCCGCTCGCCTCGGTCTTGCGGCGCAGGTACATGACGTAGACGTCCAGAGAATTCGAGGACGGCTCGAAGTCGAAGCCCCACACCGCCTTCAGGATCTGCTCACGGGTGAGGACCTGGCGCGGGTGTGCCATGAACATCTCCAGCAGGGTGAACTCCGTGCGGGTCAGTTCCACCTGCCGCCCGCCCCGCGTGACCTCACGCGTCGCGAGGTCCATGCGCAGGTCGGCGAAGGTGAGTGCCTCGTCATCCTGGGCCGCGCCCACCACGGCCGCCGCGTACGAGCTGCGTCGCAGCAGCGCGCGGATACGGGCGAACAGCTCGTCCAGCTCGAACGGCTTGACCAGGTAGTCGTCGGCGCCCGCGTCGAGCCCGGTGACCCGGTCGCCGACCGTGTCGCGAGCCGTCAGCATCAGGATCGGTGTCGTCTCGCCCGCGCCGCGGATGCGGCGGGCTGCCGTCAGGCCGTCCATCCGGGGCATCTGGATGTCCAGGACCACCAGGTCGGGCTTGTACACGGTCGCCTTCTCCAGGGCGTCCGCACCGTCGACCGCGACCTCGGTGTCGTACCCCTCGAAGACAAGGCTGCGCTGGAGTGCTTCGCGCACGGCCGGCTCGTCGTCGACGATCAGGATGCGCTGGGGGTCACGGTCGCCATCGGCGGGACTCATCGCTCGCGGTTCCTCGGGGTGGGGTGGGGTGCGGTGGGGTGCGAATGGGGTGGTCGTCGGTGGGGCGTCGGTGGGGCGTCTCTCAGCGTCGCATGTTTCGGGGCCGTGGGGCACGCGCGACCGTGGGCGCGGGATGATCAGCCGCGCATCGTGGTCAGCCGCTTCAGCGGAACCTTGTGGCGGTGCGGGCGGGCCGCGGGCAGCCGCAGGCCCATCATCTGGGGGGCCGCGACCTCCGGGGGCCGGGGCGCCGCGGCCGGGGCGTGCAGCTCGTACGCCACCTGGAGGGCCAGGGCGATGCCGGCCGGGTCGTGGGAAACGGCCACGGGGTGCGAAACCTGCTTGATCATGACGTACTCCCTACTGCCCGCGCGGGGGCCTGTCAGCTGGTGGAGCCGGCCCGCAGCTTGGCCAGGTCGGACTTGACGGTGTTGATGGGGATCGCGAAGCCGAGGCCGACGCTGCCCGCGTCCGAGGACGAGGAGCTCGAACCGGACGAGTACATCGCGGAGTTGATGCCGATGATGTTGCCGGCGCCGTCGATCAGCGCGCCGCCCGAGTTGCCGGGGTTGAGGGACGCGTCGGTCTGGATCGCCTTGTAGGTCGTGGTGGCCGAGCCCGTGTCGCCGTTGAACTCCCGGCCGCCGAACTCGAACGGCCACTGGCCGCCTCCGCCCTGGCCCTGGCCCTGGTTCTCGCCGGTCGAGACGGTCACGTCACGGTTGAGCGCGGAGACGATGCCGCTGGTGACGGTGCCGGTCAGGCCCTCGGGGGAGCCGATCGCCACGACCGTGTCGCCGACCTGGACCCCGTCGGAGTTGCCGAGGGCCGCGGGCTTCAGACCGGAGGCGTCCTTCAGCTTGATGAGGGCGAGGTCCTTGGAGCTGTCCGTGCCGACGATCTCGGCCGTGTACTGCTTGCCGTCGCTGGTCCGCACCTTGATCGACGAGGCGCCGGAGACGACGTGGTTGTTGGTGACGACCTCGCCACCGGAGGTGATGATCACGCCGGCGCCGGTGGACGAGCCGTTGCTGAGGGTCGCGACGACCTCCACCACGCTCGGGCTGACCGCGGAGGCGATGGCGGCGACGTCGCCCTTCTTGCCGGCCGGCACCACATTGGTGCTGGTGCTGCTGGAGGCGACGGTGTCCTTGCCGGTCAGCTCCTGGAAGGCGTACGCCGTGCCGCCGCCCACGGCCGCCGCGACGATCGCCACCGCGGCGAGCAGCGCCATCGGGCCCCGGGAGCGCTTCTTCTTCGGCTCGGCGGCGACGGGGGCGGCGCCCGCCGGGACGGAGGACAGGAGAGCGGTGTCGCCACCGTGGCCGTCGACGGCGGCCGGCTGCACGGCCTGGTACGCCGGCGGGGGCGGCCACTCGGGGTTCACGGGGGCGGAGGCGTGCTGCTGCTGGGGGTACGCGCCCTGATGGGCGTCACCCTGGGGGTTCTCGTACTCGCCGCTGCGGCGGAAGCTCTCGGTCATGGATAGAGCTTTGCCCGCAACCATGAGAGCTTCCTGAGTGCTCCCTGAGAAGCCCGGCAGAACCTCGTTTGCCCGATATAAAGAAGCTTCTCGCAGCTCGGCGAGGGTTCTCAGAGATCCTTCATGGACGCCTGAGGAACACCACCCACGCCCGCGTCATCCACAGCCGCAGGAACTGCGGACCACCAGCCGCGACGGGAAGGTCTTCAGCCGCTCCCGCCGGGACCCCGCCACCCGCAGACCGTCGTCGAGCACGAGATCCACGGCGGCCCGGGCCATCGCGGACCGGTCCGAGGCGATCGTCGTCAGGGGCGGGTCGGCCAGCGCCGCTTCCTTGATGTCGTCGAAGCCGGCCACGGCCAGCTCCCCGGGGACGTCGATGCGCAGCTCACGCGCCGCCCGCAGCAGGCCGATCGCCTGGTCGTCGGTGGAGCAGAAGACCGCGGGAGGGCGGTCGGGGCCGGAGAGGAGCTCCAGGGCGACCTGGTACGCGTCGTAGCGGTTGTACGGCGCCTCGAAGAGCCGGCCCTCGGTCGGGATCCCCGCCTCGTCCATCGCGCGCCGCCAGCCCTCGACGTGGTCGGAGACCGGGTCGCCGACGGCCGGGGTCTCCGCGGTGCCGCCCACACAGGCGACGTACTCGTAGCCGTGCTCCAGCAGGTGGCGTACGGCGAGGTGGGCGCCCCCGAGGTCGTCCGTGACGACGGCGACGTCGTCGATGGCCTCGGGCCGCTCGTGCAGCAGGACCACCCGGGCGTCCCACGCCTCGATCTCGGCGGCGGCGAGGTCGTTGAGCGCGTGGCTGACCAGGATCAGACCCGCGACGCGCATACCGAGGAAGGCACGCAGATAGTGGACCTCGCGCTCGCCGACGTAGTCGGTGTTGCCGACGAGAACCATCTTTCCGCGCTCGGAGGCGGCCTGCTCGACCGCGTGCGCCATCTCCCCGAAGAAGGGCTGGCGGGCGTCGGGGATGATCAGGCCTATGAGATCGGTGCGCCGTGAGGCCATGGCCTGGGCGACCCGGTCGGGCCGGTACCCCAGTTCCTTGATCGCGGCGAGGACACGCTCGCGCGTGGCCGGGGCGACCGGCCGGGGTCCGTTGTTGATGACATAGCTGACCACGGCGGTGGAAGTTCCCGCCAGCCGCGCCACATCATCCCGAGTCACCTTGGCCACGCGCGGAGTCTACGCGGATGGACCCGCTCTGGGCAGGGCGTATCGAAGCTTCCCTGTGCGGAAGCAATGCCCTGCCCGAGCGCCGGCTAGGCGTCGGCCGGGACCTCTGTGGCACCCAGGACGGCCGATGAGTCCGCATTCTCGGGCTTTGACCGGTCCGCCTTGGCCTTCGCCTCGTCCGAGGAGCGGTCACCCTTCTCAGGAGTAACGAATCGATAACCGACGTTCCGGACGGTTCCGATCAGCGACTCGTGCTCCGGGCCCAGCTTGGCGCGCAGCCGTCGTACGTGGACGTCCACGGTCCGGGTGCCGCCGAAGTAGTCGTAGCCCCAGACCTCCTGCAGCAGCTGCGCGCGCGTGAAGACACGGCCCGGGTGCTGGGCGAGGTACTTCAGGAGCTCGAACTCCTTGAAGGTGAGGTCGAGGACCCGGCCCTTGAGCTTGGCGGAGTAGGTCGCCTCGTCCACGGACAGGTCGCCGTTGCGGATCTCCATGGGGGAGTCGTCGTTGACGATCTGCTGCCGGCCCATGGCCAGCCGCAGCCGTGCCTCGACCTCCGCCGGACCCGCGGTGTCGAGCAGCACGTCGTCGATGCCCCAGTCGGCGGTCACGGCGGCGAGACCGCCCTCCGTCACGACGAGGACGAGGGGGCAGCCGGGGCCCGTGGAGCGCAGCAGCTGGCACAGGCTGCGGACCTGGGGGAGGTCACGGCGGCCGTCGATCAGGATGACGTCGGCGCCCGGTGTGTCGACGAGTGCGGGTCCTTCCGCCGGGGCGACCCGCACGTTGTGCAGGAGCAGGCCGAGGGCCGGAAGCACCTCCGTCGACGGCTGGAGGGCGTTGGTCAGGAGTAGCAGAGAACTCATACGTCTTGTTCCTCCTCGGTCCCTGCGAGGACGTTTGCGGTACTGCTCTGCGGTCCCGGGGCCCCGTACACCCGCGGTTCCCCGCTTCGTATACAACGCTTCCGAAAGCACAAAAGGACCCGGGGGCTACGCTGCCCGAGTCCTCATGCCCAGCAGAATAGCCCACATGAGCAACGGTCCGGCAGGTCATACGGCACGTTCCACCGATCGTCCGAATCCCGAGACGGGTGGATGGGCCCCTATGCGGACGTTTCTGTACACGGCCGACGGGATTCCGATCGATTCCGTATACAACCCGGGCACGGTCGTATACGACGTCTCCGCGCCACCCTCCCGTGACCTGGTGTTCGTCGTGGCGCACGGCTTCACGGGCGACGTCGACCGCCCGCACGTACGCCGTGTGGCGGCCGCGCTCGCGCGCCACGGTGCCGTCGTCACCTTCTCCTTCCGCGGCCACGGAGCCTCCGGCGGACGCTCGACGGTGGGCGACCGGGAGGTGCTGGACCTCGCGGCCGCGGTGCGGTGGGCGCGGGAGCTGGGCCACACGCGCGTGGTCACCGTCGGCTTCTCCATGGGCGGCTCGGTGGTGCTGCGGCACGCGGCGCTGCACCGGGGTGTGGACGCGGTGGTTTCGGTGAGCTCGCCGGCCCGCTGGTACTACCGGGGTACGGCCCCCATGCGCCGGCTGCACTGGCTGGTGACGCGCCCCGAGGGCCGTCTGGTGAGCCGCTACGGGCTGCGCACCCGCATCCATCACAGGGAGTGGCAGCCCGTCCCGCTGTCCCCGGTGCAGGCGGTACCGAGGATCGCCCCCACCCCGCTGCTGATCGTGCACGGCGACCGCGACGGCTACTTCCCCCTGGACCACCCCCGGATGCTGGCCGCGGCCGCCGGTGACCACGGCGAACTCTGGGTGGAGCCGGGAATGGGCCACGCCGAGCACGCGGCGCCCGACGCCCTGCTGACCCGGATCGGGGACTGGGCGGCCGCCCGGGCGGGCTAGCCTGACGGTGTTGATGTGCGGGTGGTTGCTGTGCGGATGCCGATCCGCCGAAGGACTTGAGGGACGAGATGGCAAAGGTCACGGTGCGCTATTGGGCCGCCGCGAAGGCCGCGGCCGGGGTCGCCGAGGAGCCGTACGACGCGGCGACCCTCGCCGAGGCGCTGGACGCGGCGCGTGAGCGACACCCCGGCGAACTGGCGCGCGTGCTGCTGCGATGCTCGTTCCTCATCGACGGTGACCCCGTGGGCACCCGCGGACATGAGACGGTACGGCTGGCCGAGGGCGGCACGGTCGAGGTGCTCCCGCCGTTCGCAGGAGGGTGAGCGATGACCGATCAGCCGTATGAGGGCGGGCCCTACGAGGGGCAGCAGGGGTACCAGGGGTATCAGGGGTATCAGGGCTACGGGGGGCACGACCCGTATCAGCAGCAGGCACCGCAGGCGGCGGCTCCGCAGGCATGGCCGGAGCAGAACGGGTACGACCAGGCCGGTCATGGTCAGATGGGCCACGACCAGGCCGGATACGGTCAGCCGGGTTACGGCCAGGCCGGTTACGACCAGTCGGGTTACGGCCAGGCCGGTTACGACCAGTCGGGGTACGACCAGCAGCAGTACACGCAGCAGTGGCAGGGCCAGACCTGGGAGACGCAGACGCACGCGCCGGTCCAGCAGCCGGTTCAGCAGCCGCTCCAGCCGCAGGTGTCCGCCGCGGAGACGTCGTACCTGCCGCCGCAGAGCTACGAGCAGCCGCCTGTGGCTCCTGCGGCTCCCGCCACTGCTTCCGCTCCCGTCCGACCCGAGCCCACCGTCGGCCAGGCCGAGGCGGATCCCGCCTACGGTCCCGCCACCCTCGCCGGCAACTCCCGCGTCACGGACGCCCAGCGCGCCCGTATGGAGGGCCGCTCCCCGATCATCGAGCCCGGTATGCAGCCCGCCGCACTGACGGCGCTGCTCGGGCTGCTCCTCGCCGTCACGGCGGCCGTCGGCTCGTACGCGCTGGTCGTGCCGCTGGTGCTGCTCCAGGCGCTCACGGCCGCGGGCTGGTTCCGGCTGAACGGCATGTGGCCGGCGCGGCAGGGCATCGCCCTGGCGTTCGCGGGGGCGCTGACGGCGGACGTGGCGGTGCTGGCGGCGGGCCGCGACCACGCGCCGGCCGCGATCCTCGGCCCGCTCGGTGTGTGGGTCCTGCTCTCCCTCGTCCTCCAGCTCCGCTCGCACGCCTCGCCGGACGAGCGGATGTACGGCCTGATGGCGACGGTCGCCTCGTCGGCGCTGGCGATCATCGCCACCGGTTTTCTGGGAGCCGACGCGCACGCGGCCTCGGTGGGCGCCGCCGCGGTGGCGGTGGCCGTCCTGGCCCGGGCTCTCCCGCTGCCCACTCCCGCCTCCGTGACGGTCTCCGTCCTCGCGGCGGCGGGCGCGGGCATCGCGGTGGGCGGGATGACGGGCATGGGCGCGAAGGGCGCGCTGCTGGGAGCGGCCGCGGCGGCCTGTGCCCTGGTCGGCCACCGTGTCGCGAGCTACGACTACCCCTCCCGCTTCGTCCACTTCACCGCGGGCGTGGCCCTCCCGCTGTCGGCGGCGGCACCGGTGGTCTGGGTACTGGGCCGGGCCCTGACCTGATCCCACGTCACAGGTGATCGACAATTTCCCGGTGCCCGAGCCCCGCAGGGTTAGCGTTGAGGACCGTTGAAGTCCGTCGACCCGGGGGAACAACACCCATGCGAGCGCTGCGAATATTCCTGATCGTCGTCGTGATCATCGGCGGCCTCTTCGTGATCGCGGACCGCGTCGCCGTGCACTTCGCCGAGGGGGAGGCCGCGGACAAGCTGAAGGCGACGGAGAGCCTCGCCGCCACCCCGGACGTGTCCATCAAGGGCTTCCCGTTCCTCACCCAGGTCGCGGGCGGCTCCCTGGACGACGTCGAGGTCGGCATCAAGGACTACGAGGCGGCCACGGGCAACGGCGCCGAGAAGATCCGTATCGACGACCTGAAGGCCCATATGAAGGGCGTCGACTTCTCCGGCGACTACAGCTCCGCCACGGCGGCCGACGCGTCCGGCACCGCGACGATCGCCTACGACCAGCTGCTGAACGCGGTCAAGAACGACCCGGTCGACCTGCCCCTGGGCGCCACCGGCAAGGTGACCAGCCTCTCCTACGGTGGCAACGGCAAGGTCCGGGCCACGGTCGTGGTCGCGGGCGTGCCGCTCCCGGTGCTCGGCACGGTCACGGCCCAGGGCAACACGGTGAAGGTGCATGCCGACGGTCTGCCCAGGTTCGGCAACCAGGCGCTGGACGTCTCCGAGGTGAAGATCGACCAGCTGCCCGGCGGAATCAAGCTGGACAAGGTGCAGGCGGCGAAGGACGGCGTGGAGATCACGGTGAAGGGTTCGAACGTCAAGCTGGCCGGGTAGGACGGACACCGTCCCGGACTCCCGTCGGGTCCCCGTCGGACCCCCGTCGGCCCCTTCCGTCCGAAAGGCGAGACGGCGGCGTCCGTACCGCAGATGTGACGACCGATACAGGCGCCCGGAGGCCGTGCAATCATGGCCCGGGCGCCCAACTGTTCCCACATCGTGGACGATCGCGTCTCAAAATACGACACACCGGTGACACGCCCGGCTGTCCGTCCCTACGATCGAGCCCATGAAGCGACAGGCGGATCTCACGAAGCGGCGGGCAGTAGACCTGTGCCGCGTTGCCGCCATGCTCTGTCGCCCCTTCTGAAGCGGGAGCGGCCACTCGGCCCTCCGCATTCCCAGCCGCCCAGCTCAGGGCACCCGTGCGTCGCTCCGCCCTGGAGTGCGCACACCCCTCTCACTTGCACGCCCCGCCGCAACTGCCCCGGAGGAGAAAGAGCATGAGCCGCAGCGACGTCCTCGTCGACGCCGACTGGGTCCAGGACCACCTGGACGACCCGAGCGTCGCCATCGTCGAGGTGGACGAGGACACGTCCGCCTACGAGAAGAACCACATCAAGAACGCGATCCGCATCGACTGGACCAAGGATCTGCAGGACCCGGTCCGTCGTGACTTCATCGACCAGGAGGGCTTCGAGAAGCTCCTGTCGAAGAAGGGCATCGCCAACAACACCCTCGTGATCCTCTACGGCGGCAACAACAACTGGTTCGCGTCCTACGCCTACTGGTACTTCAAGCTGTACGGCCACGAGAACGTCAAGCTCCTCGACGGCGGCCGCAAGAAGTGGGAGCTGGACGCCCGCGAGCTGGTCGACGGCTCCGAGCTGCCCGAGCGCGCCACGACCGACTACAAGGCCAAGGCGCAGGACACCTCGATCCGCGCCTTCCGCGACGACGTGGTCGCCGCGATCGGCGCGCAGAACCTGGTCGACGTCCGCTCGCCCGACGAGTTCTCCGGCAAGCTGCTCGCCCCGGCGCACCTGCCGCAGGAGCAGTCGCAGCGCCCGGGTCACGTCCCGACCGCCCGCAACATCCCGTGGTCGAAGAACGCCAACGACGACGGCACCTTCAAGTCGGACGACGAGCTCAAGGAGCTCTACGCCGAGGAGAACGTCGACCTGGCCAAGGACACCATCGCCTACTGCCGCATCGGTGAGCGCTCCGCGCTGACCTGGTTCGTGCTGCACGAGCTGCTCGGCGTCCAGAACGTCAAGAACTACGACGGCTCCTGGACCGAGTACGGCTCCCTCGTCGGCGTGCCGATCGAGCTCGGCGCCAACAAGTAGTCGACCCCGACCGACCTCTCAAGACCTCTTCAGGAGAAAGACATGTGTGGAGCGAAGGCCGGCGGCCCGGACCCCTCGACGATCAAGCCCGGTGAGACCACGATCCAGGGGCAGGTGACCCGCGACGGCGAGCCGGTGGTGGGCTACGTCCGCCTCCTCGACTCGACCGGTGAGTTCACCGCGGAGGTCCCGACCTCCGCCACCGGACAGTTCCGCTTCTACGCGGCCGAGGGCACCTGGACCGTGCGCGCCCTCGTGCCCGGCGCCACCGCCGACCGCACGGTCGTCGCCCAGCAGGGCGGCCTGGCGGAGGTCGCGATCGCGGTCTGACGAAGACCCCGTACGGCCGAGGGCCGCACCCCACCGGGTTGGACGCCCGGGGTGCGGCCCTCCGGCATGTCCGGGCCCGCGACGGTCGTGCCGGGCGGTCGTCTCCGACAGTTTCGGCCCTGCGGTGGCCGTGCTGAGCGGTCGTCTCCGACCTACCCTTGACCTATGTACGCGCGGCGGCGCCACCTGTATTTCGCCATGATGGGGACCTGTGTCGGGCTTTTCGTCCTGGCGTGGGCCGTTGTGCGCCTCTGGTCGATTCCGGCGGCGGTGGGCATGTGCGTGGTGGCCATGGTCATCCCGCCGCTCGCCGCGATCGTCGCCAACCGCCGCGGGCCCGAGGACCGCTGGTGGGACGATCCGTCGGGCGACCCGCAGTCCGACGAGTGGTGGGACGAGCTGGACGGAAAGAAGCGCCACTAGAGACCAGTGGGGGCCACTGTGGTCTCCGGTCGTCTCATCCCGTCTCAGTAGACGAGCGCCTGCGTCTCGTCCCCGAGTGCCTCCTGCACGAAGACCTGGGCGCCCGCGATCCGTACGCCCTTGATGACGTCCTTCTCCGTGATCTCCCGGCGGGCCGCGCACTGCGTGCACAGGGTGACGGTCCCGCCCGCCAGGATCGCGTCGAGCAGATCGGGCAGCGGGGCCGCGTGCGGCAGTTCGAACTCGGCGGCCCGCCCCGGCAGCGCGAACCACGAGGACTCACCGGTCAGCCACAGGGAGACGTCGACCCCACTGGCCACGGCCACCGAGGCGACCGTGAAGGCCTGCGAGCAGCGTTCGGGTGCGTCGGCCCCGGCGGTCACCTTGATCACGAGCTTCTTCGCCATGGCTGAATCGTAATCAACTCCCGTGCAACCCCGGATGTTACCCATGGGTCTCCTGTGCGGCGCGGTGACGGAGGCCGCGATTCCTGTCCTCTGGGGGGACCCACTTGGAAGTGCCAGAAGTGCCAGAAGTATCCGAAACGGCAGTACCCGAACCTCCCGTTCGGCGGCGCGGCCGCACCGCGCTGCTGATCGCCGGTGCCGCCGCGCTCGGCCTGGTGGCCGGTACCTGCGCCGGCTATCTCGTCCAGGCCGACCGCGAGCCCACCAAACTGCCCCCGCTGTCGCAGCCGGCGCTCGCGCAGGCGAAGGGCAAGGGCCCCGAACCCCTGTCGGCGGCCCAGGACCACAAGGTCGTGACCGACGGAGACCTGCGCAAGCTGCTGCTGAAGCGGCCCGGCAACGCCCGCAAGGCCCTGTACACCGTGGGCAATGACGGCTGGATGAGCCTCGCGGACTACGCGGACACGTTCAAGAAGCCCCAGAACGCCTTCGGCAACCTCATCGGCGAGGAGTTCCGGCGCGCCGCCGTCACCAACTGGCGCGAGGGCAGCACGTACAACGTGGAGATCCGCCTGGTCCAGTACCGCCAGGAGGAGAAGCTCGCGGCCCACGACGCGGCCGACGACGCCTACTACTGGGCGGAGAAGCAGGGCGGCAGCGACAGCTGGCCGATCCCCGGCACCGGCGACGGCATGGCGTACGTCCACCACAAGCCCGACCGCGCGGCCGGGTACGTGGACGTGTACGAGGCCGAGGCGCACGCCTGGCGAGGTGACATCGCCATGGAGGTCTGGGTCTTCGACACGAAGCCGATCCCGAAGAAGAAGATCATGGACCTGGCGAAGCGCCAGTTGGAGCGGCTGTGAGCGACAACTCCGTGAACCCCGAGGTCACTGGTAACCCCCAGCCCGCCCAGGAACAGCCCGTCCAGGAGAAGCCCGCCCGTAACCGGCGTCGTATCGCCGCCGTCGCAGGAACCGCCGTCCTGCTCGCCGCGGTCGTCGCGGGGGCCGGCTACACCGTCGTGACCGTGAACGGCGCCGACCGGGATCCGGGAGCCCCCGGCTGGCGCTTCCCGAAGAGCGGCAAGGACAAGGAGAAGGCGGCCGAGGCCACCGGGCTGCAGGGCATGCTCCTGCCCTACGGCACGGAGGCCTTCGGCCGTGGCCCGGACATCGGTGAGTTCGGCTCCGACGCCGAGCTGTCCGGCGTCCAGGCCACTGCCATGCGCAAGGAGTCGATCAAGGACCTGCCCCGCTCCCAGCGCCAGCAGCTGGAGCGGTTGATCGACAAGCAGAAGATCAAGGGCATGGCGATGCGCAGCTACCTGAGCACCGAGCACCCCGCCGACTCCACCGCCTACTCGGACCACGCCTACACGGTCGACATCGTGCTGTCGCAGATGGAGAACCAGCGGACCGTGCGCTCCATCGCCACGATCCAGCAGGAGTTCTTCGACGCCATGAAGATCTTCCGCAAGGGCCCGGAGATCGAGGGCCACAAGAACGCCGCCTGCTTCCTTCCGCCGGCGGACAAGAGCGAGAAGCTCGACATGATGGTCTGCTCCGCGTACGTGGGTGACGTGCTGGTCAGCGCCACCGCGACCGGCGGCAAGCCACTGGACAAGAAGGGCGTGGCGCTGTTGCTGCGCGAGCAACTGGACCGCATCAAGGACCCGGGGGAGGCGGTATGACCGAGCAGCAGCAGGCCGAGCAGCAGCAGGCCGAGGTGCCGCCGCTTCCCGGGGAGCCGCCCCTCGTACCACCCCCGGTGGACGCCCCCCGGCCGCCGAAGGACCGTCGTGTCCTGCGCGCCGCCCTGCGCTGGACCGCCGCGGTCGTCGTGTTCGCCGCGGTCGGGGCGGGGACGGCGTACGGCATCACGCGCATGGAGCGTACGGACGTGCCCGGTCTCGCCACCGGGTCGGACGGCCGCTGGGACTACCCGGAACTGGTGAAGCCGCCGCTCCCGGCCGGCCGCCCGGGACCGGCCGCCGAAGCGAACAAGTCGGGCACCCACTACGCCGACCTGCGCAAACTGGTGCTGCCCGCGCCGAAGGGCGCGAAGGCCGACGGCACGCTGCGCGGCACGGACGGCTGGCTGGCGAGGAAGGACTTCCTGGCGCAGTACAGCAAGGAGGAGGAGCGCAAGGAGCTCGGGCAGACGCTGACCGACTATGGCCTGCGGCACATCACGGCCCGCGGCTGGACGACGGCCGACGGTACGCACACCGGCGTCTACCTCCTCCAGTTCGACACGGCGGAGGTCGCGGAGCACGTGCTCAGCGACGGGCTCACGGCGTACGAGGCGCCGAAGTACCAGGTGCGGGGCGGCGACACGTACGAGCGGGACCTGGACTACCCGGTGGCCGCCCACAGCAGCGACGTGCACACAGCCCCGATCCGCGAGACCAAGCCGTACGGCGCCGAGCAGGTCCGGATGGCCTACCTCTCCTCCGGCGACACCGTCGCCGTGATCATCCAGTCCCGCAAGGGCAGGGCGCTCGCCGTCCCCTTCCAGCAGACGGTGGCCCTGCAGGGCGAGCTGCTGAGCTGACCTCGCCAAGAGCCCGGGGGCCCGGCCGCGTAAGCTGGGCCCCGGCTCTGTGTATGTGTACGCCCACCCTCGCTCAAGGAGCACCCCGTGGAGATCTTCTTCGAAACCCTGTTGGTCCTGGTCTGTGTCGGCGTTCTCGCCTTCGCCGGGCTGACCGTGAAGAAGCTGTACCAGGGCCAGCGCTGACCCCCGTCCGGAAACTGGCTAGGAACCGCCCCTCATGATCGAGATTCCGTCCGACCTCCACAAGGACCTGGTCCCGCTCGCCTTCCTCCTGGGCAACTGGGCCGGCGCGGGCGTGCACGACTTCCCGGGCTCGGAGAAGTGCAACTTCGGGCAGGAGGTCACCTTCACCCACGACGGGCGGGACTTCCTGGAGTACCACTCCCACACCTGGGTGCTGGACAACGGCGGGAACAAGGTCCGCCCGCTGGAGTCCGAGTACGGCTTCTGGCGGATCGACGCCGACCGCAAGGTCGAGGTCACGATGACCCGCGACGACGGCGTCATCGAGATCTGGTACGGCGAGATGGCCGCCAAGAAGCCGCAGATCGACCTGGTCACGGACACGGTGGCACGCACGGCGGAGGCGCGGCCCTACAGCGGCGGCCAGCGCCTGTACGGCTACGTCAAGAGCGACCTCATGTGGGTCGGCGAGAAGCAGACCCCCGAGGTAGAGCTGCGCCCCTACATGTCGGCCCACCTGAAGAAGGTCGTCACCCCGGAGGACGTCGAGCGCTGGGCCAAGGCCCTGCCCGACGACATGCCGGACGACGGGATCGCTTTCTTCAAGTAGTCCTAGACTCTCTGGTGTGGTGAGCACCGACTGGAAGAGCGACCTCAGGCAGCGCGGCTACCGGCTGACGCCGCAGCGGCAACTCGTGCTCGAAGCCGTGGACACCCTTGAGCACGCGACCCCCGACGACATCCTCGTGGAAGTGAGGAAGACGGCGTCGGGGGTCAACATTTCCACGGTGTACCGCACGCTGGAGCTGCTGGAGGAGCTCGGTCTCGTCTCGCACGCCCACCTCGGCCACGGCGCCCCGACCTATCACCTCGCGGACCGCCACCACCACATCCACCTGGTCTGCCGGGACTGCCAGAACGTCATCGAGGCCGATGTCGACGTGGCGGCCGACTTCAGGGCCAAGCTCCGTGAGACCTTCGGCTTCGACACGGACATGAAGCACTTCGCGATCTTCGGTCGCTGCAAGGACTGCACGCTCAAGCGTTCAATTACCAAGTCGTAGGCTTACGGATATGAAGAGCCCCCTGCTGTCCCTGCCCGGCGCCGTCCCCGCCGAGGGCGTGGACGAAGGCGTCGCCGCCCACTACGGCGACCTGTTCCGTGAGCAGCGTGCCCTCGCCGACGGCACCGGCTTCGTCGACCTCTCCCACCGCGGTGTCGTCACCGTCACCGGCGAGGACCGGCTGAGCTGGCTGCACCTCCTGCTCACCCAGCACGTCAGCGAGCTACCCGTGGGCGAGGCCACCGAGGCGCTGATCCTGTCGGCGCACGGCCACATCGAGCACGCGCTGTACCTGGTGGACGACGGCACGACGGTCTGGGCCCATGTGGAGCCCGGCACCCAGGACGAGCTGATCGCGTACCTGGAGTCGATGAAGTTCTTCTACCGGGTCGAAGTGGCCGACCGGACCGACGACTTCGCGCTCGTCCATCTGCCGGCCGGTTCGATCGCCGAGGTCCCCGAGGGGGTCGTCGTACGCGAGACGGCGTACGGCCGTGACCTCTTCCTGCCCCGCGCGGATCTGGAGTCGTACGCCGAGGAGGCGGGTCCGGCGGCCGGGATCCTCGCCTACGAGGCGCTGCGCGTGGAGCACCACCGCCCGCGTGTCGGCTTCGAGACCGACCATCGCACGATCCCGCACGAGCTGGGCTGGATCGGCGTCGCGGTCCATCTGCAGAAGGGCTGCTACCGCGGCCAGGAGACGGTCGCCCGCGTCCAGAACCTGGGCAAGCCCCCGCGCCGGCTGGTCTTCCTCCACCTGGACGGCAGCGACGTCCATCTGCCGGTGCACGGCACCGAGCTCCGGCGCGCGGACGAGGGTCCCGAGGGCCGCAAGATCGGCTTCATCACCACGTCCGTACGCCACCACGAGCTGGGCCCGATCGCCCTGGCCCTGGTCAAGCGGAACGTGCCGGTGGACGCCCCGCTGGTGGCGGGGGACACGGCGGCCGCCCAGGAGACGGTCGTCGAGCCGTAGCGGCCCGGCCGCGAGCGGCCTAGACCTCGATCAGTACGGTGAACGGGCCGTCGTTCGTCAGCGAGACCCGCATCCGCGCGCCGAACCGGCCCGTCGCCACCGTCGCGCCCAGCGAGCGCAGCTGCGCGACCACCTCGTCGACGAGCGGTTCGGCGACATCGCCGGGGGCGGCCGCGTTCCAGGTGGGGCGGCGGCCCTTACGGGCGTCTCCGTACAGGGTGAACTGGCTGATCACGAGCAACGGCGCGTTGATGTCGCTGCACGACTTCTCCTCGTGCAGCATGCGGATCGACCAGAGCTTGCGGGCGAGCTGGGCCGCCTTCTCCTTGGTGTCCTCGTGGGTCACCCCGACCAGGACGCACAGCCCCTCGCCCTCGATCGCCCCGACCGTCTCGCCGTCCACGACGACGCTCGCGCCGTCCACCCTCTGCACCACTGCACGCATGCCGACCATCATGCCGGGTGCCGCATCCGCGTTCACGGGGGGTCGATTTTTGATCCTTAACCCCACATCTGGGGCCGTTCGGGGGCACTCGGTCACATAGCGGCCACTCGGGGTGGCACGATGCTTCCGTACGCCGGTCGAGGGGACGGTTGAGGCAGATGAGCACACCGAGTACCGGGCAGCCGCCCGGGGCGGTCGCGGCCGCCCACGCGGGCGACCCGGACACGCACCGGCCGCCCGCGCAGCGCAGCGACAGCACGCCGCTGCCCGCGGAGTCCTCCCCGAGTCCGTCGAGCGCGGGATACCCCCAGTCGCACGGCCTGACCCTGCTGAGCCTGCCGGAGCTGCGCGCCCTGCGCCGGGACGCCCAGCGCGACGAGGCGGATCTCAGCTATGTGCGGCGGCTGTTGCAGGGGCGCATCGACATCCTGCGCGCGGAACTGTCCCGCCGCGGGGCGGCCTCGCTGGTGGCCCCCGAGGACGCTTCCGTGGTGGCCCGGCTCCCCGAGATCCTCACCGACGCCCCGGCCCGGCACCGTTCCTCGGCCCGCCATGTGACCCTGGGCACGCCGCACAACGAGGAGTACCGGCAGCTGGCCGCCGAGATGCTCGCCGAGGTCGAGCTCTCCGATCTGCAGGCCCGCACCGACCTGGAACTGAACGCCGCGATGGGCCGCCTCGTCCGCTACGAGCAGCAGGTCTCCCGCCGCCGCCAGCACCTCCAGCGCACGACCGACGACTGCAGCGCGGAGATCGCACGGCGGTACCGGGACGGAGAGGCGCAGGTGGACGACCTGCTGACGTGAGGGGCGCGGCGGTGGTGAGGACCGGTGGGCGGGCGGTCGAAATCCCCGCGACACCCCGGCCGCCGTACACCTACCGTGACCCCATGAGCCGCCCCGCCGCAGACATCGACGTCCGTCCCGTCACCGAAGCCGATTTCGCCGACTGGCACCGCGCGCTGAACACCGGGTTCCTGCGGGAGCCGACCCTGACGCAGGAGCAACTGGAGGCCCGCCGACACCAGTTCGTCCCCGGCCGCCTCCTCGGCGCCTTCGACGGCGACCGGTGTGTCGCGACGTTCCGTTCCTTCGCCCAGGAACTCACGGCCGTGGGCGGCGCGGTCGTCCCCGCCGACGCCATCTCCAACGTCACCGTCAGCCCCACCCACCGTCGCCGGGGCCTGCTCACCCGCATGATGAGCCGGGACCTGGCCGCCGCGAAGGACCGCGGGGACGTGGTCGCCACCCTCATCGCCGCCGAGTACCCGATCTACGGCCGCTACGGCTTCGGCCCCGCCACCTGGACGACCGAGTGGACCGTGGACGTGTCCCGCGCCGGTCTGGACCCCCGCTGGTCGGGCCCGGAGGACGGCGGCCGTATCGACCTCGTCGACGGCGAGGAGGTGCGCAAGACCGGTCCGGAACTCCATGAGCGCATACGCCGCACCCAGCCCGGTGCCGTCAGCCGCGGCGAGTTGTGGTGGCGGGTGCAGACGGGTGCCGTGCGCTTCGGGGGCGAGTGGACCGAGCCCTTCTACGCCGCCTACCGCTCCCCGTCCGGCGAGGTCGAGGGCCTGGTGTCGTACAAGTCGGACGACAACTGGGTCGGCAAGCTGCCGAAGAACACGGCCGAGGTGAACTGGCTGCTCGCGACGACCCCGGCGGCCGAGCGCGCCCTGTGGCGCTACCTCTGCTCGATCGACTGGATCACCCGGGTCAAGAGCGGCTGGCGGGCCCCCGACGACCTGCTCCCCTTCTTCCTGCCCGATCCGCGCGCGGCCGAGGTCACCACGCAGGGCGACTGGCTGTGGGTACGGATCCTGGACGTCGTACGGGCCCTGGAGGCGCGGACGTACGAGGCGACGGGCACGCTGGTGCTGGAGGTCGTGGACCGGCAGGGCCTGGCCGGCGGCCGCTACCGGCTGACGGCGTCACCCACGGGCGCGTCCTGCGCTCCGGCCACCGAGGAGCCCGAACTGGTGCTGGACGTCGCCGACTTGGCCACGCTGTGGCTCGGCGACGAGTCGGCGGCGCGGCTGCTGGCGCTGGGCCGGGTCCGGGAAGTACGAGAGGGCGCCGCCCGGCTGGCCGACGCCCTGCTGCACACGTCCAGGCGACCGTGGTGCCCGGACCTCTTCTGACGCCCCCTTCCTCCCGGCGGTGGTGAACTCATCTCATCCGTAGCGAGCTGTTGAGTTGTGGCTGTGCTGTCGATGTGAAGTTTTCGGTGTTCGGTTGTCGGTGTTGAGTTGTGGCTGTGCGTTCAGTTGTGGCTGTGCCTGTGGTGCCGCTGTGGTTCGTCACCGGCCGGTTCGGTCTTCCGGGCTCCCGGCTCCCCTCCGGAAGGGAGCCCGGTCGGCCAACCACCGGGAAGTTTGACCATGTTGCTTAAGTTGGTGACCAACTCAACTGTACTTATCTCCGCTTGGATGCGACTCATAACCACCTTCGCGTGAACTGCCGAAAGATGGCGGGAAGTTGTAGGGTTTGTGCGTGGACCCGGAACACGCCTCCGCCAATGGGCGGAAGAGGTCACAGCGGCCACAGAAGTCACATCGCGAGGTGGCCGACGAGTTGCGCACCCGGATCAGGTCCGGCCTGCTGCAGCCGGGTCAGCGCATGCCCACTCAGGCCAAGCTGGCCGACGAGTTCGGCGTGGAGCGCGGAGCCGTACGCCTGGCGCTGCGCATCCTGCAGTCGGAGCACCTGCTCACCGACGTGACGAAGGGCAGCCCGGCCACGGTGGCCCCGGATCCGGGCCTGCCCCCGCTCACGGCCGGCCCCGGGGCTCCTCCGCAGCCCACCATGGTGGCCCTGGCCTCCCGGACGGCCGCCGCCTTCGCCGCCCCGCACGTCGAGATCGACGCCCTGTGCCTGACCTCCGTCTCGCTCACGCTGGCGATCGGCGAACCGCTGCGCCAGATCCACGCCGGGCGACTGAAACCGGCCAAGGTCGACGTCCGGGTCCTGCTGCCGAGCCGCTCCATCGACCTCGCTTTCCCGGCGCCGGTGGACGACGCCTCGGTCGCGGGTCTGCTGCACCGGCGCTGGCTGGCCCAGCGCAACGCCCAGGGCCAGGTCCTGAAGCACAACCTGCTGGCGCTGCGCGCCACGCACGGCATGGATGTGCACGTCTCCTTCCGCGCGCTGCCGTTCACGCCGCCGGTGAAGCTGTATCTGCTCAACGGCACGGAGGCGCTGTTCGCGTACTACACGCTGACCCGGCGCGAACGGGAGATCGAGCACGAGCACCTGGAGATGTACGACGCGGAGGGCACCCGGTCGATGCTGTTCGCCTTCGAACAGGGTGCCGGCCCGCGGGACACGACGTTCGTGGAGCAGTCCCACCTGTGGTTCAACGCACTGTGGGAGACGATCAGCACGGAACTCGTGCTGACGTCATAGGGCGGGCCCCGCGAGCAGGATCGCGAGGAGCACGGCCCCGGCGGAGCTGACGGCGGGGCTCTTGGCCTTGATGCCGATGCTGAACAGCAGCAGGCCGACAATGCCGGTGGCACCGTACTTCCACTGGACGAGCTGCTCGAAGCCGACGACGAAGACGGCGGAGATGAGAGCGAGGGCAGGCACGATGATTCCCCCTTCGGGCTGCCGGTGTGCGGAGACAAGGGAAGCAAAACTTCCGCCAACTCAACCAAGTTGGCAACCAACTCTGACTAAGTTGTCCCCACTTGGTGGCTACTCATAAACAACTTTCGGACAACTCCCCTTAGATGGATCAGAGTTGTAACGTTTGGTCGTGACTCAGGAGAACGTGGCAGTGAACGGCAGCAGAAGGCTCACTCCCGAGGAGATCGCCGACACCCTGCGGGAGCGCATCCGCGTCGGCGAACTCAAGGCGGGGGACCGCCTGCCCACCCAGGCCGAGCTCGCCGAGGAGTTCGGCGTGGAGCGCGGCGCCGTACGCCAGGCCCTGCGGTCGCTCCAGGCGGACGGCCTCCTCAGCAACGTCAGCAAGGGCAGCCCGCCGCGGATCGCGGAGCCGGCACCCGCCCTGGACGAGCCCCAGCCCACGATGGTCGGCCTCGGACCCCGTCTGGCGGAGGCCTTCTCGACATCGCGGGTCCGGGTCGACGCGGTCTGCCTCACGGCCGAGAGCCTGATCCCGGCACTCGGCGAACCCCTGCGTCAGATCCATGAGGGCCGCATCTGCCCGGAGACGATCGACGTCCGCATCCTGCTCCCGTCCCGGGACATCAATCTGGCCTTTCCGGTGCCCGTCGAGGGCCGCGGCGACGACGACCCCGTCCACCAGCGCTGGCTGGCGATGCGCAATGCCCAGGGCCAGGTCCTGCAGTACAACCTCCAGGCCCTGCGCTCCACGCACGACATCGACGTGCATGTCACCTTCCGCGCGCTGCCGTTCACCCCGCCGGCGAAGCTCTACCTGCTCAACGGCGCGGAGGCACTCTTCGCGTACTACATGGTCACCCGCCGCGCGGAGTCGACGGACGGCGGAACCCTCGACATGTACGACGTGCTGGGCTCCAAGTCCCTCCTCTTCTCCTTCGAGAAGCGCAGAGGCGCGCGGGACGAGGCGTTCGTGGAGCAATCCCAGAAGTGGTTCGACGCCCTCTGGGAAACCATCTCGACGGACCTGACACTCTCCTAGTGACTTCTGATACGCAGCAGACTGCACCGATGGTGGCGGGAACGGAGACCGAGGCGGAGATCGAGACGGCGGGGCTTCGGGAACTCGTGGTGCGCGCACGGGTGGTCCTGTGGGACTTCGACGGGCCGATCTGCCGGCTGTTCGCCGGTCACTCGGCGCACCGCGTGGCCCGCGAACTGGTGGAGTGGCTCGAAGGGCGCGGCATGCGCCGGCTGCTCACGGACGACGAACGGGCGGCCCCGGACCCCCATGTGGTCCTGCGCGCCGTGGACCGGCTGCATCCGCGCAGCGACCTGGTGATCGAGCTGGAGGAACGTCTCACCCAGGAGGAACTGCGCGCCGTTCCGTCCGCGATGCCCACCCCCTACGCGGACCCGTTGATCCGTACCTGGTCGGCCGTCGGTGTCCGGCTGGCCGTGGCGACGAACAACTCCCCGCGCACCGTCCGCACCTACCTCGGGAGCCGTGACCTGCTCGGCTGCTTCGCCCCGCACATCTACGGCCGGACCGCGGAGCTGCACCGTCTCAAGCCGCACCCGCACTCCCTCAACCGCGCGCTGAGGGCCGCGGGCGCCGACCCCGCCGCGGCCCTGATGATCGGCGACTCCCCCTCGGACCTCACCGCCGCCCAGGAGGCCGGGGTCTCGTTCCTGGGCTACGCACGCAACGAGCGCAAGGCGAAGCTTCTGGTGGATGCCGGAGCGGAGCACGTCGTCGGGTCGCTCCAGCCCGTACTGGACGCGCTCCGGCGATAACCTCACGCCCGCGCCATGACGCGCGCTCCGGGGTTCGCCCGCAGGCTCGGTCCTTCCCGCCGAATGAGCGGTTCTCCGCCACTGCTCGAGTCCCGTGGAGTAACGTGCCTCCACCCTTGCCCCACTGGTTCCACCGGAAATGGCCTGAATCCAGAGAATGACTCCGAGAACGGTCTCCGACGTTCGGCTGCGGGCCGACGAGTTGAGTGGCGACGCGACCGTGGTGATCGGCCCGCTGGAGGGCTACCACCACGAGACGTACGTCTTTCCGCTGCCGGACGGGACGCGGGTCGTCAAGTGCCGTGAGCCGCGGGCGCACATCCTGTGGTTCGACCGGCGCTGCTTCGTGTCGGAGGAGGAGCTGCTGTGCGCCCTGGCGGGGCGCATCGCGCGCGTGCCCGAGATCGTCGACATGGAGGGCGTGGGGCTGCAGCGGTTCATCGAGGGCCGGACCCTCGGCGCATCGCGCCGGCTGTCCCGGCGGGTGCCCGAAGCGTTCTTCGGCCAAATCGTCGGCCTGTTCCGGGAGATGGTGCGGATCACGCCGGCCGAGCTCGGCTCCGTGGAGCGCCGCTGCGCTCCCGAGGACCGTGCCGAGGACGGGGACAGCGACGGATTCCTGGAGCGTCTCGTCGTCTTCATCGAGGAGCACGTCTACGCGAGGAACGCCGCGGAGTTCGGACCGCTGTTCCATGCCCTCGGCGTCGGCGAGGAAGCGTTCACTCGCCTCAGGAAGCATGTCGCGGGGCTGAAGGAGCGGCCCTTCTGTCTGCTGCACGCGGATCTGCACCGCGAGAACTTCATCGTCGACCCGCAGGGCCTGCTGTGGACCATCGACTGGGAACTGGCCATGCTGGGCGACCCCCTCTACGACCTGGCGACCCATCTGCACCTCATGCGCTACCCGGCGGACCAGGAACTCCGTATGACACATGAGTGGTGCCGGGCCGTGGAGGGGGTCCGGCCGGGCAGTTCCTACGGATGGGCACAGGACCTGGGGCGGATCCTCGGCTTCAAACGGGCGCAGTCCGTCTTCACGGACGTCGTCCGGGTGTCGCTCTCGCTGTCCGAACGGGGTGAGCCCAGCTGGTTCGCGCTGCACGGAGCCGCGGGCAAACTCCAGCGGGTCCTGATCGCCGCGGCCGAGCCGCTCGGGCTGGAGGAGGTGCCGAGCCGCTCGGAGATCACGGCCGCGCTCGTCCGGCACCACCGGGACCGACGGTGACCGCTCCGGCTCGACGGTCCGACCTCGGGTGCGGCGGTGCGTAGGCTCGGCGCATGGGTGAGGAGATGGGCCTGCGTGAGCGCAAGAAGATGCGGATGTACCAGGAGGTGTCCGCGGTCGCCGTGCGGCTCTTCATGGAGAAGGGGTTCGACGCGGTGTCGGTCGCGGAGGTCGCCGCCGCGGCCGGGATCTCCAAGCCCACCCTCTTCCGGTACTTCCCGGCCAAGGAGGACCTCGTCCTGCAGCAGATCGCCGACCACGAGGGAGAGGCGGCGCGGGTGGTGACCGGGCAGGTGCGGCCGGTCGACGCGCTGCGGCGGCACTTTCTCGACGGGCTCGACCGGTGCGATCCGATCACCGGGCTCAACGACGACCCGGGCGTGCTCGCCTTCCACTCCCTTCTGTACGGGACTCCGGCGCTGGTCGCGCGGCTGTACGGGTACCTGGAGCGATCGGAGGACGCGCTGGCCGAGGCGCTCGGCGGGGGGCTGGACGCGCGGCTCGCCGCCGCGCAGATCATCGCCGTGCAGCGGATCCTTGCGCAGGAGAACTGGCGGCGGGTGGTGGCCGGGGAAGGGGTGGAGCGGATCCGGGAGGACGCGGTGGCGGCGGCCGAGCGGGCGTTCGGACGGCTGGAGACCTTGATCGAGATCGAGACACGGTAAAGAATTTAACTCGGTTACATAATTTCGCGTACGGTGGCTCGCATGACGTCACCCCACCCCGCCCCCGACGACTCCCGGCACGACCTCCTCCGCCACTCCCTCCGCGACGAACGCGACTACCACGACGCCTGCCGCACCGCCCTCGCCGCCATGGTCGACGGCGCGGCCGAACAGGTCGTCACCGGCGAGGACGTCTCCGCCTCCGGTGCCGACGCCGAAGTCCTCGGGTACCAGCTGCGCAGCCGGGCCAAGGCGCTCACCGAACTGCCCGAAGGACCGTTGTTCTTCGGGCGGCTGGACTTCGGCGCGGGCGGCGGCGAGCACGGCGGGCAGCACTATCACGTCGGCCGGCTGCGGATCTCCGAGCATCCGGCCGCCCCGCCCCTCGTCGTCGACTGGCGTGCCCCGGTCTCCCGCGCCTTCTACCAGGCGAGCGCCCGCGACCCGCAGGGCGTGGCCGTACGGCGCCGGTTCGGCTGGGCGCCGGGCAGCCGCGGCGACTCCGCCGACCTCACCGGGATGGAGGACGAGCACCTGGGCAGGGGTGAGTCGGGGACCGGCGACTTCCTCGCCCGCGAGATCGAGCGGCCCCGCGTCGGGCCCATGCGGGACATCGCCGCGACCATCCAGCCCGAGCAGGACGACCTCGTACGCGGCGACATCTCCGGGTCCGTGTGCGTGCAGGGCGCCCCGGGCACCGGCAAGACCGCCGTGGGCCTGCACCGTGCCGCGTATCTGCTGTACACCCACCCGCAGCGCATCCGGCGCGGCGGACTGCTGATCCTCGGCCCGAACCGGACCTTCCTCTCCTACATCGCCGAGGTGCTGCCCTCCCTCGGCGAGACGGGCGTACGACAGTCCACCCTCCACGACGAGATCGCCCGCCACCCGGTGACCGGCACCGACTCCGAGCGGGCCGCGGCCGTCAAGCACGACGCGCGCATGGCCGAGGTGCTGCGCCGGTCGTTGTACGCGCGCGTGTCGGCCGACGGAGGCGAGTCCCTCTCCGTGGCGGACGACACGTACACCTGGCGCCTCCCGGCCCACCGGCTGGCGGAGATCGTGGCGGGGGTGAGGGCCGAGGAGCCGCCGTACGCCGTCGGGCGCGAGCGGGTGCGGGCCCGGGTGGTGCGCTCCATCCAGGCGCGGGCCGAACGCCGGGCCGGGCCGCAGCCGGGTGCCTGGGTGCGGCGGATCGAACGGGCGCGGGCGCTGAGCGCGTACCTCGACGCCGTGTGGCCGAAGGTCCGCCCCGAGGAGGTCGTGGCCGGACTCCTCATGGATCCGGGGGCGCTGGCGGAGGCCGCCGACGGGCTGCTGGACGCCGACGAGCAGGCGGCGCTGCGCTGGGCGCGGCCGCCGCGCTCGTACAAGTCCGCGCGCTGGTCGGCCGCCGACCTGGTTCTGCTCGACGAGGTCGCCGGGCTGATCGAACACCCCGAGGGGTACGGCCACATCGTCGTCGACGAGGCGCAGGACCTGTCGCCGATGGAGTGCCGGGCCATCGCGCGGCGGGCCTCCTTCGGTTCGCTGACCGTGCTCGGCGACCTGGCACAGGGCACCACCGCGTGGTCCGCGCGCCGGTGGGACGCACTGCTGCGGCACCTGGGCAAGCCGGATGCGGCCGTGGTCCCGCTGACGACGGGCTTCCGGGTGCCCGCGGCGGTCGTGGAGCTCGCCAACCGGCTGCTCGGACGGCTGGACGTCGACGTACCGGCGGCCCGCTCGATGCGGCGCGACGGGGAACTGCGCATCCGGCACACCGACGACGTCCTCGCCGAGACCGTGGCCGCCGTACGGGACGCGCTCACCCGGGAGGGTTCCGTCGGGGTCGTCGCGGCGGACGCGGAGGCGGCCCGGGTGCGGGAGGCGCTCACGGCCGCCGGCATCGGGGCCGCGGACCCGGGCGAACTGGGCGCCCGGGTCGCGGTGGTGCCCGCGTCCCTGGCCAAGGGCCTGGAGTACGACCATGTCGTGGCCGTGGAACCGGCCGCCGTGGCGGAGGCCGAGGAACGGGGGCTGCACCGCCTGTACGTGGTACTGACCCGGGCGGTGTCACGCCTGGACGTGGTGCACGGGCGGCCGCTGCCCTTCTAGCCCATCCGGGACCACAGCGGCCGCCCGTGCGGATCAGACGGCGTCGAGGAGCGGGACCAACTGCTCCTCCTCGTAAGTGAGGTGGGCCTCCAGCTCGTTCGTCAGCCGTTCCACCTCGGCGCGGGCGGCTGCCGGATCGGTGCCCGCGGCGGACACCGCCTCGCGCAGCCGCTCGACGAGGTCGGCGATGTGTTCGTGCTCCGTGCGCAGACGTTCCAGGACCGGGGCGAGCCGCGGGTGGAGGCCGGCGAGGTGCGGGAACAGGACGGTGTCCTCGCCGGTGTGGTGGTTGTGCAGGCCCTGGCAGAGGGTCAGGCAGTTGACGCGGAGCTGCGCGCCGAGCGTGGACCCGTTGCCGTCCGCCATCTCCTTGCGGATCAGGGCGAGTTCATGCCGGAAGGCGTTGTGGACGGCCCGGATCGCCTCGCCCGGTGACCCGGCGGAGATGTTCCCCGGGCCGCCCTCGGCGATGTTGTACAGCGCCACGACGGGAATCACCCGGTCCGTCTTCTCCTGGTACGCGGCCCAGCCCGGGTCGGCCTCGACCGCCCGCGCGAAAGCACGGTCGCGCTCCTCGCCGTCGAGCACGACGGCCCTCGCCTCGTAGGTGAACACACCGCTCTCGACGGTCACCCGGGGATGGGCGCGGAGGTTGTGGAACCAGTCCGGGTGCCGGAAGGAGCCGCCCGCCGAGGCGATGACCAGGACCCGGTCGCCGCCGTCGGGGAGGTAGCCGACCGGGGTGATGTGCGGGGTGCCGGTACGGGCGCCGGTGGTGGTCAGCAGGAGCAGGCGGGCGCCCTCGAAATGGCCGCCGACACGGCCGTGGCGGGCGCGGAACTCGTCGATTATTTGCTGGTTGAAGTCGTTGGGCACTCTTTCTTCTTTCTTCTTCCTCTGCGGATGTTGTCCGTGTGTGCGGAGGAAGAAGCGGCGGGCTCCTGGCCCACCCCGGCCTCACTCGGAGGCCGGGTACCCAACTCGCTCGCGGCCCGTGGCCGACCCGGCAGTCATGGCGAGGACGCTACCGTCCCCTTCATGACTGACGCCACCGAGTTCGCCGCCGGCCCGGCGCGAACGGATTCGATGGCTGATCCTGACTGGTGATGCTTCTCTTCCTCGACGTCGACGGCCCGCTGATCCCGTTCGGAGCGACGGACCGCCCGTATCCGGTCTACGAGGCGGCGGCCGTCCCTCCGCGGGCCGTCGCCGATCACCCGCTGCTGTCCCGGATCGATCCCGCCCTCGGCCCGCGGCTGGCGGCGCTGGGCTGCGAACTGGTGTGGGCCACCACATGGATGGACGACGCGAACGACGTCGTCTCGCCCTGGCTCGGCCTGCCCCCGCTGCCGGTCGTGGAGTGGCCGGACGAGGACGAGCCACCGTCCCTGCTGCACTGGAAGACCCGGCCCCTGGTCGCCTGGGCGGCCGACCGCCCGTTCGTCTGGCTCGACGACGAGATCACCGAGGCCGACCGCGCCTGGGTCGCCGCCCACCACCACAGACCCGCGCTCCTGCACCGCGTCGAACACTCCTACGGCATCACGGACACCGACCTCACGACGGTCACGGAGTGGCTGCGGACGAACAGCCGGTCCGCATGACGCCGGGCGGAGTCAGCCCGGCCCCTGGCCGACGGCCGGCCGACGCCGGTGGGCAACGATCCAGTTACTCGGTCTCGGCCAAGGCGGCGAGAATCAAGTGGCTGACGGCCTTGGTGGACACCGGGTTCTGGCCCGTGATCAGGCGGCCGTCGCGCACGGCGTGCGGCGTCATCGGGACGGTGGAGCGCACGTTTGTGGCTCCCTTCGCGCGCAATTCGTCCTCCAGCAGGAACGGCACCCTGCTCTTCACGCCGGCCAGTTTTTCCTCGACCGTCGCGAAGCCGGTGACGGTGCGGTTCCGTACGAGCGGATTCCCGTCGGTATCACGGAGGTTGATGAGGGCGCAGGCGCCATGGCAGACCGAGGAGACGATGCCGCCCCCGGCGTGGATGGCCTCGGCTGTTCTCCGCAGGTCGGCATTGTCGGGAAAGTCCCACATGGTGCCGTGCCCACCCGTGAAGAAGATCGTGGAGTAGTCGTCCGGATCTGCGTCGGCCACGGAAGCAGTGGACTTCAGGGAGGTCAAACGGTGTGGCCGTCTGCCACCGCCTTGTCGTAGAAATGGACGAGTTCACCAAGCCACAGGCCGGTCAAATGCTTGTTCGCCCCGTAGGTGGCCTGATTTGTCACCACCGCCAGAATCCTTTTCCGTCTCACTTTTCCCACAGTTCCTTTCGGCCGGCACTCGTCTGGATCTGAGTGCGGTGGAGTGCGTCCAGACGATGACGATCGGGAGGACGAGTTCCAGGAGGGCGGAGGTGAGGAAGCCTCCCGCCGGGCTGGGCATGCCGTCCTGGTCGAAGGGGACCAGCCGGCCGACGCCTTCGAGGAAGATCGGGACGGCCAGGGAGTAGACGAGTACTACCTGCCGGCGGATCGTTGCCGCCGCCCAGGCAAACAGGGAAGCCCAGCCGATACAGACGCCTGCCATGAAGCGGCGCAGGTTGTCCGCCCGCGTCCGCCGCGCCCGCCGGGCTTCCCTGTGCCAGTTGCTGCAGGCCGTCTCCGAGCGCAATGGCAGCGGCCGGCAGCAGGCAGACACGGACGATGGTGTCGGCCGGGCGTGAGAGGGGTGTGGGCCGCCGTCACGCCTCCTTGCCTGCCTCGGGGTTGGCCACGGGGATGGTGTTCAGCCCTGCTCGGTGGGGCGTACGAGCATCTCGTTGACGGCGACGTGCCGGGGGCGGGTGGCGATGTAGCCGATGGCGTCGGCGATGTCCTGGCTCTGCAGCCGCTCGATGTCGCCCAGGCCGGCGACGATCAGCTGCTGGACGACTTCCGAGTTGTGGCTGCGCAGTTCGGTGTCGACGCTGCCCGGCTCGACGACGGACACGCGGACGTGCTGGCGTCCCAGTTCCTGGCGCAGTGCCTCGCTGAAGCCTCCGACGCCGAACTTGGTGGCGCTGTACACGGCGGACATGGCGAAGGCGGTGCGGCCGTTCAGCGAGCTGATGTTGATGATGTCGGCGACCTGGCGCGGCGCGTCGGCGGCGGCCTTGACCAGGTGGGGGACGGCCGCGTGGGTGGTGTACATCAGGCCCATGAGGTTGATGTCGACCATGCGCTGCCAGTCGTTCAGGTCCGCGCCGGGGGTGGGCCCGAGGAGCATGAGGCCGGCGTTGTTGACCAGGATGTCCAGGCGGCCAAGGCCCTCGACGGTCCGCTCGACCGCTTCCGCGGCGGCCTGGGCGGTGGTGATGTCGGCGGGTACGACCAGAGCCTTCCCGCCCTCCTCGGAGATTTCCGCGGCGAGGCCGGTGAGCCGGTCCTCGCGCCGTCCGACCAGGGCCACGGAGGCGCCCTCGCGGGCGAGCTCCAGCGCGGTGGCGTGGCCGATGCCGCTGGACGCTCCGGTGACCAGGGCGACGGTTCCTTCAAGAGGACGAGTCATGGTTCAAGCCTTTCGATGAACGGCCACGTTGCTCGGGGCCGTACGGGACAGGGGGAAGACAGCCCTGCTGGCGAGGGCCGTACAGGGGTGGAGGCCGCTCAAGGCCGGGCCGAGGGCACAATGGGGAGGTGAGCAGCACTGGGCAGAAGACCACCGACGCCAAGGATCAGGAGAGCACGATCGAGGGAGACCTGCCGCCTCGCGAGCGCCTGGTCAGGGCCGCGTCGCGGCTGTTCTACTACGAGGGCGTCCGCGCGATCGGTGTGGAGCGGCTGATCGCCGAGGCCGGGGTGACGAAGGCGACCTTCTACCGGCACTTCGCCGCCAAGGACGACCTGGTCGTGGCCTATCTGCGGACCAAGGACGCCTACTACAAGGACGTGGCCGAACCACTGGCTGCCGCGCACCCGCCCGCGGAAGCGATCGACCTGATCTTCGAGGCGATCGCCGAGCACGCCCGCGAGCGTGGCTTTCGAGGATCGCCGTTCCTGAACGCGGCCGCCGAGTACCCGGACGCCACCCATCCGGTCCGCGGCCTGGTGGCATCCCACCGGGACTGGATCCGCGCCCTCTTCCAGGAGCTGCTCACCCGGCTCGGCCACACCGACCCCGAGTCTGCCGCCGGCGCCCTGCTGATGCTGTACGACGGAGCGATGGCAGCCGGCTACCTGGACGACTCGACGGCCGCCCACAAGACCCTGCTGGACGCGGTCCGCCTGATCCGATCGGGAGGCTGACCCCATCGAGGCCGCGCGAAACACCGGCCCCCTGTTGGCCCCCGGGCAACCCAGGGCGCGGATTGGCTTCATGGAGCTTTCATCTCTGTTCGACGTACACCGGGACCCACTGGCAGTTGCTTGCCTGGTCGGCAGTCCCGCCCGGAAGGCCGAGACGCCCACCCCCAAGAGGTAGGAAGACCGGTCGTTCTACCTCTTGACGATAACCCCCCTGGCCTCCTCGCGCCAGCGGTCGGGCGACGTGTGGGATCCCTCACGGGCTGCTGCTGCCTCGGCCCCGGGCGGGCCTCGCGGACGTCATCGACGTTGATCCGCTGGGAGACCGGGTCGGCGCTGCCGCAGTTCCTGCTGCGGGCCGGCGCTACTGGGGCATGTCCGGTGGGTCGAGGGCGGTGCGGGCGCCCGCCACGAGGTATCGCCAACCGCCCGAAAATCCGTGGAACCGCACTCTCGTGTGCCGTTACCGTTCTCCCGCCCGCAGTCGCCCTGTCAAGGACGTGCCGTTGTACACCAAGTGAGACCCCCCGAGCGCTGATCCGTCGTGCGTCGCACATGTGCGCCGCGCTCCTTTTCGCTGCGGTCTTCTCACTGGAACCGGTGTATTTCTGTGTCCAAGAACTGGGTGGTCGTGCCCACCTGCCTGCCGATAGTTCTCCGCCGTTGCCACACGTGCGCCTCCGAGCGCTACCCGGCGAACGGCAAACTCCGCGCCAACGCGTTCCGGCCCGGGGCCTGTCCGGCAGTATCCGATCCGCCGGACATCACTTGAGACGGAGCGAGCTAGTTGTCGTCAACCCGGCACTCTGACCAGGGGGTTTCTGCACCGCTGAGCACGACAACTGTCGTCAGATTCGCATCGTTCTTGGCGTGTACCGCGCCTATTGCAGGCAAGTTGTCGACAACTCCGAAGATCACCGACTCCTGGGAAGGGCGCGACGCCGACCGCGCTCTCAGCACCTACCTGCGACGCCCCGCACGGATCTCGCAGCCATTGCGGGCCGCTGTCAAGGACAACTGGCCCGCTGGAGAGGAACTCGCCGCATGACCACTCTCATCCGAGCGTCAGCCCGGCCACGGCAGCACGGTGAGCTCCGGCCACTCGTCTCTCCAGCGCGCTGCCTTGGCTTCATAGACCTCCCGCGGGGCAAGCACCGGGTTCGGCCGGACCACGAGGTTGAACACGTCGGAAAGCCCGTGGGGCGCATAGACGCGCCACCCACCGCCGGGGTCCAGCCGCACCCCCAGACAGCACGTCGTCGCGGCGAACGAGTCGATCGCCGCCTCGGTGGACTCGTGAGGCGGGCAGGGCACGCCGAATTTCTGCTCGTACCAGAGGTGCACACGGGCCTCGTTGCGGATCTCCACCTTGGCCGGCAGCCCGGCGAACACCTCCTGCCCTGTCTTGATCGCGGCATCCTCCGCCTCCCAGGAGAGGTCGGTGCCGTCGAAGTAGAAGATGTCGTAGTCCTTGATGCCGCTGGTCGGGGGCCTGTCGGTGACCACGTTCCACACCGTCTGGAACAGGCAGCCCGCCGTCACATACCAGCCGGGCAGCTCCATCGTCGCTGCCCTGGTCATCACGTCGGTCAGGACCTCGTTCTGGGAGAGCACGGACCGCAAGCCGTCGAGTTGCTCAACGAGCGGGAGTCGACCAAGCATCCGTACTCCCTATCACGAACAGCCGCTCGCACAAGGCGCGTTGGCCTCAAGCAGGCGTCCCAGCCCGAGAGGCGGGCAAGGTCAGGACCGCGCGGTCCGGAACGCGAGATACCGGCTGAAGGCTTCGTGGCTGTCGGGGGTGAAGCGCCACTCCAGCAGGGCCGACCGCAGCTCCGGCTCGGTCAGCCAGCCATGCCAGGCGACCTCATCAGGATCGGCGGCCACCGTGTCCGGCACCACGGCTTCGTGCACGCCGAGCCAGTGAGGGCTCAAACCGCTGCGGTTGAGGAACGTGAACAGCAAGCGCGGCGGCACACGAATGCCCAGCTCTTCGGCCAGCTCCCGCGCGGCGGCCTGTTCATAGGACTCACCGACATCCACGGCGCCACCGACCACGACCTCGTAGAGCCCGGGGAAGCGCGACAGCTGCTCCGACCGCCGGTGAACGAGGATCCGCCCACGCTCATCACGACACACCGTCACGGCGACCCGGTGCAGCCAACCCTCCCTGATGGCCTGCCGGCGGCTGACCACCACCCCCAGCACACGATCTTGACCGTCGACACGCTCCACCAGTTCATCCACGACGGACACCCTGGCAGAGCCCACCGACAACGCCGCTTCCCGGCGACTCGCAGAACCGGACCAAGAGCACCTGCGCAAGGAGGCCGGACCCGGATGACGACAGTTGTCGTGCAAATACGACACCGATCGTGCTCAGGCTCATCACTCCTCAGGAGTGGCGTGACGCACTTTTGCAAGCAGGTGCTTGCAATTGTTAGCGAGGGTGGGGCAAGGTGGGGGCATGGCATCGCTCAACGTCGGCAATCTCGGTGAGTACCTGCGCGAGCAGCGTCGCAGTGCGCAGCTGTCGCTCAGGCAGCTCGCCGATGCCGCCGGGGTGTCCAATCCGTACCTGAGTCAGATCGAGCGCGGGCTGCGCAAGCCGAGCGCGGAGGTGTTGCAGCAGGTCGCCAAGGCCCTGCGGATCTCCGCCGAGACGCTGTACGTCCGCGCCGGCATCCTCGACGCCGAGCGGGACCTGGACGAGGTGGAGACGCGCGCCGTCATCCTCGCCGATCCCACGCTCAACGAGCGGCAGAAGCAGGTGCTGCTGCAGATCTACGAGTCCTTTCGCAAGGAGAACGGATTCGCAGGCGCCGCGGACGGCGACGGTACGGAGGAGACCCGGCCCCACGACGACACCACCGTGCGCGGCACCCGCACGGCCGACGCGAGCGAAGCCGATCCGCAGCAGACGGCCAGCTGAACCGGACCAGGGCGCCGGCCGCCCGACTGCGGACCACAAAACCCTCAGCCGAATGTGAATCCGGGAGGACCCTCACCATGGCCATCACCGACGATCTGCGCAAGACCTTGAGCGACCCGACCCCGCTCTACTTCGCGGCCGGCACCGCGGACCTGGCGTTCCAGCAGGCCAAGAAGGTGCCCGCGCTGGTCGAGCAGCTGCGCGCCGAGGCCCCGGCCCGTATCGAGGCCGTCCGCAACACCGACCCCAAGGCCGTGCAGGAGAAGGCCGCCGCGCGCGCCAAGGAGGCCGGTGCCAAGGCCAAGGAGGCCCAGGAGACCATCCAGGCCAGGGTCAACGAGTTCATCGGCACCCTCGACGGCGACCTGAAGAAGCTCGGCAGCACGATCGACGCGGACCTCAAGAAGCTCGGCGAGTCCGCCCAGGACCTCGCCCTGCGCGGTGTCGGCGTCGCCGCCGAGTACGCCGTGAAGGCCCGGGAGACCTACGAGAAGGTCGCCGAGCACGGCGAGCAGACCGTGCGGGCCTGGCGCGGTGAGGCCGCCGAGGAGATCGAGGAGCTCGCTGTCGCCGTCGAGCCCAAGGGCGAGCCGGACCAGGTCAAGTCCGAGCCGAAGCCGGCCGAGGCCGCCGCCGAGGCCACCCCGGCGAAGAAGCCGGTCGCCAAGAAGGCACCTGCCCCGCGCAAGGCCACGGCCAAGAAGAGCACGCCGCCCGCCAAGTAGTCAGTACAAGGGCGACTACGCGCATGGGCCGGGCACCCTTGGGGTGCCCGGCCCGTTGTACGGGTACGGTGGCCGCGTAGGAGTCGGGCGAGAACGGGCGGTGGGCGGCATGTTGATGTTGGGCTTCACGGGGTTCCTGGGACTGCTGAAGATCGTCCTGATGGCCCTTGCGGCGTTCGCGCTGGTCGACGCCGCGATCCGGCGCGAGGACGCCTTCCGCGCGGCGGACAAGCAGAACAAGATGTTCTGGCTGATCATCCTCGGCATCGCGCTCGTGGTGAGCTATCTCTTCTCGATCCTCTCGATCCTGCCCATCGCGGGCGTGATCGCGAGCATCGTCTACATCGTGGACGTGCGTCCCGCGCTCAAGCAGGTCTCCGGCGGCCGCGGCTGGGGCCGCCGCGGCGGAAGCAGCAGCGACGGTCCGTACGGGCCGTACAACGGCGGCCGCTGACCGGATCCCCTTGCACGGGGCACCCGGTCCGGTCCCTTGCGGCCTCGCGCTGCCTCCGGTCCGGCCGGTCCCTTACGGCACGCGGTCCAGCAGGACCACCGCCACGTCGTCCGTCAGCTCCCCGCCGTTGAGCTCGCGGACCTCATGGACCGCGGACCGCAGCAGATCCTCGCCACGCAGCCCGGCGGCGAGCTGCCGGCGCACCATCCGCACCATGCCCTCCTGGCCCAGACGCTCACCGCCCCCGCCGACGCGGCCCTCGATCAGGCCGTCGGTGTAGAGCATCAGGCTCCACTCCGCGCCCAGCTCCACCTGCATCCGCGGCCAGCGCGCGCCGCGGAGCAGGCCGAGGGCGGGGCCGTTGTTGTCGTACGGCAGCAGCTCCGCGGGCCGCCCGGGGCGGGCGATCAGCGGAGACGGGTGGCCGGCCAGGCACAGGCCCGCGCTGCGGCCGTCGGGGGAGATGTCCACCGTGCAGAGGGTCGCGAAGATCTCCTCGTCGCCCCGCTCGTGCTCCAGTACCTCCTGCAGCGTGCCCAGCAGCGCGTCGCCGCACAGCCCGGCCAGCGTCAGCGCCCGCCACGCGATGCGCAGCTCCACGCCGAGCGCGGCCTCGTCGGGGCCGTGGCCGCAGACGTCACCGATCATGGCGTGCACGGTGCCGTCGGGGGTGCGCACGGTGTCGTAGAAGTCGCCGCCGAGCAGCGCGCGCGAGCGGCCGGGGCGGTAGCGCGCGGCGAAGCGCAGCGAGGAGCCCTCCAGCAGGGGCGTGGGCAGGAGCCCGCGCTCCAGGCGGCGGTTCTCCTGTGCGCGCACCCGGCCCTCGGCGAGTCGTCGCTCGGCCGACTCGGACCGCTTGCGCTCCACGGCGTACCGGATGGCGCGGCTGAGCAGCCGTCCGTCCAGTTCGTCCCGGAAGAGGTAGTCCTGGGCACCCACGCGCACCGCCTCGGCGCCGCGCTCGGCGTCACCGGACGCGGTGAGCGCGAGGACGGCGTGCCGGGGCGCGAGCTCCAGCACATGCTTGAGCACGGCCAGCTCGTCGTCGCCCTCGCCGGCCCGCCCGGGCGCCGGGAGCGCGAGGTCGAGCAGGATGCAGTGGACGTCGTCGGTGAGCAGCCGCCCGGCCTCGGTGAGGTTGCGGGCGGTACGCACGCGGATGGGTTTACCGGCCGAGTCGAGCAGTTCGGGCACGATCGGCCAGCCCGCCGGATCGTCCTCGATCAGCAGCAGGGTGAGAGTGGTACCTGCCGCGGTGCTGTTGGCCGCGGCGGACTCGGTGCGGTTGGCCTCTTCCTTGAGGGGGCCGCCGACTGCGGACGCGGCCTGCGCCTGACCACTCTCCACGGCCGGGATCGCTCTCTGCCGCGGTACGGGTACGGGCATCTTGTTGGTTCCTTCCCTCCCCCCGAGGGCATGGTGGGGGCGAGGGACCTCGACCCACCGACGGGGACCATAGCGGTACTGGCCGCCGCAGCGGAATGGTGTGAGCCGCGTCGCTCCGCCGCAGACCCCTGTCATATGCCGCGTTCCGTACCGCAGTTGGACAGGCTTGTGGTCAAAAGAGAATGACGAAGGTCACGTCCTGTCAGGGTTTGGAAGGTTGTTGACCGTGGACTGGGTCACATGGCGCACATCACGCATCCGGCCGTACTATGCCCAGAATGGGCATTTCGCCCGCCCCGGCGAGCGTCACCGTCCGTCCGGGGCGCGGGGCGTGGATGATCGCGCCGTCGCCCACGTACATCGCCACATGGCTCGCGTCGTCGAAGTAGATGATGAGGTCGCCGGGGCGCATGTCCTTGATGTCCACGTGCTTGAGCTGCTTCCACTGCTCCTGCGAGGTGCGCGGGATGGGACGGCCGGCCTTCGCCCAGGCCTGTGAGGTCAGGCCCGAGCAGTCGTACGACTCAGGGCCCTCGGCGCCCCAGACGTACGGCTTTCCGATCTGGGCCGTCGCGAACTCCACCGCCTGCTTGCCCTGCTTGGACGCCTTGCCGTTGATCTCCTTGAGGATGCCGCTGTCCAGCCAGGCGGTCTGCGCCCGGTAGGCGGCCTCCCGCTCCAGCTCGGCGAGGCGCTCCTTCTCCTTCTTCTCCAGCTGGGACTGGAGCTTCTCGGCGGCCGCGATCTGCTGCTTGATCTTCTTCTTGGCGGCGGCCTTGGTCCTGCGGTTGGCCTCCAGCTCGTCCCAGCGGTCGGAGGCGTCCGCCGCGTACCGCTGCAAGTCCTGCTGGGTGCGGGTCATTTCCCCGATCAGGCCCTTGGTCGCCCGCTGGCCCTGGAGCACCCGCCCCGCGCCGTCCAGGAACTGCTGCGGGTCGTCGCTCAGCATCAACTGGGCCGTGGGCGGCAGTCCGCCCGTGCGGTACTGGGCGCGGGCCGCGGCGCCCGCGCGGTCCTTCAGCTCGTCCAGCTTCTTCTGGCCCTCGACGATCTTCTTCGCCAGCTCGACGATCGCGGCGGACTGCTTCTGGGCCTTCTCCTGGGCCGCGTTGTACTCGTCGGTGGCGACGGCCGCGTCGTGGTAGAGCTTGTCGAGCTTCTTGCGGACGGCCTCGAGGTCCTTGTTCGGCGGGAGCGTCGGCGAGTTGGTGGGGGTCGGCGAGGCGGCCGTGGGGTTCGCCGTGGCCGTCGGCTTCGGCGTCGGGGCCGCGAACGCCGTGCCGGGTGCCGCCAGCACGGTCACCGCGCAGACCACGGTCACGGCCGCCGTGATCAGGCCGCGCTTGCCCGTCCCCATACCTGTCCCCCAAACTGATTTACCGTCAGTAACTTACGGTCGCCCGGGGGATCGTGCCACGCCGCGGCGTAAAGCGACAGAGGTGGTACCCGGTGGATCCTCCCCACTTTCCCGCCCGGACATGACGATCCCCCGCCCTTGTGACGAACGCCGCATGAAGATCGTTCCCCGCAGGTCAGGGGCGGTGCGGGGTCAGTTCCGGGGTGCCAACGCCCCCCAGGCCACCGTCACTTCGCCCTGTCGCCAGCGCGCCGCCGAGTCCGTCACCGGCCAGTCGGCCGTCAGGTCCCGCACCGCGCGGATCCAGCGCTGGCGGGCGCCGTAGGAGGCGTAGGGCGCGGCGGACGCCCAGGCGCGGTCGAAGTTGCGCAGGAAGGCGTGCACCGGCTCACCGGGAACATTGCGGTGGATGAGCGCCTTGGGGAGGCGTTCCGCGAGGTCGGACGGCCGCTCCAGGGAGCCCAGACGGGTGGCGAAGGTGACCGTCCGCGGCCCCTCGGGACCGAGCGCGACCCAGACGTGCCGCCGCCCGATCTCGTCACAGGTTCCCTCCACGAGCAGCCCGCCCCGGGAGTCCGGGCCCGCCGGCGCGAGCCGCCCGCACAGCCGCTCCCACACGGCGGCGACCTCGGTCTCGTCGTACTGCCGCAGCACGTTGGCGGCGCGGATGAGGTGCGGCCGCTGGGGGACGGGGATCTCGAAGCCGCCGTGCCGGAAGACCAGGCCCTCGCGCTCGTACGGCTCGGCCGCCGCGACCCGGGCCGGTTCGATCTCGACGCCGACCACCCGCGCGCGGGGCGCGGCGGTGCGCAGCCTGCCGAGCAGTTCGACCGCAGTCCAGGGCGCGGCCCCGTACCCCAGGTCGATCGCCACGGGGTCGGCGGCGCGGCGCAGTTCGGCGCCGTGCGTGGCCGCGATCCAGCGGTCCATGCGCCGCAGGCGGTTGGGGTTGGTCGTCCCGCGTGTCACCGTGCCGATGGGGAGGGTGGCTGCGCGGGCTGTCATACGTACGAGGGTATGCGGGCCCCGGCCGGTGAACGCACGCCTGTATCGAACGGTTGAGCGACCAAGGGTAATGATTCGGTAAAGCTCCGTAATCGGGAAATGGAGCCGACCCCTCCGATGTTGCACCCCCTTGGAGGGCCCGAGGTCCTCCCACCGGCATGCCCGCAGCAAGGAGGAACGCCACGTGAGCCAGTACGTCAGCAGGCTCGGGCGTCGCTCTCCGGCGGCACCCTCGCGGCTCAGGCTGCACCGCAGGCCCCGCCGTGTCGCCATGCTCTCCGTGCACACCTCACCGCTCCACCAGCCCGGCACCGGCGACGCCGGCGGCATGAACGTCTACATCGTGGAGCTCGCGCAGCGCCTCGCCGCGATCAACATCGAGGTCGAGATCTTCACCCGGGCCACCTCCGGCGGCCTCCCGCACACCGTCGAGCTCGCCCCCGGCGTCCTCGTCCGGCATGTCGACGCCGGCCCCTACGAGGGCCTGGCCAAGGAGGACCTCCCGGCCCAGCTGTGCGCCTTCACCCACGGCGTGATGCAGGCCTGGGCCGGCCACCGCCCCGGCCACTACGACCTCGTGCACTCCCACTACTGGCTCTCCGGCCACGTCGGCTGGCTCGCCGCCCAGCGCTGGGGCGTCCCCCTGGTGCACGCCATGCACACCATGGCCAAGGTCAAGAACGCCAACCTGGCCGACGGCGACACCCCCGAGCCCGCCGCCCGGGTCATCGGCGAGACCCAGATCGTCGCGGCCGCCGACCGGCTGATCGCGAACACCGCCGAGGAGGCCGACGAGCTCGTACGGCACTACGCCGCCGACCCGGCCAAGGTCGCCGTCGTCCACCCCGGCGTCAACCTCGACCGCTTCCGCCCCTTCCCCAAGGGCTCCGACACGCTTCGCCCCGGGGGCCCCACCACCGCCCGCGCCGCAGCCCGCGCCCGGCTCGGCCTCCCGCAGGACGCCCTGATCCCGCTCTTCGCGGGCCGCATCCAGCCCCTCAAGGCACCCGACGTGCTCCTGCGCGCCGTGGCCGTCCTCCTGGACGAGCGCCCCGAACTGCGGTCGAGGTTGCTCGTGCCGGTCGTCGGCGGCCCCAGCGGCAGCGGCCTCGCCAAGCCCGAGGGCCTGCAGAAGCTCGCCGCCCGGCTCGGCATCGCCGACGTCGTACGCTTCCGCCCGCCCGTCGGGCAGGAGCAGCTCGCGGACTGGTTCCGGGCCGCGTCCGTGCTCGTCATGCCCTCCTACAGCGAGTCGTTCGGCCTGGTCGCCATAGAGGCGCAGGCGGCCGGCACGCCGGTGCTCGCCGCCTCGGTCGGCGGACTCCCGGTGGCCGTGCGGGACGGCGAGACCGGGTTCCTGGTCCGGGGCCACGATCCGGCCGACTACGCGCGCGTGCTGCGCGGTTTCGCCGACGACCCCTCGCTGCCGGACCGTATGGGCGCGGCCGCCGCCCGGCACGCCCAGTCCTTCGGCTGGGACACCGCGGCCGCCGCCACCGCCGACGTCTACACGGCCGCGACCCAGGCCCATCGCCGTCGCGTACGCTCCCACCATGGGTGAGGCTTCACAGCAGCAGCAACGCGCGGCGCAGGTCATCGAGGGTGTCCTCAAGGACGCCGAACTCGACTGGGAGAGCCCCGAGCCCGGCAATTACGTCGCCAAGCTCCCCGGCACCCGCAAGCTCTCGACGACGGTCTCGCTCCTCGTCGGCCGCCACTCCCTCTCCCTGAACGCCTTCGTCATCCGCCACCCCGACGAGAACGAGGCGGGCGTCCACCGCTGGCTCCTGGAGCGCAACCTCAAGCTGTACGGCGTCGGTTACGCCGTCGACGGGCTCGGCGACATCTACGTCACCGCCCGCCTGCCCCTGGCCTCCGTCACCGAGGACGAGATCGACCGGCTCCTCGGCCAGGTCCTGGAGGCTGCGGACGGCAGCTTCAACACCCTCCTGGAGCTCGGCTTCGCCTCCGCGATCCGCAAGGAGTACGCGTGGCGGGTGGCGCGCGGCGAATCGACGCGGAATCTGGACGCGTTCACGAATCTGATTCAGCGTCCGGCTGACTGAGCAAATGACTCACGGTACAGCCCCTTCCCTGTGAAGGGGCTCTGGTGGCATGCTCACCGCCAACGCACATCTGAACGTCGTTCACATCCGTGAAAATCTCCATGGGAGGGCGGACGGACATGGGCAAGGCGCACCTCACCAGACGGGCTCTGCTCGGCGGAGCCACCGCAGTGGCGCTCGGCGCGACCACGGGTACCGCGGCGGCCACGGGCACCGCCGCGGCCGCGACGGCCGCGGAAGTCCCCTCCCTCTGGCGGGAGTTCACCCGCACTCCGTTCACGCACCCGCAGATCCCGTACATCGGCCGGGCCGGCTGCCACGGAGGCGCGGCGCGCTTCCCCCGCCGCCCCGTCGTGGCCGATGTGACGGACTTCGGCGCCGTGGCGGACGGCACCACCGACTGCGCCCCCGCGATCAACCGTGCCATCGCCGCCGCCGGAAGGGCCGGCGGTGGCACGGTCACCATCCCGCCCGGCACGTTCCGCATCGACGGCCTGATCCGGGTCGCCGACTCGAACGTGGTCCTCAGGGGCGCCGGCAGCGACCGTACGAAGCTGTACGCGACCAAGAACCTCACCGAGCTGATCGGCGTCTACGGCTCCCGTTACGGCGGCGACAAGTCGTCCTGGTCCTGGGCCGGAGGGCTCATCTGGCTGGCCCCGCGCGCCCGTTGGGACTCCCTGGTCGCCGCGATCGGGGCCAGGGCCTGGCCGTTCGAGGGCTGGACCGGCAACCGGCGCGACGAGTGGACGACCCTGACGACGATCGAACCGGCCCGCCAGGGCTCCTGGACCCTGACGGTCGCGGACTCCCGGCAGCTGAGGCCGGGGCAACTGGTCCTCCTCCGTCTAGCGGACGACCCCGACCACACCCTCCTGGAGCACATGTCGGGCGGCGGGCCCGGCCCGCAGGCCTACTACTGGGCCGACAAGACCAAGCTGACCTCGTACGTCCCCTACGAGTGGCCCGTACGCATCACCCGCGTCCACGGCCGCCGCGTCACCCTCGAACGCCCGCTCCCGCTCGACGTACGCCCCGAGTGGGACCCCCGGCTGACCACCCACGTACCGGAGTTGACCGGCGCGGGCGTCGAAGGCCTGACCCTGGAGGCCGTGCAGACCCCGCAGTCCCCGCACCTCCTCGACAAGGGCTACAACGGGGTCGTCCTGCAGTGCGCCTACGACTGCTGGCTGGACGACGTCACCGTCCGGCACGTCGACAACGGCTTCGGCCTGGTCGCCGCCTCCGCCTGCACCCTGCGCGGCACCCGGGTGTCCGGCCGCGGCTCGCACCACCCGTACTTCTGCCGCGAGGGCTCGCACGACAACCTCATCGAGGACTTCACGATCGAGGAGCGGACCGTTCCCGCGCCGCCCAACACCCAGCTGCACGGCATCAACGTCGAGGGCCTGTCCTCCTACAACGTGTGGTCGCGCGGCGACATGCGCATGGGTACCTTCGACAGCCACCGCGGACTGCCCTTCGCGAACGTCCGCACCGACATCACGGTGAACAACAACGGCCGCCACGGCGGCGACGCCAGCGCCGGCCCGCTGTTCGGCGCCCGCTTCACCCACTGGAACATCCGGGTCACCAACGGCCGCGCGGGCCTGATGAAGATAGACGGCCTGGCACCGTACTCCGCCACCGTCGGCCTCAACACGGTCACCGAGTTCGACCAGATCGACGTCCCCGACTTCACGGGCGAACCGCACTCCCGGCTGGAGCTGTACGGCACGACGGACGAGGTGCGCCCGCGCAATCTGTACGAGGCGCAGCGGGGCCTGTAGCGGGCCTGTGAGGCACGGGGACCTCGGGGGGCCGAACGCCGTTCGTCGACGGGCTGTTAACCTGCGGCGATCCGAATTCTTACCGGTCCCTTACCGGTCTCTCACCAGCAAGAGGTTGTGCATGCGCGCAGGCAGATCCGGCTCCGCGGTCGTGCTCGCGGGAGCGCTCGCCCTGGGGGCGTTCGCCGTGCCGTCCGCGGAGGCGGCGGACACCGGCGTCACGGTGTCGAACCTGGTCGTGAACAAAGGCAAGCCCATCGTCGTGGGCACCACCGCGGAAGTGAGGCCTGGCTTCACCTTCCACATGTCCCTGCCGTCCGGCGTCGGTGTCGGCGACGTGACCCCGTTCCCGTACCTGTACCACGACACCACGGCCGCCAAGGGCGCCGAATCCGGCGGCATCTACACGGGCTTCACCACCTGCAACGAGGCCGGCCCGCGCGCCGCCGACTGCGAGGGCGAGCTGTACATCGATCCACGCTGGACGCTGGACTCCAACAACGACGCGACGACCTGGAAGACGGCTGTCTGGGTGCGCCTGTGGGACTCGAACGAGAAGTTCAAGGGCGAGGAGTACCTGACCGGCTTCAGCTCCGTGCAGGTCAAGCGCGCGGCGAAGGTGACCGTCAACGCCGCGCCCGAGCCCGTCACGAAGGGCAAGACGCTCACCGTGACCGGCAGGATCACCCGCGCGGACTGGGTGAAGCACGCCTACACCGGCTTCGGCGGCAAGGCGGCCAAGCTGCAGTTCCGCAAGGCGGGCACCAGCACCTACTCGACGGTCAAGACCGTGTCGGCGGACTCCGCGGGCTACCTGAAGACCACGGTCACCGCGTCCACGGACGGCTACTGGCGCTGGACCTTCGGCCAGACGACCACGACGGGCGGCGCGACCGCTGCGGGCGACTACGTCGACGTGAAGTGACCCGGTGCCGCCTCAGCGGCCGCTGACCCGGTGCTGCCTCACTGGCCACTGGCCCGGTAGCGCCCGGGAGTCACGCCCACCAGTTTCCTGAAGTGCCGGGTGAGATGGGCCTGGTCGTAGAACCCGGTCGCCGACGCCACCTCGCCCGGCGCGCGCCCGTCGAGCAGCAGCCGGCGGGCGCGCTCGACGCGGCGGGACATCAGGTACTGGTGCGGCGCGATGCCGTACGCCCCGCTGAACGCCCGTACCAGATGGGCGGGATGGGCGTACAGCAGCCCGGCCGCCTCCTCCAGGGAGAGCCCCTGCGTGACGCGCTCGTCGAGCAGTTCGCGCAGCGCGCGGGCGACGGCGGGATCGCGCCGGCCCTCCGCCTGGGCCACCCGGGGCCTGAGGTGCTCACGCAGCCGCTCCCCGATCAGCGTGAGCCGGCTCTCGGCCTCCAGCTCGTCGCCGGGGTGCGCGAGCGCGCCGTGCAACTGCCCCACGCGCAGCCGCAGTACGGGGTCCCGGAGGTCCGGCCCGTCGACCGCCGGCCCGATCAGCTCCTCCCCGAGACGGGTGGCGTCGAGATAGAGGACGCGCTTGCGGAAGCCGTGCGGGGTGGCCGGGGAGCCGTTGTGCGGGACGTGCGGCGGCAGCAGCGAGACCGTGTCGTGCGGGGTGCCGTGCTCGTGCCGGTCGAGGTCGTACCGTACGGCCCCGTCGTCCACGATGAGCAGCGTCCACGCCTCGTGCACGTGCATCGGGTAGGCGTACTCGGTGAAGTGCGCGTGGAACACCTCCACGACACCCGGGACACGCGGGCGCCAGGCGGAGACGTCCGGCTGGGCGGCGGCCATGCAAAGAACGTACAAGACGGTGCGGGGGCCGGCCTGGCAGTCTCACCCCATGAACACCGAGCCGACCCCCGATCCGATCCGCTTCGAGACGAAGATCGCCGTCCTGCTGCGCGAGGACCTGGAGACGTGGCAGCGCCTCAATGTCACCGCCTTCCTGGTCAGCGGCCTGGGCACACAGCTTCCCGAGGTGATCGGGGAGCCGTACGAGGACGCGGACGGCGTGCCCTACCTGGCGATGTTCCGGCAGCCGGTACTGGTCTTCGAGGGCACCAAGGAGACGCTGACCGCGGCGCACACCCGGTCGCTCTCCCGAGCCCTGCCCCGCGCGGTCTTCACCTCGGACCTCTTCGGCACCGGCAACGACCGGGACAACCGCGCGGCCGTACGGGCGGTGGGGACAGGGGAGCTGGACCTGGTGGGCCTCGCGGTGTACGGCCCGCGCAACGCGGTGGACAAGGTGCTGAAGGGGGCGCGGATGCACCCGTGAGGGGGGCGGCCGTCGCCGAACTGCCGGCCCTACGCCGTACGGACCTCGGGCTCGGCGTCAGCCGGAGTCGCCGTGCCCGCCACCCCGACCGCCGGAAGGCGCCGCATGACCACGCCGTACCCGATAGCCGCCGCCGTACCGACCACGGCGCACATGCCCCACAGCCACTCCGCGCCGAACCGGTCGATGACGACGCCGGACATGAGGGGCGCGACCAGGGCGGCGACCGACCAGGACAGGGTGTACATGCCCTGGTAGCGCCCGCGCCCGTGGACCGGCGACAGCCGGACGACCAGGCTGGTCTGGGTCGGGGCGTTGACGATCTCGGCGAGTGTCCACACGCACACGGTGAGCGCGAAGACGCCGACCGATCCGGCGAAGGCGGTGAGCCCGAAGCCGTACCCGGCGAGGACGGAGGAGATGACGAGGAGGCGTCGCGGATCGCGGTGCTCGATGAAGCGGGTGACGGGGATCTGCAGGGCGACGATCAGGATGCCGTTGACGGCGATGGCCATGCCGTAGTCGGCGGGCGAGAACCCTGCCGTGCCCATCGCCACCGGCAGTCCGACCGAGCCCTGCTGGAAGACGACCGCGACGAGGAAGGACAGCCCGACGACGGCCATGTACCGGCCGTCCCGCAGCACGGTGCCGAGACTGACCTCGTCCCGCGCCTCCTTGGCGGTCTTCACGGGCCGTGACTCGGGCAGCTTGGCGAAGACGACGACCGCGCAGACCGCCGTCATCCCCGCCTCGATCAGGAAGCCGGCGAGATAGCTGACCTCGGCGATGAAGCCGGCGGCCATGGAGGAGACGGCGAAGCCGAGGTTGATCGCCCAGTAGTTGAGCGAGAAGGCCCGCACCCGGTCCTCGGGCCGGACGATGTCGGCCATCATCGCCTGCACGGCGGGCCGGGAGGCGTTGGAGGCCATGCCGACCAGGAAGGCGACGGCGGCGATGGCGACGGGATCGGTCATGAAGCCGAGCAGCGCCACGGACGCGGCGGTGGCGGACTGGGCGACGAGCAGCGTCGGCCGCCGCCCGAGCCGGTCGGCCATCACGCCACCGCCGAGGGAGGACACGACCCCGCCGAGCCCGTGCAGCGAGGCGACGAGACCGGCGTACGACGCGCTGTATCCCCGGTCCAGGGTCAGATACAGCGCCATGTACGTCGCGACGAAGGCGCCGAGCCGGTTGACGAGGGTGCTGGTCCACAGCCACCAGAACTCGCGGGGGAGACCGGAGACGGTTTCCCGGGCGGCGCGTCTCAGGGCGGCGAGTGGCATGGGTCCCCCAGGGTCGGACGGTCGGCGAAGCAGTGCCGGAAGCAATGAGCCGGAAGCAATGGCCCGGAAGTAAGTGCCCCTACGGCTCAGTGCAACTTACCGGCGGCGGTCTCCGCCCGGCCACTCGATTAACAGATGCCGTCAACCGTCCGGCCTTCGGGCACTCGAGCGGGGGTCCGAATGCGTGGATTACGCTCTGAGGCATGGCCGACGCACCGTACAAGCTGATCCTCCTCCGCCACGGCGAGAGCGAGTGGAACGCGAAGAACCTGTTCACCGGCTGGGTGGACGTCAACCTCAACGAGAAGGGCGAGAAGGAGGCAGTCCGCGGTGGCGAGCTCCTGAAGGACGCCGATCTCCTCCCCGACGTGGTCCACACGTCCCTCCAGAAGCGAGCGATCCGCACGGCACAGCTTGCGCTGGAGTCCGCCGACCGCCACTGGATCCCGGTCCACCGCTCGTGGCGCCTGAACGAGCGCCACTACGGCGCCCTCCAGGGCAAGGACAAGGCGGCGACGCTGGCCGAGTTCGGCGAGGAGCAGTTCATGCTCTGGCGCCGCTCGTACGACACCCCGCCGCCCCCGCTCGCGGACGACTCGGAGTTCTCCCAGTCCTCCGACCCCCGCTACGCCTCCATCCCGCCGGAGCTGCGCCCGCGCACGGAGTGCCTGAAGGACGTCGTCGTCCGCATGCTCCCGTACTGGTACGACGGCATCGTCCCCGACCTCCTGGCCGGCCGCACGGTCCTGGTCGCGGCCCACGGCAACAGCCTCCGCGCCCTGGTCAAGCACCTGGACGGCATCTCCGACGCCGACATCGCGGGCCTGAACATCCCGACGGGCATCCCCCTTTACTACGAACTCGACGCTGACTTCAACCCGGTCACCCCCGGCGGCCGCTACCTCGACCCGGAGGCAGCGGCGGCAGCCATCGAGGCGGTCAAGAACCAGGGCAAGAAGAAGTAGGCCCGCACGATCAAGCCCCCTGCCTGCGGGTTCGCCGCTGGTAGGGGGCTTTTCGGTGGCCAGGGGCCGTCTCTGGGCCGTGTATGACGCTTGGGCCGCCAGGGGTCACTCTGAAGCTGACGATGGCCGCGGCGGGCTGCTTTGGAGACCCAGCTCGGCGTGAACGCTGCTTTGTGGCCTTACGCGAGCTCGATGGGCAAGATCCTCGAAATAGATCATCGCTTTAGTCGTCAGCTCGCGTTCTCGATAGATGTAGGGCGCCAGCACGTCCCACATGTTCAGGATGTTCGGCCCGTAGGAACCAATGATCAGCCGCTCGTCCACGACGCCGTGAGCGACCAGCTTGCCCACGTCGTCGTAGAAGAGGCTCACTCGACGGATGTGCCGCAGGGGTTCTTCTGGCAACCGCCGGTATCCAAGCTCCGGCGAGTACTGCCGGGCCAGGTCCGAACTGATGTACTCAATGGCGCGGGAGAAGTCGGGCTGTCTCGTCTCGCGGAAGAGCTCCACCACCACGGGTAGTAAGTTCGAGTTGTGCGCAAGTTGCAGTTGCCGCGCAGACACAGCCGAGGACGCCACGAGCGATATCACGGATATAACCAGTGCTAACACGGTCGATGCCGTAGAGAGGCCCATGGCCGGAGGCTAGCCCCGGTTAGACGGTGATCTCGGCGTTTTTGCTTCTAGAAAGACTGATGTGAGGGCGTTCTGCGTCCGCTCACGGCTGGACGCCATGAGGTGCGCGTAGACCCGGAGGGTCAGGCCCGGGTCCGAGTGGCCGAGGTACTCGGCGAGGGCTTTGATGTTCTCCCCGGCGTCCAGGAGCACCGAGGCATAGAAGTGCCTCAGAGCGTGCATGCCGTTCTCGCGGGATTCGGCGTACGGCTCGCCCGGCTTCCGTTCGGGGATCACCCCGGCGCTCGCCAACGCCCGCTTCCAGATCTCCTCGTTGAGGGATGTGCGCCACACGTGCCCGCCACGCGGCCCGGTGAAGATCAGCTGCTTCGTCACCGGAGGCCCATCAGTCACCTTCCACGGCAAGGTGATCTCGACTGGCGGGAATCGCTTCATATGCTCGCGAAGCGCGTCGGCGACCGGCCCAGGGAGCGGCACATCGCGGAGTCGGCCGCCCTTGGGCGGTGCGAACACGGCCTTGCTCCGGCTCAGCTTCAGCTGCTGAACCACGTGGAGTGTGTCCGACTCGAAGTCGATCGCGTCGACCGCAACCCCGAGGATCTCGCCCTGTCGGAGACCGCAGCCGCCACCCAAGTCGACCATGGTTTGGAAGCGCTCGGGGATGCCGGCCCGGACAGCGAAGAGCCGTTCTGGCGTCCAAGGGACTATGCGCTTGCTGTCCACCGTCGGCGGCCGGACCGAGCGAGCCGCGCAGGGGTTTCGCGGCAGGTGGCCGTCATCCACGGCCGCGCTCAGAGCGGCGCGCACATTGGAGTAGATCGTCCGCGCGTACGACCCACGCACGCCGTTCTCCTGGAGCTTCCGCACCCAGTCGCGGATGTGAGCAGGCTGGAAGGAACCGAGCGGACGCGAGCCGAGGTACGGGAAGGCATGCAGCCGCAGCTGTGACTCCATCGAGGCCTGGGTGTTCGGGTCGGCGCCCTGGGACGCCACCCACCGCTCGGCGTACTGCTGGAAGGTAATCCGAGCGGCACGCGGGTCGATGTACTGCCCGCGCGCCATGTCCGCCTCGATGTGGGCGAGCCACTGATCAGCGAGCCGCTTCTGTCTGTCGGGGAAGCTCTTGGACTTCTCCGTACCGTCGGGCCCGACATAGCGAGCGCGGTAGCGCGCGCCAGAGCCGTAGCGCTCGGTCTTCACCTTCCGGGTCTTGCCGTCCGGCCCGACCTCGGTCTTGTACCAGCGGTCTTGAATGTGCCCGGCCATCAGGCGGCCGCCGCTTCACGTCGAGAGTCCACCCAGGCCCGCACGTCAGCAGGGTCGAAGCGCAGGTGCCGGCCGACACGGAAGCCACGGGGCCCAGTGCGCTTCCGGCGCCACTGGTAGACCGTCTCGACGCTGGGGCAGCTCGAACATCTCCACCAGGTCCTCGGGAGTGAGATAACGAGAGGGCAAGGCCCGCAGTTCGGTAGCCACGTCGGCCAGGGCGAGGCGTTGCTTACCCACGGGTGGGTTCTCCTTCGGTTCCTGGGGCGGGTTCGAGGGATTCGGTGAGCCAGGCTTCGGCGTCTGAGAGGCCGATGCCGGCGAAGACCCAGTGGGCGAGGACGAAAGTCGTGTCGTGCGCTGCCTCGGTCGCCGCTACGGCTTGGGCTCGGCGCCATTCGGCGCGGGCGTCGCGGAGGGCGCCGAGGGTGGTGGAGTAGCGGCGGGACTTGGTGGAGAAGTGGCCGCGGAAGCCGAGCATGTGGGCTCAGGCGCGGAGGCGAAGGTGTTCGAGGTCCTTGCGTGCGCCGAGGGTCCACGCGGTCCGGATGAGGCGGCGGGCGTGGTCGCTGATGTCGAGCTGGGCGAGTTCGGCAGCGAACTTCAGCGGCCGGTCGAGAGCTCCCGTCGCGGTCTCGGCGCCCTTGGTGGCGTACTTGGCGATGTAGGCGGCGACGGCCCGTTCGGTCAGCTCCTGGCCGTCGTTGAAGTCGGCGGATCGGATCGTGCGGACGTCGAGTTGGCGACCAAAGGTGAAGGCGTGAGCACGGCCGTCGAGGACCGGGCCGTCCACGCGGGTCTTCGCAGCGGCAGCGCCGATGGCGTCGGTCAGCAGCTCGGCAGTGGCCCAGGCCGGGGGCGGGGTGTCCCCGCCGTCGGGACCGTCGAGGCGGATGACCGCGTGGAAGTGGACGGCGCCGCGCTTCTGGTACTCGGCGACCTTGGCGAAGGACACGCGTGCGTGGTCGCGGAGTCGGCGTTGGGACAGGCCCGCGCGCTTGGCGACCTCTCGGCGGAGGTAGATCGAGAAGCGCCGCCAGAGGTCACCGGCGTGGGCGTTCCAGAGGACGGCGGCTTCGTAGTCGTAGGTGTCCGGGTCGAGCGGGGTGCCGAGAAAGTTGTCGTCCTGGTCGTGGAGGGTGCCGCAGCGGCAGGGCCGGACCGTTCCGGCCGGTCCGGTGGGGCGGTTGTGGACCGGGCCGAAGCTGGGGGCGGTGAAGGTGGCGAAGACGCGGGGGTGCGTGGCGACGCGCTCCGGGGTGCCCTTGCCGCCGCGCAGTCCGGCGGTGATCAGGTGGAAGGTGTCGCGGCGGTAGACCTCCGCGCAGGCCTCGCAACGGGTCGTGCGGCGTTTGTTGCAGCGGACGAGGAGTTGGCCGGCCGGGAGGTCGGTCGAGTCGAGGTGGTGAAGGATGCGGCCGATCTCGCCGGTCGCGGTGTTGACGTCGTACTCGGTGCGGTGGCCGTCGAGGCGGATCGGGTGGGTACAGCCTCCGAGGCCGGAGAGCTGCCGGAGGATACCCGGGAGGGTGCCGTCCGCGGCGAGGTTGGCGAGTTCCGGGAGTGGGGGCGCACAAGGATGACTGTCTCCTTCTGACTGGCTCGGTCAGGGGTGATGGCTTCCAGGGCGGCGGATGCTTGGCCGTGTCCCGCCGCCCCGGAGGTGTGAAGTCGTTGATTAGCGGCGGTTGTGTTCGCGGAGCAGGGAGCGCAGGACCACGGCGGCGATGGCCACGGAGACGGCCGAGACGGCGACGGCGGCCAGGAGCGCGGTCAGGACCACTCCGCCCGTGAGGACGGGGGCCACGGCTGCGGTGCTGATGGAGACCGGGGGCAGGCCACGGCGGACGGGCGCCGGGTCGGTGGGGGAGTGGGTGTGGGCGGGCGGCGGGGTGGGGTTGTCGGGGTACTTCGGCAGGAACACGGCGATCTCCTTATCTACTCGTCTAGGTATGTGAGCCGTTTACGACGGTCACGCCGGTGCGCGTGCCGGACTCGATGGCGGGGGCGAAGAAGGTGTGCGAGAGCCAGAAGCCGAACAGGGCGATCAGGACGACGATCCAGGGCCGCACGCCGAGGAACTTGATCGCTCCCCAGACGAAGAAGCCGAGGACGAAGACGAGCGGCAGGCTGACGGTCACGGCGTTCGGGGTCCTTTCAGCAGACGGGGCAGCGGTGGGTGCGGGCGGCGAGTTCGGCGGCGGCGCGGCTGTCGTAGTCGGCGGAGAAGCCGCAGCGCGGGGCGGTGCAGGCGGCGGTGTGCTTCTCGCGGCCCCGGTTGTCGTACGAGGTGGCGACCTGGACGGGGCCGATGCGGGTGACGTCGCGGAAGCGGCGGTTGGCGGTCACGGGTGGTCTCCTTTTCGTTGATCGCTCGCCAGAGGAGTGCGAGGGCGTGTAGACAGGCGGCATGTCACGAGGAACACGGGGGCTGATCGCCTTTGGCGGGATCGCATTGATACTTGGGCTCGCGTCCGCAGCGGGCCGGTGGTGGGCGGGCGCCTCCTGGGCCAACGTGATCGCCATGTGCTGCTTTTCGGTGCTGCTCCTTTTGGCCACCGCAGGCATTCAGCGAGTGCGGCGGAAGAGATAGCGCCTCCCGCCGAACAACCTTCAGAGCTGCGCGGCGACGGCTTCCGCCATGGGTGCCGGGACACCGAGGCGGGCGCGCAGAGTCGGGATGTCGATGGGGGCGCCAGTGCGGCTGTGGTGTTCGGCGGCGACTTTGCGGGCGTGGTCGATGAGGGCGGCCGGGACCGGCACGGCGGGGCGCTTTGGTGCTGGCAGGATGGCCGGTTGAGGAGGCATCTCAGGTGAGGCTTCGGGCGCGTCCTTCTGGTCCTCGCTGACCTCAACGTCGGTGTCCTCTGTCGTCGTCGGGGCGGTGTGGGCGAGGAGTGTTCCGCCGAGGAAGGCGACCGCGGGCCAACCGGCGACGAGGATGCGCAACCAGGCCGGAACCTGGTGCATGTCGAGCAGTCCAGCGGTGGCGACGTTCGCGCCGAGGGATGCGGCGAGCGCGATGACGAACCAGCACCAGGCAGCGGCTTTCGTGTTGCCGGTGCGCAGTCGGCGCCAGGCGGCGACGAGGAGCAGGTCGACCGAGATGGGATAGGCCCAGGCTTTCCATCCGTCCTGTCCGGCCGCCGAGGCGACGTCGTGCAGGTGAGCGAAGGACAGCGCGGCGGCGATGAGCGCCTGGACGAGCACCGCGTCGACGCGGGCCAGTTGGGCGCGCATGGTGCGGCTCCTTCCGGGTTCAGGCATGGGAGGGGTAGGGACGCGGCGTGAGACGGTCACGCCGACCGTGAGGGGGAGGGTCAGCCGGTCACGGGCTTCGGTTCAACAGCGCCACCCAGCGGTTTGGCCAGTTGGACGGGGATGTGCGGCCGGAACGGCTTGAGCGTGGGGATGTCGGGCACCAGGTCGGCCGACTTCCGGCAGATGTCGGCGGCGTCGCCGAGGGAGAGGTAGGGGGTGCGGATGCGGGACCAGCCGCCGGAGGTGTCCCCGGCGACGGCGAGGCCGGGGCGTTCGGGGGCGATGGCACAGGCGGCGGCCATGGCTTCGGGTGCGATGTCGCCCAGGGCCATCTTGGCGGAGGCTTCGTCGTTGACGCGGTGGCAGACACGGCCGGTCAACTGGGCGCGGAGCATGGTGGCGCCCTTGCCGAGTTCGGCGCCGAAGCGCTGCCCGCAGACCTCCAGGTAGATGCCGGCGGCGCGGCCGAGTTGGGCGAGGCGGATGAGCTGGGTGACCATCTCGTCCCGCCGTTCCTCGTCCTTCTTGGTTGCAATGAGGAAGAGTTCGGCCACCTCGTCCACGAACAGCACGACGGGAACGGGGCGTTCGTCTTCGGGCAGGCCCCAGATGTCGGAGGTGATCTCCTCGTCCGGGGTGCCGCGCGATTCCTTGCCGGGCCTTGACCAGGTCGTACCTGTCCTCCATTTCCTTGACCAGCGCGGGCAGAAGCTCGGCCGCTTCGTCCGGGTCGGTCGCCAGTGCCGACAGGCGCGAAGCGAAGGGCGCAAGCTCCACACCCCTCTTGCAGTCGATGCCCACCAGGGCGACGGGCTGACGGGCGAGCCCGGAGATGAGGTGGCGTAGGTACATGGACTTGCCGGACAGCGTTGCGCCGAGGACGAGTCCGTGTGGCACGGTCCGGTAGTCGCGTACGAAGGGCGTCGCGTCCTCCCGCAGCGCGACCGGCACCTTCAGGAACCCGCCACCGACCTTGCGGGGCATCCGCACGCGCCGCAGCACGTCGTATCCGACGAGCCGCAGTTCGACGACGCCGGGCTTGACGGTCGTGACGTACACGGCGTGAACGCCCCAGGCGTGCCGCAGCCGTTCTTCATGCCTCCACACCGGCCAACTCACCCGATCCAGCACGCTGTTCGAGACAGACCGATCACGCGCACGGATAGAGAACAGCCAGTTAGCCAGCCACTTTGGCGCGAGCCTCGAAGATCATGGCCCCAACGTCCTGCTTTAACGGGCAGGTCCACAGACTGCCCGACGCGCCGGAAGCTTACGGGGCCATGATCACTCGCGCCAAAGCAGCTCCAGCCCAAAGCCGCTCCGCCGACCTTCGTTACCCGGCAGCAGGCCGACTAGACAGTGACCTCGTCGTACGTGCCCCCACCACCTAGCCCCAGTGGAACAAATCGCATATGACCGACCACAAGCTTGCGCACCCATTATATCTCGACGTCCAGATGATGAGTTTCCTTGCATACCTGGAAGATAGAGTCCATGTCTCCACCGAGGAGACTATGCGGCGAGAGAAGGAGAAAGGGAAGGACGCAGACGGAGCCAAATTGAAGCCACCTTCCCTCCAGGCACCCCTGGGAATGGAAGCTCATGCCGCGGTTGCACACTGCCCTTCAAAACGAAAAACCCTCACGCAAGACTTCATCCGCCTCATACATCAAACGCTCCGCAGTCCCGTCACCGAAAGCGGAATTAATAGCAACGGCCAAGTAATAGATTGCATGAATCCAAGTCATCAATTCATTGGTATCGACGGGCGAAGCCAAAGAGTTCCTCCACTCCCTGGGGCTTTGCCCTAACTGCAGCGCCCAAAGCGCGCCAGAGACGACTGGAATAGTAGCCCCATCAAATAATTCGCCACCGCCGATAGAACCAACAACCTTCGGAATGATTAACTCCGAAAGTGAGATGCAGGTTCCACTTTCATCCCCCCCATCTCTTGAAAGGGAGGAGTAGATATTCTCTAATTTCTCCGGCAGGCTGTGATAAAGGAACAGCGCAAGAACGGCCAGTTCACCAACCACCTCACCTTTATATTTCCACAGTACGCGGGAAGGGTCCGGCAGAAGCTCTACATCATCCGTCAGCATGCTCTCGATTAACTGAGTAGCCCTCCTGACACTGCCGGGACTCTTTGCAGGTTCGACCGAATCACCTGTGCGATTCTCGAACGACGGACCGACCAGCGCGGCGACTCGCTCGCCTCGCCGCGTCAGGTACACGACAGTGCCATCCTTCGTGACTTCATTGATCAAACTGGCTAGCTTGCCTCGGAACTCGCGGATCTTGACTTCTCGATCAGGCTTCTCGCTCTGCTCCAACTCGTCCATGTAGGCAGTTTAAGAGCCCGACCCTCCGAAACGTGCGTGAATTACCTAAGCCTGCCCGTGTGTACACGCAACTTACAGATGTGTACACATAGATTTTTGCCTCGCCATTGGCGCTTCGACATCCTGTAGCTCAGACCTCGAGATCGAGGTTGACGAGTCAGGGCTTAAGGGGTGGATTTATGCGTAGGTTCACGTCGAGATCTCCACTGAAACGCGGTTGGTGTACTAGCTGCATTGTCACGCTTCTATTGGCAGCAACCCAGGGCGCCCTCAATTGGTCTCACCCTGCCGCAGGGAACGCGATTTCGTCAGGCGTCGCCGCCTACCTTGCGTTGGCAGATATCTCCAGCTGTCGGAAGAAGCATTACGGCAAGCACCTAGATGGATCCGTACCATCCAATTGTGATTGCGGTGACGGATGAAGGGAATCGATACCTACGTTTGTGGCGCTGTCGCACAGCGTCACTGCGCGGCACCCGCAGCGTTCGGTCCCGACCAGTAGAGTCACCAGAACCTAGGGTGATGCGACCTGACCTCTTATAGGTCGCACCATCCTGGGTTGAATTCCCGACGACGGCCCCTGACCATCTCACCTGGTCAGGGGCCGTCACTCACACGCGGTGGGCGTAGAACTGGAACCCGCAGTGACTGGCGCCACGGCGGTTTTCAAGACCGCTCACAAGCTTGACTCCGTGACGTCATGCCTGACGCCGCAAGTGCGGTAAGTGCCACGATGGCCGCGGTAAGGAGCGAGCCGCTCACCAGAGCAGCTCACCGCAGGAGACCGCCATGACGCAGACATCCACTCGAACTGGCAACGGCCCAGAGCGAAGAGCCAGCAGTCTCTGGGCCGTCCAAGGTCAGCCGACGCCAACCGACGCTCCGCCCTGTCCCGAGTGCAACCAGCCCCTGAGGTCGGGCGGCCTGGTGCTTGCCGGACGGGAAGATGAGGGCCGACGGCCCTGCCGGGCGTTGTGGCGGTGCGCGGACCTGCACACGTGGTGGCAGTGGGCTGACCGACCGGAGGAACCGTTGGAGGTCTGCCCAGCTCCGGGGCTGTTTCGGTGACATCCAACGCTGACATCCACGAGCCCGGACGGCGACATACGCCAGCGCCCCCGCACAACCGCCGGACCTGGCGACGTCGGCACCAGGGGCGAGTGTCGATCGAACTCCTAAAGCGGTGGTCAGCGGCAACCTCTTCGAGGCAGACAGTGCAGCTACTCGAAGGACGGAGCAACTGCGACCAGCAGCCTGCCCGCACTCGTGACGGCTGTGGTGGGGTTGATGCTGCATTCCTCCGCGACCGTCGTGGCCCAGCAATCCCCCCAGGTCGCCGCCCAGTCGCCGGCCAGGTCACTGTTGGGGTCGAGATCCTCGGGCTTTCCCGTGATGCCATAGGCGTCGAGGAGCCGCCGCTCGACCCCGAACGGTTCGCCCAGGGCGAGCTCCGGGTACTCACTGTTCCAACGCCGGAGGATCCGTCCTCCTTCGGCGATCAGCCACGCTTCCCCGTCGTTCTGCTCGCTGTGGAAGAAGAGTTGGGCCTTGCCGAAGTGGGCGCTCAGCTCTCGGCACAGGTCGGTGATATGCACAGTCTGCCGTGGATAGGGCAGCCCGAAGTACGGCCCGACGACGAGAGTCCACCCCTGCATGGGTGGAGTGACGACGACGGTGGAGAACGGCTCCTCCTCGTCGTGCGCCACCTCGTCGATGAGTTCCACGCCATCGGCCCAGGTGGTTTCCCGTACGTCCGTCAGGCCGAGTTCCTTCACCACTTCCGCCTGATCGGCGGACTCGACCGCGAGCCATGAGAGCCAACAAGCGCGTATGAGTGGTGCGGAATCAGTAGTCCCCATAGCCTGCATCGTAGAGACGAGTAGAAGTCGCGCTCCTGGCCGGCAGAGGGCTAGCCACTGCGCCTCTCTGGCAAAAGACCTCGGGCTCGCTGATAGCGCAAGAAGGCAAGAGTGTCGGCGTCGTCAGGCTGGGCGCCGTTCTGATCGGCGTGGGTGGCTACTTCTTCTTCGGTACGGTGTGTCCAGTACTCGGTGCGACGGGTGTTTTGGGTCCCGCATGACCAATGAAGCCCTCGAACTCCTGAGCGCTGCTCCCTGTCTGCGCCGCTCAGGGCGAAAGCGTGAAGCCGGCGGACTGGTCGAGGTGGAACGGGACGCCCGGAGTCGTCGGGATCCAACCCTCACGAAGGGCAAGCTGAATGGCCCGGGCAACGCCGGATGGCTGGACAGGCTTGGCCTCACGCCCGAACCAATTGCTCGGATGCGGCTGGTTGGTCGTGACCACGAGTGTTGCCCCCGGGGCGTCCGCGTGCTCGACCGCGAACTTGCACGGCGTCCACGACAGCGCTTGGAAGTACGTCGGCCTGCGTCGCAGCCGCCAGCGGTAGGCCGTACCGTCGACAACGATGCGTCGTGATCCCTTGCGGCCCACTGCCATGGCTCCTCCTCAGCACGACGGTTGTCAAGATCGCTCAGTCGCCGACGAACCAGAGATACCGGTGCGGTCCGCTCTGAACGACCGTGCACAGCTCTCGGACCTGGTCCACCCAGATACCACCGCAGGCTTCGGGAAGCCGGTCAAGTTCGGCGAGCAGCAACGGCACCTGGCGCTCGTTGAAGACGGCATCGCCGTAAGGAGTCAAGGCCCACAACATCGGGAAGTTCAACGGGTCCAGCGCGGGGAAGAGGGCTGCCCATTCCAGTCCGACCTGGGCACGAGCTATGGGCTTTCCCAGGTCCCCGCGCACCTGCATGTTGATCATCCGCTGACCTTAAGGGCGGACGGGGGCCAGGCGGCAAGGCATTTGCCTGCACCGGGCCGGTCGAGGCCAGCCGGCAGCAGCGAACGACGGCCGACAAGACCCAGGCTCGGGGGATCAGGGCTTCACCAGATCGACAGTGGTACCGGGTGGATTTCGTCCGCCCGGTGGCCCGTGCGTTCGTGGATGCGTTGGATCGCTTCGGGCGAGGGAGCCTCGGACAGGCAGTAGACCGTGCCGGACTCGGGGTCTGCCCAGGCGCGTTCGAAGTGCACGCCCTCGTCCTCTTCTATCGCCTGGTCGGCATCGTGGGCCTGCTGCAGTTGTTCGGCGGTGATGCCCTTCCACCCGTGGTGGACGTCCATGAACTGGGTCATGGCCTCGCACCTCTTTTCTGCTTCCTGCCCCCTGGCTGTACTCCCTGCTCTACTCCCTTTCCCCCTTCATGCTGCGCCTCAGTGGTGTGTACGGCGAAGGCCCCCGGTGCTGGTGATCACCGGGGGCCTTCGTCGTCGTATCGGATGTGAGGCGTCAGCCGCACTGGCAGGGGTTGCCGGACTGGCACCCGCAACCACAGCCCGAGCCGCAGCCGCACGCGGCGACGAGCGGGAGGCTCCTGGTCTCGGCGGGCTGGTCGGTCTCGCGCTGCTGGGTGGGGTCGGGCGTGGTGCTGGGCGGTTCGGCCATGGGTCCCCTCCTGGAGGCTAGGGCCTGGTGCCTTTGCCCATTTCATGCCCGGTCTGCCGGGCGCATCAACGGCGCACAGTGGCGTTCATGCGCCCGGGGTGGGCAACGCGCGCGGCATTGAGCAACCCGCGCGCGACACCTGGGCAGTCCCCGAGCGCCCGTGGATGCCGCCGGCCGCCCCGCCCGGCAGGGCTACGCCCCCTCTACCCCCGTCACCGGCTGGATGTCGGCCTGGATGTCGTCCGCGTGCTCGCCCGTCACCAGGAACACCACGCGCTTGGCGACCGCCACCGCGTGGTCGGCGTAGCGCTCGTAGTAGCGGCCGAGCAGGGTGACGTCCACGGCGGTCTCGATGCCGTGCTTCCAGCGCTCGTCGATCAGGTGCTGGAAGAGGGTGCGGTGCAGCAGGTCCATCTCGTCGTCGTCCTGCTCCAGCTGGAGCGCGAGGTCGACGTCCTTGGTGATGATGACCTCGGCCGCCTTCGCCATCAGGCGCTGGGCGAGCTGGCCCATCTCCAGGATCGTGGCGTGCAGGTCCTGCGGGACCGCGCGCTCCGGGAAGCGGAGGCGGGCGAGCTTCGCCACGTGCTGGGCGAGGTCGCCGGAGCGCTCCAGGTCGGCGGACATACGGAGCGACGTGACGACGATCCGGAGATCCGTGGCCACCGGCTGCTGACGGGCGAGCAGGGCTATCGCCCGGCCCTCGAGGTCGTGCTGGAGCTCGTCGACCTTCTTGTCCGCCTCGATCACGCTCTCGGCCAGCTTGAGGTCGGAGTCCAGGATGGCCGTCGTGGCGCGCCCGATCGCCGACCCGACCAGCCGGGCCATCTCCACCAGTCCGTCGCCGATCGAGTCCAGTTCCTCGTGGTACGCGTCCCGCATCAGGGTTCCCTCTCGTACGTGTTCTTCGGGGGTTCCGGGGGCCGGGGCCCGTGGCGAAACCACCGGTACGAACCCCACGCTCCCACGTTCCGGCCCCCACGCGTCCGTTTCTGCCACCTCAAATGAACCATCACTGGCTCCAAGGTGAACTCTGGGCGACGAGTGTTCGAGCTCGCACCTCGACGGCTGTGGGGATGTCGTACGTCATGCCTAACCTGGATGCATGGACGTGAACGCGGCGGTCGCCGCAGCGGCAGCGATCGCCGGGGTGCTTACCGGCGTCATCGCCATGCTGGCGTTCCGCTGGAGCGAACGCGACCAGAAGCGACCGACCAGGACTTCTCTGCATACCGACCCCGTGCTGCCGCCGGGCGTGGACACCGTGCTGTCCGTGCTCCGGTCGTCGGCGGTCGTCCTCGACGAGGGCGACGCCGTCGTCAAGGCGAGCTCCGCGGCATATGCCCTGGGCCTGGTGCGCGGCGGCAAGCTCGCCGTCGAGCCCATGCTCCAGATGGCCCGGGACACCCGGCGGGACGGCGAGATACGCCAGGTAGAGCTGGATCTGCCGAGGCGGGGCACCGGGCGGGGCGAGGCCCTCGCCGTGTCCGCCCGCGTGGCGCCGCTCGGCTCCCGGCTCGTGCTGCTCCTGGTCGAGGACCTCACCGAGGCTCGCCGGATCGAGGCCGTGCGGCGTGACTTCGTCGCCAATGTCAGCCATGAGCTGAAGACACCGGTCGGCGCGCTCTCCCTGCTGTCCGAGGCCGTCATGGACGCCTCGGACGACCCGGAGGCCGTGCAGCGCTTCGCCGGTCGCATGCAGATCGAGGCCACCCGGCTGACCAACCTGGTGCAGGAGCTCATCGACCTCTCCCGGGTCCAGAACGACGACCCGCTGGAGGACGCCGAGCCCGTCCGGGTGGACGAGCTGGTCGCCGAGGCCATCGACCGCTGCCGCCACCAGGCCGGTACGAAGCAGATCACCATGGCCGCCGGCGGCACCGCCGACCTGCATGTGTGGGGCAACCGCGGGCAGCTCGCCGCCGCCCTCGGCAACCTCGTCGAGAACGCCGTCAACTACTCCCCGGCCCGTACCCGCGTCGGCATAGCCGCCCGCCGGGTCAGCGCATCCGGCGGCGACATGATCGAGCTCGCCGTCACGGACCAGGGCATCGGCATCACCGACAAGGACAAGGAGCGCATCTTCGAGCGCTTCTACCGCGTCGACCCGGCCCGCTCCCGGGCCACCGGTGGCACCGGTCTGGGTCTCGCGATCGTCAAGCACGTGGTCGCCTCGCACGGCGGGGAGGTCACGGTGTGGAGCGCCGAAGGCCAGGGCTCCACTTTCACCCTGCGGCTGCCGGAGGCGGGCGTGGCCCGTGACCGCGCCCTGCAACACCCCGACCTCGACGATGAGGCCGGACCCACCGCACCGCCGTCCCCCGCGTCCTCCCACTCAGCCGCATCCCACGAATCCCCCGACTCAACCGCGTACGAAACGCTTCCCGCCCCGGAGGTCCTTCCGTGACCCGAGTGCTCGTCGTCGAGGACGAGGAGTCCTTCTCCGACGCCCTGTCGTACATGCTCCGCAAGGAGGGCTTCGAGGTCGCCGTGGCGGCCACGGGCCCCGACGGCCTCGACGAGTTCGAGCGCAACGGCGCCGACCTCGTCCTCCTCGACCTGATGCTGCCGGGGCTGCCCGGCACGGAGGTGTGCCGCCAGCTGCGCGGCCGCTCCAACGTCCCGGTGATCATGGTGACCGCCAAGGACAGCGAGATCGACAAGGTCGTCGGCCTGGAGATAGGAGCCGACGACTACGTCACCAAGCCGTTCTCCTCGCGGGAGCTGGTCGCCCGCATCCGCGCCGTGCTGCGCCGCCGCGGTGAGCCGGAGGAGGTCACCCCGGCCGCCCTGGAGGCGGGCCCGGTCCGTATGGACGTCGACCGGCACGTGGTGACGGTCTCCGGCTCGAAGGTGGACCTCCCGCTCAAGGAGTTCGACCTCCTGGAGATGCTGCTGCGCAACGCCGGTCGCGTCCTGACCCGCATGCAGCTCATCGACCGCGTCTGGGGCGCCGACTACGTCGGCGACACCAAGACCCTCGACGTCCACGTCAAGCGCCTGCGCGCGAAGATCGAGCCGGACCCGGGCGCGCCGCGGTACCTGGTGACGGTGCGTGGTCTGGGCTACAAGTTCGAGCCGTAAATCGTCCACGTGGACTGACACGAGTGAAGGGCGGCACCCCTCGGGGGTGCCGCCCTTCACTCGTGCGGATGGGCCGTACGGCCGATCAGTGGCCGGACGGCGTGGCCGACGCCGACGCGGAGTCGCTCGGGGTGGACCCGGTGGCGGACTCCGTCGCGGTCGCGGTGGCCGACGGGTGCTTGCCCGGCTTGGCGCTCGTGGACGCCGAGGCGCCCGCGGCGGCCGTGGGCGTGGCCGAGGACGTCGGGATCTCGCTCGGGCCCCAGTCGGTGAAGTAGTGCGTGGCCGGGACGACGAAGGCGCGCAGGCTCACGTCACCGGTCTTGCTGAAGGTGAAGGTGATCTTCTGGGCGTTGCCGTCCTGGACCGACTCGCGGCTGCTCGCCAGCACGGCGGAGGCGTTGTTCTTGCCGCCGATGACGAGCCGGCCGCCGGCCGGGATGGTGAGCGATCCGCCCTTGGCGGGGGAGAGCTGCGCGGTCTTGCCGGTGCCGGGCAGGACGAGCGACTGCAGGGTCTGCGGGGTGGTGCCGGTGTTGAAGATGGTCGCGGAGATCACGGCCGGACCGGTGGACTGCAGATCGGGCTGCGTGATGACGGTCGCGTTCTGCACCTTGATGGTGCCGACGCTGGTCGCCGCGTTGTCCGGCTTGACCTGCAGCGTCTGAGAGTCGTTGCCAGCAGCGCAGGCGGCGAGCGAGGCGATCGAGAAGGCGATGGCGGAGGCGGCGAGGGCGCCGCGTCGAAGGCTGCTGCTCACGGCGGCGGCAACTCCTTGAACGCGCGGGCGGCCTTCCTTATAAAGCCACCCTAAGTGTCTGTCAGCGGCCATAGGTTACCGAGCCGTTCCGGAGCGCTCGCACCCGACCCTCCCCCAACCTCACACGCTTCGCTCGTGCAGGGGGTACCCGGGGGCCACAAGTGACTCCCGAGTCACTTTGACTCCGGGCTCGTACGGCATTCACATAAGGCGTCCCGCAAAATTTCCGTGAAGGAATGCGCGACCGCCCCGGAATTGATCACGCACCGCTCAGTCGGCCGCCCGTGATCAATTCCGGAAACGTCTCGTACCCGACTCGGGCCAACCGAACGGAGTAGCGGAAGTCGCACGCTTGGGACCGGACAAATCTGGACGTTCGACCACTTGGAGGGGCCTCCGGATGTGTGTAACGTGCGCGTTTCACCTCGCCCGAAGAGCCGCTCCGACCTGCGAATACCTGCTTCCGCCGACCTTCCGAAGCACGTTCCTGTCGCTGTTGTCAAGCCCCGAGATATGCCCTGACCTGCGAAAACGCCATTCAGAAGACGCCGTATCCGTGTTACCCTGGATAGCCACGGAAGGGGTACCTGTCACATGACGTTCAAGGTTGGCGACACCGTGGTCTATCCCCATCACGGGGCCGCGCTGATCGAGGCCATCGAAACTCGCCAGATCAAAGGCGTGGACAAGACCTACTTGGTGCTGAAGGTCGCCCAGGGTGACCTGACGGTGCGTGTGCCAGCGGACAATGCTGAGTTCGTGGGCGTGCGTGATGTGGTCGGTCAGGACGGGCTGGACCGGGTCTTCGAGGTGCTGCGCGCGCCGTACGCCGAGGAGCCCACGAACTGGTCTCGTCGTTACAAGGCAAATCTGGAGAAGCTCGCCTCCGGCGATGTCATCAAGGTCGCGGAAGTCGTGCGTGACCTGTGGCGTCGTGAGCGCGAGCGCGGACTCTCCGCCGGTGAGAAGCGCATGCTCGCCAAGGCCCGCCAGATCCTGGTGAGCGAACTCGCTCTTGCGGAGAACACGAACGAGGACAAGGCCGAGGCCCTGCTCGACGAGGTCCTCGCGTCCTGACGCGAAGCCGGCTGCGCTCGCTCTGCTCAGCACAGTGAAATGCCGCGGTGCCCGATGACGTGACTTCTGTCGCCGGGCGCTGCGGCATGTTCGTACCCGGATGCCGGATGCCGTACGCCTGTCACGTACTCGGATCCCCATACTCGGACCGCCCAGTCGAAATCGAGTATCGGATCGATCGAGTATCAAGTCGAAGGGATTTCCCCCCGATACATGGCGTGCCGGGCCCGGGCAGCTGGCTCGACCGGTGTCACGGAAGGGTCCGGTCGGGGCGTCGCGCCCGGCACTTCCCAGGCCATACCCACGTAGGCCGAGCACACAAACCTGACAGGAACCGATGTCTGACGATTCGCGCCCTTCGCCCGCGGAGTTGCGTACGGCCGCGGTGATTCCGGCAGCCGGCCGGGGCGTACGCCTCGGCCCGGGCGCCCCCAAGGCGCTCCGCACGCTGAACGGCACTCCCATGCTCATCCACGCGGTACGCGCGCTCGCAGCCTCCCGTGCCGTCTCCCTGGTCGTCGTCGTGGCCCCGCCGGACGGCACCGCCGAGGTCAAGTCGCTGCTCGACGCGCACGCGCTGCCCGAGCGGACGGACTTCCTGGTCGTGCCGGGCGGCGACTCCCGCCAGGAGTCGGTGAAGCTGGGGCTCGACGCGCTCCCGCCCGACTACGGCATCGTCCTGGTGCATGACGCGGCCCGTCCGCTCGTGCCCGTGGACACCGTGGACGCGGTGATCGAGGCCGTACGTGACGGAGCTCACGCCGTCGTCCCCGCGCTGCCGCTCGCCGACACCGTCAAGGAGGTCGAGCCCGCGGCGGTGCCGGGCGAACCCGAGCCGGTGCTGGCCACACCCGAGCGCGCCCGGCTGCGCGCCGTACAGACACCGCAGGGCTTCGACCGGGCGACGCTCGTACGGGCCCACGAGACCGTCACCGACGACGTCACCGACTGCGCCGGCATGGTCGAGCGGCTCGGGGAGCCGGTCGTGGTGGTCCCCGGCCACGAGGAGGCCTTCAAGGTCACCCGTCCGCTGGACCTGGTCCTCGCGGAGGCGGTCCTGGCCCGCCGGAGGCTGAACGATGGCTTCTGACACGGTGCTGCCCCAGGTCGGCATCGGCACCGACATCCACGCCTTCGAAGAGGGCCGCGAGCTGTGGTGCGCCGGCCTGAAGTGGGAGGGCGAGGGGCCGGGCCTGGCCGGTCACTCCGACGCGGACGTCGTCGCGCACGCCGCGTGCAACGCGCTCTTCTCGGCGGCCGGCCTCGGCGACCTGGGCCAGCACTTCGGCACCGGGCGCCCGGAGTGGTCGGGCGCGTCCGGCGTCACCCTGCTCACGGAGGCGGCCCGGATCGTCCGTGCGGCGGGTTTCCGCATCGGCAACATCGCGGTCCAGGTCGTCGGCCCCCGCCCCAAGATCGGAAAACGCCGGGACGAGGCCCAGAAGCTCCTCTCGGAGGCGGCCGGCGCCCCGGTCTCGGTGTCCGGGGCCACGACGGACGGCCTGGGCTTCCCGGGCCGGGACGAGGGCCTGATGGCGGTGGCCACGGCGCTGGTCGTCCGCGTATCCAGCCCGTCCGGTGTCTGAGGGCGCGAGCCACAGCGCACCGGCACGACCACGCACCTGCACCTGCACGAAATGACCGCCGAGCCGCCGGAGGCAACGTCACGAAATCGTGGCCCTTCGGCGGTAGGTCGCAAGGCACTCCCCGGCGCCCACTACCCTGGAGTGGTGACTATTCGGCTGTACGACACCAACGCCCGGCAGATCCGTGACTTCACCCCGCTCACGCCGGGTTGTGTCTCGATCTACCTGTGTGGTGCCACCGTGCAGTCGGCGCCGCACATCGGGCACATCCGCTCGGGCCTCAACTTCGACATCATGCGCCGGTGGTTCGCCCACCGGGGCTACGAGGTGACGTTCATCAGGAACGTCACCGACATCGACGACAAGATCATCGCCAAGGCCCACGAGCAGAACCGGCCCTGGTGGTCCATCGGGTACGAGAACGAGCGCGCGTTCGACGACGGCTACACGGCACTCGGCTGCCTGCCGCCGACGTACGAGCCCCGCGCCACCGGCCACATCACCGAGATGATCGAGATGATGCAGGGCCTGATCGAGCGCGGCCACGCCTACGCGGCGGACGGCAACGTCTACTTCGACGTGCGCTCCTTCCCGCGGTACCTGGAGCTGTCCCGGCAGGAGCTCGACAACCTGCTCCAGCCCTCCGGCGAGGGCGAGACCGGCAAGCGGGACCCGCGCGACTTCGCCATGTGGAAGTCCGCCAAGCCCGGCGAGCCGACCTGGCCGACCCCGTGGGGAGACGGGCGCCCCGGCTGGCACCTGGAGTGCTCGGCCATGGCGCACAAGTACCTGGGCAGCGCCTTCGACATCCACGGCGGCGGCCTCGACCTGATCTTCCCGCACCACGAGAACGAGATCGCCCAGGCCAAGGCCTACGGCGACGACTTCGCCCGGTACTGGGTGCACAACGCCTGGGTCACCATGGCCGGCGACAAGATGTCCAAGTCGCTGGGCAACAGCGTCCTGGTCTCCGAGATGGTCAAGCAGTGGCGTCCCATCGTGCTGCGCTACTACCTCGGCACCCCGCACTACCGCTCGATGATCGAGTACAGCGAGGAGGCCCTGCGCGAGGCCGAGTCCGCGTTCGCGCGGATCGAGGGCTTCGTGCAGCGCGTCGTCGAGCTGGCCGGGGGCGTCGTCGAACCGTCCGCCGAGGTGCCGCCCGCGTTCGCCGAGGCGATGGACGACGACCTCGGTGTCCCGCAGGCACTGGCCGTCGTGCACACCACCGTCCGGCAGGGCAACTCCGCACTCGCCGCCGACGACAAGGAAGCCGCCGTCGCCCGCCTCGCCGAGGTGCGCGCCATGCTCGGCGTCCTGGGCCTCGACCCGCTCGACCCGCAGTGGGCCGGCGGCGGCGCCGACCGCAAGGAAGACCTGCACGGCGTGGTCGACAGCCTCGTACGACTGGTCCTCGACCAGCGCGAGGCGGCCCGCTCCCGCAAGGACTGGGCCACCGCGGACGCCATCCGCGACCAGCTCAACCAGTCCGGTCTGGTCATCGAGGACAGCCCGCAGGGGCCGCGCTGGAGCCTCGGCCCGCGCTGAGGCCACTCACGGTCCGATGATCGATTGTGCCGCCCGGGTGTCCGGGCGGCACACTGCATATACACGTACGCACGCTTCCGTAGAGAACAGGTAGGTCATGGCCGCGAACAACCGCCGCATGTCCGGCAAGAAGGGCGCGCAGGTCGGCAGTGGCGGCCAGCGGCGCCGGGGCCTGGAGGGCAAGGGCCCCACCCCGCCCGCCGAGATGCGCAAGGGACACGCCAAGCAGCGCGCCGCGAACGCGAAGGTGCGCCGCGCCCAGGGGCGTCCGCAGCAGCGCCGGGGCGGCAAGTCGTCCTCCGAGCTGGTCGTCGGCCGCAACCCCGTCGTCGAGGCGCTGCGCGAGGGAGTGCCCGCGAGCACCCTCTACGTCCAGCAGTTCATCGACAACGACGAGCGCGTCCGCGAGGCCCTGCAGCTTGCCGCCGAGCGCGGGGGCATCAACCTCATGGAGGCCCCGCGCCCCGAGCTCGACCGTATGACCAACGGGCTCAACCATCAGGGCCTGGTCCTCCAGGTCCCGCCGTACGAGTACGCACACCCCGAGGACCTCGCCGACGCCGCCTACGACGAGGGCGAGGACCCGCTGATCGTCGCCCTCGACGGGGTGACCGACCCGCGCAACCTCGGCGCCGTCGTCCGCTCCGTCTCCGCCTTCGGCGGTCACGGCGTCGTCGTGCCCGAGCGGCGCGCGGCCGGCATGACCGCCGGTGCCTGGAAGACCTCCGCCGGTACGGCGGCCCGTACGCCCGTCGCCCGCGCCACCAATCTGAGGCGCGCTCTGGAGTCGTACAAGAAGGCCGGGATCGTGGTCGTCGGCCTCGCCGCCGACGGAGAGGCCGAACTCGGTGACCTGGAGGCCCTGGAGGGCCCGGTCGTCATCGTCGTCGGCAGCGAGGGCAAGGGCCTGTCCCGACTGGTCGGCGAGACCTGCGACTTCCGGGTGCGGATCCCGATGCCGGGTGGCGCGGAGTCGCTCAACGCCGGTGTGGCGGCGGGGATCGTGCTGTACGAGGCCGCTCGGCGCCGGAGCTGACGACGGGTCGGCGAAGAGCCGACGACGGGTCGGCGAGCAGCCGACGACGACTGCGGGCGCGCTTGAACGCGCGTCCGCAAGTTCATCCGTACGGGCTAAATCCGGCGTCCAGGACAACCTTGACGCGGTCCGGACAGATCCGACCGGTCAAAGCAGTGTCCTAACACCACGTCACTCGGTTAGATGAGTGTGGACACCAGAACACCCCGCACACCCACGGGGGACCGCTCGTCGGGATTCGACGACGGTCCCGCGCTGAGCATGGTGAAGGTGCCGAGCGATCCGGCGCAGGTCATCGTCAATCACGCGAGCTTCCGCGTGCAACTGGGCGTATCGACGCGGCGTACCCAATCCCCGCGGGTCGCACGGCACTTGAGCGCCACCGAGCACACCGCCCGCATCCCGGTCGTCGGCACGGCGGGCACAGCGGCCCAGGCCCCGCGCCGGCGCCGCCCCGTCGTCTGGAGCGGCAGGTCCGCCCCCGACGACACCGGCGCCCACCGGCTGCTCCAGGCCGTGCGGGGCGGCAGCGTCCGCTACACCGACGACCCGTCCGTCGACGCCGGGGCCACCCGGGTCATCCCACGCGTCGGTCTCGGGGGCGGTTACGGCGACGTCGGTTACGACGACTTCGACCGCACCGCCGAGACCCCCGTCGTCGGCCCCCAGCGCGCGCCCGCCGCCGGCGAGAACCGGCTGCTGCCCCCCATGCGGACCGTGGGCAGCGCCTACGACGAACCCGGCTACGACGAACCCGGGTACGACGAACACCCCTACGCCGACGACGAGTTCGAGGACTACGGGGAGCCGTCCGAGGAGCCCCCCGCCCCCCGGACCAGGCGGCACGCCGAGGACCCGGCCCGGCACGCCTACTACCCCGGCCGCCGGCTGAACCTCGGCGTGGTCCTGCTCCCGCTCCGGATCTTCCTCGGCTTCATCTCCATCTACGCCGGCATGGGCAAGCTCTGCGACCCCGTCTACTTCGACGGCGGCAAGCGCGGCTCCATGGTGAAGTGGCTCAACACCCTGCACCCCTGGGAAGTCGCCGAGCCGCTGCGGCAGTTCGCGCTCCAGCACCCGGTCGGCTCGGGGCTCGTCATCGCCTTCCTCCAGGTCGTCGTGGGCGTCCTCACGATCCTGGGCTGCTGGCAGCGGGTGGCCGCCGTCTTCGGCGCGCTGCTGTCCGCCGCGCTCATCGTCACCGTCAGCTGGAAGACCGTCCCGGCCTACGACGCCCCCGACATCATCTACCTGGCCGCCTGGTCCCCGCTGATCATCGCCGGCGCCCCCGTCTACTCCGTCGACGGCCGCCTCGCGGGCCGCGCCTGGCGCACCCTCGGACCGCGCTCGGACATCTGGGACCTGCGCCGCTACGTCCTGCGCCGCGGCGCCCTGATCACGGCCGTCACCGTCGGCCTCACCCTGCTCGTCGGCTCCCTGCTGGGCGGCGCCGTCCGCGACTCCAGCCGCGTGGTCGTGCCGGGTCCCGGCGAGGCCCCGCGCAACAACCTGCCGGGCTCCCCGCTCCCGGACGGGCCCGCCGAGCAGCGCCAGAAGGCTCCGGCGGCCTCCACCCCGCCGTCCGGTGGCGCCACGGCGTCCACCTCGCCGTCCAGCGCGGCGACGACCCCGGGCGCGGCCCACTCGTCCGGCGCCGCCACCGGTGGCGCCCCCAGCCAGACCCAGGGCACCGTGGGCCAGGCCCCGCCGCAGCACACCTCCCCGGCCGGCCGGGCCCCCAGCACCACCTCGGGCCCCACCTCCGGCGGCGCGACGACGGGCGGCACCGGCTCGACCGGCGGCACGGGCACCGGCGGCGGCAGCACGTCCTCGGGCCAGCCGGGCCTGGTGGGCGGACTGCTGGGCTAGCAGCAGGAGCGGCTCCGAAAAGGGCCCCGCACCACGAGGTGCGGGGCCCTTTTCGGCTTACGGCACGACAGCGCGCCCCTCAGGACGAACGTGCCCCTCAGGACGAACGGGCCCTCACGATGCATACGACCGAACGGTCACCGCCCCAGAGCGGCCAGCTCCTTCGCCGCCTCCGTCAGATCCTTCGCCGTGTCGATGGCCCGCCAGTACGCCCCCTGCGGGATCGGGAAGCCCGCCAGCCGCCGCTCGCGCGCCAGATGAGGGAACGTGGTCCGCTCGTGGTCGCCCCGCTCGGGAAGCAGCCCGGCGAACTCGGGCGAGAACACATAGACGCCCGCGTTGATCTCGAAGGTCGACGGCGGGGCCTCGATGAAGTCCGTGATGTGCCCGAAGCCGTCCGTCTGCACGGCGCCCCAGGGAATGCGCGGCCGTGCCAGCGCAAGGGTCGCGACGGCGTCGCGCTCGGTGTGGAAGTCCGCCATCTCGCGCAGCGAGAAACGGGTCCAGATGTCGCCGTTGGTGGCGTACCAGGGCCGGTCCGGGCGGGGCAGATGGGCGGCCGCGTACTTCAGGCCGCCGCCGCGGCCGAGGGGTTCCGTCTCCACGACGGTGGTGACCTTGACCGACAGGTCGGCCGAGTCCAGCCACTTCTGCAGGACCTCGGCGAGATGGCCGCAGGAGACCACCACGTCCGTCACGCCCTCCTCGGCGAGCCAGGACAGCTGGTGGCCGATGATCGGGGTGCCGGTGCCGGGGATCTCGACCATCGGCTTGGGCCGGTCGTCGGTGTAGGGACGCAGCCGTGAGCCCTGGCCACCGGCCAGGATGACAGCTTGAGTGGGGCGCGACGCGGCGTTCGGATGGGTCATGACCGAACTGTACGTGGCGCCCCGCTCGTAACTTTCGCCTGCAACCGTTCCTTAATCAGCCATTACCGAGCTCCCGACCGCGGCTGTCAGCTGTGCGCGGCCAGGACGCCGGAGGCGAAGGAGGTGTCGCAGACCGGGCGGGCGTACGCCTGGGCGCGCGAGGCGCCGTACATGCGGACCGCGGCGCGGCCGAGGGCGCGGGCGATGGAGGTGCAGTGCTTCGCGAGCGACGGGTGGCCGTTGACCGCCTGCTGGAGGTGGGTGAGGACCTCGCCCGGGTTCTTCTCCTGCAGCTCGGTCATCAGCTGGTCGCGCAGCATGTCCTGCGGGGCGTGGGAGACGGCTCCGGCCCGGGCGGACGACACCTCCGCCGAGGAGACGTCCGAGGCGGTGAGCACCGAGTTCCGGGGGCTCCCCGTCCAGTTGACTCGGGTGACCGCGAGGGTCCCGGAGAGCACCAGGACGACGGGCAGGACAAGGGCGAGGGTGCGGCCGATCCGGCGGGCAGGACCCCGGTGGCCGCGTCGCGTCTGTTGGGTGGTGGAGTGCTTCACGCGTGTGAGGGTAGCGCCCAGTGATGATTTGGCGACATTTGGTCACCGTTTCGAGGGACGAAGTCGTGCCCCCTCAAGGGTGACGGGTTGACGTACGCCGATCGAAATGAACTGTCTTGCCGGGGTATCCGGCGGCGACGGAAAGGGCCCCGCAGCGGTCTGCGGGGCCCTCATCGTCAACCTGGGTGAATTGTCCGAGGTCAGTCGGACAGACGCTCGCCCGTGGAGGTCGAGAACACGTGGGTCTCGCCCGGCCGCGGCACGACGTGCAGCTGCGCGCCCTTCTCCGGGACCTGACGGCCGTTGACGCGGACCACCAGGTCCTTCGTCTGGCCGCCGACCTCGGCGGTGCCGTAGACGTAGCCGTCGGCGCCCAGCTCCTCGACGACGTTCACGGAGACCGCGAGACCCGCCGGGGCGTCCTCGGTGTCCTTGGACAGGGCGGAGGCGACGCCGCCGTTGTGCTCGACCACGTCGAAGTGCTCGGGGCGGACGCCGACCGTGACGGTGCGGTCACCCTTGTCGGAGGCGGCCTTGAGGGCCTCGCGGTTGACCGGGACGACGCTGTTGCCGAACTTCACGCCGCCGTCGGTGATCGGGACCTCGACCAGGTTCATGGCGGGGGAGCCGATGAAGCCGGCGACGAAGAGGTTGGCCGGGCGGTCGTACATGTTGCGCGGCGAGTCGACCTGCTGGAGCAGACCGTCCTTGAGGACCGCCACGCGGTCGCCCATCGTCATGGCCTCGACCTGGTCGTGGGTGACGTAGACGGTGGTGATGCCGAGACGGCGCTGCAGCGACGCGATCTGCGTACGGGTGGAGACACGGAGCTTGGCGTCCAGGTTGGACAGCGGCTCGTCCATGAGGAAGACCTGCGGCTCACGCACGATGGCGCGGCCCATGGCGACACGCTGGCGCTGACCGCCGGACAGGGCCTTCGGCTTGCGGTCGAGGTACTCGGTGAGGTCGAGGATCTTCGCGGCCTCCTCGACCTTCTGCCGGATCTCCGCCTTGTTGACGCCGGCGATCTTGAGCGCGAAGCCCATGTTGTCGGCCACCGACATGTGCGGGTAGAGCGCGTAGTTCTGGAACACCATGGCGATGTCCCGGTCCTTCGGCGGCAGGTGGGTGACGTCGCGGTCGCCGATGCGGATGGCGCCGGCGTTGACGTCCTCGAGCCCCGCGAGCATGCGGAGCGAGGTGGACTTGCCGCAGCCGGACGGACCGACCAGGACGAGGAACTCGCCGTCCTCGATCGAGATGTCGAGACCGTCGACGGCGGGCTTGGTGGAACCCGGGTAGATCCGGGTCGCCTTGTCGAACGTGACAGTGGCCATGGTGAATGGGCCCCTTCTACCGGCAGGAACGTGCCGGACGATCCGAGTAGGAAGGTGGTTGGTGTAGTCCACAAGAGTGCACTGGGTCAGGACGGTACCTGGCGTTCACCGGTCTGTCAGTAGCCGGAGGACTGTGAACTTCGCGGAAATTTTCGCCGAGCCGCCCCGGGGACCTGGGTACACTGCACGGGCACGTACGCACCACGCGCGCGTGCAGGCCTCCTTAGCTCAGCTGGTCAGAGCGCCGCTCTTGTAAAGCGAAGGTCGTCGGTTCGAATCCGACAGGGGGCTCCGTACGGCGAAGGCCACCCGCGGATTTCCGTGCGGGTGGCCTTCGGTGTTCGTGGGGCGGGGTCAGCCCGTGCGCAGGAGGGTCGCGAGGACCTTGCGCAGGGCCGCCTCCGGGTCCGGTACGGCGCCCGGTGCCCGCCAGGCCACGAATCCGTCCGGGCGTACCAGGACCGCTCCGTCGGCCGTGGTGCCGTGGACCTGTGCCCAGTCGTCGGTGTCGGAGTCGTAGGTCAGGTCGGCGTCGGGGCCCGGGCCGATCCGGTACGCGTCGAGCCGTACGCCGTCCCGGTCGGCCACGCGGCGGGCGGCGGCGTGCCAGCCCGCGTCGTCCGGTGCGTCGGTGAGCAGGACCAGTGAGCGCTCGTACAGGTCGATCGTGGAGATCCGCTCGTCGCCGCGGTGCAGCCACATGTGGGGGGCCCGGCTGCCGGGCTGCCCGGCGAGGTCCATGCCCTCGGGCACCACCGACTGCGCCGGGTCGGCGTCGATGACGGCGCCCTTCGGGTAGCGGTAGCCGAGGACGACGGGCAGGATGCCGCCCTTCTTGTTGCCCACGCCGGGGCTCGGCGAGAAGCCGGGGTGGCTGTGTTCCACGGAGCGGGCCGAGGCGCGGGCGCTGGTGGCGGCGGCCACCGGGCGGCGCTCGGTGTCGTAGGTCTCCAGCAGGTGCGGGCCCGCCCAGCCCTCCAGCACGGCGGCGAGCTTCCAGGCGAGGTTGTGCGCGTCCTGGATGCCGGTGTTGGAGCCGAACGCGCCGGTCGGGGACATCTCGTGGGCGGAGTCCCCGGCGAGGAACACCCGGCCCTCCCGGTACCGGTCGGCGACGCGCTCGGCGGCCCGCCAGGACGCCTTGCCGGTGAGCTCCACATCGAGGTCGGGGACGCCGACCGCACGGCGGATGTGCCGGGCGAGCCGGTCCTCGGTGAAGTCGTCGAGTGTCTCGCCCCGCTCGGGGTGCCAGGGCGCGTGGAAGACCCAGCGCTCCTTGTTGTCGACGGGCAGCAGGGCGCCGTCGGCCTCGGGGTCGGTGAGATAGCAGCAGATGAAACGCCGGTCGCCGACCACGTCGGCAAGGAGCTTGGACCGGAAGGTGACGCTGACATTGGCGAACAGCTCGCCCGGCCCGGTCTGGTGGATGCCGAGCCGGTTGCGGACGGGGCTGCGCGGGCCGTCGGCGGCGACGAGGTAGTCCGCGTGGACGGTGCAGCGCTCCTCGGTGCCGCGGTCCCGGATGATCGCCGTCACCCCTTCGGCGTCGTGCTCGAAGGTCTCCATCTCATGGGAGTAGCGCAGGTCGCCGCCGAGTTTGCGGGCGCCGTCCAGCAGTACGGGCTCCAGGTCGTTCTGGCTGCACAGGCACCACCCCGTGGGGCTGAACCTCGCCAGTCCGCCGCTGGGGTCGATGTGTTTGAACAGCCATTCCCCGGCGTCGCCGACCAGCGTGGGGGCCTGCAGGATGCCGTGGTTGTCAGAGAGCAGTGAGGCCGCCGTATGGATGTCCGGTTCGATGCCGGCGACCCGGAACAGCTCCATCGTCCGGACGTTGTTGCCGCGTCCGCGTGGGTGATGGGAGGTCCCCGAGTGCCGCTCGACCAGCATGTGCCGCACACCGAGACGGCCCAGGAAAAGGGACATGGACAGGCCCACCAGAGAGCCGCCCACGATGAGGACGGGGACCCGGTGGTCGGCTTTTCGAAGCATCGAAGCCTCCAGAGGCAGGGGTGCGCGCATGAGGCGCCTGTGAGTTTCCATGCCCTCTCGGGCCTTGTGGGAGCGCCTCGGCGCGCCCAATCACCCACGTGGTTCATACGAGTCGCGCACTGCTGGGGACCGGCACAGGATCAAGGAACGCTGACGTCGCGTCACCCGCGGCCGACGTCCGCCCCTGCCCCGTGAAGGAGATGTCCGCAGGATGACCACTACGTCTGAGCGTGTTTCAGAAACGCTGTCGCGGCACGTGTCGAAAGTCTCCCAGTCCGTGTTCGACGGCTCCCGGCTGCGGGTCGTCCTGCTGGTCGACGTGTACGACGGAGCCCAGCAGCAGTTCCTGGAGGCCTACGAGCAGCTGTGCAACCAGGTTGCGTCCGTGCCCGGCCATGTCAGCGACCAACTCTGCCAGTCGATCGAGAATCCATCCCAATGGCTCATCACGAGTGAGTGGGAAAGTGCTCCGCCGTTCCTCGCCTGGGTGAACAGCGAGGAACACGTGCGGATGGTGCAGCCGCTGCACAGCTGCGTCCGGGACACCCGGTCGCTGCGCTTCCACATCGTCCGCGAGACCGGCGGCGAGGCGGCGGGCACCAGGGCGGCGCAGCGCCGGCTGCAGGCCCAGCCGCGGATCGGCGACGGCGTGATCCGCCACGCGCTGACCTTCACGGTCAAGCCGGGCAGCGAGCCGGAGGTCGCGAAGATCCTCGCGAACTACGCCTCGCCCGAGGCCCGGGTCGATGCCGGCACGCGGCTGTGCCGCACCTCCCTGTTCATGCACGGCAACCGGGTCGTCCGGGCCATCGAGGTGCGCGGCGACCTGCTCGCGGCGCTGCGTCACGTGGCCCGGCAGCCCGAGATCCGTGCCGTGGAGGAGGCCATCAACCCGTATCTGGAGCAGGAGCGGGACCTCAACGACCAGGAGTCGGCGCGGGTCTTCTTCACCCGGGCGGCGCTGCCCGCCGTCCACCATGTGACGGCGGACGAGCTGCACGACGGCGAGCGGCACGCGCTGTACTACCCGGCGAAGCCCGGCGACGGCATGCGGCTGGCCGAGCTGCTCGCCCAGCACGACGAGGCGGCGGCGGAGGACCCGGCGAGCCCGGTCCTGCGCAGCACGATCTTCCAGCGTGACGACGTCGTGGTGCGGCTGGTCGATGTGCGCGGCGCCGCCGGTGCCGATCCCGCCCTGCCGGAGTTCGCGCAGGCCGGCGAGCTCAAGAAGCTCCTCTACGGCGCCGCGGTCCGTATGGACCTCATCACCGACCGCCGTTCGCCGGACGCCTGACCCGGTGGCCCCGCCCCTATGCCGACGCAGCACACCCATCGGAGGAACGTCGTGATCAAATCCCGTCCGAGAATCGTGGACCTCAGCGAGGTCGAGCCCAATGTCCGGCGCGGCGGTGATCTGCGCGCCATGCTCACCCCGACCACGGTGGGATCGACCAGCGGTTTCATGGGAGTGGCCATCGTGCAGCCCGGCGACCGCATCGCCGAGCACTACCACCCCTACTCCGAGGAGTTCGTGTACGTCGTCTGCGGGCGGCTGGAGGTGGACCTGGACGGCGAGCCGCAGCCGCTGCAGCCGGAGCAGGGCCTGATGATCCCCGCCCACATGCGGCACCGCTTCCGCAACGTGGGCAATGTGGAGGCGCGCATCGTCTTCCACCTGGGCCCGCTGGCGCCGCGTCCGCAGCTGGGTCATGTCGACACGGAGGAGACCGAGGTCATCGGTGCCGCCGCGGTCGTCACGGAGGGAGCCGGGGCGGACGCCGACCGCACGGCCGACCGAGGTCGGGTCCGGTCATGACCCGGCGCGTGGCGGTCACCGGCATAGGCATCGTGGCTCCGGGCGGGATCGGCGTACCGGCGTTCTGGGATTTGCTCGCCAACGGCCGGACCGCGACGCGGGGCATCACGTTCTTCGACCCGACAGGCCTGCGTTCGCAGATAGCCGCGGAGTGCGACTTCGACCCCGTGGCGCACGGCCTGGACGCCGAGCAGATCGAGCGGGCGGACCGGTACATCCAGTTCGCCCTGGTGGCCGGGGACGAGGCCGTCCGGGACTCCGGACTCGACCTCGCCGGGGAGAACCCCTGGCGGGTCGCGGTCTCCCTGGGGACCGCGGTCGGCGGCACCACCCGTCTGGAGCACGACTACGTCCTGGTCAGCCACCGAGGGCAGCGCTGGGACGTGGACCACCGGGAGGCGGAACCCCAGCTGCACCGGGCGTTCTCGCCCAGCACCCTGGCCTCCGCGGTGGCGGAACGCTTCGGCGCGCAGGGGCCGGTGCAGACCGTCTCCACGGGCTGCACCTCGGGCCTGGACGCGGTCGGATACGCCTTCCACACCGTCGAGGAGGGTCGGGCCGACATCTGCATAGCGGGCGCGTCGGACTCGCCGATCTCACCGATCACCATGGCGTGCTTCGACGCGATCAAGGCCACGTCGCCGAACAACGACGACCCGGCACACGCTTCCCGGCCCTTCGACAACAACCGTGACGGGTTCGTCATGGGCGAGGGCGGCGCGGTGCTCGTCCTGGAGGAGCTGGAACACGCGCGGGCCCGAGGCGCGCACGTGTACTGCGAGCTCAGCGGCTACGCCACCTACGGCAACGCCTACCACATGACCGGCCTGACCAGTGAGGGCCTGGAGATGGCCCGGGCGATAGAGGTCGCCCTCGACCACTCCCGGCTCGACGGCTCCGCGATCGACTACGTCAACGCGCACGGCTCGGGCACCCGGCAGAACGACCGCCACGAGACGGCGGCCGTGAAGCGGGCGCTCGGAGAGCACGCCTACGGCACGCCCATGAGCTCCATCAAGTCCATGGTGGGGCACTCCCTCGGGGCGATCGGCGCGATCGAGGTCGTGGCCTGTGTGCTGGCGCTGGCCAAGCAGGTCGTGCCGCCGACCGCGAACTACGAGACCCCCGACCCCGAGTGCGACCTGGACTACGTCCCGCGCGTCGCCCGCGAACGGAAGCTGGACAGCGTGCTCTCCGTGGGCAGCGGGTTCGGCGGGTTCCAGTCCGCGGTGATCCTGACCCGTCCCAGGGAGAAGGCACGATGAGCGCACCCCATGAACGGCGCGCGGCCATCACCGGCATCGGTGTGGTCGCGCCCAACGGAACCAGCACCGACACCTTCTGGAAGTCCACCCAGGAAGGGCTCAGCGTCCTCGACCGGATCACCCGCGAGGGCTGTGAGCAGCTGCCGCTGAAGGTGGCCGGCGAGGTCCGCGCCTTCGACCCGGCGGCGGCGGTCGAGGAGCGCTATCTCGTCCAGACCGACCGGTTCACGCACTACGCGATGACCGCGGCCGACCTGGCGCTGGACGACGCCCGGCTCGGGCCGGCCGACACCGCCGACGCGCCGTTCTCCATCGGCGTGGTCACCGCGGCCGGCTCCGGCGGCGGCGAGTTCGGCCAGCGGGAGCTGCAGCGACTGTGGGGAAAGGGAAGCCGGTTCGTCGGCCCGTACCAGTCCATCGCCTGGTTCTACGCCGCCAGCACCGGTCAGATCTCCATCCGCCGTGGTTTCAAGGGCCCGTGCTCGGTCGTGGCGGCCGACGAGGCGGGCGGTCTGGATGCCGTCGCCCATGCGGCGCGGGCCGTGCGGCGCGGCACCGACGCGATCGTGGCCGGTTCGACCGAGGCGCCGCTGGCCCCGTACTCGATGGTCTGCCAGCTCGGCTACGAGGAGCTGAGCACCGTCGACGACCCGAGCCGGGCCTACCGTCCGTTCACCACAGCGGCCTGCGGATTCGTGCCCGCCGAGGGCGGCGCGATGCTCGTCGTGGAGGCGGCGGACGTGGCGCGCGAACGGGGCGCCCGGGTCCGGGCGCTCGTCGCGGGACATGCGGCGACGTTCACCGGGGCCTCCCGCTGGGACGAGTCCCGGGTGGGGCTCGCCCAGGCCGTGCGGGGAGCCCTGGACGAGGCCGGCTGTGCCCCCGAGGAGATCGACGTCGTCTTCGCCGACGCCCTCGGGGTGCCGGCGGCGGACCGCGCCGAGGCGCTGGCCATCGCCGACGTCCTGGGCGGGCACGGCAGACGGGTGCCGGTCACCGCGCCGAAGACCGGCGTCGGCCGGGGCTACTGCGCCGCGCCCGTGCTGGACACCGCTGCGGCCGTGCTCGCGATGGAGCACGGACTGATCCCACCCACCCCCAACGTGTTCGACGTCTGTCACGACCTCGACCTCGTGACCGGCCGCGCCCGCGCCGCCGAACTGCGCACGGCGCTGGTCCTCAGCCGGGGACTCATGGGGTCCAACTCGGCGCTGGTGCTCCGGCACGGCGCCGCCGACGCCTCGTAGCGGGGCGCCTCGTCGCGGGGAGCGCCGCAGCACTGCCTCGCAGCAAAGGAGAGGAACCGCATGACTGCCCAAATCACCGTGGAAGAACTGGCCGGGCTCATGAAGAAGGCGGCCGGGGTCACCGTCGCCCCGCAGGACCTGGAGCAGCAGAGCGACGTGGGCTTCGACGTCCTCGGCATCGACTCGCTCGGCCTGCTCGGCATCGTCGGCGAACTGGAGAACCGTCACGGCACGCCGATGCCGCCGGACGCGGAGCGCTGCAAGACCCCCCGGCAGTTCCTCGACCTCATCAACAGCACTCTCATGGCAGGAGCCTGACATGGCCGGACACACGCAGAACGAGATCACCATCGCCGCCCCCCTGGACCTCGTCTGGGACATGACCAACGACCTGGACAGGTGGCCGCAGCTGTTCAGCGAGTACGCGGCATGCGAGGTCATCTCCCGGGAGGGCGCCAGGACGACCTTCCGGCTGACCATGCACCCGGACGAGAACGGCACCGTGTGGAGCTGGGTCTCGGAGCGGGAGCCGGACCGCGACACCCTCACGGTCAGGGCCCGTCGGGTCGAGACAGGGCCCTTCGCGTACATGAACATCCACTGGCAGTACGAGGAGGTGCCCGCGGGCACCCGGATGGTGTGGACGCAGGACTTCGAGATGAAGCCGGACGCCCCGGTCGACGACGACTGGATGACCGACAACATCAACCGGAACTCCAAGGTCCAGATGGCCCTGATCCGGGACAAGATCGAGAAGGCCGCCGCCGGACACCGGCCCGCGCCGGCCCTGGCCGACTGAGCCGGACGGAGGACACAGTCCGATGCACCAGGCCCTCATCGTCGCCCGTATGGCCCCGGGTTCGGCCCCCGACATCGCCAAGGTGTTCGAGGAGTCCGACCGGGGAGAGCTGCCGCACCTCGTCGGTGTCGTGCGGCGCAGCCTCTTCCAGTTCGGCGATGTGTACATGCACCTCGTCGAGTCCGAGCGCGAGCCCGGCCCGGCCATCGCCAAGGTGACCGAGCACCCCGAGTTCCGGGACATCAGCGAGCGGCTGTCGGCGTACGTCAGCGCGTACGACCCGCAGACCTGGCGCTCGCCGAAGGACGCCATGGCCCGCCGCTTCTACGTCTGGGAGCGCCCCTGAGCCGTCCGGTCCCCCAAAACGGCCACCGGTCGCCGGGCCCGCAGCGTCGCGGGCCCGGCGACCGGTGGTCTGCAGGGTGTGCCCTCACCCCGGTACGTGGCAGTCGAACGCGTGCAGATAGGGGTTGACCGGACGCATGTCGTCGACGACCAGGCCGGCCGCGGTCAGCCGGCCCACCATGCTGTCGGTGGTGTGCTTCGCCCCGCCGACGTTGAGGAGCAGCAGCAGGTCCATCGCGGTGCTGAACCGCATCGACGGGGTGTCGTCGACCAGGTTCTCGATCACCACGACGCGCGTTCCGGGGCCGCCGGCCCCGATGACGCCCCGCAGCGTCCGCGCAGTGCTCTCGTCGTCCCACTCCAGGATGTTCTTGATGATGTAGACGTCGGCCTTGACCGGGATCGCCTCGCGGACGTCGCCGGGCACGATCCGGGCGCGGTCGGCGAGGTCACCGCCCTTGCGCAGCCGCGGCACGGCGTTCTCCACCACGCGGGGCAGGTCGAGCAGACTGCCGTGCATCGAGGGGTACTTGTCCAGCAGACAGGCCACCACGTGCCCCTGGCCGCCGCCGATGTCCGCGACCGAGTCGCTGCCCGACAGGTCCAGCAGGGCGGCGACATCGCGCGCCGACTGCTCGCTGGACGTGGTCATCGCCCGGTTGAAGACGTCGGCCGACTCCGGGGCGTCCTCGTTGAGGTACGCGAAGAACTCCTTGCCGTACAGGCCCTCGACGACGTTGCCGCCGGTGCGCACCGCCTCGTCCAGCTTGGGCCAGGCGTCCCAGGTCCACGGCTCGGTGCACCACAGCGAGATGTAGCGCAGGCTGTTCGGGTCGTCCTCGCGCAGCAGCCGGGACATCTCGGTGTGCGCGAACATGCCGTCCGGCCGCTCGGCGAAGACGCCGTAGCAGGACAGGGCCCGCAGCAGCCGGCGCAGCGGCTTCGGCTCGGTCTTCACCGCGGCCGCGAGGTCCTCCACGGCCATCGGGGCCAGCCCCAGGGCGTCGGCGACCCCGAGCCGGGCGGCCGCGCGGACGGCGGCGGCACAGGCCGCGCCGAACACGAGCTCTCTGAGCCGCATGGACGGCGGTGGGGCGGTTTCAGCGGTCGTCATGTGCCGCCTTCCTTCCTTGGATGTACGCGGGGGTACGGCGGTCAGCACAGCCCCGAGGGCTTGGAGGCCGCGCAGGAGTTGCCCTGGAAGGTGTTGTTGGCCTTGCTGGTCTCCTGGTTGACCAGGTCGGCCGGGGCGTTGCCCTTCAGCGTGTTCTCGCTGATCCGGTTCCGCTCGCTGGTGACGCCCACGAAGCTCTTGAACAGCACGATGCCGCCCGACAGCGGGGACCGGCCGGAGTTGCCCGTGACCAGGTTCCGGTTCACCTTGGTGTTCTCGACCCCGGTCAGCACGATGCCGGAGCCCTGGAGCGCGGGCAGCCGCGGGGTCTTGGGGCAGGACTTGTTGTTGGAGGCGACCACGTTGTCCGCCACCGTCAGCGCCCCGGCCCGCGGCAGGTTCTCGTCGCCGACGACGAACACGCCCGCGCAGTTGCCGGTGACGTAGTTGCCCGTGACGGACAGGTTCCGCAGGCGCCGGACGGTCAGGCCGATCCGGTTGCCCTCCATGCGGTTCTGCTGGACGACCGTGCCCCGGGTGTCCGTGGCGCCCTGTTCCTTCGAGATGGTGTTGGCCAGGAACAGGCCCGCGTCGCCGTTGTTGCGCACGTAGTTGCTCCGGAACACACCGCGCACCGACTGCTCCTGGGCGATGCCCCAGACCCCGTTCCCGACCGCGTACACCTTGCGCACGGTCAGTGCGTCGGTCGCCCGGCCGAGCACCCCGGTCTTGGCGAAGCCGGTCACGGTCAGGTGGGAGACGGTGACGCCCTCGACGGCGCGGTTCGCCGCGCCCGTCACGCAGATGCCGTTGCCGCCCTTGGCACAGCTGTTGGAGGCCTTGGCGGCGGGCTCGATCACCGTGCTCGGGCCCATGCCGCGCAGGGTCAGCCGGGACGTGCTCACGGTGACGCTCTCGTGGTACGTGCCGGGAGTCACCAGGACGGTGTCTCCCGACCGAGCGGCGTTCACCGCCTGCTGGATCGATTCCCCCGGGTGGACCAGGAGGGTCCTGGGTGCGGCGGTCGCCGGAGTGGCGCCGAGCCCCGTTCCGATGAGCGCGGCGGCGCACGCCAGATATGCGATATGGCATTTCGTCATATCCGGTACGCTATGGCCGATTAGTTGATAAACGTGGTGCATGGTCCGTCCGGCGGCGTGTCACCCGCGCAGCGCCCGCCCGATCTCCAGCTGCACCGCCTCCGGCGGGCGGCCGTCCTCGATCTCCCACAGGCAGTTCTGCAGCACCCGCCCCAGCGTCCACGCCCGCGCCCGCTCCCGGTCCAGCGCCAGCGCGTCGGTCAGCGCGTCGAAGCGCCGGACGGTCTCGCCCGGCTCGTAGCGGTTGTCGATCGCCGGCAGCAGCTCGAAGCCCGGATCGCCCGCGAGCGGCTTGGGGTCGATGGCCACCCAGTGCGCCCGTTCGGCCGCCAGGACGTTGTCGTAGTGCAGGTCCCAGTGCAGCAGCCGGTCCCCGGGCTCGCCCACGACCTCCCGCACGGCAGCCGCACAGTCCGCGAGGAGCCGCCGGTCGGCCGGATCGGGCACCCGCTCCAGCGCCCACGGCACCCGCTCCAGCATCGTCCGCGCGATGTCCCCGAGCCGGCGCAGCCCCGGCGGGGCCGCCGCGGCGGTCAGCCGCGCCAGCAGTTCGCCGATGACGCGCACGGCCTCACGCGTGTCCGGCAGGTCCGTCAGCGCCCGCGTCCCGTCCAGCCGTTCCAGCAACAGCGTGCAGCTGGGTTCGTCGTGCTCCAGCAGCCGCACGGCCCCGTCGCCGCCCCAGACCCGCAGCGCGAGCGGCTCGCCCTCGCTCTCGGCGTCCAGCGGCTGGAGCTTCAGCGCGGCCTGAGTCCGGTCGGCACGGACCACCGGAAGGACCAGCGCACACACCCCGTGCATGGCGGGCCCGTCGAGCCGCAGCTCCCACAGCCTCAGGAACTCCTCCGCCCGCCGGGGCAGGTCCGCGATGAACGCCCGCCCCGCCTCCCCGTTGAATTTCCGCTGTGAAGCCGCCAGCTCGCCGGGCACCTCGATCACTTTCCCGACGATACTGACGGATGTGAACCGGGTCATCGGATTTCGACGTGGGTTCCGGGCGGTGACGGCCTACGTCCGCAGCGCCCCGGGCACCTATGTCTGGCTGCTGGTCCTGTTCATCTCCACCGTCGCCCTGCACCACATGTCGCCGGCCTTCGAGCAGGACTTCCTGCGGCAGCGCTCCACCAACATCCACGAGCTGTCGCAGAACCCCGTACGGGTGCTGATCACCAGCGCCATGTGGATCGACGGCGGACACTGGGTGCCGTACGCGATCCTGTACTCGGTCTTCCACGCCCAGGCCGAACGCTGGATCGGCACCGCCCGCTGGCTGGCGGTGTGCGTGACCGCGCATGTGTTCGCGACGCTGATCAGCGAGGGCGCGCTGCTGAAGGCGGTCCGGGACGGGATCGCCCCGCACTCGGCGGTCAACACCCTCGACATCGGGGTGAGTTACGCGCTGGCCGGCGTTGTCGGGCTGCTCACCTACCGGCTCGCCGTGCCCTGGCGGCAGCTGTATCTGCTGGGCGTCCTGGTCTTCTACGGAATCCCGCTCTACACCGACCGCACCTTCACCGACTTCGGACACTTCGTCGCCGTCCTGATCGGTCTCGCCTGCTATCCGCTGGTCAGGGGTCGCGGAAAAGCATGGAATCCGAAGGAGACACTGGCCGCCCTCAGGGGTTAACGTCCGGCCATGAGCAGCACGGCAAGCAGTGTCGTCAACGGTGGCATCTCCTTCTGGTTCGCGGACGACGGCCTCCCGGAGGTCCGGGAGCCGCTGCCCGGTGACGCGACCGCCGACGTCGTGATCGTCGGCGGCGGCTACACGGGACTGTGGACCGCGTACTACCTCAAGAAGGCCGCCCCCTTCCTCCGTGTCACCGTCCTGGAGCAGAAGTTCTGCGGCTACGGCGCCTCCGGACGCAACGGAGGCTGGCTCTACAACGGCATCGCGGGCCGCGACCGGTACGCGAAACTGCACGGCCACGAGGCCGCCGTGCGGTTGCAGAAGGCGATGAACGACACCGTCGACGAGGTCGTCGCGGTCACCGCTGCCGAGGGCATCGACGCCGGCCTGCACAAGGGCGGGGTGCTGGAAGTGGCGACCACGCCCGCGCAGTTGGCGCGGCTGAAGGCCTTCCACGAGCACGAGCTGTCGTACGGCGAGAAGGACCGTGAACTGTACGGCGCCCGCGAGACGCGCGAGCGGATCCGGGTCGCCGACGCCGTGGGCTCCACCTGGACCCCGCACGGCGCCCGGCTGCACCCGGTGAAGCTGCTCAAGGGGCTCGCGGCGGCCGTGGAGGCACTCGCCGTCACGATCCACGAGTCGACCCCGGTGACCGAGATCCGCCCGATGCACGCCGTGACCCCGTACGGCACGGTCCGCGCCCCCTACGTCCTGCGCTGCACCGAGGGCTTCACGGCGAACCTGAAGGGCCACCGGCGCACCTGGCTGCCGATGAACTCGTCGATGATCGCCACCGAGCCGCTCACCGACGAGCAGTGGCAGAGCGTCGGCTGGGACGGCCGGGAGACCCTGGGCGACATGGCGCACGCCTATATGTACGCCCAGCGCACCGCCGACGGCCGGATCGCGCTCGGCGGGCGCGGAGTGCCGTACCGCTTCGGCTCGCGCACGGACAACGACGGGCGGACGCAGGAGGCGACGATCGAGGCGCTGCGGGAGATCCTCGTCCGGTTCTTCCCGGCCCTGGCCGGTGTCCGCATCGAGCACGCCTGGTCCGGGGTGCTCGGGGTGCCGCGCGACTGGTGCGCGACGGTCACCCTGGACCGCTCGACCGGCCTCGGCTGGGCGGGCGGATACGTCGGCTCGGGCGTCGCGACCACCAATCTCGCCGGGCGCACCCTGTGCGACCTGGTCCAGCAGGACTCCGGCCAGGGCGGCCGCACCGAGCTGACGGACCTGCCGTGGGTGGGCCACAAGGTGCGCAAGTGGGAACCCGAGCCCTTCCGCTGGCTCGGCGTGCAGGGCATGTACGCCACCTACCGCACCGCCGACGAGCGGGAGCGCCTCCACCCGGGCTCGGAGTCGTCACGGCTGGCCAGGATCGCCGACCGGGTGGCGGGACGGCACTGACCATGATCCGCACCGCGATTCCTTCGGACATACCTGTCATCCACGCCCTGATCCGCGAACTCGCCGAGTACGAGAAGGCCCCGCAGGAGGCGAGGGCGACCGAGGAGCAGTTGCGCTCCGCCCTCTTCGGCGAGCGTCCCGCCGTCTTCGCGCATGTGGCGGTGGACGAGGCGACCGGCACGACGGTCGGATACGCCCTGTGGTTCCTGAGCTTCTCCACCTGGCGCGGGGTCCACGGCATCTACTTGGAGGACCTGTACGTCCACCCCTCGGCCCGCGGCGGCGGCCACGGCCGGGCGCTGCTCGCCGAACTGGCGCGGATCTGTGTGGAGCGCGGCTACGAGCGCCTGGAGTGGTCGGTCCTGGACTGGAACCGCCCCGCGATCGGCTTCTACGAGGCGCTCGGCGCCCGCCCGCAGGACGAGTGGACGGTGTACCGGCTGACCGACGGGCCACTGGCCGAACTGGGCGGGTCAGAGCGCTGACTCGGGCACGGGCGCGTTCGCGGGAGCCTCGTGCGTGGGCGGCTTCGACGTGACCATCCACCTTCCCGACCGTGCCGCGCCCCTCCAGGGCCCGGTGCGCGGCGGCCGCCTCGGCGAGCGCATGCAGTTCGAGGGTGCGTAGGGGGTTGGGGCCACCCGCCCGCCGCAGCATCGCGGGGCCCAGGACCTGCTCGGAGACGCCCTCGACGACATGTCCCCGCCCGGCGGAGATCCCCTGCGCGGACCAGCCGAAGACGAGGTGCTGCCCGCCGGGCCCGAGCAGGGCGACCGCCTCGCGGGCGACATCGCCGCCGACCCCGTCGAAGACGACGGTCGCGGACCGTCCGCCCAGATACGCGCGGACCCGCTCCGGCCATGCCGCGTCCCGGTGGTCGACGGCGAGGTCGGCCCCGTTCCTCCGCACCCGCGCCACCTTCTCCGGGCCGCCGGCGAGACCGATCACCGTGGCACCGGCGTTCTTGGCGTACTGCACGAGCAGCGTGCCGATGCCGCCGGCCGCCGCCGGGACGACGGCCACCGAGTCCGGCCCCAGCTCGGTGAACCGCACGATTCCCAGCGCCGTACGCCCCGTGCCGATCATGGCGACGGCCTGGGCGAAGTCGAGGCCGTCCGGTATCTCGTGCAGCCGCTCGGCGTCGGTGACGGCAAGTTCGGCGTAGCCGCCCGGGGCGAAGCCGAGATGGGCGACCACCCGCCTGCCGAGCCATCGCTGGGGCGTGCCCGTGCCGAGGGACTCGACGACACCGGCGACCTCGCGGCCCGGGACCGTGGGAAGCGGTGTCGGGGCGGGTGCCGGCTCCTGCACGCCGTCCCGCAGGGCGGTGTCGAGGAGGTGGACACCGGCCGCGGCGACGGCGACACGGACCTGGCCGGGGCCCGGCACGGGGTCCTCGACCCGCTGGTAGGTGTGGTTCTCGGCCGGGCCGAAGGCGTGCAGGCGGATGGCGTGCAGGGGGACCCCATCGACGTGTCGGTCGCTTACTGTGTCCGTCGTCCGGGGTCCAGCCTTCAACCTCAAGCATGTTTGAGGTCAAGGGCGTGCCGGCCGAGGGCCAGCGACACGGCGGTCAGGGCGCTGTTGAAGGACACCTCCGACAGCACACCGGGGGCGGCGACCTGGTCACCGGCGAGATACACGCCGTCGCCGCGGTCGATGGCGGGCCGGTCGCGCCAGCTGGTGCCGGGCAGGTCGACGGCACCGGTACGGCCGTTGGCGAGGGCCTCGCGCCGCCAGGTGACCCGCTCCCGCCACCCCTCGAAGGCGAGGTCGAGCAGCCGCTCGGCACGGGCGATGCCGTTGGCCCGGGACTCGCCGGGACCGATCGGGACCTGCCCCTGCACGAGCTGCTCACCGGCCGGGGCGAGTGAACGGTCCTGCGCGGTGAACCGCTCCAGCCACCCGGGTGCGTCGAGATCGGACACGGCGAAGGCGTCACCGCGCCGGGTGCGCAGGGCGAGGTCGATGAGGGCGGTACGGCCACCGGTCCAGGTCAGCGAGTCGTCCTTCAGCAGGCGCCGGGCCGCCTCCAGGGAGGTGGCGACGACCACGGGCGTATCGGTGGGCAGGGTGTCGACCCGGGACAGGGTCTCCATCCGCACCCCGAGGTTCCAGGCCCGTGCGGCCATCCGGTCGATCACGTTGGCCCAGCCACCACGCGGATAGTGCGCCTCCGGCGGCAACTTGGTGGCGCGGCGCAGACGTTGCTGCACGAAGGCGGCGGACAGGGCGCCCGGGTCGTGATGGAAGAGGGCGACGGCCGAATAGTTGGCGGCGGCGCGCGCCCCTTCCTCGCCCGCCTGCCGTGTCGCCCAGCTCATGAAGTCCTCGTCGACGGGCGCCTGTTGGGCGCTTCGCCGCAGCAGCTTGAGCATCGCGAAGGGCGGGGTGCGGCGCAGGACGCCGTGATGGCGCAGCCGCAGCCGGGCCGCCTCCAGGGGCGGCACCGGAGCGACCGGTCCTATGAGGTCGCGCTGCTTGAGCCAGACCCAGTGCGGGCCGCCGTTGTAGAGGGCGTGCGGCCCTTCGTTCGTGCGGTACGGGCCCTCGGCGGTTCGCGCCCGCCCGCCGAGGGTGTGGTGGGCTTCGTACACGGTGACCTTGGCGCCCGCCTCGGCGGCGGTGATCGCCGCGGTGAGTCCGGCGAGGCCGCCGCCGACGACGGTGATTCGTTGCATGGGCGGATGTCTCCCTCTGCTCGGGGTCGCCTCTTCTTCGCAGATATGACCGCCGGCGCCGCCGAAATGTGACATCGCCGGTGTTTGTGCAGGTCGGGGCGATTGTCAGTGGTGGGGTGCAGCATGGGGGCATGGCGAGGAGAGCGACGGGCGGGGCAGGGGTGCGGTCGGCGCGGCGGCCGGAGGTGCGGCTGCCGCCGCTGGAGGCGTATGCCGGGGGCGGGCTGGAGCCGGACGGGGACTACGACGGGGTGGAGTTCCGGGAGGCGGACTTCGCCGGGCAGGACGGCGGGGGCGCCCGCTTCATGGACTGCGCGCTGACAGGCTGCGCCTTCGACGAGACGCGACTGCACCACGCGCGCATCCTCGACACGGTCCTCACCGGGATAAAGGGGGTCGGCACATACCTCGCCGAGTCGACCCTGCGTGACGTCGAACTCGTCGACGCGCGGCTGGGCGGCACGCAGTTGCACGGTGCCGTGCTGGAGCGCGTGCTGATCCGCGGCGGCAAGATCGACTATCTCAACCTCCGCAGGGCGAAGCTCAAGGACGTCGTCTTCGAGAGCTGCGTCCTCGTCGAGCCGGACTTCGGGGACGCACGACTGGAGCGGGTCGAGTTCGTGGACTGCGCGCTGAAGGGGGTGGACTTCAACGGGGTGACACTGACGGACGTGGACCTGCGCGGGGTCGCTTCGCTGGACATCGCCCGGGGGGTGGGGCGATTGACCGGGGCGGTGATCAGCCCCGGCCAACTGGTGGATCTGGCACCGGTGTTGGCGGCGGAGCTGGGAATCCGGGTGGAATAGCCGGCCGTGGGGGTACCCCCTGCTCGTAGAGCTTGGGGGAGATTGAGGACGAGACCGTTCAGGCCGAAGCGGGGGGCTGGGGGCGGCAGCCCCCAGGACGGTCGGCGCAGCTCACGGCACCCGTGGAAAGCGAGCCTGCAGCGTCCAGATCGCCGGATTCTCGGCCAGAGCCTCGTGCAGGTCGGTCAGGTCGGCGAGCAGGTCGTGGAGGAAGTCCCGTGCCTCGCGGCGCAGTTCCGCGTGGGAGAAGGTGAGCGGCGCCTCCTCGGCCGGCATCCAGTCGGACTCGATGTCCACCCACCCGAAGCGCCGCTCGAAGAGCATCCGGTCGGTCGACTCGGTGAAGTCCAGCTCCGCCCGCTGCGGGCGCGCGGCGCGGGAGCCCGCCGGGTCCCGGTCGATCCGCTCCACGATGTCGCACAGCGCCCACGCGAAGTCCAGCACCGGCACCCATCCCCAGGCTGTGGACAGCTCCCGGTCCGTCTCGGTGTCGGCCAGATACACGTCCCCGCAGAACAGATCGTGCCGCAGCGCATGGACGTCCGCGCGCCGGTAGTCCGTCTGCGGCGGATCGGGGAAACGGTTGGAGAGGGCATAGCCGATGTCGAGCACGTACGTGATGGTGTCACGGCCGCATCCGGTCGCCGGCACGCCCCGACCGTCACCGGCGCCCCGTAGGATCTCTGACATGTCCAGATCCGCGCGCCTTGTCCCGGTCGCCGCCGGCGCCCTCGCCCTCCAGCTCGTCCTGACCGCGTGCGACGGCGGTGTGCACGGCACCCCGGGCGGCTCCGGCGTACACGACCCGTACTTCCCGAGGGCGGGCAACGGCGGATACGACGTCACCCACTACGACCTCACCCTCTCCTACGCCCCCGGCACCCACCGCCTCACCGGCAAGGCCGTGATCACCGCCCGTGCCACCGAGGACCTGTCCGCCTTCGACCTGGACCTGAAGGGCCTGGACGTCGAGGACGTCACCGTGGAGGGCAAGGACGCCCGCGTCAACCGCTCCGGCCAGGAACTGACCGTCCGCCCCCACGACGACGTGGACAAGGGGGAGACCTTCAGCACCACGGTCCGCTACTCCGGCACCCCGGAGAAGATCACCGACCCGGACGGCTCCGAGGAGGGCTGGCTGCGCACGGCGGACGGCGCGCTCGCCCTCGGCGAACCCACCGGCTCCATGGCGTGGTTCCCCGGCAACGACCACCCCTCCGACAAGGCGACGTACGACATAGCCATCACCGTGCCGAAGGGCCTGCAGGCCGTCTCCAACGGGGAGTTGACGAGCGAGCGGACCACGGGCGGCCGTACCACCTTCACCTGGCACACCGCCCAGCCGATGGCGACCTATGTCGCCACGGTCGCCGTCGGCCACTACGACATCACCCGCTACACCACCAAGAGCGGACTGCCCGTCTACGTCGCCGTCGACCCGAAGCAGACCGGGGCGAGCCGCAAGGTGCTGGCGAAGATCCCCGAGATCATGGAGTGGGAGGAGTACAACTTCGGCCCGTACCCCTTCTCCTCCACCGGCGCGATCGTCGACCGCCCCGACGACGCGGGCTATGCGCTGGAGACCCAGAACCGCCCGGTCTTCCCCGGCGCCCCGGACACCGGAACCCTCGTCCACGAGCTCGCCCACCAGTGGTACGGCGACTCCGTCACGCCGAAGAGCTGGCGGGACATGTGGCTCAACGAGGGCTTCGCGACGTACGCGGAGTGGCTGTGGGAGGAGGACCACGGCGGCGACACCGTGCAGCAGACCTTCGACGCGGTCTACAGCGGCGACCACTTCGACGACGCCGACCAGGCCAAGGCCGTCTGGGCCTACCCGCCGGCGAAGCCGTCCGACGCCGCGCACATCTCCGACAGCCCGGTCTACGAGCGCGGCGCCATGGTCCTGCAGAAGATCCGGCAGAAGGTCGGCGACGACACCTTCTACGACATCATCCAGGGCTGGGCGGCCGCCCACCGGCACGGCAACGCGGACACGGCCCAGTTCACGGCGTACGTCGAGAAGATGGCGCCGGACAAGAACTTCGGCGCCATCTGGGACGACTGGCTGTACGGGAACGGCAAGCCGGACCACCCCTGAGGGGCGGCCCGGCCTTCACCGGTCTGCGCTTCGCCGGTCAGTTGACGTTGACGCCCTTCCAGGCCGCCGCCACCGCGTTGTACTCGGCGCTGCCGGCCCCGTACAGGTCGCTCGCCGCCTTGAGGGTGCCGGTGCGCGCGCCCGCGTAGTCGGTCGACGAGGTGAAGTACGTGGTCAGGGCCTTGTACCAGATCTGGTAGGCCTTGGTCCGGCCGATGCCGGTGACCGTGGAGCCGTCGTAGGTCGGGGAGTTGTACGACACCCCGTTGATGGTCTTCGCGCCGCTGCCCTCGCTGAGCAGATAGAAGAAGTGGTTGGCGACACCCGACGAGTAGTGCACGTCGAGGCGGCCGACGCTGCGCGACCAGTAGTCGGCGGAGCCGCCGTCCTTGCTGGGCTTGTCCATGTAGCGCAGGGGCGTGCCGTTGCCGTTGATGTCGATCTTCTCGCCGATGAGGTAGTCACCGGGGTCGGAGGAGTTGTTCGCGAAGAACTCCACCGAGGTGCCGAAGATGTCCGAGGTGGCCTCGTTCAGGCCGCCCGACTCCCGGCTGTACTTCAGGCCCGCGGTGGCCGCGGTCAGGCCGTGGCTCATCTCATGGCCCGCCACGTCGAGCGAGGTGAGCGGGTCGGCGTTGCCCGCGCCGTCGCCGTACGTCATGCAGAAGCAGCTGTCGTTCCAGAAGGCGTTGACGTAGGCGTTGCCGTAGTGGACGCGGGAGTAGGCGGCCCTGCCGTCGCCCGCGATGCCGTTGCGGTTGAAGGCCGACTTGTAGAAGTCCCAGGTCACGGCGGCACCGTAGGCGGCGTCGACGGCGGCGGTCTGGCGGTTGGTGACCGTACCGTCGCCCCAGATGTCGTCGGCGTCGTGGAAGAGCGTGCCGGTGCCGCTCGTCCCGCCGTTCAGGTCGTACGTCGTGTGACCGCCGCGGCCGCCGTCGATCAGGTCGTAGCCGCCGGAGGCGGAGGCCGTGGTGCCCAGCGGCACGGTGCCGCTGTACCGGCTGGTGCCCGTGCCGGTGTCGATGGCCTCGTAGGAGTAGATCTTCTTGCCGGTGGCGGCGTCCGTGACGACGTGTATTTCGCTCGGAGTGCCGTCGTGCTGGAGGCCCTTGACCACGGACTCGTAGGCCAGGACGGGCTTGGTGCCGACGGCCCAGACGACCTTGCGGGCGGTGGTGGTGGCGGTGGTGGCCTCGGCGGAGCCGGCGGCCTTCAGCGCGGACTTCCTGGCGGCGGCGGGGGAGACGGCGGCGTCGGTGGACGCCACGGATATCCGGGCCTTGGTCGCCCTGCTGACGCCCTTGAGCGCGCCGCTCTTCGCCACGTGCGTGACCAGGTCGCCGCCCAGGACCGGCAGACCGGCGTACGTCCGCTCGTAGCGGGTGTGGACCGTGCCGTCCGCGTCCTTGACGACGTCCCGGACGACGAGTTTCTCCCGGGCGCCGAGCCCGAGTTCATGCGCGGTGGAACCGGCCGCGTCCTGCGCCGACTTGATGGCGGCGCTGCGGGCCGAGGCGGTGAGGGGGAGTGCGGTGGCGCCGGGCGCGTGCTCCGGGGCCGCGGTGGCGGCACCGTTCTGCAGGGCGAGGACGACCATCGCTGCCGAGCCGACGAGGGCGGCGGCGCGTACGGCGGTCCTGCGGGAGGTGCGTGGCTGCTGTCTCACTCGATCTCCTTCGAGCCGGCCTCGTGATCGAGGCACAGGTGATGCACAGGTGGGGCACAGCGTTGCGGCGGGCGAGGAGAGGGTGACACCTGCGACTGCCTGTTTGACAGGGAGCCGTCAAGAATTTACGTGTTCGTATCCGAAAGCCGTCGCTGTGGATCCGTTATGCGGACAAGCAGGGTCGCGTGAACTCCCCACTCGCACAGCGCACTTGATGCCCGAAGCGTCACACGAGGCTCAGAGGAAGGAGCCGTCCGGGTCGACGACGGCGACCCCGGCCGCGCGGCGGGGCGTGCGCAGCTCCTTGCGCAGTACGGCGCAGGGGCGGCCCAGCTGGAGGTCCTTGCGGTGGCCGATGACCTCGTAGCCGAGGGCGGTCCAGAAGGCCAGTCCCTTGGGGTTGTTGTCGAGGACGGCGAGACGCACGGCCGTACGGCCCGCGGCGCGGAACCGGTCCTCGACGAGCGTGGCCAGGCGGCGTCCGTACCCGCGGCGCTGCGCCGCCGCGTCGACCATCAGCAGCCCGATCCAGGGATCCGGGTCGGCTGGATCGGGGTGGTGCGCAAGGGTGATCGCCAGCCCGACCAGCTGCCCCTCGCTGCGCGCCAGCAGCACCTCGATGTCCGGGTTCGCCATCTCCACGGCGAGTGCCGCCGCCACCTGCTCCGGCCGGATGTCGTCCGGGTCCGGGAAGTCGCCGCTCAGGGCCTGGAAGTCGCGGTTGGAGGCGTGCAGCGCGGTGAGTTCGGTGAGTACGGGGCCCGGGATGTCGTGGTCGGGCGTGAGGCGGAGAGGATCGAGGATCACAGGGTGAACCTAGCGCGGGAACCCCGGAGCCCCCAGCGGTTTCCCGGCTGGGGGCTCCGGCAGGGCAGGGGACCGGCTCAGACGCTGACGCCGAAGTCCTGGGCGATGCCCACCAGGCCCGAGGCGTAGCCCTGGCCGACCGCGCGGAACTTCCACTCGGCGCCGTTGCGGTAGAGCTCGCCGAAGACCATGGCCGTCTCGGTGGCGGCGTCCTCGGACAGGTCGTAGCGGGCGATCTCGGCGCCGCCGGCCTGGTTGACGATGCGGATGTAGGCGTTGCGGACCTGGCCGAAGTTCTGGCCGCGGTTCTCGGCGTCGTAGATGGAGACCGGGAAGACGATCTTGTCGATGTCGGCCGGGAGGCCGGCGAGGTTGACGTTGATCGCCTCGTCGTCGCCGGCGCCCTCACCCGTGCGGTTGTCGCCCGTGTGGACGATCGTGTTGTCCGGGGTCTGCTTGTTGTTGAAGAAGACGAAGTGGGCGTCCGAGAAGACCTTGCCCTGCGTGTTGACCGCGATGGCGGAGGCGTCCAGGTCGAAGTCCGTGCCGGTGGTGGTGCGGACGTCCCAGCCGAGGCCCACGGTGACGGCGGTCAGGCCCGGAGCCTCCTTGGTGAGCGAGACGTTGCCACCCTTGGACAGGCTTACAGCCATTGTTGGGAGTCCCTTCCCTAGTTTCTGTGTGCACGAAGCTACCGTCACCCCGGAGAACGCCGGGAGGGGTCCCCATGGTTCCGGTTCCCTTTACCTTTTTTACCAAGCTGGAGACATTCAGGCCGCGAAATACGGATGACGTGGACCGGACAGAGCAGGGAACATGGGACGCATGTCCGGTCCTCACGTCATCCGCGGCTCCGTCCTCCTGCCCGAGGCGGAGCTCATGTGGCGTTTCTCGCGGTCGTCCGGGCCCGGCGGACAGCACGTCAACACCAGTGACTCCCAGGTGGAGCTGCGCTTCGACCTGGCGAACACCGAGGCCCTGCCCGAGGTGTGGAAGCGGCGCGCGCTGGAGCGGCTGGCCGGGCGGCTCGTCGACGGTGTCGTCACGGTCCGCGCCTCCGAGCACCGCTCCCAGTGGCGCAACCGCGAGACGGCCGCCGTACGCCTCGCGGCGCTGCTCGCGGAAGCCACCGCCCCCCCGCCCAAGCCCCGCAAGCCGACCCGCATCCCACGCGGCATCAACGAACGCCGGCTGAGGGAGAAGAAGCAGCGGTCGGACACCAAGCGGGGGAGATCGGGCCGCGACTGGGGGTGAGCGCTGCGGCATGGCGCGCGCCGGCGTGGCGAGTACCTCTGCGACGCCTGCCTGTGCGACGCCGTTGGGATGGCGTCTGTCTGCGGGGCGTCTGCCCGCGCGGCGCCGTTGCCTTTACGGCGTCCGCCGCATGGCGCGAGTCTCGTATGGCGCCCGCTGTACGGCGTCTGTTCGCACGGGGCCTGCCGCACGGCGCCTGTCCGTCCGCGCGGCGCCTGCCTGTGCGACGCCGCTCCGAGTGTCGCCTTTCCGTGGTGCCTGACCGCGTGGCGCTGCTCGACGTCCTCGACCCGGACGTGGTGGCCCGCACCGATGCCGGGGTGACCACGGGCGCGGCGGCGGTCGCGGCCGGCGCGACGCGCTTCGCGCGTCTGGCCCGGCTCGCCCGCCCGGCCCTCGCCGACGGCGCGACGGGCCTCGTGGTCCTGGCCGACGGCCGCCCGGAACGTGCCTTGACCTTCACCTTCGTACGCGACCGCATTGCCGTCATCGACATCGTGACCGACCCGGGCCGGGTGTCTGCCCTCGACATCGGCCTCGACTAGCTAAGAGCCGGATCCGAATGCCGAGGGCGGCTTACGAATTCCGGGGCGCGACTTCTTCGGGGCGGGCTGTCATCCGGGCACGTTCGCTGGGTCGGTCAGGAAGGTTCCATCGAATTTCCGCGGCCCCTTCCGTCCCCTGACTTCCGCCCGTGACTTCCGTCCCCCGATTACCCCAACTGCCGGTAGCGGCCCCGGAAATAGAGCAGCGGCCCCCCGTCCGCGCTCCGCATCCCGGCGGTCAGCACGCGGCCGATCACCAGGGTGTGGTCCCCCGCCGTCACCCGCTGCTCGGTCCGGCACTCCAGGGTCGCCAGGGCGCCGCCCATCAAGGGGGCGCCGGAGACCTCGCCGCGGACGTATGCGAGGTCCTCGAACAGGAGCCGGTCGCTGATGCGGCCCTTCATGGCGAAGCGGCCCGCGATGTGCCGCTGGCTCTCGGAGAGGACGGAGACCGCCCACATGGGCTGTTCGTCGAGCAGGTCGTCCATGCGGGAGCCGTTGCGCAGGCTGACCAGGACCAGCGGCGGGTCAAGGGAGACCGACAGGAAGGCGGTGGCGGTCATGCCGACGTCCTCGCAGCCCGGCGCCAGGGGGTCGTCCGGGTCCAGCGGCGGCTCCTGCGCCGTCACCAGGACCACGCCCGCGGCCAGCCGGGACATGGCGGCCCGGAACTCGTCGTTGCTCACCCCCTCAGCATGCCCGGGGGCGGCCGTGGCGGTGGGGGAAGGCAGGGCGGAGGGAGTGTTCAGCACGCCGGAAACGCTAATCTCCGGTCCGTGCGCGTCGCATCGGGCCCCGGTCCGAGGTGGGTCCTAGGACCAGGGTCGTGCATCATGTCCCCACACCCGCAAAGCATGCGTTCAGTAAGCCCACAGGGAAAACGCAGAAACTCCACTCAATTGCTCACGTTCTCCTGTGACTTGAGTCACAAGGGCCATTAATTGTTGACCCTGTGTACCGAGTGGGCAGCGCGCTGTGATTCAGTGGCGGGGCAAGATGCAAGGGCACCACTGATAAGAAGCGCCAAAGACAACCCTTGATTCGCTGCGAGGTCTCGGGGGGAGGGCGAGCATGGAGACCGAGTCGGAGCCGTATGTCCGTCTTGCGTCCCTGCGGCAGCTGCACCAGGTCATGGCCGACATGAACACGGCACGCAGCCTGGCGGACACACTGCAGACCGTCGCCGACGGCGCGGTCACCGCCCTCGGGTACGAAATGGCATGCGTCAACCTCGTGCGCCCCGACGGCGACCTCGTCGTCGCCGCCTTCTCCGGCAACCCCGCGGCCGAGGCCCTCATCACCGGCCGCGTCGGCTCGCGCGAGTCCTGGGAGCGTCGGCTGACCATGGGCGAGGCCTGGGGCGACCTGCGGTTCATACCGCACACCGAGGGCTGGGTGCTCGACGAGGACGACGTACCGCAGTGGTACACCGACGGCCCCGCGCCCCGCTTCGAGGACGAGTGGCACCCCTCCGACCGGCTCTTCGCGCCCATGTACACGCCCGGCGTGCCGGGCGGCTCCTCCGGCGAGCTGCTCGGCGTGATCTCCGTGGACCGCCCGCGCAACGGCCGCCACCCCGGCGCCTGGGGCCGCGAGGCGCTCCAGATGTACGCGTTCCAGGCGGCCATCGCGATCAGCAACGCGCGTCTTCGCTCGAACATGCAGCGCGCCCTGGTCCGCCTGGAGCGGGAGCAGCAGGCGCTGCGCGCCAGCGAGGAAAGCTTCCGGCAGGCCTTCGAGTACGCCCCCTCCGGCATGGCCATAGCCGAAATGGGCGGTGACCAGCACGGACGGATACTGCGCACCAACGACGCGCTGTGCCGGCTGCTCGGCCGCCCCGCCTCCGCGATGCGCCGCTACTCCTTCTCCGACCTCGTCCACCCCGAGGACATAGGCACGCTTCTGCGCACCTCCGCCGAGGGCGGCCGCGCGGAGCTGCGCCTCGGCCGCCGCGACGGCAGCTATGTGTGGGTGTCCCTGCGCAACAGCGTCGTCGCCGACGCGGCCGACGGCCCCCGCTTTCTGCTCACCCACGTCGAGGACATCGAGGAGCGCAAGCGCCGCGAGCTCCAGCTCGCCCACCGCGCCTCCCACGACTCGCTCACCGGCCTGCCGAACTCGGCCGAGCTGCGCTCGCGGCTGTCGTCCCGGCTCTGCCAGCGGGCCACCCACGCCGGCGAGATCGAGTCCCTGGACGCCGCCTACGGCCATCCCGCCTTCGACGTCAACGGCCACGGCTTCGACTTCGCGGCAGTGGCGCAGTCGTACGACGGCTTCGACCACCATGTGCACACGATCGCGCCCGAGGGGGAGCGGGACGACGGCACCAAGGGTCTCGCGGTCCTCTTCTGCGATCTCGACGGCTTCAAGTCGATCAACGACCGGTTCGGGCACAACGCGGGTGACGCGGTCCTCATCGAGGTCGCCCGGCGGCTCACCCGGGGGGTGCGGGACGGGGACACGGTGGCCCGCCTCGGCGGTGACGAGTTCGTGATCCTGGCCGACGGGCTGGGCAAGGCCGACGCGCAGGACCTGGCCGTACGCCTGCGCAACGAGATCATCCAGCCGATACGGGCCGAGGGCCGGGCCGTGCGGGTGGGCGCCAGTTTCGGCATCGGGTGGGCACACTGCGGCATGACCGCGGACGAAGTGTTGAAATCCGCTGACGAACGGATGTACGTCGAGAAACGATCTCGTCCCAAACAACACCGACGCGCCGGATGATGCGCAGGTCAGTGGGCTGAAGCGGTGTGAGTCACCCGTTTGGGCCAGCGAGAACGGGTAGGCTCGCCATTCAATACCTGCACCGCATCCGCCCGCACCTGTTGAGGAGTACCAAGGGATGACGCCCGGCGACAACGGCGCGAGCACGCCCGAGGACGAGGACCCGTTCGGCTACCTCTATGCCGACGGCCAGGCCAGAGGGGCCCAGCCGCCGTCCGGTGGCTACGGCTACCCGAACTCGGTCAGCAGGGTGCGCCCGGTCGGCGAGCGCACCTATGGTGGGCAGCCGGGCCAGACCATCCCCCAGCAGGGCACCTACGGCCAGCCGAACGCGCACTACCAGGCTCCGGAGACCCTCCCGGGCGGCGCCCCGACCACCCAGCAGCCTCTCCCGGGCGGCGGTGGCCGCGGCCGCGGCAGCGGCCCGAACACCAAGGGCCTGCTGATCGGCGCCGTCGCGGTGGTCGCCGCGGTCGTGATCGGCATCAGCATCGCCATGATCAACGGCAACGACGACGGCAAGAAGGGCAACGAGGCGAAGCCCACCCAGTCCCAGTCGCAGAGCGCCGCCTCACCCAAGCCGTCCAGCACCAGCTCGGTCTCCGACTCGGGCGAGCTCCCGAAGATCGATGCGAAGGCGCTGCGCCTGGAAGGCGGGACCACCACGGCGTCCGAGTTCAAGGGCGCCAAGGCCGACGGCGGCGTCTATGTGACCGGCTTCAACCAGGTCGGAGCCAAGGTCACCTGGACTGTGAACGGCATCCAGAAGGCCGGCACCTACCGGCTGTACGCGCAGTACGGCATCCCGGGCACGGACGCCAACGCGACGCTGTTGGTCAACGGCAAGGCCAACACGCAGCCGCTGAACATGAGGAACTTCGGCGGCACGCCCGAGGGTGACTGGGAAAAGGGCTGGCAGCACACCTGGGCCAACGTCATCCTGACCAAGGGAACCAACACGCTTGAGATCGCCTGCAACCAGGGCAACCAGTGCAATGCCGTCCTGGATCAGCTGTGGCTCACCAAGTGACCGAGGGTGCATTTAAGCGATAAGCGACCGGCGTAACGTGTTTACGCCGCGGTGGCCTCACTCATCACAGCGACCTGCCCCACCAACTGTTCGTATGCCGCCCGGTCGAACTCGCCGGCCACGGGCGCCCGTACGGTCGCCACCGACAGCGCGACCGCGCGGGACAGCCGGTCCGGCCACGGCAGTTGTTCCACGAGGCCGGACAGCAGGCCCGCGACCGCCGAGTCGCCGGCGCCGGTCGGGTTGCCGTGGACGTGGGTGGGTGGGGTGGCGCGCCATCGGCCCTCGGGGGTCACCGCCAAGAGGCCCTCCGGGCCCAGGGACGCCACCACCGCGTGCGCGCCCCGGCGGCGGGCGTCCCGGGTGGCTCGAGACGGCTCGTGGGAGCCGGTCAGTTCGGCCAGTTCCTCGGTGTTCGGTTTGATGAGGTCGGGGCGGGCCGCAACGCCGCGTCGCAGTGGTTCTCCGGCGGTGTCCAGCAGGACGGGCACGTCGGCGGTTCGTGCCGTTCGTACCAGGCCCGCGTATGCGCCCACCGGTACCCCGGGCGGCAGGCTGCCGCACAGGGCCACCGCCGAGGCCTCGGCCAGCAGGTCCTCGTACGTGTCCAGGAAGGCGGACCACTCCACCGGGGTGATCTGCGGGCCCGGCTCGTTCAACTGGGTCGTGTCGCCGGTGAGTTCGTCGACGACCGCGATCGTGCGCCGGGTCGCCCCGCCGACCGGGACCAGCGCGTCCACCACACCGGGTATCCCCGCGAGCCCCTCCCGCACGGCCCGTCCGGTGCCGCCGCCCGCGAACCCGGTGACCGTCGCCTCGTGTCCGAGCGCCGCGAGCACCCGGGCCACGTTCAGGCCCTTGCCGCCCGGCCGTTCGGTGACCGCCGAGACGCGGTGCGAGGCGTGCGGCCGCAGGGACCGTATGCGATAGGTGATGTCGAGAGCGGTGTTCAGTGTGACCGTGAGGATCACCCGGGCCGACCTCCCTCGAAGTGTGTGCGACTGCCGTCCGTTCCGGGCCCCGATCATGCCAAAGAGACGGCGACCGGCCCAGTCCATGGTCGGCCACCGTCTCTCTGCCCGGGGACGGATCAGGGCAGTTGGGGAGGGACCACCCACTCGCCCCGGCGCAGCACGCCCTTGAGTTCGAAGCCGGCGTCCAGCAGCACCAGGTCGGCGTCCTTGCCGGGCTCCAGCGAGCCGATGGTGTCGTACCTGCCCAGCAGCCGGGCCGGGTTGACGGACAGGGCCGTGACCACGTCCTCCACGGGGAGCCTGTCGACGGTCACCGCCCGCTTGAACGCGCGGTCCAGGGTGAGCGTGGAGCCGGCGATCGAGCCGCCCTCCACGAGCCGGGCGACCCCCTCGCTGACCTCGACCTCCAGCGGGCCGAGCATGTAGCGGCCGTCGCCGATCCCGGCCGCGTCCATCGCGTCGGTGATGAACGCGACCCGCCCGGCGCCCGCGTGACGGAACGCCAGCTCCAGGGCGGCCGGGTGCAGATGGGTGCCGTCGTTGATGAGCTCGACCGTGACCCGCTCGTCCTCCAGGAGGGCGGCGACCGGGCCGGGGGAGCGGTGCCCGAGGGCGGGCATGGCGTTGAAGAGGTGGGTGGCGACGGTGGCGCCCGCGTCGATCGCCTCGACCGTCTGCTCGTACGTCGCGTCCGTGTGGCCGACCGCCGCGATGACCCCGTGCTCCGCCAGCAGCCGTACGGAGTCGAGGCCGCCCGGCAGTTCGGTGGCGAGGGTGACCATCGTGGCCCGGCCGCGCGCCGCGTCGATCAGCTTGCGGACGTCCGCCGGGTCCGGGTCGCGCAGCAGATCCTCGGAGTGGGCGCCCTTGCGGCACGGCGAGATGAACGGGCCCTCGAAGTGGATGCCCGCCAGGTCGCCCTGCTCGGTCAGCTCGCTCAGCAGCCCGGCCTGCTTGACCAGGAAGTCCATGTCGTCGGTGACGGTGGAGGCGACGAGGGTCGTGGTGCCGTGTTGGCGGTGGGTGCGGATCGCCGTCAGGACGTCGTCGACCGTGCCGGAGAACGACGCGCCGCCACCTCCGTGGTTGTGGATGTCGACGAAGCCGGGGACCAGCCAGTGGCCCGACACGTCGAGCGTCTCGGCGTCCGGACCCGCGCCGGCCGCGATCTTCGTACCCTCGACGACCACGCGCCCGTCGTCCACGGTCCCGGTGGGCAGAACCACCCGGGCACCGGCGAGAACCATGCTGGGGGCCATCAGGCGGTTACCTCCGAAGGGTCAGTGGTTTCAAGGAGATCCCGGGCGAGGAGCCCCGCGCCCAGGCATCCGGCGGTGTCCCCGAGGGCGGCGGGGACGATCGACGGCAGCTTCTGGAAGGTGACGCGCCGCTGGACGGCCTCCCGCAGCGGTGTGAACAAGGTTTCCCCCGCCTCGGCCAGGCCGCCACCGATGATCAGCGTGCGCGGGTCCAGCAGGGTGAGCGCGGTGACCAGACCGTCGGCGAGTGCGTCCAAGGCCTCCTGCCAGATCCGGACGGCGTTCGGGTCCCCGGACGCGACGGCCTTCGCGCAGTCCGCGGCGTCCGCGTCCGGGTCCTCGCAGGCGGCCGCCCAGGCCTCGCTCACGGCGGCCGCGGACGCGTACCGCTCCAGACAGCCGCGCTGCCCGCACGGACAGGGGGCACCCCCGGGCCGTACGACGATGTGCCCGATCTCGCCCGCGAAGCCGTGCGCGCCCGCCTCCACCCGGCCGTCGAGGCCGATGGCGCCCGCGATCCCGGTGCCGAGGGGCACGAACAGGAACCGGTCGGCGCCCTTGCCCGCCCCGATCCGGCCCTCGGCGAGCCCGCCGGTGCGCACGTCGTGGCCGAGGGCGACCGGGACGCCGAGCCGTTCGGCGAGCAGGTCGCGCAGCGGTACGTCGCGCCAGCCCAGGTTGGCCGAGTAGGCGGCGATGCCGTGCCGCTCGTCGACGATGCCGGGGACGGCGACGCCGACGGCGGCCGCGGGCTCGCCGAGGTGCCGTGCGCCGTACGCGCGCAGATCCGCGGCGAAGTCGAGGATGCCCTCGACCACCGCGTCGGGTCCGCGCTCGCGTCCGGTCGCCCGGCGGTCCTGGTGGAGCAGGTCGCCGCCGTCCCCGACCAGGGCGGCCTTCATCCCGGTGCCGCCCACGTCGAGGGCGATGACATGTCTCACGGGAACAGTGTGGACCTCCGACCCACAAGAGGTCTAGTCCACTCGCGTGGTGTAGACCTTGGTGTAGACCTCATGGTCCACATGGTGGAACGACAAGACGACAGAGTTGGGGCAGTTGTAGTGCTGCGGCGTAGGGCAGGAATGATCGCGGTGGTGTCCGCAATGGGCATGACGGCGGTTCTCGGTGGCTGTGGGAGCACGGGTTCTTCGGACGTGACCCTCAGACTGGTCGCCGCCGACTACGGCGACTCCGCCGCCAACAGCTCCAAGAAGTACTGGGACAAGCTGGTCAAGGAGTACGAGGCCCAGCACCCCGGGGTGAAGGTCGAGGTCAGCGTCTACTCCTGGAACGACGTCGACCGCAAGGTCAAGGAGATGGCCGACGCCGGGAAGGCGCCCGACATGGCCCAGATCGGCGCGTACGCCGACTACGCGGCCGCGGGCAAGCTGTACCAGGTCTCCGACCTGCTCTCCATACCCGTCCAGGCGTCCTTCCTCTCCCAGCTCTCCGAGGCCGGGCAGTGGAGCCACGTGCAGTACGGCATCCCGTTCGCCGCCTCCACCCGCGTGCTCTTCTACAACAAGACCCTCTTCGCCAAGGCCGGCATCTCCGCGCCCACCGACTGGAGCGAGCTCGCGGCCGACGCGAAGGCGCTGAAGGCCGAGGGGGTGAAGTACCCGTACGCGCTGCCACTCGGACCCGAGGAGGCGCAGGCCGAGACCATGCAGTGGCTGCTGAGCGGCGGCTCCGGCATCACCGACGACGTCGGCACCTACAGCCTCGACTCCGCCGAGAACGTGGAGACCTTCACCTGGCTCAAGGACCAGCTCGTCGGCAAGGGGCTGACCGGGCCGGTCGCACCGGGCAAGCTCAACCGGGCCGATGCCTTCGCGGCGTTCGCGGACGGTCAGGTCGGCATGCTCAACGGGCATCCCACGCTGATGAAGCAGGCCGCAAGCAAGGGCGTGAAGTTCGGCATGGTGCCGATGCCCGGGCGGACCGGGCAGTCCAGGTCCTCGATGGGCGTGGCCGACTGGATGATGGCCTTCAAGCAGAACGGCCACGCCGAGCAGGTCGGCGATTTCCTCGACTTCGTCTACAGCGAGAAGAACGTCCTCGGCTTCTCCCGCGAGTACGGCCTGCTGCCCGTCACCAGCGCCGCGTCGGACGCCATGTCCCAGTCCACCAGGGACGCGAACCTCCACCCCTTCCTCAACCAGCTCCCCACGTCCGCCCTCTACCCGGTCGGCAAGACCTCCTGGGCAGGAGTGAGCGCCGACATCAAGAAGACGATCGGCCAGGCCGTCACCCCCACAGGCAGCCCGGTGACAATCCTGAACCGCCTCCAGACGACAGCGACGACGGCGGACAGCCGCGACGCGGGTTGAGGGGTTGCCGCGGGCGGGGGGCCGCTGCCCTGTGTGGGCGTGGAGCGGGAGAGGCCGGGCCGTTTCGGCTTCTTCGTGTTTCACCCGGTCGGGGAGATCGCCCGGGCGGCGGCCGGCGCTGACATCGCGAAGAGCGTCGGCCGAGCCGTCACCCCGACGGGCAGCCCGGTGACCGTCCTGGACAGCCTGCAGACGACAGCGAGGACGGCGGACAGCCGCGACGCGGGTTGAGGGGCTGTAGCCGAGCCGGTCGTTGTCAGTGGGCCGGGCTACCGTTCCTCGTATGGAGCTGGACGAGCTGGGGGCGCGGGAGCGGGGGATTCTTGCGTTGGAGCGGCGGGGGTTTGCGGGGCCCGGGGCCAAGGAGCGGGCGATACGTGAGGAGCTGGGGCTCGCGCCCGTGCGCTACTACCAGCTGCTGAACGCCCTGCTGGACGACGAGCGGGCGCTGGCGCACGACCCGGTGACGGTGAACCGGCTGCGGCGTGTGCGGGAGGCGCGGCGCTCCGAGCGGTGAACACCGCGGCGCTTCCCTGTGCGCCCCCCTGAGCCATGGGTGCGCCCGCCCTCCGGTGGATAGGGTCGCCGTATGGGCATCCATACGACGGACTCCACCAACCCGATGGACCCGCTGCCGACCCCCGTGACCCAGGCCGGACGGGAAGGGCTCGACGCGCTGCTCGCACGGCCGCGCACCGCGCTGATCGGGCTCGACTTCGACGGCACACTCGCCCCGATCGTCGCCGACCCGGAACAGGCCCGGGCCCACCCCGACGCCGTACCCGCACTCTCCGAAATCGCCCCCAAGGTGGCCTCCGTCGCCGTGATCACCGGCCGCCCGGCCGGGGTCGCCGTGCGGCACGGCGGCTTCGCGGGCGTACCCGGCCTGGAGCACCTCGTCGTCCTCGGCCACTACGGCGCCGAGCGCTGGGAGGCCGTGAGCGGAACCATCAGCGCGCCGCCCCCGCACCCCGGCGTCGCCGCCGTCCGCGCCGAACTGCCCGGGTTCCTGGACCGGATCGGCGCCTGGCGGGGGACCTGGATCGAGGAGAAGGGACGGGCCGTCGCCGTCCACACCCGCCGCGCCGACGATCCGCAGGCCGCCTTCGAGGCCCTCCGCGAACCCCTCTCCGACCTCGCCACCCGGCACGGCCTGATCGTCGAGCCGGGCCGGCTGGTCCTCGAACTGCGCCCGCCCGGCATGGACAAGGGCGTCGCCCTCCTGGAGTACGTCCGTGACATCGGCGCCGAGTCCGTGGTGTACGCCGGCGACGACCTGGGCGACCTCCCCGCCTACGCCGCGGTCGACAAGCTCCGCTCCGACGGCGTCCCCGGCCTGCTGGTGTGCAGCGGCAGCTCGGAGGTGACGGAGCTGGCCGAACGGGCGGACCTGGTGGTGGACGGTCCCGAGGGGGTCGTACGACTGCTGAAGTCACTGGCGGCACACCTGGGCTGAGCGTCGAGCGGCTACTGCCGTGGGCAGTCGTTCCGCAGGGCGATGGGGTCCCCCAGTTCGAGCGAAGTCGAGAACTTGGGGGAGGGTGGGCACGGCCTGCAGTGCCGGACTACCTGCAATCAGGCGTTCAGTGCACCCAGCTGGTCCAGGAACCACTGAGCGGGGGGCAACGCGGTAGCCGCGGCAGCGAGCCGCTTCGTGCGCTCCGCCCGCTCCTCGGGGGGCATGGTCAGCGCCTGGTGCAGGGCGTCGGCCGTGCCCACGATGTCGTACGGGTTCACGACGATCGCGTCCTCGCCCAGCTCCTCGTACGCCCCGGCCTCCCGCGAGAGCACCAGCACGCACCCCTCGTCGGAGACGACCGGAATCTCCTTGGCGACCAGGTTCATACCGTCCCGGATGGGGTTCACCAGCGCCACGTCCGCCAGCCGGTACGCGGCCAGGGAGCGCGCGAAGTCGTCCTTGACATGCAGCACGACCGGGGTCCAACCCGGCGTGCTGTACCGGGAGTTGATGTCCTGCGCCAGGCGCTGGACCTCCGCCGTGTAGTCCCGGTACACGGCCAGGTCCTGCCGGGAGGGGTAGGCGAAGGCCACGTGCACGACCCGCTCGCGCCACTCGGGGTGGTCGTCCAGCAGCTGCCGGTACGCCAGCAGACCGCGCACGATGTTCTTCGACAGCTCGGTCCGGTCCACCCGGACGATCGCCCTGCGGCCCTCGCCGATCTCCGCCCGCAGCGCCTTCATCCGTTCGGCCACGTCCGGCTCGTGCGCCCGCTTGCGCAGGAAGTCCGCGTCCGCGCCGAGCCCGTGCACACCGATGCGCGTGCCGGACGGGATGCCGGGGCCGAGCACCGCATGGCAGCAGTCGGTGAACGCGTCCGCCCAGCGCCGGGTGAGGAAGGCCGCGCGGTCGGCGCCGAGGATGCCGCCGAGCAGTTCGGCCGCGATGTCGTCGGGCAGGAGACGGAAGTAGTCCGGCGGGGCCCAGGGCGTGTGCGAGAAATGGCCGATCCGCAGATCGGGGCGGAGCTGCCGGAGCATCCGGGGAGCCAGGGCGAGGTGGTAGTCCTGGATCAGCACCGCGGCGCCCTCGGCGGCCTCCTGCGCCAGCGCCTCGGCGAAGGCCCGGTTGTAGGCCTCGTACGACGCCCACTGGCGCCGGAACTCCGCGTCGAACACCGGCTCCAGCGGGGTCTGGTAGAGCATGTGGTGGACGAACCAGAGCACGGAGTTGGCGACGCCGTTGTACGCGTCGGAGAAAACCGTCGCGTCGATGTCCAGCATGCGCACCTGCTGGCCGCCGGTCGCGTCCACGGACAGCCGCCGGCCGCCGTGCGAGCGGCGCACCGCCTCCCGGTCCGCGTCGCTCAGCGCGGCGCACACCCACACCGCGTCCGTGTGCGGCCCGATGGCCGACAGCCCCGAGACCAGCCCGCCGCCACCCCGCTTGGCGTGCAGCGCACCCCCCTCGCGCACCTCGTACGAAACCGGGCCGCGATTGGACGCGACCAGCACTTCAGCAGCACCGTGCGTGGAAGCCATACGCCTCAACCTAGCCCGGCCCGGAAACGCTCAAACGTACGTTCCACCCTGCGAGGGGGCCGTATACAGCCGTTCTCCAGCGATCAGGCCACTCTGCGCGAGGCGTACTCCGCGATCTCCGCCATCGGCGGCCGCTCCTCCGTGTCCACCGAGTAGGTGCGCGGCTCGAAGCCGTCCTCGCCCCGCTCGAACTGGGTGAGGGAAGGACGGATGAGGTGGCCTCGGGCCAGCCTCAGCTGCGCCGTCCGGTAGATCGCCGCCGCCATCCGGCCCAGCGCCTGCCCGTCCTGGTGCCGGTGCTTGCGCACCCCCACGTCGACCTGCGCGAGGGCGTCCAGGCCCACCAGGTGCAGGGCGTCGACCAGCATGCCCAGCTCCACGCCGTAGCCGACGGGGAACGGGAGCTGTTCCAGCAGGGAGCGGCGGGCCGCGTACTCGCCGCCGAGCGGCTGCACGAAGCCGGCCAGCTGCGGCCAGTGCATGTTCAGCAGCGGGCGCGCCATCAGCTCGGTGACCCGGCCGCCCTGGCCCGTCGCCCCGCCCAGTGGGCGGTCGTACATCGCCTTGACCAGGTCGACTCCCGGGTCGGTCAGCAGCGGGCCGACGATCCCGGAGACGAAGTCGGAGGAGAACTCCCTCAGGTCGGCGTCGATGAAGCAGACGATGTCCCCGCTCGTGACCAGCAGGGAACGCCACAGGACCTCCCCCTTGCCGGGAACGGCCGGAATGCGCGGCAGGATGTCGTCGCGGTGGACGACCCTGGCGCCCGCGGCGGCGGCCACCGCGGAGGTGCGGTCGGTGGATCCGGAGTCGACGACGACGATCTCGTCGACGAGCGGGACCTGCTGCATGAGATCGTGGCGGATCACGGCGACGATGTCACCGACCGTCTCCTCCTCGTTGAGCGCGGGCAGCACCACGGACACCGACTGACCCGTCCGCTGCTTGGCGGCGAGGATCTTGTGGAGGGGGCGATCGGTCACGGACCAGGAGCGGGTGGCCAGCCAGCGCTCGACTTCTTCCAGCACAGTCAGCGGCTCCTCACGTTGTCTCGCGGTTCGGACGACTATCTCAACTGTCCTGGCCTTCGGTTACAGTCTTGAACAACGCCGATGACCATCGCATGTCGAGGGTCGTGGGCGTTTACAACCACATACAGCTCATCCAGAGGGGCAGAGGGACACGGCCCGATGAAGCCCCGGCAACCCTCCAGTCGGTTCTCGTTCTCCAGCGAGGCTCCCGGCTAGGGAAGGTGCCAAATCCGTCTCACGGCGAGATGCGTCGTGAGGAAGATGAGGAGAAAGGGCCTCGCCTCCATGGCTGTGCAGACAGTTGCAAGCACCAGCAATCCCACCGTAGACCTCGGCCCGGCCGCTGCCCTGAGCTGTCGCGAGTGCGGTCACCGGGTACCGCTCGGACCGGTGTTCGCCTGCGAGGAGTGTTTCGGCCCGCTTGAGATCGCGTACGACTTCTCGGCGTACGAAACCGAGGAACTCCGCAGGCGCATCGAGGCGGGCCCCGCGAACATCTGGCGCTACGCGCCGCTGCTGCCCGTCCCCGCGGACGTGGCCGACAAGCCGAACCTGAACCCGGGCTGGACCAAGCTCGTCAAGGCCGACAACCTGGCGCGCGAGCTCGGTGTGACCGGCGGGCTCTATGTGAAGGACGACTCCGGCAACCCGACGCACTCCTTCAAGGACCGCGTCGTCGCCCAGGCCCTGGAGGCCGCCCGCGCCTTCGGCTTCACCACCCTGTCCTGCTCCTCCACGGGCAACCTCGCCGGTGCCGTCGGCGCCGCGGCCGCCCGCGCCGGCCTCCGCTCCTGCGTGTTCATCCCGCACGACCTGGAGCAGGGCAAGGTCGTCATGGCCGCGATCTACGGCGGCAACCTCGTCGGCATCGAGGGCAACTACGACGACGTGAACCGCTTCTGCTCCGAGCTGATCGGCGACCCGGCCGGCGAGGGCTGGGGCTTCGTCAACGTCAACCTGCGGCCGTACTACGCGGAGGGCTCCAAGACCCTGGCGTACGAGATCTGCGAGCAGCTCGGCTGGCGGCTGCCCGACCAGATCGTGGTCCCCATCGCCTCCGGCTCCCAGCTCACCAAGGTCGACAAGGGTCTGCAGGAGCTGATCAAGCTCGGGCTGGTCGAGGACCGGCCCTACAAGATCTTCGGCGCCCAGGCCGAGGGCTGCTCGCCGGTGTCCGTGGCCTTCAAGGGCGGGCACGACGTGGTCCGCCCGCAGAAGCCGAACACCATCGCCAAGTCCCTGGCCATCGGCAACCCGGCCGACGGGCCGTACGTCCTCGACATCGCGCGCCGCACCGGCGGCGCGGTGGAGGATGTGACGGACGAGCAGGTCGTGGACGCCATCAAGCTGCTGGCGCGTACCGAGGGCATCTTCGCCGAGACGGCGGGCGGTGTGACGGTGGGCGTGACGCAGAAGCTCATCAAGGACGGCGTCCTCGACCCGGCCAAGACCACCGTCGTCCTCAACACGGGCGACGGCCTGAAGACGTTGGACGCGGTGGCCGGTACGGGGCTCACCGCGACCATTCGTCCCAACCTTGAGTCGTTCCGAGAGGCCGGCCTCGCTTGACCTCCTCCTCGGAGTCCCGAGGAGTCCGGCGGTCGCCCGTCGGGCTTCCTGCTTCACGGCCGACTGCCCCCGGGACGAACCCGAGCCGAGGTCTTACGTCAGCTCCACAGGCCGAAACCGCCGGCCCGGCGGCCGATACGCACGTAGTCACATCGTCACCGGAGGTCTAATCGCATGAGCGTGACCGTTCGCATCCCCACCATCCTGCGCACCTACACGGGCGGCCAGGCCGAGGTCCAGGCCGAGGGCGCGACCCTCGCCGAGGTCATCGAGAGCCTGGAGAAGAACCACACGGGGATCGCCGCCCGTGTCCTGGACGACCAGGGCAAGCTGCGCCGCTTCGTCAATGTGTACGTCAACGACGACGACGTCCGCTTCGAGCAGGGCCTGGAGACGGCGACCCCCGACGGCTCGGGTGTCTCCATCATTCCGGCCGTCGCCGGCGGCTGATCATTACCGTGGGTAACTGCAGTTACCGAGTGTTCATCTGATTGCCTCCTCCGTGAGAGAAGCGGAGGGGGCAATTCAGTGTGATTGAGCGCGGTACAGTTGGGGAACTCGCTCCCGATCTCCGGGTCGGAAGCCCTGGATTCATGCCGTAGGCCCGACAAGAAGTAGCCAAAGTGTGCGGGCTTTCTGCGGCTTTTATACCTTTTGCAGGGCCCGACTTGCCCTGAATTCAGGCGAATTCTCGCCACATTCCGGACCGGTCGCGTCCAGAATTCTCGTCCGATTGACCTGTTGCAGACGGCAGTTGGACAGATACATTCAGCCGCGGTCGACGCGTTCCGGCGCACGCCCCCAAGCCAATGGGGGGTGAGGTCTGACCCGGATCCGCGAGGTGTGGATCTGTGCAAGGGCCAGTAATAGGGGAGTTAGGCATGGCTCAGGGCACCGTCAAGTGGTTCAACGCGGAGAAGGGGTACGGCTTCATCGCGGTCGACGGTGGTGCGGATGTTTTCGTCCACTACAGCGCGATCCAGATGGACGGCTACCGCACCCTGGAAGAGGGACAGCGGGTCGACTTCGAGATCTCGCAGGGCCAGAAGGGCCCGCAGGCGGACATGGTCCGGCTGGCGACCAGCTGAAGCACGCGTCGACTGACACCGACGTTCTGTTCATCTTCGAAGGGCCCGTACCTCCCGGGGTACGGGCCCTTCGGTCTGCCCAGGCGCCATGACTCCGCTGCCCACCTGCGGATCTCCCGAGCCGCTTGCGCCCGCCCGTCGCCCGACCACCACCCCTCAAGGGGCCCGCTACGCGGGCGCTGTCTTGCACTCGGACGGGGCGAGTGCTAATCATTGGCGTTAGCACTCTGAAGGTGAGAGTGACAAAAGAAGGACCGGGTCGGTGAGGCCGCGGAGCGGGTGGGGCAAGGAACCACCGGCCCGTGGGCCGTCCGTCGCGGGCGCGGGCGCGGTCCGAAGGAATCACCCCCAGTCCTGGAGGGACCACTTCACATGGCCAAGATCATCGCGTTCGACGAGGAGGCGCGGCGCGGCCTCGAGCGCGGCATGAACCAGCTCGCGGACGCCGTGAAGGTGACGCTCGGCCCCAAGGGCCGCAACGTCGTCCTCGAGAAGAAGTGGGGCGCCCCCACGATCACCAACGATGGTGTCTCCATCGCCAAGGAGATCGAGCTCGAGGACCCGTTCGAGAAGATCGGCGCCGAGCTGGTCAAGGAAGTCGCCAAGAAGACGGACGACGTCGCCGGTGACGGTACGACCACCGCGACCGTTCTTGCCCAGGCCCTGGTCAAGGAGGGCCTGCGCAACGTAGCCGCCGGCGCCAACCCGATGGCCCTCAAGCGCGGTATCGAGAAGGCCGTCGAGGCCGTCTCCGCCGCCCTGCTGGAGCAGGCCAAGGACGTCGAGACCAAGGAGCAGATCGCCTCCACGGCCTCCATCTCCGCCGCCGACACCCAGATCGGCGAGCTCATCGCCGAGGCCATGGACAAGGTCGGCAAGGAAGGCGTCATCACCGTCGAGGAGTCCCAGACCTTCGGTCTGGAGCTGGAGCTCACCGAGGGTATGCGCTTCGACAAGGGCTACATCTCGGCGTACTTCGCCACCGACATGGAGCGGATGGAGGCGTCGCTCGACGACCCGTACATCCTCATCGCCAACTCCAAGATCGGCTCCGTCAAGGACCTGCTCCCGCTCCTGGAGAAGGTCATGCAGTCGGGCAAGCCGCTGCTGATCATCGCCGAGGACGTCGAGGGCGAGGCCCTGTCGACCCTGGTCGTCAACAAGATCCGTGGCACCTTCAAGTCCGTCGCCGTCAAGGCCCCGGGCTTCGGTGACCGCCGCAAGGCCATGCTCGGCGACATCGCCATCCTCACGGGCGGCGAGGTCATCTCCGAGGAGGTCGGCCTCAAGCTGGAGAACGCGACCCTGGACCTCCTGGGCCGCGCCCGCAAGGTCGTCATCACCAAGGACGAGACCACCATCGTCGACGGTGCCGGCTCCTCCGACCAGGTCAACGGCCGGGTCAACCAGATCCGCGCCGAGATCGAGAACAGCGACTCCGACTACGACCGCGAGAAGCTGCAGGAGCGCCTGGCGAAGCTCGCCGGCGGTGTCGCGGTCATCAAGGCCGGTGCCGCCACCGAGGTGGAGCTCAAGGAGCGCAAGCACCGCATCGAGGACGCCGTCCGCAACGCCAAGGCGGCCGTCGAGGAGGGCATCGTCGCCGGTGGTGGCGTGGCCCTGCTCCAGGCCTCCCAGGTGTTCGAGAAGCTGGAGCTGCAGGGTGACGAGGCGACCGGCGCCCAGGCCGTGAAGCTCGCGCTCGAGGCTCCGCTGAAGCAGATCGCCGTCAACGCCGGCCTCGAGGGCGGTGTCGTGGTGGAGAAGGTGCGCAACCTGACCCCGGGCCACGGCCTGAACGCCGCGACCGGCGAGTACGTCGACCTGGTCAAGGAAGGCATCATCGACCCGGCGAAGGTGACCCGTTCCGCGCTGCAGAACGCCGCCTCCATCGCCGCGCTGTTCCTCACCACCGAGGCCGTCATCGCCGACAAGCCGGAGAAGGCCGCCGCGGCCGCTCCGGGCGGCATGCCGGGCGGTGACATGGACTTCTGATCGACCGGTTCCGGTTGATCGCCTGTCCTACGGACCGAGGGCGGCACTTCCAGCTTCTGGCTGGGGGTGCCGCCCTCGGGCGTTTTCAGCCGGCGTAGTCCTTGAGGTCCTCGGTGTCGAGGGTGACGTCGACCGGGGAGGGGAGTGCGACGGTGGCGCCCCAGGGGTGGGCCGGGGACTGTTGACAGCGGATGCCCCCGTGACGCTGGTCTGGCAACGGCTTGACCTCCAGCTTTCCGTCGATGAGTGCGAGCTTGCCGCCCTCTGGAGCCCTGCGGGCAAGCGCCTCGAAGTCCTCGACGGCACTGCGGGCGCTGGGCGGTACTGGGGGTCATGGCGTCGCCTCCTTCCCTCGATCGTGCCCCGGGGTGGTGTCACGTCGGACCGTAGGAGTGGTCATGCGGGTCCCTTTGCGTCGTCGAACGGACATGGCCGCCCGGATCTCGCCCGCGCGGGCATGGACTGCGGGAGCGGGCAGGGGCGTACGGGGGTGCGCGGGACGCGTTCGCCTCGGCAGCGTCCGCACACGCCCCCCGGCAGTGCTTCCGGGTGCCCCGGCACTCCGCACTTCGCGCACTCCAGGACTCGGCGGGGTGGGCGGGGTGGCCGGGGGGCCGGTTCCGGTGGGAGCTTGTCGATCAGGCGGCGGCGGACCAGGGCGACCGGGTGGTGGACCGGGGTGGGCAGGCCCTCGGTCAGGGCGCGGAGTACGGCCTCGTCGGCGGCCCCGCGCGCGAACCACTCCGTCAGGAGCGGGGCGAGCGCGGTGCAGTCGGCGGCGGAGAGGGACAGGACCGGGGCCGTACGCCCCAGGGCGGCGAGGAGGATGTGGGCGCGGGAGCGGGTGGGGCGGGCGCGTTCGTCCGGTGGCTGCTCCGGTTCCGGTACGTCGCCGCGCGTGAAGGCCGCCCACCAGGCGTCGTCGCGTGCGGTACGGGTCCACCACGATCGGGTGATCCAACGCGAGCTGCCCGGTCCGCCTCCAACTGCTCCCTTCCTCGCCTCAAATGCCCTGCAGCATGGAGGCGGTTGAGGGCCGTACGTAGGGCGCACTGGCCGTACGGGAGCGTCTTGGCCAGCGTTTTGACTGAGATGTCGGCGCCGTCAGGTAGGCGATCGAGGTGCACGGCGATGGCAGCTTCGCGGGGCGCGAGGCTTGAGCCTCGGAGTTGGCCAGTGGCCGTGGGGCCGCCCGCTTCTTTGTCAGTGTCGTGCTTCCACGCCCCGAGTAAAGGGCGCTCCGCTCCACTGCGTTCCGCTCCGCGTCGGCTGCGCCGATGCCCCTGCGGGGCACC